>JAKPQH010000093.1 GCA_029580855.1 bacterium | reverse complement strand
CCCCACCCCCATGCCGAAGATCTCGCCGGGCGTCATCTGGATCTGCCACAAGGTGGCCCGGTACGCGCCGAAGAGCAGCAGCAGGGCCAGACCGGCGCCCAGCGTCCCCTGGATCATCCCCTCCAGCACAAAGGGAAGCCTGATGTGCAACCGGGTGGCGCCCACCAGGCGCATCACCTCGATCTCCTCCGCCCGTGCGTAAACCGCCAGACGGATGGTGTTGCTCACGATGAGCAGCGAGGCCAGCCCGAGGGCCAGCCCCACGCTCAGCCCCAGGAGGCGCAGCACCTGAATCACGGCGCTCAGCCGGTCCACCCATTCCTGACCATACATCACGTCTTCCACACCCTCGAGCCGGCCCAGCGACGCCGTGAGCTGCTTGAGCGCCTCCGGGGTCTGGTACGCCTCGTGGACGCGGATCTGCAGAGAGGCCGGAATGGGATTGTCGCCCAGTCCTTCCAGCAGCGACTCCTTGCCCCGCATCTCGCGCTTGAACTGCTGGAGGGCCTCCGCCTTGGAGGTGTAGGTGGCGCTCTTGACGGCGCGCTCGCTCTGGACGCGCTTCCGCAGCAGCGCCAGCTGCTCCCCCGTGATGCCGTCCTCCAGAAACACCGTTACCTGGAACTGCTCCTTCCACTCGGCCACCAAGGCGCCGAAGTTCCCGGTGATGATCAGAAAGATACCCACGATCACGAAGGACACGGCGATGGTGCCGACGGAGGCCACGCCCCCCCAGCCGCTGCGCCGGATGTTCCTCAGGGCATCCTCGACGATGTACCGCAGGCGGTCCATGGCGTGGCGCCGGCGCGGAGGCGCGCGCTACGCGCGATCCTCGACGACGCGCCCTCCTTTCAGCAGGATCGTCCGGCGGCCCACGTCCCGCACCAGGTTTGCGTCGTGCGTGGCGACGACGATCGTGGTCCCCTTGGCATGGATCTCGCCCAGGAGCCGCATGACATCCCTGGCCAGATCCGCGTCCAGGTCCCCCGTAGGCTCGTCGGCCAGGAGCAGCAGAGGATCGCTCATCAGGGCCCGGGCAATGGCCGCGCGCTGCTGTTCGCCGCCCGACAGGCGGAAGGGCATCATCTGCGCCTTGTGACTCAGGCCCACCATCTTCAGCGCGGACGCCACCTTGCGCTTCCCGACGGCCGCCGGGACCCCGTGGACTCGATAGACCAGGGACAGGTTGTCGGCAATGGACCGGTCCCGCAGAAGCTTGAAGTCTTGAAAGATGACCCCGATGCTGCGCCGCAGACTCGGGAGACTCGGATCGGGCAGCTTGGCCACATTACGGCCGTTCACGAGGATCTGGCCCGAGGTCGGGAGTTCGTCGCGGAAGATCAAGCGGAGCAGGGTCGTCTTGCCCGCCCCGCTGGGGCCCACCAGAAAAACGAATTCGCCTTTCTCGATTTGGAGGTTGATATCGACGAGGGCTTCCACATCCCGAGCGTATGTCTTGTACACATGGAACAGCTGGATCATGTTCGAGTGGCCCGATCCTTGTGCGGGACCCTCTACACCCCTGTGCCGCCGCTCCGGCGCTTGACGCCCTAGCCTAATGGCTTTCCGGAGCCTTTGCAATGGAAAATCCGGACCGATTCCGCGAGAATGGGAGACGGTACGGCCCCGCTCGGGCCATGGCGGGCCCACGCCGGCGCGCGTTCCCGACCTACGCCGCCGCGCCGCCCGCGGTACCCGCGGTGCCCGCGGTGGAGCGGCAGCGCAGGACAACCTTGACTTGTCGCCGATGACACGGCTACACTGCGGTGCGCCTCCCCCGCGGAAGAGCGAGCCGTGCGGGAATTGCGGCGGCGAGCGCGTGCACTCGGGAATCGGACCCGCCCCGGTCGAGGCCCATGCTTCCGGATTTCCTCTTGCGCTGCACCGGGTGTGGAAGGGAGGTCGTCTGGGACACCGAGGCCCTCCCTCCGGTCGGCGCGCCCGAGATCGGGCATCCCGTGCTGTGGCGGTGCGAACCCTGCGGCGGTGAGCGGCGCCACATCGTCGTGCAGCTCTGTATCATCCGTGACAAGTTGCACCGCGAGATCTGTCTGGCGACGGAGATCGACCGCGCCACGGTCGAGCGGGTCATGACCGAAATCTGCCGCTACCGGAAGGGTGCGTGCGAGGCCGGCGCGGAAGCGCGGCCGCGACCGGGCGACGAAGCTGAAGACGTCGCGGACATCACCGGTGTCGCGCGGGAACGCGTCCTGGAAATCGCCGCCGCCGAGGTCGCCTGGATGCGGCGGCGCGGCTACCGCCCCTGACGCACGCCCTGCGCCCCGGTTCGCGCTCGCCATCCGCGGTTCGCCGGCGTCCGTCCAGGTTCCCGACGTGCGGCAACCGCACCCGCGGGCGTTTTTGCGGACCGGCTCTCGGCTGGACGGTTTGCGGGATATCCTTAACCGTAGAACGCTCGTGGACATGGGTGCCGAACAGTCGCGTTGGCCCCGGGATCACTCAATGGCAGAAAGCGATGCCGGTCGGCGCTGCCGGCAATGCGGGGAAAAGATCCTCTGGCGCTCCGCCCGGTTTGTCGGATCCCGTGCGTTCTGCTGGGAGCCCTGCGCCATCCTTTGGCTCTTCGGCACGGCATCGCGGTCCGCCTGGAGCCGGATCCGCTGGGAGCTGGACCGGCGGCCCCGGAATCTCCGGTGGCGGCTGCAGCTGCTCTGGCTGTCGTGGCGCGCTGCCGTCGCCCAGCGCCGGCTGGACCGGCGGCTGCGCGCGAACCCCCGCGCGGAAAACCTGCCGTGGTTCTGGGTTCCTTCAGTACGGGGCGCCACGGCCCTGGTCGTGGCCCTGGCCGCATGCGGGGTCTCGGGGGCGCGGGCGCCGGCGTCGGTCGTCCTGACCTCGGCGCAACACGCGCTGGCACCATCCGGGCGGACCCCGGCCGCCTCCGCGCGGGCGGTGGCTCTGGGCATCGCGGGCGACGCTCCCCCGCTTTCGGTCCCGCCCCCGGCGGCGGATCCCCTATCCGCGCGCACACCACCCGGGCCCGCCCCCGCCGAGCGCCCGGCACCGGCGCGCGCGCGGCCTGCGGCCCGCGTGTCCGCGGAAGATGTCCAGCGCGGTGATCCGTCGAGGCGGGAGGTCGCTTTCACCTTCGATGGCGGCAGCGAGGCCAACGCCGTCGGCGAGATCCTCGACAGCCTGCGCGCGGCCAACGTCCGCGTGACGGTGTTCCTCACGGGGCAATTCGTCCGATTGTACCCCGACTGGGTCCGGCGCATGGCCGCCGACGGCCATGAGATCGCCAACCACACGGACACCCATCCCCATCTGACAACCTACGCGGCGAACCATCGGCAGCACACACTGCCCGGCGTCACACGGGAGTTCCTGGTCGGTCAGCTGCGGCGGGCCGAGGAGAGCCTCTGGAGGCTCACGGGCCGAGTCATGGCCCCCTTCTGGCGCGCCCCCTTCGGCGAGCACAACGGCGAGATCCGCGCCTGGGCGGCGGAGGCGGGCTACCGCCACATCTCCTGGACACAGGGGGCGGGCGCCGCCGAGGACCTGGACACCCGGGACTGGGTGGCGGACCGCTCGTCCCGCATCTACCGCAGCCGCGAGGAGATTGCCGCCCGCATCCTCGAGTTCGGCAACGGCCGCCCCGAGGGATTGAGTGGTGGGATCGTGCTCATGCATCTCCACTCCAACCGGCAGACCGACCGACCGCACGACGGATTGCCCGATCTCCTCAAGGCCTTGCAGGGGCAGGGGTACCGGCTGGTCACGATCTCGGAGCTCTTGCAACGCCTCCAGACACGACCGGGGTAGTCGAGCCGGTTGACGGCCCTGCGCCCGCCGCGCATCCCTCCTTTCCCTCGGGCGTGTCGTGGTGCCCGGCGCTCCGGGGCGGTTTGTGGGTCAGACCGGCCTCGCCTTGGCGACCTCGGCTTTTTGCCGGCGACTCGCCTCGACCACTGCGGGGTTGGCGGACACCTCCGCGGTTCCGACTCGCCACCAGGCTTCGTATCCCCCGGTCATCGACTTCGGCGTCACCTTGAGGTCGATGACGGTCGAGCGCGTCTCCCGCAGCGCCTGCCGGACGGCATCGCGCAGCTCTTCGAGGGTGCGCACCGTGAAGCCCCGAGCCCCATAACTTTCCCCGTTCCCGGCGAAGCTGATCGGCACCGGATCCCCCGTCAGCAACCCCGTCTTCGGATCGCGGCGACGCCACTCGTTCCCGTACTTCGTGATCCCTTGGCTCACCTGGAGGTTGTCGATACACTGAAAGCCGCTGTTGTCGAACACCAGCACGTTGATCTTCAGCCCTTCTCTGATGCTGGTCAGCAGCTCCGAGTGGAGCATCACGTAACTGCCGTCGCCCACCAGGGCGAACACCTCGCGGTCCGGCGCCGCCATCTTCGCACCCAGCGCCGCAGCGATTTCGTAGCCCATGCAGGAGAAGCCGTATTCCATGTGGTACGCGTCCGTTGCCCGCGGCCGCCACACCCGCTGGAGATCCCCCGGTAGGCTGCCCGACGCCCCGATGACGATGGCGTCCTTCGGGAGCAAGTGCTCGTTCAGCTCGCCGAGGCACCGCGTCTGCGACAACCCCGCCGGGTCGTCCTGCGCGTAGAGCCGATCCACCTCCGCGTTCCAACGCCTCCGGGCATCACGAACCTGCGTGGTGTACGCAGACCGATAGCCGGCCTTTGTCAGCGCCTTGGTTAAGGCCGTCAGCGCCGCCTGTGCATCGGCGACCACGGGGAGCGCACCCATCTTGTGGGCGTCGACACTGTTGACGTTCACTGCCAGGAACTCGACCGTCGGATTCTGGAAGAGCCACTTCGACGCCGTGGTGAAATCGCCAAGCCGTGTTCCGATACCGATGACGAGGTCGGCCTCGCGCGCCATGCCGTTGGCGGCCCGCGTGCCCGTCACGCCGAGCCCGCCCAGGTTCCACGGGTTGTCCCAGGGCAGCGCGCCCTTGCCGGCCTGGGTCTCGGCGAACGGGACGTTGAACGCCGCGCAGAACCCCTCCAGCGCGCGCTCCGCGCCCGAGTACCGAACGCCGCCCCCGCAGATCACCAGCGGCCTCGTCTTGCCGGCGACGAGCGCCGCCGCCCGCGCCACCTCCGCGGGCGTCGGCGCGCGGCGGACGAGGTGGTGGACGCGCCGCCGCAGGAACTCTTCCGGATAATCGAACGATTCGCCCTGCACATCCTGGGGGAGGGCCAGCGTGACCGCACCGGTCTCCGCGGAATCGGTCAGCACGCGCATGGCATTGATGCAGGCACTCATGAGCTGCTCCGGGCGGGCGATCCGATCCCAGTAGCGGCTGACCGCCCTGAATGCGTCGTTGGCCGTCACGTTCGGGTCCGAGAACTGCTCCACCTGCTGGAGCACCGGATCGGGTTGGCGGCAGGCAAAGACGTCGCCGGGGAGAAAGAGCACCGGAACACGGTTGACCGTGGCGGTCCCGGCAGCCGTGACCATGTTGAGCGCGCCGGGTCCGATGGAGCTGGTGACGGCGAAGATCTCCCGCCGCCGCCGCTGCTTGGCGTAGGCGATCGCCGCGTGCGCCATGCCCTGCTCGTTGTGTCCCTGGTAGTAGGTCAGGCCGTGCGCCCCGTCCACCAGCGCCTCGCCGAGGCCGACGACATTCCCGTGGCCGAAGATACCGAAGACCCCTCGCACAAACTTGATCTCGCGCCCGTCGACATCGAGGTACTGGTTGTCGAGGAATCGTACGAGCGCCTGCGCCATGGTCAATCGCACCGTCTTCATTCCACACCTCCCTCCGCGCGCCCCACCGCGTCCGCACCCAGGGAGCCCTTCCCGCCGCGTCTGGGAGACACCCCGGAGGCGCGGCAACTCCGTTGACGGCTCTGGCTTCGGGTGGTATCAGTGAAGAGATCGCCGGTCGTGTTGGTCTGGAGCATACAGCAGCAGCCGCAAGGACGAAACCATGCGTGCAACCGGGACGGCGCGAATCGCCGTGCTGGTGGCGGTGGCGTGGGGCGTGTTGGCCTGGGCCGGCCTCCCGGCGGCCTCGTCCGGAGACCGGCCCCGCGAACAGTCAGGGCGTGAGGCGGGTTGGCTTTTCGGCGAAGGTCAGGTCGAGGTGGGGCTCCAGCTGGGCGGCGGAGCGACGCTGCAGCACGATCCGCGCTCCGCCAGCGTTTTCACCGTCCTGCCTCGCGTCGGTCGCGTGGTCCATGAGGTGCGGAGCGACCGCGCTGTGCCCGGCAGTTTCGAGATCGTCCTGCAACCCGGCTACCTCACCGTCTTCCAGCGGCGCACCGCCCACGTGGGCGGTCTGGCCGCGCTCCTCAAGTATAACTTCCGGACCGACACACGTTTTACACCGTTCGTCGAAGCCGGCGCCGGGGTTTCCTACGGCACGATCACCGTGCCGCGCGGCGGCACCAATTTCAATTTCATCCTGCAGACCGGGATCGGCCTCCAGTACGCGATCAGCGACCGCCATACCGTGAGCGCGGAGTGGCTGTACCACCACCTGTCGAACGCCGATACCTCCGCCCACAACCCCGGCCTCAACGCGGGCCTCTTCCTGCTGGGTTTCTCCACGATGTATTGACGGCCACATCGGACCGTCGGCTCCGCCGCCCCACCCACAAACCGCGCGCGGGATGGGCCGGTGCGGCCCACCCCGCGCCCATGCGTGGTGATCGCGCCGCCGGCTAGCGCGCGCGGCGCTTCTCGATCGGCTCGTAGTCCCGGATCGCCACCCCCGTGTAGACTTGACGCGGCCGCGCGATCTTCTGCTCCGCGTCCAGGATCATCTCCTGCCACTGGGCCAACCAGCCGCACATGCGCGGAACGGCGAAGACGACGGTGAAGTACTCGCTGGGCATCCCCATGGCCTCATAGATGATGCCCGAGTAGAAATCGACGTTGGGGAAGAGCTTCCGCGACACGAAGTAGTCGTCCTGCAGGGCGATCCGCTCCAGTTCCACGGCCAGCTCGATGAGCGGATTCTTCCCGGTGACCTCGAAGACCTCCTCGGCCAACCGCTTGATGACCTTCGCCCGGGGATCGTAGTTCTTGTACACCCGGTGGCCGAACCCCATCAGCATGGCCTTGCGGTCTTTCACATCCTTGATGAACTGCGGGACCTTGTCCATCGAGCCGATCTGGCGCAGCATCTTGAGCACCGCTTCGTTCGCCCCGCCGTGGAGCGGACCGTAGAGGGCCGCCGCCGCCGCGGCCGCGGCGCAGTAGGGGTCGGACTCGGCGCTGGCCACGATCCGCATGGTGTTCGTGCTGCAGTTCTGCTCGTGGTCGGCGTGCAGGATGAACAGGACGTCCAGGGCCTTCTCCAGCGTCGGGTTCGGTGTGTACCGGCACTCGGCCATCCGCCACAGCATGTTCATGAAGTTCCCGACATACGAGAGGTCGTTGTCGGGCATCACGTACGGGAGACCCTTGGTGTGCCGGTACGCCATGGCGGCCAGCGTCGTCACCTTGCCGAGCAGGCGATAGATCTGCAGCTTCCGGACGTCAGGGTCCATGACGTTGCGCGAGGCGGGATAGAACGCGGACAGCGCCGCCAGGGTGCTGATCAGCATGGGCATGGGATGCGCGTCGTAGTGGAACCCGTGAAACACCTCCTTCATGTTCTCATGCACGATGGAGTGATGCGTGATCCCGTGGACCCAGTCGTCGTACTGCGTTTTCGTCGGCAGCTCTCCGTTCATCAGCAGGTACGCCACCTCCATGTAGTTGCTCTGCTCGGCGAGCTGCTCGATGGGGTAACCCCGGTAGCGGAGGATGCCCCGCTCCCCATCGATGAAGGTGATACCGCTCTGGCACGAGGCGCTGTTCAGAAACGCCGGGTCGTAACTCATCAGCCCGAAGTCGTCGTCCGAGATCTTGATCTTCTTGAGATCCGCGCCCCGGATGGAGGCCCCGTACAAGGGGAATGTTCCGTAGTGGATGGGAAGCTCGTACTGCTTGCCCGTGCGATTGTCGACGATGGTCAAACTGTCGGACGCCATGGACCCCTCCTTGTTGCGCAGACCGTTGGGTTAGCAGGAAAAACGCGCCGTCTCGCTGCTGGCTACCGGACACCTCATGACGGAAGAGAGACGCGCGGGCCACATCGGCACCGAGGCGCACTTCTTATCGCCGTTGTGGGGGCGGCTGGAACCGCGTACGCGTATAAAATACCCCATGAGATTCGGCATGCCAAGCGGAAGTCGCATGCGAAACCGCGGAGCATATCCCGGCGGGCGCATGCGGTATTGCTCCGGCCCCCTGGTTCGACACAATTGTCGAACGACTCGGAGATTTTGTCGAACCACCGCCCCGACTGCAGCGCCGGGGGTACGGATCGGGCGTAAACCGCAAATGGACCGAACCTGTGGAATCCGAACGTTACCGCCGTTGGTGGACGGCGGCACATGGGAGGCTTTTGCCTGGTACACCGCTTGCTTCTCCATCGCGGCAGGATGGCGCGGACAATCGGTGGTTTCACAACGTTGGATAGGAGGATCGAGCAATGAAACGGAGTCTTGTTGTGACGCTGGTGGCGGCGATGGTTCTGGCGGTGACCGGAATAGCGATGGCCGAGTGGGGCGGCCCCTACCATGGGCACGGATTCCACCGTGGGATGATGGGCCGAGGCGCCGGGGGGCCGGGCGGCGGCCCGTGTTGGCGCCAGGGGGGGTGGGCTCCCGCGACTCCGACGGCCATCGACGAGGCCAAGGCTAAAGAGATCGCGTCCGAGTACGTGGGCAAGAATCTTCCCGGTTACCAAGTCGAGAAGTTTGTGAAGTTCGACCGGCCCCGCGGCGCCATGTACCAGGTCGAGGTGAAAGGACCCAAGGGCGAGGTCCAGTACCTGCACATCAACCCCTGGGGGAATGTGCGCTCTTTCGGCGCCGGCCGCACCTTCTAAGTCGACGCAGCGTCCATGGCGCGGGGCCGGGGTTCGCCGGCCCCGCGCTCTGTCGTCCCCGCGCCCATGCCCCCTGCTCCTCCGTGCCCCTGTACCCGCCGTCGCCCGCCGATGGTCGCTCCGCCGTACTTGTGTTAGGCTAAAGACGATCCCGAGCCTGTGGAGGCCTCGATGCCTGCATCCGTTTCCGGCCGCGTCCGTCCCCCCCTGGCCTGGCCGGCGCTGCTCGCCACCGTGCTGCTCCTCATTCTCCTGTTGGGGGGCTACGCCTGGATGGAGTCGCGGCGCGCGCAGCAGACCCTCGCCCGCGAACTGGAGGCGCGCGGCGCCGCTCTCGTCGGCGTCCTCGAGGCCAGCAGCCGGAACGCCATCGCCACGCAGACGATGCTGGAGGAGATGGTTGCGCAGCGCCTCCTCGACAATGCCCGCTTCGCGGATTTCATCATGGCGCGCTCGCCCCGTGCGCCGGAACTGATTCAACGAATGGTGAAGGAGAACAGGCTG
The DNA here is from genome assembly GCA_029580855.1 of bacterium. Taxonomy (GTDB): domain Bacteria; phylum Methylomirabilota; class Methylomirabilia; order Methylomirabilales; family 2-02-FULL-66-22; genus 2-02-FULL-66-22. The sequence continues at coordinate 82,292 of JAKPQH010000093.1, read as the reverse complement.
GCCAAGATCGAGCTGCTGGATCGCCATGGAGAACCGGTCGCCCTGTCGCAGATCGCGACGCCGGGTCTCGGCCCCGAGGGCGGCGGCAGAGCGTTCGGCGGCGCGGGCCGGCGGGCGTTCGGCGGGGGGGGCGGCGGAGACACTCCTGGAACCGGGAGTCTTGCCCAGATGCACCGACCGCCGATGCACGGCAGGATGCATTCCCCGGAAAGGTCGGGGCCGCCCGGCGCGGAAGACGACCGGCCGATGGGGATGCCGTTCACGTGGGGCCACCGCTGGGGCGGCGTGCGCGGAGATCCGGCGCGGCTTTTCCCGTCGCTTCCCAAGGACGCCAAGATCCGCCGTTTCTGGGAGGGAAGCGCCTTCGGCGTCGCCGTCCCGGCGCAGAGCTTCTCGGGCGTCATCGTCGTTCACGCGGACGCGGAGTATCTGCTCAACTTCCGGAAAGAGATCGGCCTTCAGCCTCTCATCCAGGACCTGGCCAAGCAACCGGGGATCGTGGAGGTCTCGCTCCTCGGCCCGGATTTCATGGTCGTGGCAAGCAGCGACCCCTCGACTGTCGGCCGGCAGGAGCGTGACAGTTACATCCGCGAGGTCCTGACCTCGGGAACCATGAGGAGCCGGCGCCGGCCGTGCGGAACCGACTGCGAGATGGTCGAGATCGCTACACCGTTCACCTTGGAGCAGAAGCGGGTGGGTGTGATCCGGCTCGACTTGAGCACGGCAGGTCTCGCCGACGTAACCCGCCAAGTCCAACGCGGCATCTTGGGGTACAGCCTGGGCCTGCTCGCCGTGGGGATCGTCGGCGCGGGAGTCATCTTTTGGGCCCAGACCCGGCACCTCGCGGAGCGGCGGCGCCTGGAGGACGCGGTAGCCCGCGAGCAGCGGCTTTCCGCCATGGGCAACCTGGCGGCGGGGGTGGCCCACGAGATCAAGAACCCGCTCAACGCCGTCTCCATGGGCTTGCAACGACTCCGCATGGAGTTCGCCCCCGCAGAGCCGGAGACACGCCAGGAGTACGTCCGCTTCACTCGGATCATCGAGACCGAGGTGTCTCGCCTGAACGCCATCGTGAACCAGTTCCTGGCGTTGGCCCGGCCCATGCGGTTGACGCTGGTCGAGGAGCCGCTGGCCCCCGTCCTCAACGGGATGCTCGCGCTTCTCTCGCCGCAGGCGGCGGCGCAACATGTGACGCTGGTCGAGGACCTGCGGCTCGGGGACGCGCGGGCGGCGTGCGATCGGCAGCAGCTCACGCAGGCCATCATGAACGTCCTGCTGAACGCCATCCAGGCCATGCCGAACGGCGGCAGACTCACCATTGGCGCCGACGCGATCACGCTGCCCGCCGGGAGCGCAGACCGCGGCGCCCCCGTCGCGAGAATCGTGATCAGCGACACGGGGCGCGGTATCCATCCGGAGAATCTGGATCGGATCTTCGAGCCCTACTTCACCACCAAGGAAGGGGGAACCGGTTTGGGGCTCGCCCTGGCCCGTCGCATCATCCTGGAGCATCGGGGCCGCATCCGGGCGGAGAACGTGCCAGGTGGCGGCGCACGCTTCGTGATCGATCTGCCGCTCGCGTGAGCACCCGAGCGCCGGCCGCTGGTTTGGGGCTAGCGTTGCTTGAAGAACAGAACGTGCTGCAAATGAGTCAAGTTTGGGCCGGGCCTTGATACGTCATTCCGGCGGACGCCGGAATCCAGGAGATCTTTTCGTGACACTGGACCCCGGCTGGAGTTTACCCCGATGAAAACCGGGGCCGGGGTGACGAGATCCATGCCTCGTCGGTCTGAGGCGAAGTCTCGTTGCTCATTGTCCAGTTGTCGGTTGTCGGTTTTCAATTCTCGGTTGTCGGTTGTCGGTTTTACATTTTTCGTTGAGGTCGCATCCCGATGGAATCTCTTCGCATCGTCGTCGTGGACGATGAGCCGGCGCAGCGGGAATTGATCGGCGGCTTCTTGACCAAGCAGGGGCACGAGGTCTTCGCGGCGGCGAGCGGCCCCGAGGCCCTAGCGTATGTCACGAACCGTCAGGTGGACCTGGTCCTCAGCGACTGCCGGATGCCCGGCATGTCCGGGCCCGAGCTGTTGTCGGGGATCAAGGCGGTGAATCCCGAAATCCCCCTCGTCCTGATGACGGCCTACGGCACCGTCGAGACCGCCGTCCAGGCCATGAAGGACGGCGCGGCCGACTACCTCGCCAAACCGCTCGACCTGGAAGAGCTTCTGGTCCGCCTGGCCCGGGTGACGGAGCGGTCGCGGCTTCGCAGCGAGGTTCGGGACCTGCAGGCGCGTCTCGTCGAGCGGCACCGGCTGGAGGGCATCATCGGCGAGAGCGGCAGGATGCAGGACGTCCTGGCGCTGACCAAACGCGTCGCCCCGTCGGACGCCACGGTCCTCATCCGGGGGGAGAGCGGCACGGGAAAGGAATTGATCGCGCGGGCCATCCACTTCAATTCGTCCCGGGCGAACGGGCCGCTGGTCAGCTTGAACTGCGCGGCGCTCCCCGAGCAACTCCTGGAAAGCGAGCTGTTCGGCCACGAGAAGGGTGCCTTCACCGGCGCCATCGCGCGGCGCAAGGGTCGCTTCGAGCAGGCCGACGGCGGCTCGATCTTCCTTGACGAGATCGGCGATCTCTCGCCCGCCCTCCAGGTGAAACTCCTGCGCGTCCTGCAGGAGCGCGAGTTCGAGCGGGTCGGGGGGAACCAGACGCTGAGGGCCGATGTGCGCGTGCTGGCCGCAACGCACCGAGACCTGGAGCGGGCCCTCCGCGAGGGGGCGTTCCGGGAGGACCTCTACTACCGCCTGAACGTCGTCACCATCCAGATCCCACCGCTGCGGGAGCGTCGCGAGGATATTCCGCTGCTCCTGGAGCATTTTCTGCGAAAGTTCGCCCAAAAGAACCACCGGGATGTCACCGGCCTCACCGCGGCCGCGCGGGATGCCCTGCTCAAGTATGAATATCCCGGGAACGTCCGGGAGCTGGAGAACATCGTCGAGCGCGCAGTCCTGCTCTGCCGCGGCCGCGTGATCGACATGGAGGATCTCCCCGCCACGCTGCGTCCCGGGCAGCGCGGCGCCGCCGAGCCCCTGCCCAAGGATCTCCCGGGCGTCCTGGCCGACATCGAACGACAGGCGATCGAGTCCGCCTTGGCGCGGAGCGGCGGCGTGCAGACCCAGGCCGCCGAGGCCCTCGGCATCAGCGAGCGCGTTCTCCGCTACAAGATGAAGAAGTACGGCTTGGAGGGACGGTCGCCCTGACCGGTCGTGCGGACTCCCGCCGCGCCGCGCATCTCCACGCCGGACAACCCGGCGCGCCGGCCGGCGGCCCGCCGTTACGCGTCGGCGTCGGCGCACCCTTCGTTCTCGACTCGATCCGGTGTGCGGTGGCGAGGACGCGCCTGCCCGGCGCGAAACGTTCACGGTGTATCGTCTCATTACCCGCCGCGTCAGGTGTATCCACATCCCGTCAGGGTCCCGACGGCGCGGGGTTAGACGTGTCGTGCCGTGCAGGGTGCGCGTCTCGGTCCCGACGGGTGCGTCAGCGGGCACGGGGGCCAGACGCGGGACGCCGCGCCGACCGCCGTATTTCCCGGGTGTTTTCCCGGCCGCGGTTTCATCCGTGGGCGCTGGTACGGTTTATGCGAGGGGGTATGACCGTGTTTGGCCGCGAAGCGCGGCGGCGGGCGGCGGGTTTGGTGCGTGACGCGGGGAAACATTCCACGCGGCCCCGCCGGTGGCACCGCCGAATACGGCGGAGGATGGAGCGGGCGCACAGGGCAGAACGAGGACACGGTTATGCGAAACGGCTATTGGGGGGTCGAAGCCTTGCTGGGTGTGGCGCTCATCGTCGCGCCCATCGTCGGTGGGTTCACAGCGCTCCACCGGGCGTCGTACCCGGACGTGTTGCTGGGCGCGGTGATCATTCTGTGGGCACTGGTGGGGTATGACAGAATCCAGCCCGCCGGCCATAGGGTGCACCACCGGAGCCGGTTCTGATTTCCAACGGCGGGCAGGCGTTGTGATCCGCGGCGATGGAAGCGCCCGATGCGCTCCGCAAGTCGCGCGCCGTCGCGTTCGCCGTCGGGTGGAGGATGAGAACCGATCGGACGCCCGCGGCGAGCGCCCAATCCGGAGCGTGTGCCGCGCGACCTCGGGCGCGGACGCGGCGGAAACCCGCGCGCGCGACATCGGTGCGGGGCCGCGGGCGGCTGGGGAGACGTGCCGGCCGTGGAGCGGTCACCGCCTCGGCGTGTCCGGCGGACGCCCGGGGACCGCACCTCGGAGCCAGCCTGGCGGAGCACGGCGCGTGCTGGTCGGACCGGGCCTTCCGTCGCTCCGTTCTGCAAGGCGTCCTCCTCCTCATCGCGGGCCTGGTCGTCAATTACGTCGCGGGCACGTACGCGTCCCTCCATGCGGGCCGTGCGGTGCGGGACGTACTCCTGGATCGCCTACCGACGCTGCCCGTGGACATCGTTTTCGTCGATGGTGCGTTCCTGTTGTGGGCGTTTGTGCTGGCCATCCTCCTGACCGCGCCGCGAACGGTGCCCTTTGTTCTGAAGAGTGTGAGCCTCTTTATCGTGATCCGTTCCTTCTTCGTTGTGCTGACCCATCTCGGCCCCCCCATGGACGAGGCGGTGCTCGACCCGAACCGGATCATGGATAAACTCACCTTCGCGGGCGACCTCTTCTTTTCCGGCCACACCGGCTTTCCGTTCCTCCTGTCGCTCATCTTTTGGGAGAACAGGACCCTCCGGTACATCTTGCTCGGCGCCGCGGGCATCTTTGCCGTGGCGGTGCTCTTCGGCCATCTTCACTATTCCATCGATGTTTTTGCCGCGTTCTTCATCACGGATAGCCTCTTCCGCATCGCGCAGCGGATGTTTCCCGCGGAATACCAGATGCTGAGGCGGCGCATTGTCTCCGGCAGAACTCGCAACCGGGGAGCTCCAGCAGGCCCTCCGGCATGGGAACAGTGATGCGGATCGGCGTCTTCTCCGACAACTTCTATCCGGAGCTCAGTGGAATCGCCGATTCGATCGTGGCCGTCGGATGCGAGTTGGCCGGCCGGGGCCACCACATCCACATCTACGCCCCGCGGTACACGCGGCCGGATCACGCGCGGCTCGGACTTCCCCCGGACGAAATTGAGCTGGGGCGGGCCGTCGGCGTCACACGGCTGCCCTCCCTCCCATACCCCACCGGGACGGCGCAGGGGCGCATCGTCGTGCCCACCGGCCGGTGCTGGCGTCGGCTCCGGCGGTTCCGGCCCGACCTGGTTCATGTCCACCTTCCCTTTGGCGTGGGCCTGGAGGGTGTGAGGGCGGCGCGGATGCTCGGCACGCCCTTGGTAGGCACAAATCATACCCCCCTGACGGAATTCCTGGGGTACGCTCCCGTGCGCGCAGACTGGCTGCGGCGCCTGGCGGCGCGGTACACAGCCTGGTTCTACAATCGGTGCGACTTCGTCAGTTCGCCCGCGCGTGCGATCTTCGACGAGATGGAAACCTTTGGTTTCCGCGCGCCGCACCGCGTGGTGTCCAACCCGATCCGACTGGACGTGTTTTCCCCGCGGCCGGACAAGGCGCGGCTCAAGCGGAAATTCGGTTTCCCCGAGATGACGATCCTGTACGCGGGCCGGCTGGCCGCGGAGAAGCGACTGGATCTTGCCATCGAGGCGGTTGCGGCTTTGGCGGCGGCATATCCGGAGATATGTTTGGCGCTGGTCGGTCGAGGCGCCCAGGAGGACGGCCTCAAGGCGCTCTGCGCGTCCTTGGGCGTCGAGGAGCGTGTAAAGTTCCTGGGGTTCCTTCCGGATGTGCGCCGTCTGGCCGAAGTCTACAACGCGTCGGACGTGTTCGTGATCCCGAGCACGGCGGAGACGCAAAGCATGGCCGCCATGCAGGCCATGGCGTGCGGACTCCCGGTGGTCGGGGCCCGCGCGTGGGGGCTGACGGAGTATATCACCGAGGCCAACGGCATCCTGGTGGATCCCGGAGACCGTGACGCCCTTGCCCGGGGGGTCGCGTGTCTGCTCCGCCGTCCTGAACTCCGGCGCCGGCTGGGCAGCGGAGGACGGGCGTTCGTTCGGGCCTTTTCCGCGTCCGCGGTCGCGCTCGAGTGGGAAGACCTGTACGGGCGGGTCGTGGAGTCGGCCCGACGCCGGCGTGCCGGGTCGTTGCGCGCAGGATCGAGGGCGGGGGCGCTCGACCCGCCGGGAGGCGAACCGGATGAAACTCAGCTTTGTGATTCCCGCGTACAACGAGGCCGCCAATATCGGCCGGTGTCTGGAGACCGTTTTCCGGGAAGCGCGTGGGACGCACGAGGAGACCGAGGTCGTCGTCGTGGATAACGCCAGCACGGACGACACCGCGGCGATCGTGGCCGGATACCCGGGAGCCATCCTCGTTCGAGAACCCAGAAAAGGAATCACCTTCGCCCGACAGGCGGGGTTGGCCGCCAGCCGTGGCGATCTGATCGCCAATGTCGATGCCGATACCATGCTGCCACCCGGCTGGCTCGCGAGGGTATACGGGGAATTCGCCAAGGACGAGCGCCTGGTGTGCCTGAGCGGTCCGTTCGTCTACTACGATGCGCCCCGATGGGTCCAGGTCGGGACGCGGCTTTTTTACGCCGTGGCCTTTGGAAGCTCGCTGGTGGCCAGGATCATCTTCCGGACCGGGTCCATAGCCCAAGGGGGGAATTTTGTCTGCCGCCGACGGGCGCTGGAGGCCATCGGAGGGTTCGATACGAGCATCGCTTTTTACGGGGAGGACACCGACATCGCTCGGCGCCTGTGCCGGGTCGGTCGCGTCGCGTTCACCTTCCGCCTGCCGATCTACGCGTCCGGGCGACGTCTCACCGCCGAGGGCGTCATCGCCACCGGAGTGCGGTACGCAGTCAACTATGTTTGGGTTCTGCTCTTCGGTCGGCCTTTTACGCGGACCTCGACGGATATCCGCCCGGCGCGGGCGCCGCACCGATTGCCAGCGCCATCCCGACCGCTCCGCCGCGTGCCCCGGTGAGCGCAATGCGGCTCCCCCGCCCGTTGTGGCCCCGCGGCACGCTGGCCCTCATGATGCTGCCGTTCTTTTCTCTTCCGCTCGGGGAGATTGTGGGCTGGCTGATCCGCTACCGGTACGTACTTCTGTTTCCCATCATGGTCGCCGAAGGCCCCATCATAACGGTGATCTCCGGGCTCCTGGTATCGCTCGGCCACCTCGACTTCACGCCCACGTACGCCCTGGCCGTGACGGCCGACCTGGTCGGCGACACGCTCTACTACCTTGCCGGCCGGATCGGGACCCATCGTCTCCTGGAGCGTCGGACCCGCCGCCTGCCCGATGTCCGGGACCGGATCGAAAAGCTCCGAGTCCGCTTCGACCGGCATGTCGGCGCGACGCTGCTGATGGGCAAGCTGACCCATGGCGTCGGGGGCTTGATCCTCTTGACGGCGGGCGTGGTCCGCATCCCTTTTGCGGCGTTCTTCTGGTTCAACCTGCTCGGCACCCTACCAAAATCCCTATTTCTCTTGCTGGTCGGATACTACTTCGGGCACAGCTACCACGTCATCAGCGCGTACCTCGATGCGCTGGCTTTGATCACCGTGTCTCTCGCGGCCTGTGCCGGCATTGTCTTCTTTCTGTACGGAGCCGGGTGGACGACGAGGGGGTAGCCGCGGGTCGCCGTGCCGTGCCCTTGGCCAGCGGATCCACTCCGGCTCCCGACACGGGCCGGCGCCGCGCGCGGTCGCGCGCGGATGGGGCCTTTCCCCCGCCGGTCTCCCCGCTCAGTTGTTCGCGATCCTCCCGTCGACCATGTGGTAGATGTGATCGAACCCCTCCAGCATCCGCTCGTCGTGGGTGACCACGATGACCGCGGCGCCGCGCTCGCGCCCGAGCCGCCGGAGGAGGCCCATCACGGCCTTTCCGCGCTCCGTATCCAAGGCGGCGGTGGGTTCGTCCGCCAGGATCACGGCCGGATTGTTGATCACGGCGCGGGCGACCGCCAGCCGCTGCTGTTCCCCTCCCGACAGCGTGGCGGGATAGGTGTCGGCACGGTGCGCGAGATCCAGGCTCTGCAGCAACTCCCGCGCCCGGCGCAGAGCCTCGCCGCGCGGCACACCGTTCAGCGTCAGGACCAGCGCGACGTTCTCCGCCGCGGTGAGGAAGGGGATCAGGTTGTAGGACTGAAAGATGATCCCGACCTTCTCGCGCCGGAGGCGCCGGTCGTCCACCGTGGCCACGGCGTCGCCGCAGATCTGCTGACCCCCGATCGTGATGCAGCCGCGACTAGGCGGATCGATCAGCGAGAGGGCGCGGAGCAGCGTCGTTTTTCCGGATCCGCTGGGCCCCATCAGGGCGACCAACTCCCCCGGCTCGACCGTCAGGTTCACATCCTTGAGGGCGACGACTTCGGTCTCGCCCCGACCGAAGACCTTCGTCACATGCTCCGCCGCAATGGCCGACATCAGGCGCCGCCTCCCAGGGCGAGCGTGGGGTTCACGCGGAGCGCGCGGCGAATGCCGAACAGGCTCGCCAGCACGCAGATCACCAGCACGATCCCGAACAACACGTACTGATCGAAGGGCAGGATCGCCACCCGCCGCGGAAAGTATTGCAGGGTCAGACTGATCAGAACGCCGCCCAGCCCATACCCGAGCACGCCGAGGGCCAGGGCCTGCTGGAGGATCAGCCCGGCGATGGTGCGGTCCGGCGCTCCGATGATCTTGAGCGTCGCGATGTCACGCGTCTTCTCCATGGTCATCGTGAAGACCACCAGGGCGATCACCACCGTCGACACGGAGAGGAGGATGATCCGGAAGAGCAGGATCTGCTGGCGGTTCCGCTCGATCACGTTCTTGGCGAGCAGATCCTCCTGTTCGGCCGCGGTCATCGCGCGGTAGTGGTTCCACCGTTCGATCCGTGCCGCCACGTCTCGCGGGGCTGCCCACGGCTCCAGCCGGACCAGGATGGCGTTCGCGAGGTGCGTGTCCTGGAGGATGGGCGCGAGGGCCGCGGCGGGCACGCCGGCAACGGCGGGCGTCGCCTCCAGGTCGGCCTGGAGGCGCACCCGCTCGTTCCTCACCGCCTCGTTGGCCTTCAGGAACTGGATGTCCTGTGCGTCGCGGAGCGAGACGAAGACGGCCGGATCGCCCGAGCTGGAGACGACCCCGTCGGTCAGCCCCACGACGCTGAAGGACTGGCGCCCGATCCGGATCTCCGCACCCAGCGGCACGCCGGCCCTCCGGTCCACCAGCATCTCGTAGCGGCTCCGGACCATGGGGCGACCGGCGACCACCGCGGCGGGGCCGCCCATCGCGCCGGGCTGATGGCCCACGAGCTGTACACGGAACGGCTTGGCGCCGACGCGGAACTGCAGCGTCTGGAACGCGACGGCGCTCGCGTCACGGACGCCGGGCACCGCGCGGATGGTCCGGGCAACGTCCTCGGGAACGCGCGAGGTCTCCGCGAAGGGTCCGTTGGTGTCCTTCTGCACGACCCAGAGGTCCGCTCCCGACATGCGCACCAGGGCCAGCGCATCCTCCACCAGCCCGCGGTAGATACCCCCCATGGCCATGACGGTACCGAGGAGCAGACCTAGCCCCAGCGCCGTCAAGAGAAATCGCCCCAGCCGGTGGCGCACGTCCCGAACGGCGAGGTTCACTTCGCCTCCTCGGCCTGCGCGGACTGCCAGGCCCCGGCGGAACTCCGACCCGTAGGCTGCGCCCGCACCACCGTCACCCGCCGCCCTTCGTTTCGACGGTCCGCCAGCCGCCCGGGAGCCACGACGACATCGTCCCCCTCGCGGACGCCGTCCAGCGCCTCGACCCAACCGGCGGGATCGGCGACGCCAAGGCGCACCGAACGGAAGGCCAGCCGTCCGGCGACCACGGTCCACACGCCGGGGCCATCCGCCGTCCGGACGAGCGCCCCCAGCGGCACGGCCACCGCGCGCTGTCGTAGCCGCGGCCGGATCCGGGCCTCGGCTTGCTCGCCCAGCGTGAGTCGTCCGGGCCGCTCGAGGAACGCGACGTCCACGGCCAGCTGCTCCGTAACCCGGTCGCTCTCGCGCTGGATGCGCGCGACGCGGCCGGGGAGCGGGCGGCCGGGGAGCGAGCGCAAGGAAATCTCCGCGCGATCTCCGACGCCGAGACTGGCGAGGTCCCGCTCGTCCACGTGCACGGTGACCCAGACGGTACGGGGATCGGCGATCTTGAGAATTCCGCTGCCCGGGTTCACCGTGGCGCCGGCCTCGAGCTCTCGCAGCACCACCACCCCGTCCAGCGGGCTTCGGATCTCGGTATCCGCCTGTCGCGCCCGCATCGCCGCGAGGGCAGCCTCCGCCACACGGACCTCCTGCCGGAGCGCCTCCAGACTGGCCCGCCCCACCGCCAGCTCCTCCTCCGCGACCCGCCGTTGGGCCTCTGCACTTCGCAGCTCTTGCCCCGCGGCGATGGCTTCGGTCACGCGAACATCCATCTCGACCCGGGAGACCCCGCCCTCGTGATGAAGCTGCCGCCACCGCGCGGCGTTGACGCTGGCCAGACCCTCCGTCGCCTGGAGACGCCCGACCATCGCGTCGGCCGCCTGCACGTTGGCGGCAGCCTTGCGGAGAGCGACCTCCTGTGCGACGACCGCCAGCCGCGCCCGTTGCACGGTGGCCTCCGCCTGCGCCACCTCGGCCTGCTGTTCCGCCCGGTCCAGCCTGGCGAGGAGCTGACCCGCCCGGACGGTGTCTCCCTGGTCGACCAAGACGGCCACCAGACGTCCCGTGATCTTGGCCGAGACCCTGACCACCGTTTTGGCCTCCACGGTGCCGACTCCCTGGACGGCGGGAGCGATCTCCCGAATGGCGGCAGCCGCCACGGTCACCTGGGGAGGACGGAACAGGAAGAAGACTCCGGCGACTCCCCCTGCCAGCACGCCGCCCGCCAGAAACGCCCGTATCGCCCAGTGCCGCCATCGTCGGTGATCCATCGTCGCCCCTCGTCTCGGGTCTGAGCCGTCGCCCGTCGTCCGTCCCGCGAACCCGGCGCTGATAGCTATGATCCACGGAGCGGCCATCGGATTCCGGAACCCTGCGCCCGTGACACTACCCGACCCCGTCGTGTGGCTCTGCGACTTTGGTCACACCGGACGGATTCTTCTTTCGGAAACCCCCGTGGTACCATAGCGGAGCTTGGCAGGATGTCGAGAGACCTGTTGGTACCCAGGCCGCTCAAAAAGGCCGGATGCAGGGCGCCCCGCGATCCGGGTCGCGAGGCGCACTCGGACACCCATTCGGACGCGTGCGGACGTCGCGGCGCCGCGGGAGCGGGGGAATCCACCCGAGGCGGGCCACCGCAGATGGGCCTTTTTTCAGCAGCCGCCGCACACGGAGGCAGGACCATGACGGCGATGGCGGCGACCTTGCGGCAAGTCCCGTATTTTACGGAGCTGGACGAAGCCCGACTGCGGACGCTGGCCGCGTCGGTTCGGGAGCGGAGGTACGACGCGGGAGCGATGGTGCTCGTCGAAGGCGAGCCCTGCGAGGGCCTCGGTTTCGTCGTGAGCGGGCGCGTGAAGGTCTTCAAGATGAGCGCCGGGGGCAAGGAGCAGGTCCTCCGACTGCTGGGACCCGGGCGCACGTTCAACGACGTGCCGGTCTTTGACGGCGGTTCGAACCCGGGCAGCATCCAGGCTGTCGAGCCCAGCGTGATCGGCACCGTTCCCAAAGCGGTCGTGGCGTCCTTGGTCGAGAGTCACCCCAAGGTCGCCGCGGCCGTCATCCGGGTCCTCGCCTCGCGGTTGCGCTCGCTGACCCTGATGATCGAGGATCTGTCCTTGCGCGGCGTTGTCGCGCGGGTTGCAAAGCTGCTCTACGACTATACGCAGGGCCATCCGGCGCTCGTCGAAGATCCGGCCGGCATCTGCCACCACCGGCTGACACAGCACGAGATCGCCACGATGACCGGCTCGGTCCGCGAGGTTGTCCAGCGCGCCCTCAAGACCCTGGAGCGCGACGGCGCCATCCGGATGGAGCGGGCGCGCGTCGTCGTTCTGGACGCCCAGGCCCTCGCGCGCTGGAGCGCGTCCTGACCCGGCGAGCAAGTCGTTGCGCAAGGACCTACCGGCCGGGAGCGACCCCTCCCCCCGTGATGTTATTGTCGCGCTCGCCGATCTCAACTTCTGGGTCGAGAAGACCGATGCGACGCTCGGAGCGGTCAACGGGAGCAAGTCCGGCGTGACCCTGACGGTGACCGTCGCGCCTCGCGCCGCACGCAGGTCGTCGTCCGCGGCAACGCCCGGCGAGGCATGTCCCCCGTCGAGGACCTCGAAACGTAACGAGGCTTCGCCTCAGACCGACGAGGCATGCACCTCGTCACCCCGGCGAAAGCCGGGGTCCAGTGTCACGAGGAGATCTCCTAGATTCCGGCGTCCGCCGGAATGACGGATCGAGGCCCGGCCCAAACTTGACTCATCTGCAACACGTTCTGTTCTTCAAGCAACGCTAGCGCTCCCTCGCCGCCCTGGAGAAGGCCACGTTCCTGACGACCCACCAGGTGGATTGAGTCCGAAGCCGTTGCCGTCATGATATCGGAGAGTGTGTATGGAGGGTGGGACCATCGCGAAGGCTTTGACCCACCAACGGTCTTGTGGTATATACTGCCAGTATATATGTGTAGAACTGGAGACTCGTCATGAAGACAGCGCGCGTATTCAAGAATGGCCAGAGCCAGGCCGTGCGTCTACCGAAGGAGTTCCGATTCGCCGAGGACGAGGTGTACATCAAGAAAGTCGGGAACGTCGTTCTCCTGCTCCCCAAACGGGATTCGTGGGATACGTTTGTAAGCAGCCTGGGAAAGTTCTCCGAGGACTTTCTCGCAGAGCGCGAGCAGCCGGCGACACAGAGGCGCAGGGGGCTTTCGAATGCGCTTCATGCTTGATACCAACACGTGTATCTTCTCGATTCGACGGAAACACCCCGGACTCTTGCGCCGTATCGTAAGCTACAACCCGGGCGACCTCGGCATATCCGCGATCACGGTCGCTGAACTGGAGTTTGGCGTGGCGAAGAGCAGCCAGATCGAGAAGAATCGAGATGCTCTCGCGGAATTCCTCCTGCCGTTCGAGATTGCACCATTCGACGAAGACGCGGCGCGGACGTACGGATTTGTGCGGGCCCATCTCGAGTCGAAGGGGACACCTATCGGTTCGTTGGATACCCTGATTGGGGCTCATGCCTTGAGTCGCGGTATCACCCTGGTAACCAATAACACCCGAGAATTCAAGCGCATCCCGCGCCTTCAGGTCGCAGACTGGAGCCGGTGAATCCCGCATCGGGAGCTTCCACACCGCTGGTAACCGATACAACCCGACTGCGCACCGGTGAGCCACAACGCGCGGTAGGATCCTAGCGGTATGCGATGATCCAACCTGTTTAACCGTCTTGTCCTTGATGTAGCCGAGAAGCCCGCGCGACCGAAGATGCTCTTGCCGTGATCGGTGAATTGCGCACCCAGTTCAAGGCAGGGTTTCAAGAGGGGTGATTCCCCGACGGACATCCTCGCTACGAACACTACTCACCTTGCACCCCTCCCCCCACGAGGCGACAAAAGCTGGAACGTCCCCTATTATGGGCGAGCTGCGGTTTGGTCTGGAAGGACAGGTCCGGCGGCACCCGGGCCGCCTGTCGCCGCTCCGCGTGGTCGGCGGCGAACCAGCGCTCCGGCAGGTACAGCCGGCTGGCCAGCAGGCCGTAGCCCCGGTCGCTGGTGTAGCCGACGAAGACCCCGGACTGGCAGTTGTCGACTTTCCCCCGGGCACCGCAGTACTGGCGGGCCACCCCGACCGACTCGGTCCCCTTCTTGGGGAACTCGCAGCTGTCCACCGTGAGCATGCCGTCCGGCGCCGCGATGGCCGCCGCGAGGAGCGTCTGGTGCGCCGCACCCATCGCCTGGTGGTCCCAGCGGTAGGCCTTCAGGAAGCACTGGAGACAGCGGACGGCGTCTTGGTCCAAGAACGTCAGCGCGATGGGCTCGACGGACTTGGCGTCGTTGTTGCTCAGGTTCTGTCCAGAGCAAAAAATGCCTTCGCACGCACCCGACTTTGACACATCCTCGTCACACGCTGCAAAGGGGCGCTATCGATAAGCCCATCCATCCCGCAGCGGCGGACCGCTCCCCTGACCGCGAGAACGCCTCGACGGTCCCGCAGCCGCTTCCTCCAAGCGCCCGAGTGTTGGTCTGTCCGCCCGACCTCATTGCCCATGTCGATCGTGGCGCTGCCGGTGCCCTTCCCGCTGAAAAGTGCCGGTGTCCATGATGGAGCTTCCACCAGCCCTCCAGGTCACCCAGGATCTCCCAAGCGCTACCCCTTCGCGGGGAGCTGCGAGGTGGTGCTGATTCATTCCCTGGAGCGCGAGAGCCGCTGAGACACGCTGATCGCCAGGACATTGACTGTCGGAGGGAAGATTGGGATCGATTCCCAGGGTTAATCTTCTCAAGACATATACCCCGGGACAGCCAGTGGCAGCCCGGATCGATCATTCGCCTGGGGGGACGGCCGTTGCGTGAGGGTTGAGACTGCAATTTGGTCCGGCAACTGAGGAACTGACATCGAGCGTAACGCCGAGGGGTCCACGGCAGGCGGGACCTGTGCGGTGTATTGGCGACCGCTGAGCCGTTTTGGTCGTCAGTGGCCCTCGCATGGCTATAAGACTGCCTGGTCCTCCCGCTCGCCGATCCAGGAGGACCAGGCTGATCCCAGTTGGATGCCTTATTTCTCAGTCTTGTCGAGCAGTTCTTGAAACTCCTTCTGCGCTTGGGCCAGGACCTCACTGGACTTCGCCCCTTCGATCGCTTTTTGGATGGCAAGACCGATGATGTCCCGGTACTCGGTCACGCCCACGATCTCCGGGAGTTGAGGGCGCGCGATCTTCAGGCTCTCCGCGAAGGCGTCGGCCCACGCGGCCGGGAGTTTCCGTTCCGCTTTCGCGGTCGGATGATTCCACACCGATACGCGAGCGCCCCCGGTCCCCGCCAAGTGTGCTTTGATGGCAATCGGCTTCGACGTGGCCCACTGGGCGAAAAGGTAGGCCGGCCCCTGTTTCTTGCTCTGCGCACTGATGGCGATCGCATCGGTCCCGCTAATGGAAAAATGACCCCCGGGCCCGGAGGGCAGAACGGCATAGCCGACCTTCCCGGCGATCTTCGATTTCTCCTTATCCTCGAACTGAATGACGCCATTCGGGCTGTCGAGGTACATGGCCACCTGGCCCTGCATGAACGCGCTGCTGCACTCATACCAATTGAAATTGACCACCCCGGGAGGCGCAAAGCGGCGCAGCATACCGGTATGGTAGTCCATCGCCTTAATGGCCTCAGGCGTGTCAAGGGAGGCCTTCCGGTCCTTCGTCAGGAAATTCCCGCCCATGCTGAAGAGGACCCAGTTCCAGGCTAGGGCGTTGGCGTTCTTCAAGCCGCGCGCGACGAACCCGTACATGCTCGGCGGGTTGTGGAGGGCTCGGGCCAACTCTTCCATCTCGGCCAGCGTGTTGGGCGGCTTGAGACCCTTGGGCTCGAAAATATCCTTGCGGTAATAGAACATATGGGGCGTCGCATCGAGCGGGAGAGCCACGACGCTGCCGTCCTCCTGGGTGATCGCTCGCCGGGTGCCGGCGAAGATGTCGTCCCAGTCGTAGTCGGGCGCCGTCATGGTCGGATCTTTCAGGAACTTGCTGACATCGGCATACCAGCCTGACTTCCAAAACCGTCGCTTCTCTACGTGCAGTGCGGTGAAGAAGGCATCAATTCCGCCCGAGCCAGCCGTGAACTCGACCATGAGTTTCTGGCGGGCCTGAATCTCGGGCAACTCCACGAACTCCACCTTGATGCCCGAGAGCTTCTCGAAATCCGGAAGCAGTTTCTCGATGGTCAAGCACCACGGGATTTTAATGAACTGCACGAAGATGCTCTGCCCGGCAAAGCGTTGCCAATTGAAGGTCTCCGCCGCCCCGGCATGCCGGAGGAAGAACGGTCCAACGGCCGCGGCCACCGCGCCGAGGCGGAGGACGTCCCGGCGTGTCACCCCGATGTTAGCGACTCTGTGTGCCCTGTGCTTCAGCATAACGGCCTCCTTTCTGTCCCTTCCGAGGAATGGAACTTCCCATACGCAGGTCTCCCGCGCCCGGGCTCGTCTGTCAGTCGGCCCCCGCCCACGTCACCTCCTCGGGTCTCGATGTTCAGGCCGTGCCGAGCCCCTGCCGCATCGCGCGAACACAGGCACTCGCGCCTGTCGTCATGAAATAGGTGTCATTCATCACACTGACGAACTGGAAGCCTCGTTGGATCATCTTCACCGCGTTTTCGGGCGTGGCGCAGTGCACGCCGGCATAGACGTGATGCGTCCTTGCCGCCTGGAGAACTCGCTCGATGGCGCTCCACACGGCTGGCTCCGTCGGATCCAAAGCCCCGCGTAACCCCATGCTCAGCGCGAGGTCCACAGGTCCGACATAGAGCCCATCGATCCCGGGAACGCTCAGAATGGCATCCACGTTCTTGACCGCCTCTTCCGTCTCAATCATCGGCATCACCGCGATCGTGTCGTTGGCGGCCTGCGCATAGTCCGACCCCCCGTAGAGCGCCGCGCGAATGGGCCCGAAACTGCGCGTGCCAGCGGGCGGATACCGACACCACTGGACCAACTGCTCCGCGTCCTGCCGCGTGTTCACCATCGGACAGATGACGCCATAGACCCCGGCATCCAAGCACTTCATGATGATTCCGGGTTCGTTGGCGGGCACGCGGACCAGCGGCGTCACCGCCGTCGTGGAAATCGCCTGCAGGGTCGGCACCAGCGACAGGTAATCCTGAACCCCGTGCTGAAGGTCCACTGTGAGGGAATCCCAGCCTACGTGTGCCATGACTTCCGCCGAGAAGGCGCTGGGAACGGACAACCACCCGTTTAGCACTGCCCCGCCACGCGCCCAGATCTTCTTCACTCCGTTCTCACGCATTATGTGGTTTCTCCTGTCCAACGAGGTAATCACGGCTTCACGCTCACCCGCTCCGACTGAACTTTTTGCGAATCCGGACCACTACATGTTCCCGTGATCGCTCTCATGCCCTGCTCAGGGCGGCTGCCTCTGGGCCGCCCCGAGGAGTAATTCCCGAGAGATCTCGAGATGGGTCAACATGGCCTTCTCCGCCTTGGTCTTGGCGCGGGCCTTGATCGCCTGCAGAATCGCCTTGTGGCCCGCGATGCCCTGGGTGCCAGCCGTCGGTTGTCGGTACCCCTCGGCAAAGAGCGTGTAGAGCTGACGGGACAGGGCCTGGATGAAACAGGGGAAGAGGGGGTTCTTGGTGGCGTTTGCGACGGTTAGGTGAAAGCGCAACTCCTCTTTGGCCCAGCGGTCCACATCCTCCCGATCGGCTTCCATGTTCTTGATGACGGCGTGCAACTCCTTAATATCCGCTGGGCCTGCCCGTTCGGCGGCGAGGCCACTCGCGACCACCTCAATGGCAACTCGCAGCTCGAAGACGTCCGGTAGCGTAACATCGCTCAGCCGGATCAACCGGGTCACGACGTTCGTGAGGATTTCGGGTTTTGGTCTCACGACGTAGCTGCCGTCCCCCGTCCTCACCGAGATCAGGCCGCGCTCTTTGAGTGTCTTCAGGGCCTCCCGCAGAATGTTCCGGCTGACGCCAAATTTGCCGGCCAATTCTTGTTCCGAGGGAAGCTTGCTGCCAACTTTCAGCGCCTCTCGATGGATCATCGCCTCGAGCTCGTTCGCTACGTCGTCGTATAGACTCCTCCTCCCTATCCGCGCATATTCCGCCATCGGTCCCCCGGGTTTTACGTCGCGGTAGATGATGCTGTACTTCTGTTCACCTGTAGTACAGCTATCTTAAAGATAGACTTTTCACCTGTAATGTCAAGGCTCTAATTTCGGGCTGGGACTAGAACGGGCAGTGTGCTACTCATAGTTGAAAATTGACGAAGCGGCTCCCGTGTGGTGCAGTGCGTTCCGCCAGAAACTCCACCACCCCACACAACAAGGAGCCGCTCCATGCAGAGAGTATTCCGAGTGACGACACCGGGCAAGGTGAAAGACATCGGGCTGCGCGGGCTGGCCGAGCGCCCCGACGTGGAGCCCCTCGACGCGAAGGTTGCACTGATCCAGGCGCTGATTCCCGTCGGCCTCCAAGCGGTCCAAGAGCTCCGGGAAGCCGAAGTCGTCCGCCTGGCCGGAGAACGCCATCAGCGCATCGGCCGGCAGCCCGGCTGCGTCCGCTGGGGCCAACAGAAGGGCTCGATCTACCTCGCTGACCAGAAACTCCCGCTCACGCACACCCGCGTCCGGGATCGCCAGCGGAACCACGAAGTCCCCCTGCAGAGCTACCACGCCCTCCAGACGCCGCGCGCCGCTGACGCCGGCTTGTTCCGCAAGGTCCTCCTCGGCTTGAGCTGCCGGGACTACGCGGCGGCGGCCGAGGCCGTGCCTGCCGCGTTCGGCCTGAGCGCGTCGACGGTCTCCCGGCGCTTCATCCAGGC
Organism: bacterium; assembly: GCA_029580855.1. Lineage (GTDB taxonomy): Bacteria > Methylomirabilota > Methylomirabilia > Methylomirabilales > 2-02-FULL-66-22 > 2-02-FULL-66-22. The sequence continues at coordinate 63,757 of JAKPQH010000093.1, read as the reverse complement.
CAGCGCCAAGCAGCTCCAGGCCCTGCAGGAGCGGGACCTCAGCGCCTACGACGTCGTGGCCCTCGTCCTCGATGGCCTGGAGCAGGGAAGTAGTTTTGACCTGCGTCTCAGTCCGCGACCTTTAACATGATCTTCCCGATATGGGCGCTCGTCTCCATCAGCCGGTGGGCGGCGGCGGCTTCGGCGAGGGGGAAGACCTGGTGGATGACGGGGGCGCAGCGACCGGCGTCCAGGACGGGCCACACTTTCTCGCGCAGCGCTTTCGCGATCTGCCCCTTCTCTGCCGTGGTGCGGGGCCGCATCGTGGAGCCGACGATCGAAAGCCGCTTGCGCATCACGAAGGACAGGTCGAACGCATCCACCTTGGCCCCGTGCATCACGGCCACTTGGACCAAGCGCCCGTCCATGCGCAGGCACTCGAGGTTCCGCAGCGTGTACGGCGCGCCGACGATGTCCAGGACCACATCCACACCCTGGCCCTTCGTGAGCTCTCGGATACGCTGTGCGAAGTCTTCGTCACGATAAGAGATCGCGGCCGTGGCACCGAGCCGGACGCACGCGTCGCACTTCTCCCGGCTTCCCGCAGTCGCGTACACCGTGCCCCCGATTTCTCGCGCGAGCTGAATCGCGGTCACGCCGATGCCGCTCGTGCCGCCGTGCACCAGGAGGGACTCGCCACGGGTGAGGCGGCCCATCATGAAGAGGTTTGCCCAGACGGTGAAGTAGTTCTCGGGCAGCGCGGCCGATTTCAGCGCATCGTACCCGGCCGGCCAGGGCAGGCACTGCGGCGCCGGAGCGACGCAGTACTCGGCGTAGCCCCCGCCGTTCGTCAGGGCACACACGCAGTCCCCAACGTTGATGCCCGCAACCTCCCGGCCAATCGCGGCCACCTCACCCGCCACTTCCAGACCGATGACCGGACTGGCGTTGGGCGGCGGCGGGTACATCCCCTTGCGCTGCATGACATCAGGCCGGTTGACGCCCGCCGCGAGAACGCGGATCAAGACTTCGTCGGGTTTCGGCTGGGGCACCGGCCCTGTGGCCACACGCAGCACCTCCGGTTCGCCCGCACCCGCTGTGTCGAGGTATCGCATCCGCTCTGGCAGTTTCATCACGCTCTCCTCGTCAGCGCCCGGCACCACGCGGAAAAGGTACCGGACACCATTTATGGGGTAACTACTTGATACTGCGAGGGGATCAATGAACTTCTCGGCCGGCCCCGCCGGCGAGGGCATCAGAAATCTAAGATGTCGTAGCACGTTTCGTGTGAAAGGAAACGCGGCCGGCCGTGGGGCGTCGCGGCAATTCCACCGGTGAGGATATACGGAATCCCCAATCATTCGAGGATCGGGAGCACGGCGCGGAGAACCTGTTCAATCATCGTAGATCCGCTTTCTCAACGCGGTCCGAACCTCCTCCCGACCGTATTCTGGATGCTCGGCGCGGATGGATGCCGCCACCAAGTTGAACCCATCTTCGATCATCGAGGCGACGATCCGGAAGCGATCCTCCAATGGCAACCGCCGCCCCCGTTCAAGCTGAACAGCTCCGGCCTGTTCGGGAGTCATGCGATAGTTACCTACTCACCTTTGCGTCCGGCAACAGCAATTCCGCCAACGCCTCGGCGGATGGCTGACGCATACCGAAGACGAACCGAAGGACAACGGCGCGGGAATCCGTTCCGGGAATCAATACACCGGCGTCAGCCAGTGCTTGTACTTCGGCAACCGCCCGCGGATGGCGTTCTCGTAAAGCTGCCGGATCTTCCGCGTCACCGGCCCGATGGCGCCGTCGCCCACCGGGTAGCGGTCCACCGACGTGATCGGCGTGATTTCCCAGGCGGAGCCGCAGAAGAAGACCTCATCGGCGAGATACAGCTCCGTGCGGTCGACCTCGCGCTCCTGCGTCTCCAGCCGCATCTCCGCCGCGAAGAGCTCCACCAATGTATGACGGGTGATGCTCTCCAGCACGCCGGCGGTGATCGGCGGCAGGATGGGCCGGCCGTCGCGCACGATCGCCAGGCACGCCCCCGGTCCCTCCGCAACCTTATCCCGGTCGTTGAGGATGATGGCGCCGTCGTAGCCGTCGACCGCCGCCTGGACGTTCACCAGACGGGCCTGGTGGTAGTTCGCCCCCGCCTTCACCCGGGGCGGCATCACGTTGTCGCCGATGCGTCGCCACGCGCTCACACAGCAGGCAATGCCCGTCTCGTCATTGAGGATGCAGCGGCGTGGGGTGGATGTGATGAACGCCCCCGTGGCGACCTTGTCCGGGGTGAAGGCGTACAGCCCCCCCTCGCCGAAGTACACGGTCGGACGGAGCTGCACGTCTTCGCGAAAACCGTTTCTGGCCACGATGCCGGTGCAGGCCGCCGTCAGCTCCTCCTGCGAAAACGGCGGCGTCATCCGCATGACCTTCATCGACTGCCACAATCTGGCGAGGTGCTCCTGCAACCGGAAGATGTAGACCTGGCGCTCCTCGGGATTGGCATAACCCCGGAGCCCTTCGAAGACGCTGGCCCCCGTCAGCACCGCCGACGTGTGGACGTGAATCTTGGCCTCGGGCCACTCGACGTATTCGCCGTTCATCCAGATGTACTGTGCGGGATATGCAGCCACCGATAGGCCTCCTTATCCGACAAGTCGCTGAATGTGGAGTGCGCCGCCGGAACACCGAAACCGACTGCGCCCCTATTTGCCGAAAATTCCCCGAAAGATCTTCACGCCTTCCTTGACGGCGTCCTCGACCCCGCCGCCCGACGGCTGTTCCGGCTGCGGCTGAGAAGGCTGTTCGGGCCGGGGCCGCCCAGACCTGCGCTCCTCCCGCGCTTCGCCCGCGTCGTGCACCGCACCCATGCCCTCCGCCAGTATCATACCGGCAGTCGACATGCGGCGCACCTTCACCGCCCAGATCTGCTCCCACGGCTGGGCCGGGTCCGCGGGCCGCGGTGGATGGACGAGGTTCAACTCGTCCCCGTATGCGATGAAGCGAAGGAACGGCGCGCCCATCTCCTTGACCACCCGGCCCGGCACGGTGCACTCGGTCGTCTGCGGCGGCATCACCACTTTCTCGCGGATGAGCCGCGCGACCTCGTTGGGCGGGACGTAGCCGAAGAGGGCGCCCCCGGTTTCGGCGATCTCGCTCGACGACCACATCACGATGTCTTCGGCGCCTTGCGTGGCCCCCATTGCAAACGCGAAATAGCCGGTCGCCGTGGGGATCGATTGCCACTGCACCGACATGCCGCCGCTCGATGTCTGCTGAAGCGGCGCGAACGACACGGGCGTCATGAAATCGTGCCGGTCGCCAATGGAGAACCGGATCTCGGGCGAGTAATTCCCCTTGACCGCGTGATCGCCGCGCAACGATCCGTTTGCCGGAACCGGGGTGCTGTTCGCGGGGTTCGGCCACTCCCCGTACGTGCGGCTCCGCCCCGACGCCGGACCGGTCGGCAGCGCCACCCGCACCGCGGGGAACGTCACCGGCTGCTGGCCCGCCATGATCTTGGCGAAATCGATGACGATGGGTTGCGTGGAGCGGACGTCGTCTCCACAGCCCCAGTAGATCTTCATCCGCCCCCTGGGCCTCTCCACACCCTCCGGCAAATCCGTCGCTCGCGCCGGTGGCTCCGGCGCGCGCCGCGGACTCACGAGGGGCAGCGTCTGGCCCATATTGAGGCCCGGCGGGATGTCGTGACCGGCCTTCGGCTCACCGGCAGCCGCTTGCGACGACCCGAGCTGCAGGTGCATCGTGCGCTGGGCGGTCTCACCGCGGCCCATCATGGCCGCCACCATCCCTGCCGCGCCGCCGGCCCCCATGCCGCTCGTGGTATCCAGGCTCATCCAGTAGACCGCCGTGGGCGATCGGACCACCTGCTGTTGCTGCGCGGACGCAGACAGCGGCAACGCGAGAGCGAGCACGGCCAACACCATGACAGCGCGCACGGCACACCCCCTTCGCGGGCAGAAGAACCTGAAAGCCACTCTCTGAAAGGCCTCGTGCTCCCGTTACGCTACCCTCTTTTGCGTCCGGAAGTCAACAGCGCGCGCAGGACGCGGCGCATAGGGTCGGAAAGGCAGGCTCAGCGAACGCCGTAGATCAGCTTCGGAAGCCACAGACTGATCTGGGGCACGTAGGTGACGACCAGGAGGGGTATCAGGCTGACCCAGATGAACGGCAGGATGGGGCGCATCAGCTTGGTCATCGTCCACTCTTCGTCCACGGCGCCCGCCACGAAGAGATTCAGGCCGAACGGCGGCGTGAACATGCCGATGGCGGTGTTCACCACCATGAGGATGCCAAGATGGAGCGACTCCACACCGACCTTCTCCGCCACCGGCAGGAGAAGCGGCGCCAGGATCAAGATGATGGACGCACCGTCGATCAACATCCCGGCGATGAGCAGTGCGATATTGATCAGCAACAGCACGGTGAGCTGCCCGGCGCCCCACTGGACGATGGCCTCGGTGAGGATGATCGTGACCCGCTCGCTCGTCAGGATATACGCGAACACGGAGGCTCCGGCCAAAAGGATCATCACCTGCGCGGTGCTGCCCGCCGATTGAATGACCACGTCCCAGAACTCGCGAAAACCGATCTCGCGGTACAGGAACAGCGCCACCAGGATGGCGTAGACCGCGGACACGGCCGCCGCCTCTGTAGGCGTGAATACGCCGCCGTAGATCCCGCCGATGATCACGATCGGCATCCCGAGGCCCCACTTCGCATCCGCGAGCGTGGCTTTGACTTCCCTCCAAGTCGGCCGCGGCAGCGGCGGAATCTTCTTCCGGATGGCATAAATGAAACTGTAGGCCATGAACCCCAGGCCGTACGCTACGCCGGCACCGAATCCCGACACGAACAGCGCCCCCACCGATGCCCCTGTCACCGCACCGTACACGATCATGGTGATGCTGGGCGGGATGACGACGGCGAGCGATCCGGATGCCACGATGAGGGCAATGGCGAAGCGCTTATCGTATCCTCCCTGGACCAGGGCCGGATAGAGGAGTGCCCCCATGGCCACGACCGTGGCCGGACTCGACCCCGATATGGCGCCGAAGAACATACAGGCCACGACCGTGGCCATGGCCAGGCCGCCCGGCAGCGGACCGACCAGGACATTCGCCACCGCAATGATCCGACGCGACATCCCCCCCGCGCTCATCACGTTGGCCGCCAGGATGAAGAACGGGATGGCCATCAGGGCGAACTTATCCAGGCCGGCGAACAGACGCTGGACGATCGTTTGAAGCGGGATCGCCGAATGGAGCCAGAAGGCGCCGAGCGTGGAGAGGGACAGGACCACGAAGATCGGGGCCGCCAGGATCAGCAAGCCCACGAACAGAAGAAAGAGCGTGGTGACCATCCTAGGCCTCCAGGTGGGCGCGCTTCTGGAAAGGGTCTCGGCCTCGAAAATACGCTACCGCGGCGACCAGGAAGCGGATGCTCATCAGGGCGCAGCCCACCGGGATGGCGGCGAACGGGATCGCCATGGGGATCTCAGCGGCCGAGGAGCGCTGGCCAAAGCTCCAGATGGACCAGGTGAGGCTCCAGCCGTAGTAGGTCATGAGCAGCGTGAAGACGAAGGTGAGCGTCGTCGCCACGCCCATGAAGAAAAGCTTGGCGCGCGGCGGGAGGTACACGACCGCGATATCCATGGCGATGTGGGCCCCCCGCCGCGCCGCGATACTGCCGCCAAGAAAGACCAGCCACACGATGGAGTACCGGACCACCTCTTCCGTCCAGGGAAAGGCGTAGTTGAACCCGTACCGCAGCACCACCCCCTGAAAGAGGACGTAGGTCGCCACCAGCATGATCGAACCGACGGCGATGTCCTCGGCCTGGCCCACGACCCGATTGATCCGGCCCCACATGTCGCTGGCCCCCCGCGCTATTTCCGAAGCTTTTCGATGTGCGCGTACGTCTCCTTCAGAAGCTCCTCGCCGATCGTCTTGGCGAACTGCTGGTGCACCGGCCGCAACGCCGTCGCGAACGCCTGCAACTCCTGCGGGCTGAGCGTGACGACCTGGCTGCCGCCCTTCCTGATCCGTTCGATATAGCCCGCTTCCCGGCGCGCCGTATCCTGCCGCTCGAAAGAGGCCAACTCCCGCGCCGTATCCCGCATGACCTTCTGGATGTCCGCCGGCAGCCCGTCGTACACCTTCTTGCTGAAGAGAAAGGCGTACCCCAGGAAGCCGTGGTTGGACAGCATGGTGTACTTCTGCACCTCGTAGAACTTCATATTCACGATGGACACCAGCGGATTCTCCTGCGCGTCCACCACGCCCTGCTGGAGCGCATTGTACGTTTCGGCGAAGTCGATGGGGACGGGGTTTGCCTTGACCTGCTTGTATTGCGCAATGAGGAGCGGGCTCTCCATCACACGGACCTTCATTCCGGCGAAATCCTCGGGCTTCCTGATCGCCTTGTTCGCCGTGACCTGCTTGAAGCCGCTCTCCCAGAACGAGACACCCCTCAAGCCCTTGGCGTCGAGGAGCGCCAGGATCTTGTCTCCCACGGGACCGTCCAGCACCTGGTAACAGATCTCCTTTGACGGGAACAGGAAGGGGAGGTCGGCCAACTGGAGCTGCGCGGCGAAGCCGCCGATTTTGGCCGTGGGCGGTAGCACGATCTCCAGCGTCCCCATCTGGGCTTGCTGGACCATCTCCGGGTCCGTGCCGAGCTGCTGAGCAGGAAAGACCTTCACTTCGACCTCGCCCTTGGTCCGTTCCTTGACCAGGTCCGCGTACTTCAGAGCGGCGACGTGCTGGGCCGAGTCCTCGGGCATGTCATGGCCGAATTTCATGTTCCACTTCGCCGCGGCCATGGCCCCCGACGGCACGGCCAGACCCAACACCAATGCCAGGATGCTCACACGTTGCCACATGGCACACCTCCCGAGAACGTTACGCGGAATGAATTCGTGACGGAAAGCGACTGAGTGAAACCAGAGCATCTCAGGAATGCCCGGGACACGTCAAGGGGGAGATCGCCGGAGGTCCGCACGGGCGCACCTTGCGGCTTCCGTATCAGTTGGCGGAGGCGAGACGCCACGGTTCGCGCGCCGTGCGTTCGTGCTCCACGGTGACCCGCCCGCGCTTGACGACCACCCACGGGGCGGCCTGCCCGGCCACGAGGTCGTCGAGTCGCGTGGCGTCCCACACGACCAGATCGGCCTGGAGGCCGGGCGCCGGGCCGCACGCCGGCAGACGCAGGAGCCGGGCGGGATCCACCGTCAGCATATCGAGCACCTCACGCCGCTCACGGTCCGTCCCCATGTGGGCGCCGACCGTCAGGAGAAATCCCATGAGCAGGAGATTGGCGTTCCCGACCGGCGTGAACGCGTTGCGCACGTTGTTGGTTGCCGCAACCACATTCACCCCGGCGTCGCGCAAACGCTTGACCGGGGCGAGGCCGCGGCGGATGCGGTGGGTGTCCTTCCGCCCCATGAGGTACAGATCCGTGGCGGGCAGCGTGATGACCCCGATCCCGGCCTCTTTCAGCCCTGCGGCGATCGGCGCCAGATCCGTTGGCGGCAGGGCGCCCAACTCCGTGCAGTGGCCCACGGCGACGCGCCCCTGCCATCCCCAGCGGGTGGTCTGCTCGATGATGTACCGCAGGTGCAGATGTTCCGGCTCGTCGAAAAAATCCACATGGAAATCGGCATCCGCGCCAAAGTCGCGCGCAAGCCGGAAGATCACGTCAATCTGCGCATGGCCGTCGGCATCGGTGTACGGGCAGCCGCCGATCAGGTCCGCCCCGCGGCGGAGCGCCTCTCCGAGCAACTGCTCCGTCCCGGGCATTCGAAACACGCCCTCTTGGGCGAAGGCGCAGAGCTGGAGGTCCAGCGCCGGCGCGTATTCCGCCTTGAGAGGCAGCAACGCTTCGAGACCGCGCAGTTCGACGATAGGATCCACCTCGACGTGGCTGCGCATGGCCGTCGTGCCGTGTCGAACCGCCATATCCAGGACGGTGCGGGCGCGCACGCGGATGTCCTCGACCGTGAAGCGGCGCTTTGCCCCGCCCGTAATCCGGATCGCCTCTTGCAGCGTCCCTTCCGCGCTCGGCGTCCGATCGCTGAGTAGGGCCTTGTCGAGGTGGATGTGCGATTCGACGAGGCCGGGCGTTACGACCCGGCCTTCACAGCGGAGCGTTCGCTCCGCTGGCTGGCCCGCTAGATCCCCAACGGCAACGACACGGCCATCGCGGCAGCCGAGGTCGGCGAGGGTCCCGTCAGGCAGCCGGCAATCGTGCAGGAGCAGATCGAAATGCATCGTGCCCGCCTTCTGGCGCATCCGGTTCTCCAAAGGATAGAAGCCAATGAAAAACCGACAACCGACAATGAAAAACCGAACAAGGAACAACGGTTCGGACAATGGCCGGTTTCAGATTGTCAGTTTTTCATTTTACCTTGGCGCCCCTCGGCAAAAGCTTCCAGCGCCTGCGCAAAACAGGCGAGGGGCGCCCGGGCCACGCCGGCACCCACCTGGCCGGTCCCGGGGATCTTCCCGGCGATCCCGGTGTTGATCATGGGCGTGATGCCCGTTTCCACGACCTTCCGGATATCGATGCCCACCGGCGTGCCGCGCTCGTCCAGGGTGGGCATCCGGAAGTGCGGGTGCTCGCCCAGGCAGATCTCCGCCATCTCCTCGGTGGCACGGACGGCGTCCTGGAACCCGCCCGCCCCGACGAACCGGACGACCGAGGGCGAGGCCGCCATGGCCAAGGCGCCCAGGCCGATGGTCTCCACGATGGCGGAATCCCCCATGTCCGGGTTGGCGTCGGCCGCCGTGTAGCCCGGGAAGTAGAGGCCCGTGGGCATTTCCACCGGCGCCGTGAACCAGCGATCACCGAGGCCGGCGACCCGGATCCCGAAATCGGTCCCGTTGCGGGCCATGGTGACGACCAGGGTGGAGTCCGCGATCCCCCGACAGGGATCCGTGAGGGCCTTGCCGGCCGCCATGGCGAGGTTCAGGAAGAACTGGTCATTCGCGCCCATGAAATCGGCGACGCGGCCGAGGGCGGCCGGGTCGGCGCCGCTCCGGGCCAGCGGGCCGAGGAGGCGCCGCGCCAAAAGCGCCGAGGCCGCGACGTTCCGCTGGTGCATGTCGTCGCCCATGCGCACCGCCTGCGCCATCAACGCCCGGAGGTCGATCCCGCCCGTCGCGCGGATCGCCGCGCCCAGGATCGGCCCCGCCTCCCGGGCCAGCCAGCGCAGCCGCTCGATCACGCTCTCGTCGTTGGCCCCAAACCGGAGGACCTTGCCCAGCCCCTCGTTGATCGTGACGTGGGCCCGATTCCCGTGCGCGCGGTTCTCGACCACGAACACCGGCATGGAGGGCGTGATGATCCCGGTCATGGGGCCCACGGCGGCCTGGTGGTGGCAGGGGCCGATGCGGACCGCGCCGGTGTGGATCAAGTCGGCCGCCGCAGCGTCGTCGGGCGCCCAGCCCTCGTAGCGGACCGCGCAGCAGAGGGCCGATTGGACCGTGGCGCAGGCGCGGTCCCAGGCGAGCGGCGGCCCGGCGTGGAGGACCGTCCGATCCGCCAACCCGAAGGCTTCCGCGGCCGGCGCACAGTCCACCAGCACGGGCTGGCCGTCGGTGAGTCCCCGGAGGGTTTCCTGGTTCGCCGTCTTGATGCTCATCGCGCCTCCTCGCCGTTATCCGTGCGGCCCAGATACGCGTGCAGGACCATGGGATTCTCGCGGACCTCGGCTGACGTCCCCTCCAGCACGATCCGTCCCCGCTCCAGCACGTACGCCCGGTCGGCCAGCGCCAGGGCCTGGGCGGCCATCTGCTCGACCAAAAGAATCGTCAGTCCCTCCGCCCGCAGCCGACCGATGGCCGCGAAGATCTGCCGGACGAAGAGCGGCGAGAGGCCCAGCGATGGCTCGTCAAGCAGCAGGACGCGCGGTCGCGCCATAAGCCCGCGCGCCACCGCCAGCATCTGCTGCTGGCCGCCCGACAGTCCCCCGGCGAGGCCGTGCAGCCGGTCCCGCAGCGCCGGAAACAGCCCCAGGCAGCGCTCCAGATCGGCGCCGACGCTGTCCTGATCGCGCCCCTCCCGGCGGGCCAGCGCCCCCAGCAGCAGATTCTCGCGAACGGTCTGGTCGCCAAAGATCCCCCGGCCCTCCGGAACGAGAACCAGGCCGCGGCGTGCCACGCGGTAGGACGGCTGCCCGCCGATCTCTTCCCCGTGCAGCGCAATCGTCCCCCGCCAGGGGGGTAGGACCCCGGCGACGGTCTTGAGAAGCGTCGTCTTTCCCGCGCCATTCGCCCCCACGATGGTGACGATGGTTCCGCCCCCAAGGGTCAGCGATACCTCGTGGAGGACCTGGATGGCACCGTACCCCACCGTAAGGCCGGCGACCGTCAAGGCGTTCATGCCGCCGCTCCGAGGTAGGCCTCGATCACCGCCGGGTTCGCGCGCACGGCTTCCGGCGTCCCGCTCGCGATCACGCGCCCATAATCCAGGACCGTGATGTGCTCCGAGACGGCCATCACCAGATCCATGTGGTGCTCGACCAGGAGCACCGAGGGTCCGCCGGTCGCCTTGAGATGGCAGAGATACGCGTCCAGCTCGGCGATCTCGGCGGGCGAGAGCCCGGCCGCGGGCTCGTCCAGAAGCAAGAGACGCGGCGCGGTCGCCAGGGCGCGCACGATCTCCAGCCGGCGGCGCAGACCTGCCGGGAGGGCGTCGGCGGGCCGCGAGACCCACTCGCCGAGGCCGCCCGCGTCGAGCAGGCTTCGCGCCCGGCGCAGGACCGTCTCGTCGGCGCGGCGTGCCCACGGCGTGCCGGCCAGCGCCGCGAGAACCGAGCCCAGCCGAGGGCCGGCGACACCCACGGCGATGTTTTCGAGCACGGTCAACCCACCGAACACCTGGGTCGTCTGGAACGTCCGCGACACGCCGAGCCGGGCGATGGCGTACGGCGTCCGTCCGGCGACCGACATTCCGTTCAGACGAATACTTCCCGTATCCGGCGTGTAGAACCCGGACAGCGCATTGAGCAGCGTCGTCTTGCCGGCACCGTTCGGGCCGATGACGGCCCGAATCCCGCTGACCGGTATCTCCATCGAGACATTCGCTAGGGCCGCCACACCGCCAAACGCCAAGCTCGCCCCCTCGACCGTAAGGAGCGCTTTGTCCGCGTCCTGCGCCCCGGCGCCGTTACGTCTTGGCGCATCGTCTCGCGCCCGCTCCGCCGGGATACCCGCCCCCCGATTTTTCTGCTCCTGTTCGCCTCTGCGGCCCCGCGCGGCCCCGCGCCGCGGCGCCAGCGCCCCGACAAGCCCCTGCGGTAGCCAGTAGATGGAGACCAGGAGCAGGCCACCGTACAGGATCAGGCGATAATCCGTGAGGGTCGTGAGGAACTCGGGCAGAACCGTCAGCACCACGCTGCCGAAGAGCGGTCCCACCACACGCCCTTCACCGCCGAAGAGCAGGGCGAGCAGGAACAGGATCGAGGTGTGCAGGCCGAAACTGTCGGGCGAGATATAGCCGTTCAGGTGCGCGAAGAGTCCGCCCGCCGCGCCGGCGAATCCCGCCGACACGGTGAAGGCGACGATCCGCACATAGTACGCGGACAGACCCAGCGACTCCGCCGCGATGTCGCTCCCCTTGACTGCGAGCAACGCTCGGCCCCACGCCGACCGGCGCAGATTGGCCACCAGAATGAGGGACAGCGCGGCGACCGCCAGGATGACCCAGTACGCCTGCGCAAGCGGCGGCTTCGGAATATTGAAGATACCGCCGGGGCCGCCGGTGACCGCCACCCACTCCACCAGGATACCCTCGACGATGATCCCGAAGGCGATGGTGACCATCGCCAGGTAGGGACCCGTCACCCGGAGGGCGGCCCCCGCCACCACGGCCCCCACCGCTGCGGCGACCAAGACGGCCAGCGGCACGCCCAGCCACGGGCTGAGCCCCAGACGCACCGAGGCGACCCCCGCCGCGTAGGCGCCGATGGCGTAGAAGCCCGCGTGGCCGAGCGAGATCTGACCCGTGAAGCCGACGAGGATGTTCAGACCGGCCGTCACGGTGGTGAGCAGCCCCACGCTGCTGGCCACATAGATGTAGTAGGTGTTGGCGGTGAGAAGCGGCAGGGCCGCGGCCAGGACCGCGAGCCCGGCCCAAAGCGCAGGGACCATCAGACGCGCCTCGGCGGACGGGTGCCCAGCAGGCCCCAGGGCCGCACGATGAGGACGAGGATGACCAGCGCAAAGCCCACGATCTCGCGTGCGCCGGTGGACAGGTAGCCGGCGACGAACGATTCGACCAGGCCGTACCCCACGCCCGCCACCACGATCCCCGGCGCCGACGTCAGCCCGCCGATGATCGCCACGGCGAATGCCTTCAAGCCGATGATCGACCCCATCGTCGCCGCCACGTTCAGGATGGGCGCCAGGAGAATGCCGGCGATCCCCGCCAGCGACGCGGACAACGCGTAGGCGAACATCACGGCGCGCGGGATGTGGATGCCCATGAGCCCCGCGGCCTCGGCGTTGTATGCCACGGCCTTGAGCTGCTTTCCGTAGGCGGTCCGGTGATAGAAGAGCTGCACGCCGCCCATCAGGAGGAGCCCCACCGCGGGGATGAGCAGCTCCTGGGCGTAAAAGCCCGCCCCGCCCACCAGGATCGGCTTCTGCGTCAGGACCGACGGAAAGGCCCGGGCGTCTCTGCCGAACGCGAGCATGGCCACGTTCTCGGCAATGATGCCGCAGGCGATGGTGGACAGGAGCCAGGCCGCGGAGCCCACGCGGAAGAACGGCCGCACGGCCACGCGTTCGAGGCCGACGCCGAGGAGGGCGAGGACGAGGAGCGTGACGATCACCGTGGCCCAGAGCGGCCAGCCCAGCCCCACGTAGAAGGCAAAGGCCACGACCGCTCCGGCCATGACCGCGTGGCCCTGCGAGAAGTTCATGGTGCGGCTGGTGACCCAGGTGATGTGGTATCCCAGGGCCACCAGCCCGTACATGCTCCCCAGGGCAAACCCCGTGACGACGAGTTGGACGAGCACCCTACTTCATCGCGACCGGCACGATCTTCCCGCCCTTCCAGACGACCATGACGTAATCGTCGTCGGTGAGGGCGTCGTGCTGATCCGGGGTGAACGGCCGCGTGTAGGTCTTGATGAGACCCTTGTATTCGGCCTTCAGATTCTCCAGTGCGTCCCGCACCTTCGATCCCTCGGTCGACCCGGCCTGCTGGATCGCCAACGCCACCAGGTGCAGGCCGTCATAGGCGTTGGCGGTTCCCACCGGCGCGATGACCTCTTCGGGACCCTTCACGCCGTACTTGTCCTTGAGGGCCTTGAGGACCGCCTGGCCCCGCTCGTTCTGTTTACCGAAGAAAGAGTACGTCTGCAGGAACACCACGCCGTCCGAGAGGTCGCCCGTCAGCTCGGCGAATCGGCCCCCCGAGATCCCCCAGTGGGCGACCATGGGGATCTCCCAGCCGATCTTGGCGCGCGACTTCACGACCTGCGCGCCCTCGGGCGCGTTCGCCACCATGATGATGTGGTCGGCGCCGGCGTTCTTGAGCCGCAGGAGTTGCGGGCTCATATCGGGGTCGTTCCAGTTGAACTTCTCGATGCCGACCGGCTTGATGTTCTTCCGGCCGAGCCAGTGGATCAGCCCGACCTCGTTGGACTGTCCCCAGGCCGTATTTTCCAGGAGAAGGCCCGGCTTGCTTTTCTTCAAGACCTCCGTGGCGTACCGTACCAGGAACTTGTCGGCATAGTCGTCGTTGGCCGAGACCCGGAAGGCGAAGTTGGGGCTCTTGCCGTTTCGGGTGATCTCCGTCCCCGCGGCCCACGGGTCCATGTACGGTGTCTTCAGCTCATGCCAGACCGGAACCTGGGCCAGGGCCACCGTGGTGTGCAGCCCGCCGAAAACCGCGACGACCTTCTCGCGCTCCACCAACTCCCGCGCGATGGTCACCCCTTTGGCCGGGTTCCCCTCGTCGTCGCGGATGACCAGCTCCAGCTTGCGTCCACCCAGGAGGCCTCCCTGGGCGTTGACCTCGTCCATGGCGATCTGCAGCCCCCGCTTGATCGCCTCGCCGGAAGCGGCCGAGCCGCCCGACACGGCGGCTGCCAGCCCGATCTTGATGGGTTCACCTGCCTGCCCGCCCGGAGGGATCACGAGGCCGAGACACAGAATCAGGAGCAGCAGCATGACGCGTCGCATCGATGACCTCCTTGGCAAGCGTTTGCCTGCCCGCGCGGATGGAAGGCCCGACGAGGATACGGCCGGCCGTGATGGCGCAACGCCGCCAGGCGCCGCGGCAGGACCCCGTATTTCTTACCACAAACGGCCGGCAAAGAAAACGGCCCGCAGACAGATGCCCGAATCGTCAACAACCATCGTCAACGGGCGGCTCCCGCGGCGATCGTTGACATCCCTGGGGCACAGGGAATACCTTCCAGCGCGGTATTGCGAAGATCGGAGTTTTGAACCGACGCCGGCGACGGGACGTGTCCGCCGGCATTCCGCCCACGCCATTGCACCCAAAGGAGTGCCCGACGATGTGGCTCATCTTTGCCCTGCTGTCGTCCGTCACCGCGGCCCTGGTGGCGATCTTCGCCAAGCTGGGCCTGAAAGACATCGACCCCACCCTGGCGACGACCATTCGCTCCGTCATCATGGCGCTCTTTCTGGTCGCGGTCAGTTTCTGGTTGCGGAAGTTCGACGGCTTCGCGATGGATTCCTTCAGTTCAAAGGAGTGGGTGTTGATCGTGCTGGCCGGCGTGTCCGGCGCCCTGTCATGGCTGTTCTACTTTGTGGCCCTCAAGTATGGACTGGCGACAAAGGTCGTCGTCATCGACCGCCTGAGCCTCGTCTTCGTCATCGTCCTGGCGGCCCTGTTCCTCGGGGAGGCGTTGTCCTGGAAATCCGCCATCGGCGCCCTGCTGATGATCGCCGGCGCCATCATCATCAGCGTGTGAGGCCGGAGGACTTCCGGCCTCTGCTTTTCACGCCACACGGACGTTTTCTTCTGCCGTAATGGCGAAGCTAGCAGGGGCAACCGGGACTGTCAAGGAAGACATTTCTACGTAACTCATTAAAAATTCAGCAGTTAATCCTCAGAACGACCTCCAAGGCCTTTCTCGATACTCTTACTTGAAAACCAAACATATGTATGGTATTTATTCCGTGCGACTCGCTTCCCGGGGTTGAGACGGATGTCGTTCGGGGTGCGAGCCCGGGGTTCTTTCCATGGTCCGACCTGCCGCGCACGTCGCCATCCTGTCCGCCTTATCTTCACAGCGCGCGATCTGCCACACCCTCTCGCCTGCCCGCTGGGGGATCGAGGCATTCGCCGGGCGGCTGAGCGAACTGTCCGGGATCGGGCCGACCGCGCGGCTCTCCCTGGCCATGAGTCTGGTGTGCGAGGTGCAGCGTATCGGTCAGACCGCCGCTTGGATCACGAGCCGCCGGAGCACGTTTTTCCCGCCCGATGCAGAAAAAAGCGGGGTGGACCTCGCCCGGCTCCCAGTGGTGTTCGCGCCCGACACCCCCGCGGCGGCGCGCGCCGCGTGGCGGCTGGTCCAGTCGGGCGGCTTCGGCCTGGTCGTCCTGGACCTCGTCGCCAGCCACGCCGAGGTGCCGATCCCTCTCCAGTCCCGCCTCGCGGCCGCCGTGAAGGCGCACGGGGCGGCCGTCGTTTTCGTGACCGAGAAGGCCGCCGACCGCGCCTCGCTGGGCTCGCTCGTCTCGCTGCGCTGCGAGGCGCACCGCGAGGCGGCAGGCGCCGGGCGGTTCCTCTGCACCGCCCGGGCGCTCAAGGACAAGCGGCGAGGTCCCGGCTGGACATACACGGAGGTTCATTGTGGCCCGGCTGGCCTGCGTTGACATTCCGGCGCTGCCATTGCAACTCCTGAGCCGGCGGCACCCAGACTGGGCCGGCTTTCCCGCGGCCGTGGTGGCCGATGAGAGCCGCCAGGCCCGCCTGCTGTGGGTGAACGAGCGGGCTATGCAGCTCCGGATCATGCCGGGGATCCAGTACGCCACGGCGCTCTCGCTTTCCGGTGAGCTGCGAGCCGGCGCCGTCCGGCCGGACGAGATTGCCGGCGCCGTCCGCCGGATCACCGACCGCCTGCGGGATTTCTCGCCGGAGGTCGAGCCCAGCGTCGAGGAGCCGGGGGTGTTCTGGCTCGACGGCGACGGGCTGAACCGGCTGTTCCGCTCTCCCGCCGCGTGGGGCCGGGCGATCCGCGGCGGGCTTTGCGATCTCGGATTTTCCTCCCGCGTGGCCGTCGGATTCACCCGGTACGGCACGTACGCCGTCGCCCGCTCCCGCATCGCCGAGGCCGCGGGTGTTTTGGTTTTCGAGAGTCTCGCCGAGGAGCAGCAGGCCGCGCGCGCGACGCCGCTCGACCGCCTGGGGCTGCCGCCGGAACAGCGGGACGACCTGGCAAAGCTCGGCGTGGCGACGCTGGGCGATTTCCTCGCGCTGCCTGCAAGCGGACTGCGCGAACGATTCGACGGACCGGTCGCACGGACACACGATCTGGCGTCCGGGGCAGCCTGGACCCCGCTGCAGCCCGCATCGCCCCCCAGGCGGCTGGTGGCCCAGATTGATCTGGAATCCGCCGACGACGATCTCCCCCGGCTGCTGTTCGCTCTGAAACAGCTTCTCGATCCCTTGCTGGCCGGGCTCGCCGCACGGCGCGAGGGGGCGCGGGAGCTTTCCCTCCACCTACGCCTCGACACGCGGGATGTCCGGCACGAGGTGATCCGCCCCGCGCAGCCGGCGCGTACCGCCCAGCCTATTTTGGAGCTGGTCCGTCTGCGGCTGGAGACATCGCGCCCGGGAAAGGTCGAGGCGATGGAGGCCGAGCTGGCCGGCGTGCCGCTCGACCACGAGCAGGCGTGTCTCTTCGCGCACGCGCCGCGACGGGACCTGGACGCCGCCAATCGGGCGCTGGCGCGCCTCCGGGCAGAGCTCGGCTCAACGGCGGTCGCGCGCGCGCGAGTGTGCGAGGGACACCTCCCCGAAGCGACCTTCCTGTGGGAGCCGCTGGAACGTCTGGAGGCGGACCATGGGGCGGACGGCGCGGCCGATCGGCAAGAGCGAAACGGGACGCCCCTGCTGGTCCGCCGGATCCTCGATCGTCCGACGGACGTGACCGCGGACCTGCAGATCGCAGAGGGCGGCCGGCGACCGTGCGCGGCGGACGCCGGGCCGGCCGCGGAGCGGATCGGACCCTACGTGATCGCCGGCGGCTGGTGGATCTGCCCCATCCATCGCGAGTACTACTTCGTCCGCGCGCGGGGCGGGAACGTGCGGTGGATCTACTACGACCGCCGGCGCCGGCGCTGGTTCCTCCAGGGCGCCGTGGAGTGATTGAACTCCGGCGCGAGGATCACTGCTTTCGTGCAGCCCCCGCCGACAGCCCCAGTCGACCAGTGACATGCGAGCTTAACAGATGATGAAGAACTTGTATTCACCCAGGCTGCTCAAAAAGGCTCAGGTGCAAGGCGCCGTCACCCATCTTCGATGGGTACCCGCCGAGGCGCGAGGCGTACTTGGCACGTACGCCGCAGCACCACAGAAGGGAGCCAACGCAGCAGATGGGCCTTTTTCAGCAGCCTGTCCCTACGTCCCCCTTTGGTGCAAGAGCAACTTCTCGTTCCTGGAAGGGGCATCACACCCGGAGGAGCTGGTCGAGACCTGCCACCAGCACGGGATCGGCGCGCTCGCCCTCACGGACAGGGATGGGGTCTCCGGCGTCGTCCGCGCCCACGTCCGGGCCAGGGAGGTTGGCATTGCCCTCATCGTGGGCGCCGAGGTCACGCTGGACGACGGCTCGGCGATCGTCCTCCTCGCGCAGGATCGGCAGGGGTACGCGCACCTCTGCCGGCTGCTCACCGCGGGGCACCGCCGCTCGCCGAAGGGCGAGTCGCGGGTCGGCTGGCGCGAGGTCGCCGCACAGGCCGGCGCCCTCATCGCGCTGTGGGGCGGCGCGCGGAGCCTCCTCGCCGGCGAGGCCGAGCCGGATCCCGTCGCCCGCCTCCTCCGCGAGGCCTTCGGCGACCGGCTCTACGCCATGGTCACCCGCCACCGGGAGGCCGACGAGGTCGAGCAAGAGGCCCGCGTCCGCCGGCGCGCCCAGCGGCACGGGATCCCCGTGGCGGCGGCCGTGGAGGTCCTCTACCACACGCCTGCCCGCCAGCGCCTCCAGGATGTCCTCACCTGCGTCCGTCACGGCGTGACCCTCGCCACCGCCGGGCGGCGCATCCGGCCGAACGCCGAGCACGACCTGAAGTCTCCCGCGGCTTTCGGCGCGCTGTTCGCCGACGACCCCGCGGCGATCGAGCGAACCCGCGAGGTCGCCCTGCGCTGCACCTTCCGGCTCGACCAGATCGTCTACCGCTACCCCTCGGAGCGGCTGCCGGAGGGAAAGACGACCGCGGAATGGCTGGCCGAGCTGACCCTCGCCGGGGCGCGGGAGCGTTACGGCGGCGTGATCCCCGCCGACGTGACGGCGCAGCTTGACAAGGAGCTCCGGCTGATCGAGGAACTGGACTACTGCGGCTACTTCCTCACCATGTGGGAGATCGTCCGCTTCTGCCGGGAGCGGGAGATTCTGTGCCAGGGCCGGGGCTCCGCGGCGAACTCGGCGGTCTGCTACTGCCTGGGGATCACCGCCATCGATCCGGTGCGCATGGGCCTCCTCTTCGAGCGGTTCCTGTCCCGCGAACGGGCCGAGCCGCCGGACATCGACCTCGACATCGTGCACGAGCGGCGCGAAGAGGTGATCCAGCACGTGTACGACAAGTACGGGCGCGACCACGCCGCCATGGTCGCCAACGTCATCCGCTACCGCGCCCGCTCGGCGGTGCGCGACGTGGGCAAGGCGCTGGGCCTGCCGGACACCGCGCTCGCCCGGCTGACCAGGCTCCTGTCCCGCGGGAGCGAGATCGCGCCCGCCGTCCTCGCCCAGGCGGGGCTGGACCCCGAGGCCCCCGCGCACCGGCACCTCCGCGCGCTGGCCGCGGAGCTGTGCGAGTTCCCGCGCCATCTCTCGATCCACCCCGGCGGGTTCCTGCTGGGACACGAGCCGGTGATCGACCTGGTGCCCGTCGAGAACGCGACGATGCCGGGCCGGACCGTCATCCAGTGGGACAAGACGGACGTCGAGGCGCTGGGACTGTTCAAGGTGGACCTGCTGGGCCTGGGCGCGCTCTCCCACCTGGACCGCTGTTTTCGCCTCCTCGCGAAGTACCGCGGCGTCACGTACTCCATGGCCACCCTTCCGGCGGACGACCCGACGACGTTCGCCATGATCTCCCGCGCCGACACCGTGGGGGTGTTCCAGATCGAGAGCCGCGCCCAAATGGCCATGCTCCCCCGCCTGCGTCCGCGACAGTTCTACGACCTGGTGATCGAGGTGAGCATCATCCGGCCGGGGCCCATCACCGGCGGGATGGTGCACCCCTATCTCCGCCGCCGGCGGAACGAAGAGCCGGTGGTGTACCCGCACCCCAGCCTGATCCCGATCCTCCAGAAGACGCTGGGCGTGCCCCTCTTCCAAGAGCAGGTCATCCGCGTGGCCATGGTGGCGGCCGACTACACCCCCGGCGAGGCGGACCGGCTTCGGCGCGACATGGCGGCGTGGCGCCGGAGCGGCCGTATGGAGCAGCACCGCGAGCGGCTCGTCTCGCGCATGGTGGCCAAGGGGATCGCACCGGAGTTCGCCGAGCGGGTGTTCCAGCAGATCCGCGGCTTCGGCGAGTACGGATTTCCGGAGAGCCACGCCGCCAGCTTCGCCCTCATCAGCTACGCCACCGCCTGGCTCAAGTGTCATTACCCGGCGGAGTTCGCCTGCGCGCTTTTGAACGCGCAGCCCATGGGGTTCTACACGCCGTCCACCATCGTGGAGGATGCGCGGCGGCACAAGATTGAAGTCCGGCCCGTGGATGTTCGGACGAGCGACTGGGACTGCACGCTGGAACAAGTGTCCTGCCCTAGAGGTTCGCTGCACAAGTCAGAGTTCCCCGGGGTGCCCCTCGCCCACCTAGGGCCTCGTCGAGAACCGGCCAGCCTTACTCCGGCGCCGCCGCCCCTGCGGGGCGCGTCGCGCCGGGGGCGCAGCCGTGACGTAAGCTTCGAGACCCCAGAGGCCACGGCGTCCCGAAGCCGGCTGGCCCGCGGGCCCGGCGGGCTCGAGACACCCCGGGGAACTCTGGAATATTCGACAAACTTTGAAGTAGAGGGAAGGGAGGCCTTCGCCGTTCGCCTGGGTCTCCGGTGTGTGAAGGGACTGGGCGAGGCGGACGGAGCGCGGATCGTCGCGGCGCGCAGCGCCGCCCCCTTTACGTCCCTGGCGGATTTCGCGCGCCGCGCGCGGCTCGACGCCGCCGTCCTGCAGGTGCTGGCCGAAGCGGGGGCATTCGACGGACTCGAAGCGAACCGGCGCACCGCGCTCTGGGAGGCGAAGGCGCTCGTCAAATGCGGCGGGGATTCCCTGCCCGTGGAGCCGCCCTCATCCGGGGAGCTCTTCGCGCGCCTCGACGCGGCCGAGACGATCCGCTGGGACTACCGGACCACCGACCTCAGCCCCCGCGGCCACCCGCTGGAGGCGGTCCGCGCGGCGCTCCGCGCCCAGGGCCTTCCCGACGCGGCCGACGTGGCGCGACTTCCCCACGGCCGGCGCGTGCGCTACGCCGGGGCCGTGATCTGCCGCCAGCGGCCCAGCACCGCCAAGGGGGTGGTCTTCCTCACCCTGGAGGACGAGACCGGCTTCGTGAACGTCGTCCTGTGGCCGAAGGTGTGGGCGCGACACCGCAGCCTCGTGAAGACCAGCCCGCTCCTCGGCATCACGGGCCGGCTGGAATCGCAGCAGGGCGTCGCCCACCTCATCGCCGACCATGTCTGGACACCCCAACTGACCCAGCCCGTGCCCACGGGCGGGAGCCGGGATTTTCAGTGATCCCCAGTTCGCACTTTTGGCCGACCGTCGACGCTCTCCCGAGATGTTCTAGCCAAGAATCCCGTTGACGTCTGCTATGGACCGACCTCTCTCCATCGTTCTGCTGTTTACCGCGCGCCAGAGCCGTCGCAGATCAGTCACTTGCGTAGTCAATAATGCACGTATGAGGTGATCGATAATGACGGCGCACAAACCACCCACTTTGCACGAATCCAAAGCCCTGGTCAAAAAAGTACCCTGAACCTTCTTGAATGACGAAAATCTCCAAGGTACTTGGGGGAACCCCACCGGAACTTGCGCCTCGGGAGGGGCTCTTGCGGGCCCCGGCTATCACCAGACATCGTGCCGACGTCGGAGGACGTTGCCTGGGATTTCCGCGTTGACACCCATTTCCGCCGATGTTAGCGTCCCAAGCGGATTCCAGTCGGCGCAACAGGAGAAACAGGGCGATGGAATTCGAGCAGACGAAGCGTATCTTCGCGGCCTTCGACCGTCACAAAATGGCCTATGTCCTCGTTGGAGGGATGGCCATGGCTGCGCAGGGGTTGGTTCGCGCGACGCGCGATATCGACGTGGTCGTCTCGACTGAGGTGGACAATGTCGCTCGACTCAAGACCGCGTTTCGAGAGCTGTTTAACGATCCGGAGATCGAAAGCATCCGCGCCGACGAACTGGCCGGAGAGTATCCGGCGATTCAGTATGTGCCGCCCGCGGGGGATTTCTGGATTGATATACTGGCGCGTCTCGGCGAGGCGTTCGGTTTTGCGAACCTCGACAGCGAGGAACTCGTGATTGAGGGCGTGCGGGTCAGGGTGGCGACCCCGCTCATGCTTTATCGGATGAAAAAGGATACGGTCCGGCCCCAGGACCGCCTCGACGCGCAGGTCTTGAAAGAGCGGTTCTCCCTGCAGGAGGAGTGATGCCCGTTCGCAAGTTCCGATCGGTGACCGAGATGCTTCCGTCTCCGCTACTTCCCCTCGACCCGCAAAACCTCAAGCTGGCGTGTGACCTCTCGACTACGGCCATCCGTCTAAGGCCCCTCCAGATTCCCGCCGGCGTATACAAGCATCGTTCTCTCGAAGAGGCCCAGCGCCTGCGCCGCTCCTGGGGGGCGTAGGGGTGGTGGGTGATAGGAATTTGCTTTTGGCGGCCGCGCGACGATTCACCCGCCGGCGGCCCCACGGGCCCGGCGACACTCCCTGGCCAGTCGCGGTGCCCGAGGCGACCGGGATCCCCACGTCGGGGCGGAGTATCCGCCGCACGGGCGGGCGGGGCAAGCGGAAAAAGAGGAACAAAACGGGGAACGTACACCGGACGATACCCCGGCGCCCGGCGGACGCTTCCGCCCCCCTCCCCCGAGTGGAGATCACTGAGGCGTCGTGCGTGGGTCAGGTCGCGACGGAGACAGTCGGGGGGCTGTGGGCGAGGGTGGACCACAGGCCGAGGTGGGTGAGGACGACGGGCTATGCCTTGAAACACGGTCCACTCGCCTGACTATGGTGCAATCACATTGGAGCCTCTGCGATGAGGATCCGCCCGGTTCGCATCGGGGATTTCGGATCCCGCGCCGCTTCGGCGGTCGGGCTACCTACGTCGTGCTTGACGACATTCGGACAGCCGCTCGTGATCGTCTTGGGCGTCGGATTGGCGGGCTGTCTCCGGCTACGCTGGGCCGCCCCCTCGAAGTCCCCCAATGTGCGACGCTGGTCCGGCGGCCACATCCACGTGGGACAATTGCCCGACAGGCCTTTTCCTGATATAAATGCAGCAAACGTAAAAAACCGTACATGGGAGGCCACCTGTGGCGGACGAGAAGATATCCTGCGCGTTGCGCGACAACACGGGGTCGGCCGTGTTCATATCTTCGGCTCGCGCGCGCGCGGAACGACCGGCGAGGGCAGCGACGTCGATCTGCTCATCGAGGTGAATGGCCCGACCACTCCGTGGTTTCCTGGTGGACTCGTGGCTGACCTCGAAACCCTTCTCGGCTGCCGTGTGGATGTGGTCGAAGCTGACGCCCTGCGCCCGGAAATGCGGGCGCGGGCCTTGGCGGAAGCGGTGCCACTGTGAAGGATGATCGCGTTTACCTTCAACACAACTTGGAGTGTCTCGACGCGATCATCGGCTACACGAGCGAGGGATGAAGCCGATTCCTGACCGATCGCAAGACGCAGAAAGCAACCCTCCGCGAACTCCAGGAACTGGCCGAGTCGACGTAGCGACTCTCTTCCGCGTTGAAGGGGCGCCACTCGGACCTTCCGTGGACAGCTATCGCGGGATTCCAGAATGTGCTTGTCCACGACTATCTGGGCATTAGCCTTTCCCGTGTGTGAGACATCACCCAACGTGGCCTGCCCGCCCTACGCGCTGCCATCATCCTCATACTCGACGAGATGGGACCTAGCGACTCCAACGGCTAGCCCTTGACTGCATCGGCGTGGCATCACGCTGCCACGAAGCGTGGCCAAACCTCGATCGCATGCTACTCGAACGCGTCCATCGAGACGGCTATACCGTGAAGCATATCGCGAAGGAGCATTCGGCGATCGACTGGCTGATGAAAAGCAGAGGCAGCCAATAGCCTTGGCACCGCCGAATTGATCGCAATACCATCCAGCCGTCAAAAGACCGCCCACACCCTACGCTCCCAAGAGAAGACCTCCCATGGCCGCCACCGAGAAACCGCCCGTTCCGAAGCTTTCAGACAAGAATACCAAGCAAGAGACGCTCGAGGCCTACCCTACTGTGGTGCGGCAGCTGGAGGCGAAGCGCGCCGCCAAGCTGCAGCCGGAGAAGCGCGTGCAGGAGAAGCGCGCCGAGGAGGTGGTCGCGGCGGCGACCGACCTGACGCCGGACGGCGTGGAGCGGGCCCTGGGCAACCTCAAGGCCGACATCGGCTAGAACCTGGCCCAGATCGCGGAACGCATGGCAACCGAGGTCGCGCGCTTCAAGGCGGTCCAGAAGGCGGTCGAGGTGAAGGAGCGCGATCTGCAGGAACTGTACGACATCGACAAGGCGGCCGCCAGCCTGGCCGCGCTCATCGAGGCGCAGAACCAGAAGCGCCAGGCATTCGAGGCCGAGCTGACAACGCAGACGGACCGTCTCGCCCGCGAGATTGAAACCACGCGCGCCGAGTGGGAGAAGGGGAAGAAGGTCCGCGAACTCGAGACACGCGAGCGGGACGCGATCGAGAAGAAGACCCGCGAGCGCGAGAAGGAGGAGTTCGCCTATCTCTTGACGCGCGAGCAGCAAACGGTCCGCGACAAACTGAATGACGAGAAGGCCGCGCTCGAACGCGACATCCTCACCAAGCGGGAAGCGGCGACGAAGGAGTTGGCGGAGCACGAGAAGGCCGTGGCGGCTCAGGAGAAGGAGATGGCCGACTTACGGCAGCGGATGGCGGCGATCCCGAAAGAGCTGGAGTCAGCGGTGGACTGGGCCGTCAAAGAAACCGGCGAGCGCCTGAAAGCAGACGCCAACAGCCGCGAGGAATTGCTCCGCAAGGAGTTCGAGGGCGATCGGAACGTCGCGGCGGCGCGCATCGAGGCGCTGGAGAAGATCGCCAAGGACTTCAGCGACCAGAACGCCAAGCTGGCCAAGCAGCTCGAGGCCGCGTACCAGAAGGTTCAGGAGATCGCCGAGAAGGCCATCGAAAGATCTGCGCAGGCAAAGTCGCTGGCGGACCTGCAGAAACTCCTCGCCGAACAGACGCAGAAGGCGCCGGCGGAGCGGGGCTGACGAGGACGCGACGGGCGCGGGTGCTGCTGTGCGGCGGTTCAAGGCGACGCTGTTATCGCAGCGCACCCGCCCCCCTGAGCTACTCTCGTGGCTCTCGCTCTTGCCACGCTTTTGCGTTGGCGAGGGTGCGCAGCATCTCGCGGTGCGGCGCGGCGGCGAGCGCCGCAGCTTGGCGAAACAGCCGTCCATCTATCAACGACGCCGCGAAGTCCGCGGCAGTCTTTCGCTCCACGAGCACGCGACGCTGCACGCAATAGTCGCCGACGCTGAGGCGGGCGACCTCGATGGTGGCGTCCCGACGCCTGGCGAGCGCGGCTGGAACAGCACCCGCTTGCTCGCGATCATCAACGAAGATATACACGGGCTGGCCCTCGATGTCCATGCGATGTCACCGTGGTCGGCGCATAATAGATTGACCAGAAACGGAGCGACCGGCCCCGCAACGCATTCCCGGTCGACCGCGCGCACTCGTCAGTCCGGCACAAGCCCGGCGTACATGTGACGGCGTCTGGTCGTTTCTTTTGCAGACTCTATGCCGGGGGTCGCAGCGATGGGCCAACTAGAACGCTGCACGTGGAGGAGCGTATCCAAGAGATTGGCAAACCCTCTTCAAGTTGGCCTAAGGTCTTCGCCGCACACGTTCGTGTCTCGATCATGCACGGCGCCCTCGCCGTCTCACCCTCCCCTATCAAGGCCCGAATGGCAGCGACGTGGGTGAGGAGGGTACACCAAGCCGTCAGATAGGTATCCCTTTTGGGTGATGGGGCTTTGCGGGCCGAGTCCCGAGACCGGAATTGTGCGCCAGCCCTCCGTCGCGACGCAGGGATGGCCGACCTGATCGCCGACAGCTAGCTGCGACGGCGTCCCTCTTCTTCCCGCGCGATCCCTTCCGCGATCCAGCTCCGCATCAAGGTCTGATAGGTCAGGCTCTTTCTGCTGGCTATCGCCTTTGCCTGGGTGATTTGCCGTTCTTCCAGCCCGAACTCTCCGCCGATTTCGCCCCGCTCATGGCCTGGGCCGACAAGTGCCGGAAAATCGGCGTGCGCGCCAATGCCGATACCCCGATGGACGCCAAGGTCACCAGGCAATTCGGCGGCGAAGGCATCAGGCTCACACGCACCGAGCACATGTTCTTCGCGGGTGACCGGATCGAGGCCGTGCGGGAGATGACCCTGGCCGGCGACCTGGCAGGCCGCAAGAAGGCCCTGGCCAAGCTCTTGCGCATGCAGAAGGCGGCGCCGGGGGCCGCGCCGCGTGCCGTCAGCCCAGCAGGCGCGCCGCCGCGAGCGTGAGGAGCCGGGCGGAATCGGTGAGCTTGCTCACCTCCACGTACTCGTTCGGCTGGTGCGCCAGCCCCGCCTCCCCCGGCCCGCAAATGATCATCGGGGCCTGCAGGGTCGGCATGAGCGCCGCGGCGTCCGTATAGTAGCGGACGCCCTTTGGCTCCGGCCGCTGCCCGGTGGCCTCCGCCACCACGTCGGCGAAGCGCTGCACGACCGGCTCGTCTGGCGCTGTGGTGATCGGGATACGGTCGTTGACGACGCGGACCGTCGCCCGGAAATCGGGAAGGCGCTTCGCCAGGTCGGCGCCGAGCGCCTCGATCTGCCGTACGATCGCCTGGTGATCCTGCCCGGGCACGGTGCGCATATCCACCGTCGCCACGCAGCGATCGGGCACCACGTTGGTCTTGACCCCTCCGGTCACCGTGTTGATGCTGCGGCTGAAGCCCCCCAGCATCGGATGGGGATCGTGGGGGATCGGCAGCCGGTCCAGCTCGGCGAGCAGGGCCACCATCATCATGACCGCGTTGCGGCCCAGGTCGGGCATGGAGCCGTGTGCGGTCTTGCCCTGGGTCGTCAGCTCGACCCACAGCGCGCCCAGTTCTGCGATAAAGATACCGTTGGAGCTGGGCTCGGAAACGACCAGGGCCTGCACAGGGCCGAGGTCCGGCCGCTTGGCCAGGGCCGTGGCCCCCAGCGAGTCCGTCTCCTCCCCCGCGGTGAAGGCCAGGATCAGATCGCCCCGCAGCTTCACATGCGCCGCGGCAAGCACCTTGGCCGCGATAATCATGGCGGCCAGCCCGCTCTTCATGTCCGATGACCCGCGGCCCCACACCTTGCCGTCGGCGACCTCGCCGGCGAAGGGATCGTGGAGCCAGGCTTCCGCCCCCACCGGCACCGTGTCCAGGTGGGCGCTGTAGAAGAGACCGGGCAGCTCGCCCGTGCCCTTCAGTCGTGCCAGAACGCTGGCACGCGTCGGGCCGTGGGGGACGACCTCCACCGCGAGGCCGCCCGTCCGCAGCACCCCGGCCACGTGCTCGGCGATGGGGCGCTCGTCGCCGGGCGGGTTGACACTCTTGAAACGGATCAGCTCCCGGCACAGCTCGACAACCTCGGTTTCGCGGATACGGCCCAGCAGCTCATCCATCGGTGTGGCTGTCATGGCTTACCCTCACCTTCTGTGACTCGGGCCTCGCCCGAGCGGTACAGGAGTCGCCCGACCAGGAGCGTGCCGAACACCGCCATGGAGATAGTGACGTAGGTGGGCCAATTAAGGAGCAGGGGCACCAACGCCAGGACGAGCGCCACCGGCGCGTACTTGGGCCCGCGCAAGGCAGGCGCATGTTGGAGATATTTCCGGCCAGAAAGGACATATTACAGTTGCTTTTTTTCCTGATGGATAAG
The DNA here is from genome assembly GCA_029580855.1 of bacterium. Taxonomy (GTDB): domain Bacteria; phylum Methylomirabilota; class Methylomirabilia; order Methylomirabilales; family 2-02-FULL-66-22; genus 2-02-FULL-66-22. Next base: position 36,388 of record JAKPQH010000093.1, on the reverse strand, counting down.
GCGTTGTGCTTGACGCTCACAACACTCAACAAGGGCGGGTGGACCTGTGGCAACAAAAGGAAAGCCGGCCGAGATCATCATCCCAAGAACCGCGCGAAAGACTCCACGAAGACGCGCAACGCGTCCACCGATCTCCGGGACACTCGTGTTGCTTGACGAGAAGAACTCGCTGCGAATGAGTCAAGTTTGGGCCGGGCTTTAATCCGTCATTCCGGCGGACGCCGGAATCCAGGATATCTCCTCGTGCCACTGGGCCCCGGCTGGAGTCTACCCCGATGAAACCCGGGGCCGGGGTGACGAGGTGCATGCCTCGTCGGTCTGAGGCGAAGCCTCGTTACAAGTCGGCTAACTCGGCATTTGAATCGGACGGCGCCTGGGTGCGCTCGGACTCGGTGTAGTCGCGCGAAACGCGCGCCACCCGAATTCTGTACTTCGCGAATAACTCGCGCCTCCCTTTTTTCTGCGCAATTCTGTGCTCGAACAGATTGCGCCACTCCTCAATGGCTTGTTCAGTATCCCAGAATGATAGGCTCAAGAGTTTGTTCTGATCCGTGACGCTTTGAAATCTTTCGATTGAGATAAAGCCCGGACGATCCTTCAGAGACTCTCGCAGACTCGCGGCGATCGAGAGATATTCATCCTTGCCGTTTGGACGGACGTAGACTTCGAAGATCACCGCCAGCATTTTCGTCTCCGTTCGATTTGAGGTGTCCACGACTCAACACAGCGCCGGCTCGACCTGTCCTCGGCCAAGCGGGCCGGCGACCGGCACGCCCGGATCTGGTGCGGGCTGCGCGCCAGCGGCTTCATTCCGGCGGACGAACTCAGGTGGCGCCCTGAGGTCGTCGGGCCGCCACCCGCTCGGCTGGCGCGTTCTTCGTCTCAGAGCCGGTAGTCTTCCCGCGCAGGGGTGAAGGCCTCGATCAGCTCAGCGTCTTCCAGCACTTCCAGGCCGTGGGGCTCCATGGAGGGGAAGAGGTAGGCGTCCCCTTCCTGCAGCAGATGGCTCTCCCCGTTGCCCTTCAGAAAGCGCACCCTACCCTTCACGACCAGGCCGTTCTGGGCCGGGGGGTGGGTGTGTATCTCCAGCGTCGAGCCCTTCTTCAAGTAGAAATAGCAAAGCATGGTCTCCCGGTTGTAGGCCAGGGTGATCCGCTCGATGCCGGGGCGCATCTGCACTCGCTCGGCGCCGGTCAGGCTAGCGAAGATTCGGTCTTCCATCTCACGTCCTCCCGATGACCCGTCGCCTCTCCGCGGTCAGATCCAACCGCGTGTTCCGCCCTCGATGAAGGAGCCGCGGAAGAGGGCGACCCAGAGTAAGGCGGAGTATCCGCCGCATCAGCCGATTGCGTCAAGGAGAAAGAGGGACCGTGGAACGGGGCGCCGGGCGGACTGCGACGCCCTCGATGGCGCCACACTTACACCCGCTCTCGTTGGAGGATGGCGGGGAGGTTGCGCGGGCGGACCTGTTGCAGAAAACATGGCAACGGGTACCCCCGCGGCCGGGGGCCTGCGGGAGAGCGTGGGCCATAGGCCGAGGCGACTGAGGATCTTCTCGATGACGGTGGCCTGGTCGAGAAAGGCTTCGTCGTGAACTCAGCCGAACGGCGATGATCCGCATGGCGCTGACGCAGCGCGGCCAGAGCGGGAGATCGACCTCGTACCCCTGCCTGATGAACGGCGCCCAAGATACGGAACGAAGATACGGGACGTAGGTTCCAAAGCACTTTCCTGTTTTTCGCTGCGCGACGTACGTTCTCCTCAGAGCTACGACTCGAAAGATACGGGACGTAGGTTCCAAAGCACTTTCCTGTTTTTCGCTGCGCGACGTACGTTCTCCTCAGAGCTACGACTCGGGAAGGCGAAGCACGCAATATGCTTTGGAACCTACGTCCCGTTCTGCTGGCGACATACGAGACGTGTTGGTGTTTGAACACGAGATGCGTGCCGTCATAGAAACGCCAATTCGTGTGACGCAGCCGATCTTTGAGCTTGTTGAACAGCACCGTTCCCGGATACGGCGTCAGAATGCTGAACTGCGCCACATGCGTATCGAGGGAACGGGCGAACCGTATCGTTCTGAGAATTGTCCGCCTATCTTCGTTCGTTCCGCCCAGGATATAACTCGCAAAAATATCGAGCTTGTTTCTCTTGAGTAAAGCTACGGCTTCGGACGGGACGCCGGCCCCCGTGTTCTTATTGAGTTCCCTGAGGGTTGCCGGATCAGGGCTCTCGACACCGATATGGATGGTTTTGGCTCCGGCCTGTGCCATCAGGCTGACCATATCCTCGTTTCGCAACAGGGCAGTTGCCGTCGAAAACGACCACCACCAGATATCGAGATTCTTGCCGATGAGGAGATTGCAGATCTCTCGCACCCGTCTCGGGGATGCGGTAAAATTGTCGTCGGCGAAGGCAACGGCCCGGTATCCGTAGTCGTAATAGACGTGTTCAATTTCAGCGACCACGGACCCGGCTGTTCTGGCCCGCCATCGTCGTCCGTACATCTGCGGTGTTGCGCAGAACTCGCACGCGTTCGGGCACCCCCTGCTCGTGGACAGAAGCGCTACCGACCGCTCGCCGCCGTACCGCACTCCGAATCGTTTGTATACATCAATGTCAACAAGGTGGCGCGCCGGAAACGGGAGGCGATCAAGGTCCTCAACGAGTTCCCGCGGTGCCGTTCGTATGACCCTTCCATCCCCGAGGTAACTGATCCCTTTGACACGGCCCGGGTCAACACCGCGCCGGATGACCTCGAGGAGGTCGGGAAACGTAAGCCCCCCTTCCCCCTTGACGATGAAATCCGCATAACCGCCCAGCAAGACATCTTCATCGGCGAACGCCGGATGAGGTCCGCCCATCACGACGGTGCATCCCTGCTGCTTGGCTCGTCCTGCAATTTCCAGAGCCCCCGGGAATCGCCGCGTGTCCGACGTGATGCCGACGACGTCATAGTCACGGAAGTTGAAGCGCGACGGCGTGTTGCGTGAGGCACAGAAATCCTCCACGCCGACCGTAAAGCCCGCCGTTTCCGCCGCGGCGGCCACATACAGAAGGCCGAGGGGAGGAAAGACCATCCCAAAGGACTCAAAGACGTTCACGCTCTTGGGATTGGCGAGCAGGATATTCATCATCGGCACGTCACGGGCGCGGCAAAGGGCTGCGGCGCTCCGCGATTGGCTTCGGGGTGGACGAAGTATCCGGGGTCTGCGCTTCGACTGTCAAGGTCAAACGGCGTCGGGCGGAGGTGCCGGAGTTGGACAAGGACACCCGTGACCCATCTTGACGCCACGCGCACGGACTGGAATCCTCACCCGCGCCTCGCCCCCGCGCCGTGCTTCCCTGCCGCACATTGACCCTCGGGCCGAGATGTGGTTTTCTAATACCCGGAGCGCCGGCGGCGGTGCGGATCACATCCGCGGTTGACAGGGGGCAACACTCGCGACAAGGAGGCTCGCCATGTTGGTTCACGAGCGCATGAGCAGAAACCCGTACACGATCACGGAGGAGACACCCGTCGAAGAGGCGCTGAAACGGATGCGGGAGTTCCACGTCCGGCGGTTTCCGGTGGTGAGCAAGGCGGGCAAGCTGGTCGGGATCGTGGCCGAACGGGATCTGCTGTACGCCTCGCCCTCGCCGGCGACTTCGCTGTCGATCTACGAGCTCCATTATCTGCTGTCGAAGCTGACCGTGGCGGAGGTGATGACAAAGGACGTCATCACCGTGACGGAAGACACGCCCGTGGAAGACGCCGCGCGCATCATGACCGATCGCAAGATCGGCAGCTTACCCGTCGTGCGCGACGGACAACTGGTGGGCATCATAACGGAAACCGACCTCTTCAAGCTGTTCCTGGAGTTGCTGGGCGCACGCAAAAAGGGAGTCCGGCTGACCATGCTGCTTCCCGACGCGAAAGGCACGCTTGCCAAGGTCACGGGGGCCATCGCCGAGCGGGGCGGCAATATCATCGCCCTGGGCACCTTCCTGGGCGAAGACCCGACCAATAACCTGGTGACCGTGAAAGTCGCCGACGTTCCCAAGGCTCTCCTGGTCGACACGCTTCAGCCGCTGGCCCTCAGGATGATTGACGTGCGAGAGGTGTGAGCCGACCGCTCAAGAAAGCGGGCGGCTCGAGCCGATCGGATGACGGGCCGGGTGGCAGAGCGTATTCCCGGGATGACGCCTGCATTGCCCCCAGTGCGAACCGGAGGGCCGGATCGCGTCGCCCTCGAGTTGGGCATCCCGCGGAGGTCCGTCAGGAACCACGTCGGGTCCTCGCTCACGGTCAGGACGCCGAGGCGCCCCGGATTACAGGGGTCCTGGTGCGGCACCGCTTCCGCCCGGCTCGTGTCCGGCATCGCGCTCAGCGGGAGCGGACCCGTACGGCCCGGAACGACGTGCCGCGGCACTTCCAGACCGCGATCGGACACCTGCGGATCCGCGCCGCGCCCGCGCGTATCCCGCCGCGGTTCGTCGATGTGCTTCGCCGATCTCTTGCCGTTCCCGTCCGCATTTTCCAGCATCGGCCGCGCTTCGAAAACAACGACGCCGGGTCGCGGGCGAAATCGACGAGCCGGCGTCGTTTGGCCGGAACGGAGCGCGTCAGGATTTTAACGCATCGGGCACCGGCATGCCGAGGGCCTCGAGCACCTCCTTGACCTTCGCCTTCACCCCCCCCGCCTTGGCCACCGCATCCGTGAGATTGGCGCCCTGGAAGGCCTCTTGCGCCTGACCCCACTGCTGCTGGATGGCGGCCAGGCCGGCCTTCGCCTGCTCGAATGTCTCGGCCGTCAGATGGGCCGGCAGCTTCTTGGCCTTGGCGAGGATGTCCATCCGGCTCTGGATCGCCTCGACCACCTTGGGCAGGTCCTCGCTCAGGCTCCCCCAGGCCTTCGTGAGCTCCTCCTTCTTCGCCGCGGCCGCGGCCGTCAACTCTTTCACCTTCGCGGGAATCGCCCCGGCCTCGGTGAGCGCCGCCTTGTAGTCGTTCTTGGCGAACTTGTCTTTGGCGGCGGCGAGGGCGCTCTCGACGGCCTTGACCTGGTCCGGCACGTACTTGGCGGCCTCAGCCTTGGCGGCGTCGAAGGCGTCTTCGGCCGCCTTGATGGCCAGCTCGGCCGGCCCCTTGTCGCTACTGCAGCCGACCAGCAGGACTGCTGCGGCCAGAACGAGCACGGCTACTGTTGGGATGTGGTGTCGCATGGTGTCTCCTCTCCGAGTGGTCCGTGTTGGCCTGCGGCATGGTGCGCCGAAACCCCGGACGGCCGGGTCCCGCCGCAGGCGAGTGCGAAAGCTCTCCCCGACGCAGCCCTATGGAATGCGGAGCTTCTGACCGACCTTGATGAGATTCGGGTGCTCGAGGATTTCCTGGTTTGCTTCGAAGCTCTTCCTGTCGCGGCTGGCGTCACCGTCGCGCCGCGCGGTGGGCTTGGACGGCGTGTCTCCCTTTGTCGCTTCGTGGTACTGCGTGGCGTCCCGTTGGCCGCCCCTTTCCTTTGAGATTTCCGCACGCACTTCTGGTCTCCCGTTCTCCGTGACGCCAGACCCTGCCGCGCCGCAAGCGGCGCGATCATCACACGACATCGCACGTTGGCCAAATGCGCCCGAAGCGGTCAGAAATCGGCCTGGCGCGGGGCGCGCGGGAAGGGGATGACGTCGCGGATGTTCCCCATCCCGGTGCAGAACTGGATCAACCGCTCGAAGCCGAGCCCGAAACCGACGTGGGGGACGGTCCCGTAGCGTCGGAGATCGCGGTACCACCAGTAATCGTCTTTCCGGAGACCCATCGCGTCGAGGCGCTGATCGAGCACGTCCAGGCGCTCTTCGCGCTGCGAACCGCCGATGATCTCGCCGATCTTCGGCACCAAGACGTCCATGGCCCCGACCGTCTTCCCGTCGTCGTTCAGGCGCATGTAGAACGCCTTGATCTGTTTCGGGTAGTGTATCAGGATGACCGGCTGCTTGAAGTATTCCTCCGTCAGGTACCGCTCGTGTTCGCTCTGCAGGTCCGTGCCCCACTCCACCGGGAACTCGAACGCCTTGCCGGACTTCTTCAGGATATCGACCGCCTCGGTGTACGTGAGCCGACGGAAGCGTGTCGCCACCACATGTTTCAACCGGTCCACGACGCCCTGCTCGATCCGGAGATCGAAGAAAGCCAGATCGTCCCCGCGCCGCCGGAGCAGGTCGTCGAACACATACTTCAGCATCGTCTCGGCGAGATCCGCATTCTCGTCGAGGCCGGCAAATGCCAGCTCGGGCTCGATCATCCAGAACTCGGAAAGGTGGCGGCTGGTGTTGCTGTTCTCCGCCCGGAAGGTCGGGCCGAACGTGTACACGCGCGTCAACGCACAGCAGTAGGCCTCGACGTTGAGCTGCCCGGAGACCGTGAGCCGCGCCTCGCGGCCGAAAAAGTCCTGCGAGAAGTCCACGGCACCCGTCGGCGTCCGTGGCAGGTTCACGAGGTCCAGCGTGCTCACCCGGAACATCTGGCCGGCCCCCTCGCAGTCCGAAGCCGTGATGATGGGCGTGTGCACGTAAAAGTAGTCTCGCTCGTCAAAGAAGCGGTGCAGCGCCACCGCCAGGGTGTGCCGCACGCGCGCCACCGCCCCGAAGGTGTTGGTTCGGACGCGCAGATGCGCCACCTCTCGCAGATATTCGAAGGTGTGGCGCTTGGCGCTGACCGGGTAGCTGTCCGGATCGTCCACCCACCCGACGACGCGGACGGCCGAGGCCGCCAGCTCCACCGCCTGCCCCTTGCCCTGCGAGGCGACGAGCCTGCCGTCCACCTCCACGGCGCAACCGGTGGACAGACGCTGGATCTCGGTCTGATAGTTCGCCAAGCTGTTCCGAACCACGACCTGAAGGGGATCCTGGCAGGTCCCGTCGTGCACGGTGATGAACGACAGACCGCCGTCCGCCTTGGAGTCGCGGCGCGTCCGCACCCACCCCTTGACGGTGCACTCCGTGCCAACCGGCGCCTTCAACCCCTCGACCACTTTCAACCAGGGCATTGCCTTCCTCCTCCGCGTGAGAGCGAAACGAAGGATAGTGGAGCCGCCAGACGCATGCAAGCCCTATTCGAGTCCCGCCCCATCCCGCCCGCGGCTCGCGTCGGGATCGGCGGGATCGTCACATGAAGCCTCCCGCGGCACGGGGCGGGCCTCTTCGACGGGACATCCTGGATCCCCCTGGGTGGTCGCCGAGGGCGGTCGAGGTCCCGCCGTCGGGACCGGTTCGCCCGCTCTGGTCTCCCGCCCGTTCGGCTTCTCCTTGACAGTCGCCGCCGACACGCCGGATACTGCGGACACTCCGACGGGCGAGGTCCCACCTGGACCTCCCGACGCACGCGGAGCGTGTTCTGCGCGGTCCGCGCACCGGTCCGCACGGGAAGACGCGGTCGGCCTTTTACACGACGAGGGGGTACGGGCATGCGGACCGAACTTCTGGCGCTGCGACGCTTCGCCGACACGCTGGCCGACGAGGCGGCGCGCCGGCTACTGACGTGGTTTGGCCGGACCACCGCGTCAACCAAGTACGATGGAAGTTTCGTCACCCAGGCCGACCTCGAGGTCGATCGCTTTATCCACCAAGCGATCGGAAACGGGTACCCCCGGCACGGTATCCTCACCGAGGAAACCTCTCCGTTCTACCGGGGGAACGAGTTCACCTGGGTCGTCGATCCGCTGGACGGGACCAACAACTTCGCCAACGGCCTGCCGGTGTGGGGCTGCAGCATCGCGCTGCTGCACCAGGGGCAGCCCGTGCTGGCAGTGGTGGATTTCCCGCCCCTCGGCCAGCGTATCAGCGCCGTGCGCGGTGAGGGGGCCGTCGCGAACGGCCGGCCTCTCGCCGTGCCGCCGCCGACCGAGGTGCACGGCAACCACTTTTTCATCACCGACTCGCGGGGCGTCCGCATGCTGGAATTCGCCGTGCGGCCCAAGATACGCTTGCTGGGTTCCACCGCCTACGATCTCGGCGCCGTCAGTCTCGGCATGGCCGTGGCCTGCTGCGAATTTCTCCCCAAGATCTGGGACATCGCCGGCGGGTGGTTGGTGCTGTCCGAGGCGCGCGCCACGGTCGCCCCGCTGCTGCCGGGGGGATCGGTCTTTCCGCTGCAGCCCGGGAGGGACTACTCGGACCTGGTGTTTCCGTTGCTGGCGGCAGCCAGCCCGGCCATCTGGGATTCCACCCGGGCGGGTATCCGTCTCAAGGCCGGCGGCGATCGCGTGGCCCGCCGACTCGAGGATCAAGGCTGGGTCGTGGATCTCTAACCGGCCCAAACGCCACCCGGACGTTCCCCCTTGACACATCTCGGCGGCGTACCCGATACTTTGCGCTGTTTCCTCACCAAAGACGGGGCGAGTCGGGCGCTCGGGCGGGCAACGGCCTGCCATGGGCGCTGCGACGGCGATGTTCTTCGCGCCCGGAGCGCGGGCGGGCTGCTGCGCATCCGAAAGCAAAAAGGAGATGGTCATGAACAGTGCATCGTGGGTCCGATGGGTGGTACGGTCCGGGATCGTGGGTATCGTCGCACTGGCGGCTCTCTCCATGGCGGCTGCGCCCGCCGCTGCGGCGGATCAGTGCAAGAACCGCGGGGATCTGGATATCCGGTACTGCGACGAGGATGGCGACCTCCTTGCCGATACGCCCAAGAGTCCCACGGCGTGGCTCGATCCGGGGACGCTCATCTTCTCCTATACCGCGGTCGAGGACCCTTCTGTTTACGAAAACGTCTTTAAAGAACTCATGGATCATATCGCCAAAAAGACCGGCAGGCCGGTGAAGTGGTACGGACCCGAATCATACGCCGCGCAGGTCGAGGCCATGCGTTCCGGCCGCCTGCATATTTCCGGCTTTGCCGCGGGCGCGACGGTCTACGGTGTCAACCTCGGCGGCTTTCACCCCGTGGCCATGATGGGCGACAAGAATGGCACGTTCCGAGGGTACCGGCTGTGGCTGATCACCCACAAGGATTCCGACATCAAGACGGTCAAGGACCTGAAAAACCGCAAGGTCGCTCATGTGACTCCCGCGTCCAACTCCGGCGACCAGGCGCCGCGGGCACTGTTCAAAAAAGAGGGGATCACCCCCGACGAGGACTACAAAGTCGTGTATTCGGGTAAACACGACAACTCGATCATGGGGGTCGTCAACAAGGATTACGACGCCGCACCCATTGCCTCCACCGTGATGGTCCGGATGATCGAACGCAAGATGTTCGACCGTTCGGCGGTTCGGATCGTCTGGGAGTCGGACCAGTTCCCGGGCACCGCCTACGGCTACATCTACAACCTGCACCCGGACCTGCAAAAGAAAGTCCGCGACGCGTTCCTGACCTTCGACTGGACGGGGACCGGGCTCGCCAAAGATTTCGGGAAACAAGCCGAGACCTTCATCCCCGCCGATTACAAGAAGCAGTGGGAGATCATCCGCACCATCCAGAAGGACAACAAAGAGGCCTACACGATGGACGCGCTCAAGAAAGTCAAGTGAAGAGCGTCGGTGCAGGCGCGATGGACAAAGGTGCGACGCCCCCTCAACGTGAGCGCTGCCGCCATTTTCCCGCGAGATGGCGGCAGCCTCCTGCTCCGGGACCCCATGCCCAATGCTGACCATCTCCGGCCTGTCGAAGGTCTACCCGACCGGAACCCACGCGCTGAAGAACGTCAGCTTCACCGTCAAAGAGCCCCAGGTCGTCACGATCATCGGGCCCTCCGGCGCCGGCAAGAGCACGCTCATCCGCTGCATCAACCGCCTCGTCGAACCGACGGCCGGCACCATCACGCTGGACGGCATCGACATCACGGCGCTGAACCGACGCGACCTTCGCAAGGTGCGCCGGCGGATGGGCATGATCTTCCAGGAGTACAATCTGGTCGAGCGGCTCACCGTGATGGAGAATCTGCTGTCCGGCCGACTCGGGTATGTCGGTTTCTGGCGGACGTACCGCCGCGCATTCCCCGCCGGGGATGTCGCCGCGGCGTTTACCCTGCTGGAGCGGGTCGGGCTCTCCGGCTATGAGAGCACCCGCGCGGATGCGCTGTCCGGCGGCGAACGCCAGCGGGTGGGCATCTCCCGCGCGCTGATGCAGCAACCCAACCTGTTGCTTGTGGACGAGCCGACGGCCAGCCTCGATCCCAAGACGTCCCGACAGATCATGCGCATCCTGGTCGAACTGGCCCACGAGCGCGGGACGCCGGCGCTGGTGAACATGCACGACGTCGGTCTGGCTCAGTCCTTTGCGGATCGGATCATCGGCCTGCGCGGCGGAGAGATCGTCTTCGACGGTCCGGCCTCTCACGTGACCGCAGACGTCCTCACCGAGATTTACGGTGAGGAGGACTGGAGCACCACAATCCGGAAGGTGGAGGACGAGAAAGGCACGCCGGACACGCCGCGCCCCGAAAGACAAGACCGCCTGACACGAGACACGCCGGTATGAGCACGGCTTCGCCGTTGACGCAGCCGGGGGACGCCCGCCGGTGGCACCGGATCCGCACCATCGAGAACCCGTGGGTGCGGAACGGGATGATCGTGCTGGCCGCGGCGTACCTGGTGTGGTCGACGGCGACCCTGGAGATCAACTGGATCCGCGTCGGCGAAGGCTTTCCCCGCGCCGCCAACATGATTCTGCGGATGCTGCCGCCCGATTTCAGCCGCTGGAGTCTCCTGTTCAAGGGAACGCTGGAAAGCGTTCAAATGGCGGTGGCCGCCAGCTTCGTCGGCATGCTCCTGGCGGTGCCGGTGGGGATATGCGGCGCGTCCAACTTGGTCCCCAGGCCCGTCTATCTGGCCGCGCGGACCTTTATCATTCTGTCCCGCACCTTTCACGAGATCATTGTAGCGATTTTTTTTGTCAAGATCTTCGGGTTCGGACCGCTCGCCGGGGTACTGACGCTGATCGTCGCCAGTACGAGTTTCATTTCGAAGATGCTGGCCGAAGATATCGAGAACATGCCGCCGGGTCAGCTGGAGGCCATTCGTGCCACCGGCGCAAGCTTCGCTCAGCTGCTCGTGTACTGTGTGTCGCCGCAGGCCCTGCCACGGTACCTGGGGGTGTCCATCTACCGCCTGGATGCCAACATCCGGCACTCCACCGTCGTGGGAATCGTCGGCGCCGGCGGCATCGGTCAGGTCTTGGCCGCCTCGTTCAGCCGCTACGACTACGATTTCAGCCTGGCGATTTTGCTCACGATCATCTCGCTGGTGTTCTTCGGCGAGTTTTTCTCGAACTGGGTGAGAAATCAGTTGCGATGACCCCCAGCGGGCATGCGGCCAGACATCCGGAGGTGTGGCGTCGATTCAGTCCGCGCCAGACCGTGCTGCGCTACGCCTGGTATCTCGGGATCGTCGCGGTTGCGACGTGGTCGATCGGCGCCCTGGATATCGCCTGGTTCTTCTTTCTGGACGCACACGTTCAGGCGCTCGATCTGGTCACCCGGATGTGGCCACCCGACGCGGGGTATGCGCGGAAAGTCATCGGCCCCCTGGTCGAGACGATTCACATCGCCACGCTCGGAACGGCGGCCACGGTCGTGGTGGCGTTTCCCGTGGCATTTCTGGCAGCCCGCAATACCACGTTCAATTCCTTCACCTGGTTCATCGGCCGGTTCATCCTGGTTGCGTCCCGGTCGGTCAACACCGTGGTGTGGGGGCTCCTCTTCGTGGCGGTCTTTGGGCCTGGCCCGATGGCCGGAATCTGGGCGATCACGTTCCGCTCCGTTGGATTCCTCGGCAAACTGGTGGCGGAAGCCATCGAGGAAATCGACGCCGGCGTGGTAGAGGCCATTGAAGCCACCGGGGCTTCGCGGCTCCAGGTGTTGTGGATCGGAATACTTCCCCAGGTCTTGCCCGTCATCTACGGGACGACCGTGTACCGCTGGGATATCAATATTCGCGAGTCGTCCGTCCTCGGATTCGTCGGCGCCGGCGGGATCGGCATCGTGCTCTACGCGGCCATCAATCAGTTCAGGTGGCAGGAGGTCACGGTCATACTGATCGCCGTTTTCGGCGTGGTCATCCTGAGCGAGTTCATCTCCGCCGCGGTGCGGCGGCGAATCACCTGAACGAGAGGGCACCGCTCCCGCGCCGGTGCGGGCGTCGTTAATACGCGGCCACGATCCCGTCGCCGCGCGGATCCGCGGCGCCCTCCAGGGCGCCGGACGGGTTCCGGACGATGGCGCCCGCGTGCCCCATGATCTCGGCGAACGGCGCCACGACCTCGACGTCGTGGCCCGCCCGACGAAGCGCATCGATGACCGACGGATCGAACCGGCTTTCGAGCTTCAGATTCGTGCTGGTGGCGCCCCAGGTCCGGCCGAGCAGCCAGCGCGGCGCCGTGACGGCGGCCTGCAACTCCTGCCGGTAGAGGATATGGCGGGCGAACAGCGCCGCCTGGGTTTGGGGTTGCCCTTCGCCGCCCATCGTGCCGTACACCATCAGCCGGCCGTCCGCGAGCCGCGCCAGGGCCGGGTTCAGCGTGTGAAACGGCTTGCGGCCGGGGCGTAGCGCGTTCAGGGCGTTTTCCGAAAGCGAGAAGCTCACGCCCCGATTCTGCCACAGAACCCCCGTGTCCTGGAGCACCACACCCGAGCCGAACTCCCAGTAGATGCTCTGGATGAGGCTCACGGCCCGCCCCTGGCCGTCCACGACGCCCAGCCACACGGTATCTCCGCCCGGTGCGGCAACCGGCCACGGGACCGCTCTGAGGGGATCGACCCGTTGCGCCATCGCCGCCAGGGCGGCTCCCGTCAGATAGCTCGCCGGTTCTTCCGTGGTATACGCGGGATCCGTCACGATCCGGTCGCGAACCAGGAAGGCCTGCTTCGTGGCTTCGACGAGGCCGTGCACGAACGCAAAGTCGTCGCTCGCCGCGCAGCCGAGCCGATCGAAGATCCCCAGGATGAGGAGCGACGCCAGTCCCTGCGTCGGGAACGGCACGTTGTAGACGGTCCCGCACCGGAGGGCGACGGACAGCGGCGACGTCTCGACGGCGCGATGCGCCTCGAGGTCGGCCGCGGTCACGGGGCTGCCGATCCGCGACAGCTCCGCGGCATTCGCGGCGCCGATCTCGCCGCGATAAAAATCGTCGAGGCCGGCCGCGGCCAGTCGCTCCAGCGTGGCCGCGAGCGTTGGTTGACGGAAAAGCGATCCCACGGCCGGCGGGTGGCCGTCCACCAAGAACTGCGCGGCGTACCCGGGAACGTCCTTCAGATCCGGAAGCTTCGCCGCGGTGTTCTGGTGCTGACTCATCGTGACGGGGGCGCCGTCCCGGCCGTAGCCGATGGCGTCCGCCAGGATCCGGCGGAGCGGCAGCTTTCCGCCCCAGCGCCGGCTGACCTCCAGGGCGGCCCCCCACCCCGAGATGGCCCCCGCCACCGTGTTCGCCGCCAGCGGCCCGCGGGGCGGAATGTTCGCCAATCCGCGGTAGAGCGCTGTCGTCGCTTTTGCCCCGGCGCCGCCGCACGCCATGATCGCCACCGGCTCGCGGCCCGGCTCGGCGATGAGCCAGAAGTTGTCTCCGCCGATGCTGTTCATGTGCGGATAGACGACGGCCACCGTACTCGCCGCGGCCACCATGGCCTCGATGGCGTTCCCGCCCTCCCGCAAGACCGCCAGGCCGGCCTGCGCCGCCAAGCTGTGCGGCGCCACCACCGCACCGCGTGTCCCCCGTAGCGTCTGAAGCATGGCTGTCCCTCCCGGGGTCGGTCACGCACCCCTGCGCGGATCCAGCAGGTCGCCGGTCACGGTTTCCCAGGCTCCGCGCGCGCGAAGGATAAACTCGGCGATTTCCCGGACGGCGCCGTTTCCCCCCGGGCGGACCGCCACGTAGTCGGCGACCCGTGCCACGCACTCCTCGGCGTCACCGACGGCCGCGGCGAAACCCACCGCCCGCAGCAACGGGACATCCAGGATATCGTCGCCCACATACGCCGTTTGCTCCGGCGTCAGGCGCGCCTCCTGCAGCATGGCCCGCCACGCGGCGAGTTTGTCGGAAACGCCTTGGGAGACCAGGGCCATCCCCAATTCGCGCGCCCGGGCTTCCACGATCGTCGATCGGCGCCCTGTGACGATCCCCACCTCAACCCCGGCCCCTTGCAGCATCTTGATGCCGTGCCCGTCCCGGACGTGAAATGCTTTGATCTCCCGCCCGTCCGCGTCATAAACGATCTTCCCATCCGTGAGGACGCCGTCCACGTCGAGGAGGAGCAGCCTGACGCGGGCGGCCTTGTCGCGCGCCCCCTCGCGGATCAGGGGGGCGCTCATCCCACGCCGGCCTTGAGGAGGTCATGAATGTGCAGCACACCCAGCAGCCGCTGGGGATCCGCCGGGTCGCACACCAGCAGGCTGGTGATGGCGTGGGCTTCCATTCTCCGGAGAGCGGCGGCGGCCAGGTCGGCGGGCGCGATGCGCTTCGGATCGGCGGTCATCACCTGACGTGCCGTCGTGGCGAAGATGTCAGTGCCGCGCGCCGTGGCACGGCGCACATCGCCGTCCGTGATGATGCCGGCCAGGCGGTGCGCACCGTCCACGACGGCGGTCATCCCGAGGCGCTTCGCGCTGATGGTGAAGAGGGCGTCCGCGAGAAGCGTCTCCGGGTTGACGAGCGGAATCGCTTCGCCCGTGTGCATGAGGTCCGCCACGCTGAGGAGCTTCCGCCCGAGCGCGCCGCCGGGGTGGAGCAGCGCGAAGTCCTCGGCGGAGAACCCTTTTTCCTCGAAGAGGACCACCGCCAGGGCGTCCCCCATGGCCAGCGCTGCCGTCGTCGACGCCGTCGGCGCCAGCCCCAGCGGGCATGCCTCCTCTCGCACGCCCACGTCCAGGACGGCGTCGGCGTGACGGGCGAGGGTGGACGCTGGTTGCCCCGTCAGCACGATCAGGGGGAGCCCCAGCCGCTTGAACACCGGCAGGAGGCGGCTCACCTCTTCGGTCTCGCCGGAGTTCGACAGGATGATCACGGCGTCGTTCCGGTGCACCATCCCCACATCCCCGTGGATGCCCTCGCCGGGATGCAGGAAGAAGGCGGGTGTTCCCGTGGAGGCCAGCGTCGCCGCGATCTTGCGGCCGATGATCCCGGACTTTCCCATCCCGGTGACGACCACCTTGCCCTGGGTGGCCCGGAGAATGGCCACGGCGCGGTCGAAGTGCGCGTCCAGCTTCGTCCGCACCTGTTGGATCCCCTCGGCTTCCACGGCAAGGACCCGCGCGGCACGATCGATGAGATCGCGGGACGTCATGCGTGACCCTCCGGGCTCGCAGCCGCGCGCAGGGCGAGCAGACCCCGCATGAGCGGCTCCACGGCGTCGAGCGGCAGACTGTTCGGCCCGTCGGAGAGGGCGCGCCTCGGGTCCGGGTGGATCTCGAGGAACAGTGCGTCCACCCCGACGGCCACGGCGGCGCGCGCCAGCGGCTCCACGAACGCCCGATCCCCGGACGACGCGGTCCCCGCCGCGCCCGGACGCTGGACGCTGTGGGTCGCGTCAAAGACGACCGGGCAGAACCTGCGCATGGCGGACAGTCCGCGGAAGTCGACGACGAGGTCGTGGTAGCCGAACGTGGTGCCGCGCTCGGTGAGCAGGACGCCGTCGTTTCCCGTCGACCTCACCTTCTCCACCGCGTTCTGCATCTCGCCCGGCGCCATGAACTGGCCCTTCTTGATATTCACCGGTCGCCCCGTGCGGCCCGCCGCCGCCAGAAGATCGGTCTGCCGGCACAGAAACGCCGGGATCTGAAGCAGGTCGACGACCCCGGCCGCGCGGTCCGCCTGCGCGGGTTCGTGCACGTCGGTCGTCACGGGGAGTCCAAAGCGTTCCTTGACCGCCGCGAGGATGCGTAGCCCCCGCTCCTCCCCGGGTCCCCGGTAGGACATCCGGGAGGAGCGATTCGCCTTGTCGAACGATCCCTTGAACACCACGGGCAGGCCGAAGCGCCGGGAGAGGTCCGCGAGGAACCCGGCGACTTCGTACGACAGCGCATCCGATTCAAGGACACACGGGCCGGCGATGAGGACGAGACCGTTCCCGGCCCCGACCCGGATGTCGCTTCCGATCGCGACCTCTCGAATCATGCCGACTCGCGACGATGGCAGGGCGTGCGCACAAGCCCGAAGGCGTCCCGGCGGCGAATGCGTAGCGTCATGAGGTAGGGAGGATGCCCCAGATTCTCCGGGCGTGTCAAGCACAAACCAGGGGGCGGGGCACCGTCCGGGCGACAACACGCGCTGCCCCATCCCCCGCGGATCCCGTCGGGAACGTCAGCGCCCCCCATTCCCTCGCGGGGCCGGAGGATAGCCGCTCCCTGCGAGATTCACGATCCCGAACCCCCCGTCCACCCGCAGCGTGTGGCCGTTAACCCCGGCGCTGGCTTCGCTGTCGGCCAGGTACAGGACGGGCCGCGCCACGTCGGCGGGAGTCAAGAATCGGTGCTGTGAGGTCGCCTGCAGGATTTCCAGGCCGCGCGTGGTGGGCGTGCCGTCCTCGTTGAGCAGGAGACTCCGGTTCTGCGCCCCGACGAGAAAACCGACGCCGACGTTGTTGATCCGTCCCAAACCGTAATGCCCGAAGATGAAGGCGGCGCTCCGCGTATGGTTCTCGATGGCCGCGAAGGCGTCGGAGTAGAACGGCACCCTGGTCAGCGGCACGAATCCGGACATCGACGTGATGTTGACGACGCTCCCCTCCGCGGGCCTGTTCCCCTGTTTGGCCTCGTATAGATACGCGGCGAACTGCTGGATCGCATAGACTTTCGACAGGTAATTGCCGGTCAGGACCTTGAGGATGGCTCCGGGCTCCACCTTCAAGAAGCCCTCCAGGTCCGTGAAGTTGGCCGCCCCCACCGTCCCGCCCGAGCCGTTCACGCAGATGTCGATGGCCCCCCAGCGTGCGGCGACCTCGCGGAAAACGCGTCGCACATCCTCCGGGTTGGAGGCATCCGCATGGACCGCCATGACGTTGCTGTCCCGGCCCGCCAGCGACGCGGCAAGTTGGTCGCAGGAATCCCCGCGGCTGACCACGGCGATGTTCATGGTGTGTTCGGCGAACGCGGGGGCATAACCTGTGGCGATGGCTCCTGCGCCGAACAGGATGGCGGTCTTTCCGGTCAAGGCCATGTTCGTTGCCTCCCAGGACCACAGGGGATCCCGCCACACCGTGATGAGGTCCCCCTGGCTCGCACCACCCGCCGGATGGGGACACGTCCCGCGCGGGTTCCGCATGTCCCCATCACCGCGGGCCAGCCTTCAGGGTGCCGCAGGCGCTCCGGTAGTGTCAAGCGGAAAACCGCAGCGCCCGCGTCCCGGGGCGATTCCGTTTGCCAGGGTCCGTGTACGCCTGTAGGATATTGTTTCGGCAGCCGGGCCGCCGGAGGTCTGATGACATCATTCGGAGGGAATCACGTGGCAAGACGACGCGCTGGGCACATCGCACTGCTGGCCGGCCTGGGGCTCCTGTTGTCCACAGGGTTGGCGACCGCCGGCGAAAAGGAGAAATCCGTGGCCGAACCCCTGTACGCAACGCTGAAGACCGGCATGGGCGTCATCGTCATTCGCCTCTTCGAGGACAAGGCGCCCAAGACCGTGGAGAACTTCGTCGGGCTGGCCACGGGGACCAAAGAGTGGACCGACCCCAAGACCGGCCAAAGGGTCAGACGGCCTCTCTACAATGGGACGATCTTTCACCGGGTCATCCCGGGGTTCATGATCCAGGGCGGCGACCCCCTGGGGCGGGGAACCGGCGGGCCCGGCTACCGATTTGCCGACGAGTTCCACCCCGACCTGCGGCACAACAAGGCGGGCATGCTGTCCATGGCCAACGCCGGCCCCAACACCAACGGCAGCCAGTTCTTCATCACCCTGGCGCCCACCCCCCACCTGGACAATCGGCACTCGGTCTTCGGCGAAGTCGTGCAGGGGCACGAGGTGGTCGTCGCCATCGGAAACTCTCCCCGTGGGGCCAACGACCGCCCCGTGAAGGACGCGGTGCTACAGGAAGTCGTCATCTCGCGCGGGAAATTCTGACAGAACGGAGCACGGTCCGGCGGTTCGACGGTTCGAGGCCGCGGGAACGGGCCGCGTGAAGACCGTTCCTGTTTTTCCGTGAACCGCCGAACGGTCGAACCGCCGCGCCGTCGAACCCCCGAGTCGGCACTCAGCGCGGCGCGGCCTCGAGTTGTCTCAGCAGGAGCGCCGCCCGCTTTCCCTCTGCGGGCGTCAACGGTTGCCCTCCGAAGCGAACCTGTTCGTACAGCGTGGTGAGTTCGGCAGCCGGTGCGCGGATCTCCGGCTCCGCCTCGAGACGCTCGAGGAACTCCCGTGCGGTCGACTGCGGCGGCCGCGGATAGCCGCGCCGGGCGAGCAGGCGCAGCATCCGGTCGTAAAAGACGACCGGCGTCCGCCGGAGGCGCACCCGCAACAGCCATGCGGCGGCCAGGTCCCCCGGTCGCGTGCGGCGGCAGACGATCAGGAGCGCGACGGCCAGCGCCCCGACGGCGAGCGCCGCAGACCCGTGGTTGCGCCAGGTCGTCCGCAGACTACGGCGAATCTTCGGCGTCCAGGTTTCCCAAAGGAGCGATAGCCTCCCGCGGAACGCGGCGGATTGGCGGCGGAGCTCCATGGCGACGAGCGCCTGGTCCCCGACGTTGTAGTCCACGACGTACCGGCTCCAGCGCATCCGCAAGGCATCGAAGTATTGCGAGATCCGCCCGCTCACGCTGAACGCCTGCGCGTCGAAGGCCGCCCGCGGCGAGGGGTCGAAGGTCAGCCACCCGGCTCCCGGGAAGTACACCTCGACCCAGGAATGGGCGTCCCGCTGGCGGACGGCGAAATACCGCCCCACGTCGTTCCACTCGCCCCGCTGGAACCCGTTCACCACGCGCGCCGGGACACCCGCCGCCCTGAGCAGGACCGCCATGGCCGCGGCGAAGTATTCGCAGTTCCCCGTTTTCCGCTCGAAGAGAAACTCGTCCAAGGGATCGAGATCCGTTTGCCGTCCCAGCTCCAGGCTGTAGCGCAGGTTCTCGTTCAGATAGGTCTCCACCCGGCGTGTGATCTCCAGCGGCGTCCTCGCCCCCGCGGCCAGCTCCTGCGCCAGCGCCCGGACGCGGGGCGAGACGGCCGGAAGCTGCAAGTACGCCTCGCGGAGGCGCGGCGGGTAATCCGTGGACCGGACCGCACGACGGAGCTGCCCCTCCCGCACCCGTTCCGGCTGGGAGACGGCCAGATAGCGGATCCGGCTGTTGGGCGGCCGGGGCAGCACGAGCCCCTCGGCGCCGTCCACCACGAGATTGGCCAGGCGTCCCTGGACCGCGGTGACGCGCGGCAGGCCGAAGAGGACCTCGGCCCCGATGGGTTCCAGCATGACCTCGTAGCTGAGGAACGGCGCGTTCGGGGCGTGGGCGCCCACCACGAACTGACCGTCCCGCGCCCGGCGGACCTGGGTGCGGGTCGCGTTCGCCAGCTCCCAGGTGCGCCCGTCGAAGTGGTCGAAGGCCACGCCGCGCCAGCGCAGACCGGGCAGGCGCTCCGGCGCCACGACGTCCTCCGCGAAGCTCACCCGCATCACGATGGTGGGGTCGTTTTGGATGGTGCCGTACACGCCGAGCGCCACGTGATCGCTGAAGCCGGTGGCCAGCGGACCGTACTCGCCGCGCAGCGGCAGAAATGTGCGGCCCAGTCGGGGAATCAGAAAAAAGATCACCAGAGTCAGGATCAGCGCGGCTCCCGCCACGCCCAGGCTGGACCACATGAAGCCCGGCGTCACCAGGCCGGGTGCGGCCAGCGCGTCGCCGCTCCGGTCTGGCATGGCGTGATCCGCCTCGCGTCTGAGGTGAAACAGGATGCTCCCCCAGACGCCGAGCACCATGTAGGCGCAGAAGACCGCGAGAAACCCCAGACTCGTCGTGAGCAACGCCGAGGAGACCAGCATGAGGAACGTCAGAAGGAATATGTCGAGCAGGTCCCGATGGCTGTGCGCGTTGTACAGCTTGTACGCCAGGAGAAACACCAGCAGGTGAAGCATGGCCGCCATGAAGGACTCGGCCAGGAAGGCGAGGTCCAGCACCGCGTATACCAGAAAGACGACGGTGATCACCTCCCAGAGCCGGCGATAGTTCGGGATGGCCGGCCGGAGGCGATCGACCCACCAGCTTGCGCCCAGCGCGAACGCCACCACGAGCAGCGTCGGGCCGGCGATCAGGTCGGTGAGGTACAGCGCGGCCAGGGCGTCCAGCGTCAGGCCGTAAAGGGTGAGTTTGAAGAGCAACGGGAAACTCACGCGCCGCCCCCCGCGTCCCGCCCGGCGCCGAGTCGCATTCGCACCTCGCACGCCGCGGTCCCCGTGGGCCGCACGAGGCGCGGCGCCGCGGGCGGCGCGTAGAGGGCCAGCCGTTCCAGCACGCGATCCAGGTGGGCTTCCCCCGTGCCCGACGGCAGGACGCCGTCGCCGGTGACCAACTCCAGGGCGGCGCCGCGCCGGATCGCGTGGGCGGCCACCGACGCCGCGTAACTCAGCTCTTTCTCGACCGCGTCGGAATCCCACCCCGGCGCCGGGTCGTCCAGAACCAGCCGGACCTGCGGCCGCTCTTCCTCCTCGCGCTCTCGCAGGATCAGGTCCCCCGCCCTGGCGGATGTCTTCCAGTGGAGCAGCCGCGGATCGTCCCCCGGCCGATACTGACGCAGGTTGTAGAGGCCGACCCCGCGCCCGCGCCGGTGGCGCTCGCGCCATCCCGCTTCCAGCGCGGCGGGCACCTCGTGGCGCGCCAGCGGGCGCACCGTGGGGTAGACCAGGACCGGCTGATTCTGCAGGGGGCGGCTGCTCTTGATGAACAGCCCGAAAGGAAAACGGGTGAACAGGCGCAGACCCGGAAGCGGGTGCCGCCCCCGCCGCGGGAACACCAGCGAATAGGTCCAGCCCTCGTGACCTTGGGGGTCCACCTTCAGGAAGAACCGTTCGGGCGTGGTCCGGCCGGCCGGGTCCGCCTCCGCCACGTACAGCGCGTACGACGGCAAGCGACGCTTGCCGTTGGTGAGCCGCACGCTGAACGTCGCCGGCGTGCCGGCGAAGATGCGGTCGGGCATCCCGCGCCGCAGCCGCACGCGCCGCAGCGCCTGCTCCGACAGCACACCCGAGATGGCCGTAAACGACAGCATCATGGCCAGGATCAGATAGAGGAGATTGTTGCCGGTGTTGGTGGCGGCCAGTCCGACCACCAGGGTGGCGCCGATGAGCCACCACCCCTCGCGCGTGGGCCGGATGGTGCGTGGCAGCCAATACGACGTGGGAGGCGGCGGCGCTTGGCGGGTCATCGGCTTCTTCGCGGCGGGATTCGCCGTCAGCGGGGCACGGGAACGCCCCGCAGAATCTCGCGGATGATGTGCTCGCCGTCGGGGGACTCCCCGACGGATTGCTCCCAGCGCGCGCGCAACAGCACGCGATGCGCGAACGCCGGGACGGCCAGCGTCTTGATGTCGTCGGGGACGCAGTAGCGCCTTCCGTCGATCAGGGCCAGCGCTTTGGCGGCCTGCACCAGCGCCAGCGATCCCCGCGGGCTCACCCCCAGCGCCAGCGCGGTGTGCATCCGGGTTGCCTGCACGATCGCCATCACGTACCCGAGCAGGCTCTCCTCCACCTGGACCGCGTCCGTCTGCGTCTGCAGGGACAGCACCGCGGCGGCGTCCAGGACGGGCTGGAGTCCTTCCAGCGCCGCGGCCCCCGCGCCGCGCAGGATCTGCCGTTCGTACGACTCGTCGGGGTACCCGATGCGGATGCGGAGAAGGAAGCGGTCCATCTGGGATTCGGGCAGGGGATGGGTGCCGTGGTATTCCAGCGGATTCTGAGTGGCGAGGACCATGAACGGCTGCGGCAGGCGGTACGTGTGGTGGTCCAGCGACACCTGGCTCTCGTTCATCGCCTCCAGCAGGCTCGACTGCGTCTTCGGTGTCGTGCGGTTGATCTCGTCGGCCAGGATGATGTTGGCGAAGATCGGCCCCGGTTTGAACTCGAACTCCGATTTCCGCGGGTCAAAGACCGACACGCCCAGGATATCGGACGGCAGAAGGTCGCTGGTGAACTGGATGCGCTGAAAGGCCAGCCCCAGAGAGCGCGCCAGGGCCTGTGCCAGCGTGGTCTTCCCCACGCCGGGCACGTCCTCGATCAACAGGTGCCCCCGGGCCAGGAGCGCCACGATGGCCAGGCGGACCACCTCGGGCTTGCCCACCAGTGCCCGGCAGATGTTGCCATCGAGCACCCGTACCGCATCGGCGGCGTTGGCGTCCACGGAATCCTTTCTCGCCGGCGGTGCGCCGGCCTCGGCGATGGACTGGCATGCGGGCTGCGGTCCTGCTCTCGGGAGATGCTAGCGGCGGTTTCTTGGCCTGGCAAGATCAATCGCCGGGGGTGGGGACTGCGCAGCCCGCTCCGTCGAAAAGAAAGGAGCGCGGCCAAAGCCGCGGCTCACGATCCCGCGAGCGCCTGGAGCAGATGCTCCCGGAGCGCCTTCGCCGTCTCCGGCCGACGCAGGGCGAAATCCACAAAGCACTTAGCGTACTCCACGCGGTTGCCGATATCGTAACGCCGCGCCTGCCAGCTCAGGGCGTACATGGGTTGCTGCCGGGCCAGCAGGTCCATGGCGTCGGTGAGCTGGATCTCGCCGCCGACCCCCTGGCCGGTAGCGTCGATGCACCCGAAGATCTCCGGCGTGAACACGTATCGGCCCGCGATGGCCAGATTGCTGGGTGCGTCGGCGACGGGCGGCTTCTCGACCAGTCGCCGCAGCCGCAGGACGTTCGGATTGGCGGCCACCGGCGCCCCGTCCACGATCCCGTACCGACCCACCCATTCCCGCGGCACCCGATGGACCGCCACGGCGCTCGCCCGTCGCTCCTCGAAGACGTCCAGGAGCTGACGCAGCCCCGGCTTCTGGCCCTCGGGCGGCTCGATGATCGTGTCCCCCAGCAAGACGGCGAACGGCTGGTCCCCGACGTGGTCCCGCCCCAGCCGGATGGCGTCCCCCAGACCGAGCTGCAGCTTTTGCCGGATGTAATGGATCCGGGCTCGATTCCCGATGTCCCGGATCTGGTCGATAAGCTCGGGCTTGCCGACCGAAGCCAGGAACGCTTCCAGCTCCGGGTTGAAGTCGAAGTGATTCTCGACTGCCCGCTTGGCGCGGCCCGTGACGATGAGGATGTCGTCGATCCCGCTCGCCACAGCCTCCTCGATGACGAATTGCAGGACCGGCTTGTCGACGATGGGCAGCATCTCTTTGGGCATGGACTTCGTCGCCGGCAGGAACCGCGTGCCCATGCCGGCGGCGGGGATGACGGCCTTGCGTACCGCGGCCCGGTGGCCGGCGGTTGCGGGTGGGTGGTCGGTTGGCGTCATGCGCAGCGTCCCTTTCACGGTGCGGGATCGATCGGGCGGCACGCCTCAGACGATCTGGGGTGTGATCAGCTTCGCGCCGAGTGCCGCGTAGGCGGCGGACAGGCGCCGCAGACGCTCGGGATCCCCGTCGTAGCAGCCGACCACGGCGCCGCCCGAGCCGGCGAACTTGACGGCGGCGCCGAGCTTTCGGCCTGTCTCCACCAGTGCCCGGTTTCCCGGGCTGATGGCGATCAGACTGGCGCGCAGATCGAAATTGGCGTCCATCAGCGGGGCGATTTCGCGTCCGCGGCCGGCGACGAGCAGGTCACGCGCCTGCTGCGCCAGCTCCGCCCAGCGCGCGATGCCCGCCAGGACCTGCGGGTCGCGCCGGTTGTACCGGCTGCGCAGGTCGTTGTGGGTCACTTCGGTCCCCTCGGCCAGCGTGTCGTGGTAAGCCACGTAAAGCGGCGGCAGCAGCGCTGCGTCCAGCGGCTCGTACAGGCCAAACCCGTCCCGCTCCATCCGCTCCCGGTCGAAATCCATGAAGACCACGCCCCCGTAGACCTGGATGACGCGGTCCTGGAGCCCGGCGCCGATCTTGAGCTCGTCCAGCTCCACGCTCAGGACCAGCCCGGGCAAAACGGGCTGCGGGATCTCCACGCCGAAGAACGCCGTTAGGGCGCGCATGGTGGCCGTCACGATGGCGCTGGATCCGGCCAGGCCTACCCGGATCGGAATGTCCGTCTGATACTCGATGGAGAAGGTGCGGTCGACGGGGACGCCGACCTTGCCGCAATAATCGCCGAACCGCTTGATGGCGGCCTTGATCAGCCGAATGCCCCCGTAATAGCCGTGGAGCTGCACGTCGTCGCACAATTCGCGGAAGCTGGCGAACTCCAGGCGGTCGGACCGTTGCGGCAGGATGGTCAGCCGCGGCGACTCGTAGAGAGTGACCCGGGCGCTGAAGTTCTTGACGAGGAAGGAGATGGTCTTGCCGAAGTAGCCGTCCGACGGATTTCCGATGAGCCCCGCCCGCGCAAACGCTCTGGTTCGAATGATCATAACGGCCTCTCCGCTCCGCTGCGACCGTGGAACGCCTTGACCCCCGGCCGGGCCGGCGTGTTCCTCCCCCTGCGCCTCCGCGGGGTCTCTGGAGCATTGCCCGCAAAAACGGTGCCTGTCAAGGGGAAACAGGGCGGGCGACGCACGAGCAGCTTGCTTTTCCCGGAAAGGGCGCGGAGAATGCGGCCCATGTACGCCCGCGTTCAGCAGGCCGGTCGGTTTCTGCGTGCGCGCGCCGGGGCGCCGCCCGCGGTGGCCGTCGTCCTGGGGAGCGGCTTGGGCGCGCTGGTGCGGGATGTCGAGGACGCACGGGTCATCCCCTGCGCCGCCGTCCCCCACTTCCCGACGCCCGCGGTGGAAGGCCACGCCTCGCAGGTCGTCTTCGGCCGCCTCCAGGGCAGATACGTGGCGGTGATGCAGGGCCGCGTGCACTACTACGAAGGGTATTCGCTGCAGGAGGTGACGTTTCCGATCCGCGTCCTCCGCGCCCTCGGCGTGACCACCTTGATTCTCACCAACGCCGGCGGCGGGCTGAATCCACGATTCCGCGTGGGCGATCTCATGCTGATCCGGGACGTCATGAACTTGATGGGGGACAACCCGCTCCGCGGACCGAACGACAACCGCCTCGGTCCCCGGTTCCCGCACACCCGCCGGCTGTTTTCGCCGGAGATGATGCGAATGGCGCGCGCCGTGGCGCGGAAAGAGGGAATCGCGCTGCGTTCCGGCGTGTACGCCGGGGTGAGCGGTCCGGCCTACGAGACGGCGGCGGAGGTCCGCATGCTGCGGAGGCTCGGGGCCGACGCGGTGGGCATGTCCACCGTACCCGAGGTCTTGGTGGCCCGCCACGCCGGCATTCCCAACATCCTGGGGCTCAGTTGTATCGCCAACGTCGAAACCGGGCGGCCCACGGACGCACGCCGATCCTCGCCCGTCACCCACGCCGCGGTCCTGGCCGCCGCCGCCCGCGCCGACGCCGACCTGGCCACCGTCCTTCGCGGCGTCATCGCTCGGCTGTGAGCGCATAACGGTGGAACTCTAGACGCGAACCGGATACCCGCCGCATTCCCGCGCGGTGTCGAACATCGCCACGATGTTCTCCGGGGGCACGTTGGCCTGGATGTTGTGGACCGACCCGAAGATGAATCCCCCGCCCGGGGCCAGATCGTGGATGCGCCGCTTCACGTCGTCGCGGACCTGCTGGACCGTCCCGGTGCCCATGATCACCGGGTCGCAGCCGCCGCCCCAAAACGTCAGATCCTTGCCGAACTCCCTCTTGAGGCGCGCCGAGTCCATCTCGGCCGCATTCACCTGTACCGGGTTCAAGATGTCCACCCCGATCTCGATGAGGTCCGGGATCAACCGGTAGATGGAGCCGCAGGAATGCAGATAGACTTGCGCCGTGGTTCGCTGTTTGATCGCCGAGATCAACTGCCGCAGCCGCGGCTTGTAGATCCGTCGAAAGGTCGCCGGCGCCATCATGGGGCCGGTCTGGCTGCCGAGGTCCTCGTTGAGCTGGACCACATCCACACACCCGCCGACCTCTTTCAGCACCATGTCCCAGTAGGCCATCTGCCACGCCATGACCCGATCACTGAACGCCTCGATGAGCGGCACGTTGCCGGCCAGATTGACGAACGCCTGCTCCATGCCGAACATATACCAGGCGTGCTCCCACAGGCCTGGCATCGCCCCGCACATCATGACGACCTTCTCGCCCGCCCGGTAGGCCGCTTTGACGCATTCCGGGATACCCTCGATGCGCGTCGGGTCGGTCGGATTCGGCCAGCGGTACTTTTTCAGGTCCGCTTCCGACTCGGCGTCGGTGAGTGGATTGGCGACCATGTCATAGTAAAACCCGCCCGGCGGCATGTGGTACGTCGTGCCCCACTCGTCCACATACGAGTTGGTCGCCGGATCGATCCTGAAGACGTAGTCGCGCGGGGCCTTGGGAAAGAACAGAACGCTGACGCGCTCGAACCGCCCGAGGAGCTGGGGATCGGGCTCGACCAGATAGGTGTGATAGCTACGGATCGGCGGCTCCGGCCCGCTCAGCCCCAGATGTTTCATCAGGGCCTGGTGCGCGGCGAGATGCAGCGTCGTCTGGCGCCCGCCGAAGTCGAGGGGAACTCGGTCGGGCTCGTGATGATGCAGCGCGGCCAATGCCCTCTGGCGGCAGTTCATCGTCGTCCTCCTTCTCCAGCCCCCATCCGCCGCAGGCGCGAGCCCCCGGGCGCACACGGCATGCTCCCCGAGCAACCTCTCCGCCGTCGCTCTCCGTGCGCTCCGCTCACCCGGATCCCCACCTTGTGCGGCGCGGGTCTCAGATCGTCATACCGCCGTCGACGGCGATGGTCGCGCCATTCATAAACGCGGCTTCGTCCGAAGCGGCGAACAGGATGGCCGCCGCGATCTCCTCGTCCGTTCCCAGCCGCCCCATGGGCTGCCGGGCGATGAAGTCCGCCCGCGCCTGCTCCGGATCGGCGAAGGCCTGGATTCGTCGTTCCAGCGACGGCGTATAGGTCGTCCCCGGGCAGACGCAGTTCACGCGGATCCCGTCCCCCAGGTAGTCGGCCGCCATGGCCTTGGTCAGACCCCAGAGACCCGCCTTGGAAGCCGTGTACGCCGCACGCTCCTTCACGCCTTTGAGGGCGACCACGGACGCGTTGTTGACGATCACCCCGCCACCCGTCTTCCGCATCTCGCCGATGGCGTGCTTGGCGACGAGGAAGGGACCCTTCAGGTTCACGGCCACGGTGCGGTCCCAGTCGTCCTCCGGGGTGTTGTCAACGCGCCCCGGAATGACGATGCCGGCGTTGTTGACCAGGATGTCGATCCGGCCGAAGGCCTTGACCGTCTCCGCAACCATCCGTCGCGCATCGGCGTTCTTCGACACATCCCCTTGAATGTAGATCCCCTCGCCCCCCGCCGCGGTCAGCAGTCGCAGGGTTTCCGTTCCGTTGGAGGGGGTGAGGGAGTTCACGGCCACCTTCGCCCCCTCCCTGGCAAACCGCAGCGCCGCGGCCCGACCGATTCCTACCCCGGCTCCCGTGATCAGGACGACCTTCCCCTGGAACCGCATCGCGTCACCTCCTTGACCGCCGCGGCCGCGGCGGGGATGGCGATCGATCGCAGGCCCACGGCGCGCCAACGCCGTTCTTCATCCGGTCGCGCTCGGATCCTGCCGCGCCCCCTCAGTTCCTCGGCAAGTGGCGACGGGTCGTACCCTAGCGCA
Source organism: bacterium (assembly GCA_029580855.1). Taxonomy (GTDB): domain Bacteria; phylum Methylomirabilota; class Methylomirabilia; order Methylomirabilales; family 2-02-FULL-66-22; genus 2-02-FULL-66-22. Next base: position 8,734 of record JAKPQH010000093.1, on the reverse strand, counting down.
TACGCCCGTGGACTGTCCAGCGATATATCGGGTGGTCGGCGCGCCCCGATCGTTGTGTCGTCCTGGCGTGCCGGTGCCACGAGGCCCCCGTCCGTTCGCCGTTCTCCGGCCAGGACCATTCCCGGCTCGTAACGCGACCCCCCGTTTCCGCCCGCCCAGATGGAGGGTACCGCTGCCGCGGGGTGGATCCGCGCGTCCGGCGCCACCCTGCGGAAGAGCCTCACGGGCGGGGACGGATCGTCCAGCCCGCCATGCGATCAACACCGACCGAGCGCCGCGGGCGCGGGTTGCCGTCTCGGTTGCTCGCGGGCGCGGAGTCCGGCGCCCCCCGCGCATACGTCGGACCGCCATCGGCGTGTGCAGAGTCGACCGCATCGTCCCACACGCACCTCCGGCGGTACGAGACGTGGCCGCCGCCCCGGCGGGCGCACCTGCGTGACCGGTACCCGGAATTCCCATGGACACGGGAAAAGCACCTTTGATACCATCCAAACGCTTGTTGACGCAACGCAGCGAGATCGCGCAGAGGAGGGCCGCCATGTCACGACGCCTGCTGTTCTCGGGTGTGGTTTGGACGCTCGTCTTGGCGTGCGCGTGGCCGGTGTGCGCCCAGGAGAAATATCCGGTCCGGCCCGTCACCGTCATCGTTCCCATGAACCCCGGCGGCGGGACCGATCTCGTCGGCCGCGCCTTCGCCGAGGCCCTGAAGAAACAACTCAACCAGAGCTTCGCGGTGGAGAATGTGCCGGGCGCCGGCAGCGCCATCGGGACCACGAAGCTGCACGGTGCCAAGCCGGATGGCTATACCCTCGGCGTGGTCGGCGGTTTTTTGGTCAGCACCAGTCTGCTTGGTGCGGCGAAGTTTCCGGTCGCGGATCTCACCCATATCGCCCGGCTGTCCCAGGAAACGTTCGTCCTCTCGGTCCGGTCCGACGCCCCGTGGAAAACGCTGGCGGAATTTCTCGAGGCCAGCAAGAGAGAGCCGGGGAAGGTCACGCTGGGGACGGCGGGCTCCGGCGCCCTCACGCACCTCGCCGCCGAAGCGCTGAACCAGAAGACGGCCGCCAGGCTGAACGTCATCCATTTTGCCGGCGGCGCCAAAGAGATGACGGCCGTCCTCGGCGGCCATGTCAGCGGCGGCATCTTCTCCCAGGTGGAGGTCCTGCCGTACAGCGGTGCCGATCCCAAGCTGAGGACGCTGGCGGTCTTCGGCGAGGCTCGGACCGACAAACTCCCCCAGGCGCCGACATTGAAGGAACAGGGGATCCAGGGCGTGCCGCCGGGCCCCTGGCAGGGCTTGGCCGCCCCGAAGAACATCCCCGAACCGGTGAAGCGGTCCCTGGTCGAGGCGGCAACCCGGGCCAGCCAGGATCCGGCGTGGCTCGATTTCCTCGGCAAGAACGGTTTGGCCAGCGCCTTTCTCGCGGGCAAGGACTTGGACGCCTTTCTCGTCGAGGAGGTGGAGACGATCGGCGCGCTTCTGAGGGCGATTGGCCTCTTGAAGTAGTCGGCGGCGCCGGCCCGACACCGGGAAGTTGACCGTACCGCCCGCCGGCGGTCATGCGGGGATCGGCGCAAGGGTTCTTGGCCGCCACGCAACCGATCCGGATGGGAGAACGCCGATGAAGAGACGGCTGCTGCTTGTGTGTGCGGCCTGGCTTCACGGGTGCGCGGCCCTGAGCCTGCACGAGCCTCTCAGCGTCACGATCGCCGATCTGAAACCCATCGACGTGGGGGTGCTCGAGCAGCGTTACGCGATCAAGGTTCGCCTGCTGAACCCCAACGACACCGAGATCGCCTTCGACGGCGTCGTGTTCGACCTGGAGATCAACGACACGCCGTTTGCCAGGGGTGTCAGCGATCAGAAAAGCGTGATCCCTCGCTTCGGAGAGGCCGTGATCGACGTCCAGGCCGTGAGCGGCCTGCAGAACATCCTGCGGCAGATCAACGAGCTGCTGAAAGGCGAGAGGACGAGCCTGACCTATCGCATCAAGGGCCGTCTTTACGGCGGTGGTTTCGGCTACACGCGCTTCGATTCCAGCGGTGAGATTGCCCTCCCGGCGGGGATGGGAAAACCGGGCGCCGACGCCGGCCGCGCCAAGCCTCCGACCCCTTGAGGCGCCGGCGCCCCAACCGAGATCGGGGCGCCCGCGTAGCTATGTTCCTGGGTCCTGTTACACCCGATCCGGCGGGGCGGGGCAAGAGAGGGCGAGCTCGCGCCGGTCGCCGGTGCTTACCGGAACCGCCGCGAGCCGCGACCGATCCTTGAGCGAGAAGAGAACGAGCACAAGGCCGGCGACGATCGGGAGAGCCGCGAGGACGAATGTCACGAGGTCCATTACGGCCGCGGTCACCATGTGAGCCCTCCGCCGGACGCGGCCTCCGCGTCGGCCCGAGCCAGCGTGATCTGCTTGACGGATACGACCAGCATATCCCCCCCACCGCGCACCGTCCGGGAGGCGGGACGACACCCCTGCATCCAGGGCCGCACGCGGCAGTGCGCCGTCCAGCGATCGACTTTCCGCACCGGCTCCCCAACAACCGCCTCCGTGGTTTGCACCCAGTGCCAGTACCGCTCCAGCGAGGCGCCCAAAAAGGCGATGGCGAGCAGATAGAGGAATGCCAACACGGCGCACCGCGTCGCGTGTCGGCGGAGAAAGGCCCTGGCTCGCCCGGGTCGAAGACCGGAAATTTCCCGGTCGCTCCACTCCTTGGCTCCGGAGCTTTCGACCACCGCGCGTGGGTGGGTGCCGAGCCGGCGGAGCCGGCGACGAACCTGCCACGACAAGTTGCGGTGTGGCCCGATGGACTGCGCGATCATCATCGTATCGACCCCCGGCGGCGGGCGTGGTCGGCCCGTTGGCGCCTCGCCCGTACGCGTTAGGCTGTCGTGCCGTGGATGACCTCGAGGATCCGCCTGAGTTCCCGGGGCGGCGGCGCATCGCACACGAAACAACGAAACCGCTCCGGGTCCCATGCCCAGAACCAGCGCCTGCACTGGGCGCACTGCCTCTGATGGACCCGGGTCTCGATCCTCGTTCCCCGCTTTTCTTCTCGCATGGATTCGAGGGCTGCGAGGACTGTATCCTTTTGTTCCCGAGATGTTGTCTCCAAGAGCAATGCCATCCTCTCTCCTCCTCGACTCGCCCTGTCGTATTCTCCGGTGCTTCCGCGGAACGGCAGCACGATTCGCTCGATGCGGCGCGTTTCCCGATTTGGTGTTTGCCATCCACATGCCATCCACGGATCTGCAGCGTAACTTTCGATAAATAAAGACGTAGATCCTTCGGAGATGTTCGAGCCGCGCGCGGAAACGGTCACGCCGGAGTGTGCAAACCTCGGCCGGAACATTGACGGCGTTTGACCGCCTCAGGACCCACGCAGAAAACGATATCGCGGGGTTACGCGCATTCGTGCAGGCTTTGCACCGGGCGCACGGTTGGGGCCGGGTCGCCCCGCTCCCGCCCGAGCCCGCGCGTGACACTTTTGCTTGAAAAAACCTGGCCCCGGGGAAACCCTCGGGCCCCTTGTTGGGCAACCCTGTCGGTGAATCGAATCCCCAGGCCGAACCGCCCGGCGCGGTGGTGCGACGCGCCGGGAAATCCAATGGACATGCAGAGGAGCGCCCTGGTAACATACCGCGCGGCTGGAGACACGCTGCGGTGACAGACGTCGGGTTTCCGCAGGGGATCCGTCGAGAGACCGGCACGCGAAAAGCGTTGCCTTCGAACCATCCATGGAGGCCCTTCATGTCGAACCTGTTCTCCGCACTCACGCTGCGCGGCGTCACCGTCCGGAACCGCATCGCCATGTCCCCCATGTGCATGTACTCCGCCGCGGAGGACGGGCGCGCCACGGATTTCCACCTCGCGCATCTGGCGGCACGGGCGGTCGGCGGGGTCGGACTCGTGATCACCGAGGCGACGGCGGTCGAAGCCCGCGCGCGCATCAGCGTGAACGATCTGGGCCTCTGGGACGACACCCAGATCGAGCCGCTGGCGCGTATCGTTCGTCTCTGCCAGGCGCAGGGCGCCGCCGTCTGCATCCAGCTTGGGCATGCTGGCCGCAAAGCCTGGAGCCCGACCAAGGGTCAGGGGCCCTTCCCGACCGTCGCTCCGAGCGCCGTCCCCTTCGACGCCGACTGGACCACGCCGCGCGAACTGGCCGTGGCCGAACTGGACGGAATCATCGCCGCCTATCGGGCGGCCAGCCGGCGGGCGCACCGCGCCGGTTTCGACGCCATCGAGATTCACGCCGCCCACGGATACTTCCTCCACCAATTTTTGTCCCCGCTCTCCAACCGCCGGACCGACGAGTACGGCGGGTCGCTGGCGAATCGGGCCCGGCTGCTCCTCCGCGTCGTCGAGGCCATCCGCGCAGAGCTACCCGAGCCCACGCCGCTCCTGGTCCGACTATCGTGCACGGACTGGACCGACGGCGGCGTCACGGTGGACGATCAGGTCCAGGTGGCGCGCTGGCTCAAAGCCGGCGGCGTCGATCTGGTGGACTGCTCGTCCGGTGGCAATACGCCCCGGCTTCCCCCGGTCGGGCCGGGTTACCAGGTCCCGTTCGCGGAGAGGATCCGGCGTGAGGCGGGCATCGCGACCATGTCCGTCGGATTGATCACGGCGCCGGAATTGGCTGAGGAGATCGTTCGGAACAACCGGGCCGACGTCGTCGCCCTGGGAAGGGAACTGCTGCGGAATCCCTACTGGCCGCTCCAGGCGGCTCGGGCTCTGGGGGACGATTTCGCTTGGCCCAAGCCGTACCAGCGCGCCAAACCCACGGCGTAGCCGTCCCCTCCCGGCCGCCGCTTTGTCCGCGCAGACACACCGGGCGACCGCCGGGCGCCGTTCGGCGGCGCCGCGATGGCAGAGCCGGGGCCGCGGGATGGCGGCGCTTCCCACAGACTACGGCGCCCGCGGGGTGATCACCTCGGGGCTGCTCACCACGCCGTGGCGACGGAAGGTCCCGTCCTTGACAACCTGGAACTGTACGGGCTTCACCACTTCGCCCCGCACGAACTTGCCGATGGTGCCGGTGAGCCCGCGGTAGTCCTTGGTCTCGTTCAGGGCCTTGATCACGGCCGGCGAGTCGGTGGTTCCCGCGCGCTGGATCGCGTTGGTCAGAACCATGAACGCATCGAAACTCGACGCCCCCACCATATCGAGGTCGGTCCCGTAGGCGGCACGGTACCGCCGGAGATAGGACTGGACAAACGGCCGCGGATCGTCCCGGTCCAGGTTCGTGACGACGATGACCCCCTCGGCGGTACCCTTGGCGAGCGCGACGAATTGCGGCGAGTCGAAGCCCCCCTTGGCGAGAATGGGAATCGTCAGGCCCAGCTCCTTGGCCTGCAGGGTGATCAGGGCCGCCACGTCGTGGTAGCCGGCGGCGAAGAGAAGATCGGGCTGCGCGGCCATGATACGGGTCAGGAGCGGGCGAAAGTTCGTCTCGCCCGGGTACTTGTATACCTGCTGGACGACCACGGGGACCCGCAGCGTCTCGGTCCGCTCCGTGAAGCCCGCAGCCACCTCGTGGCCGAAGTCGGTGTCCACGGTCAGCACCGCGGGTCGCCGCGACTTGAGCGCCGCGGCGGCGTATTCCCCCGCCGCGGCGCCTTCCACGGAGCCCAGAAATCCGATCCGGAAGTTGGAGTCGCTTCCCCGGGTCACATCCGGATGCACCGCGTACCCGGCCACCATGGGCACCCGGGCCTTGGCGAAAAGCGGGGCGGTCACGCGCGACGGACCGCTGAAGGCGCCGCTCACCACGCCGACGACCCGATCTTTCTCGATCAGCTTGTGCGCGATCGCCACCGCCTCCTGGGGGTTCAAGCGGTCATCGTACACGACCAGCTCCACCGGCTTGCCCAGCACCCCGCCGCGGCCATTTACCTCCTGGGCGGCCAGCTGGACAGCCTGCCGCGCGCTGGTCCCGTCGGCTGCCACCGAGCCCGTGAGGGGGCCGAAGAAGCCGATCTTGATGGGCGCCTGCGCGACCGCCGCACCGGGCGGGCAGCCCAGCAGGATGAGCGCGGCCAGGCAACTCCCCATCCAGTACAACATCCGGGTTTCCTTCCGCTCTGGCGGTTCCGCCGCCGCTCCGGGCGGCGCGCCCAAGTGTCCGGGCCAGCCGCCATCGGCGCCAGCCTACCATGACAAGGCGCTGCAAGAAATAAGAGGGTCCCCTTTTTCGGTGAGGACATCTCTCCGACCCTCTTCCGCTACGCCCCATCTCGGTAGAACGTCGTCATCCCACCCAGCGACTGAGATTCGCCATGACAGCCCTGTTCGCAGCGTGTGCCCTGCCAAGGGCTACGTCGAAATCTACGAGATGGGTTTCTGCCGTGGATGATGCAAATCGGGGAGGTGGAACTCAGGGAGAGTTCGACTCGTGACCGGCTCCCCGGTCGCGCCAAAGGTGGGCACTGGTGCGAGAGAGTGTCTATGGGCGACGCGTGGTGATGGGTGGCGAAGCCTGTCTCTCCAACTCCTCGAAGGTCCGGCGAACGCGCCGGGCGACCCACTGGGTGTCGAGGAAGATCAACACGAGAAAAAACGCGGCAAACCAGAGGCCGGCAAGGATGAAGGCGACGTCGGCAGGCCGTGAGACAGTCCCGTGCACGAGGGCCAGCACGGGGATGAGAAACAGCATGTAATAGTCGGGCCAGCGGAAGGACCAGGAGAGCGTGGCGTGGCGGCCCGCTCGGCGGATCCGCAGATGCAGCGTTGGGTGGGCCCAGAGCATCAGGGCGGCGTACAAGCGGCCGTACCGCACGATCTTGCACCGTAGTCCGTGTGGGGTCTCCTCGACCACGACCAACCGGAAGCGCTTGGCGAGGGCTTCCTTGAGCACCCGCGGGGAGAGAAACGCGTCGGTAACCTGAAGCTCACCGCTCCCGTCGACGAACTGTCTCAGCGACATGAGGGAGGCTCCCTGTTTCAGGGACAGCACGGCCGCGGATTCGGTGGGAGGGTATCGGACGGGAAGACGGGAATCAAGGGTTTCGGAAGATCGTTGCCGGTTCGGCGCTCGCGTCCCACCCGCGTTCCCCGTCGGGCCAACGGTGGGAACCGGCAGACGAGTCGTTCCCTTACCGAGTGAATGTTCGGGATGCGAGGTATCACCTGCCGGGTGAAATATGAGTGCGAAGGGGGAATGGGCATGTCAACCGGCAGGCCCCCGGCTAGGAGTCTGTCCGAGTAATGCCTGCTTCTGTTGATTCCCCCTTGCAATGGAGAGTCGCCGGCCTATATTGCTTGCGAACCCATTGCGAGGGAGGTCGGATGGAGAAGACGTACCGCCCCTACGAGCCCGACCAGTTGCTGTTGCTCCCGCCAGCCCTGCAGGACTGGTTGCCCGAGGAGCACGTGGTGTTCTTCCTCTCCGACGTGGTCGACCAGCTCGACCTCACGGCGATCACGAGCGTGTACGAGCAGGAGCAGCGGGGCTACCCGCCGTACCACCCCCGGATGATGGTGAAGCTCCTCCTCTACGGCTACGCGACCGGGGTCGCCTCCTCCCGCCGGCTCGCCCAGCGGTGTCAGGAGGATGTGGCTTTCCGGGTCCTCACCGCGAACAACATTCCCGACTTCCGGACCATCAGCGACTTCCGGAAGCGACACCTCGCCGCCCTGGAAGCGCTCTTCGTCCAGGTCCTCCGCTGTTGCCAGCGGGCCGGCTTGGTCCAGCTCGGCACCGTCGCCCTGGACGGCACGAAGGTCCGGGCCAACGCCTCGAAGCACAAGGCCATGAGCTACGGCCGCATGCAGACCGAGGTCGCCCGGCTGGAGGCCGAGGTCCAGGCCCTCCTCGCCCGGGCGGAGCGGACCGACGCCGCGGAGGATGCCAGGCACGGCGCGACCCGCCGGGGCGACGAGCTCCCCGCGGAGCTCGCGCGGCGCACGAGCCGGCTCCAGACAATCCGGACCGCGATGGCGGCGCTGGAGGCGGACGCGCAGGCCGCCGCGCCGCCGCCCGAGCAGCCCCGGCGGGGCCGCCCGCCGAAGGCCCCGCCCGGGACGCCGCCCCCCAAGGCCCAGCGGAACTTCACCGACCCGGATTCCCGGATCATGGTCGACGGCGACAAGGCCTTCATCCAGGCCTACAACGCGCAGGCCGCCATGGCCGGACGCCACCCGATCATCGTCGCCTGCGCGGTCACGAACCAGGCCAGCGATGCGCCCCACGCCCTCCCCCTCGTCGCCGCCGTCCGCCGGAACACCTGCCGCCGCCCCCGGCGGGTCCTCGCCGACGCGGGCTACTGGAGTGAAACGAACGTCACGGCACTGCGCGCCGCGAAGATCGAGCCGCTCATCGCCCCCGGGAAGGTGAAGCACGGCCCCGCGCCCCCGCCGCCCCGCGGGCGAATCCCAACCACCCTCAGTCTGCGGGACCGCATGCGCCGCACCCTTACCACGAAACGCGGCCACGCCCTGTACGCCCGGCGGAAGGTGCTCACGGAGCCGGTCTTCGGCTTGATCAAACGCGCCCGGGGCTTCCGGCAGTTCCTCCTCCGGGGCCTCTCCAAGGTCCAGGGGGAGTGGGCGCTGATCTGTACAGGGCACAACCTCCTCACGCTGTTCCGGAGTGGGCGCTGGGCGCCGGCGTGAGGCACCTGGCTCGGGGTCCCGCCAGCTTCCGGCGAGGCCAGCCGCGCGCGCACACCCCGTCCGGAGAAACGCCATGGCAGCGGCACCGTCGTTACGCATTACTCAGACGGACTCCTAGC
>JAKPQH010000092.1 GCA_029580855.1 bacterium | reverse complement strand
GAGCACCCTAACGCCGTCCCGCTCGGCGGCGACGGATATCATCCTCTCGATCGTGTCCACGTACTGCGGGTTCTCCAGGAATACCCTGTCGTAGTCCTCGGAGAAGTCGTCCCAGTCGGCCATGGCGTTCCTTTCGTTTGCGGCCCCCTAAATGATGTCAGTCATCTGCGTATCAGTAAACCGCTCCTGGCGCGCGTGGCCTGGCGGGTGCGCCTTCCCTCCGGCGTGATCGGGCCGGAAGGGCGCCGACCATCGGGGCGCGCTGGCGCGCCGACTGGTATCATCGGCCCGTGAGAGATCTACCGACGACAAGAGTGACCGCGGCCATCATCCGCAGGGGCGGCCGAGTCCTCATCGCCCGGCGTCCCCCGGGCGGGAGGCACCCCGGCCGCTGGGAGTTCCCCGGCGGCAAAGTCGAGCCCGGGGAATCGCTCGAGGAGTGCGTGCTCAGGGAGCTCGAGGAAGAGCTGGGGGTGCGGGCGCGGGTGCTCGGGAGGCTCGCCGAAGCGGGGCATTCGTACCCGGACATGGAGGTGGAGCTCGTCGCGCTGGAGTGCGAGATCATCGGCGGGACGCCGGCCGATATCGAATGCGCGGCCCACGCCTGGGTCCGCCCGGAGGAGCTCCCCGCCTACGACCTCCTGGCGCCGGACAGGGTGCTGGCCCGAAAGATATTCGGGGTGGCCGTCTGAGCGACGCCCGGGCGGCGCCTGGAAGCCGCCGATTGTCCCGAGGCCCCCATTTATCAGCCGGAAGCGGGGTCCGCTCCGCCCGCGGCGCTTAGAGCAGGGACTTGTTGGAAAGCTCGACGGCGCTGTCGATCTGGTCCTTGAGTATCGGCGGAAGGCCCTCGATGTCCACGTGCATGAACCCCCGGACGATCGTCGCCACCGCGTCGTCCTCGGAGAGCCCCCGGGCCATCAGGTACTCCACCTCGGCGCGGGCGATCTTGCCGACGGCCGCTTCGTGGGACATCTCCACGCCCTCGACCCGGCCGTCGAGCTCGGGGATGGCGTAGATGCGCCCCCCGCCTTTGAGGATCATGCCTTTGCACTCCAGGTGCGCCTTGACGCCTTCCACTTCGCCGACCAGCAGGCCGCGGTTGATTATCTCGCCGCCCGTCGTGATCGAGCGGGCTATCATCTCGCAGCGGGTCCCTGGGGCGGACAGCACCGCCCTCGAGCCCACGTCCATGTGCGTGCCGGGCCCCGCCATCAGCACCGAGTTGAACCGGGCGGTGGCGCCCTCCCCCTCGAGGTAAGCGCTGGGGAAGAGCTGCAGCGAGTTCACCGGCTGGAGGCAGATGTAGTTGTTGAGGAACACCCCGTTCTCTCCGATGCGGACGCCGCTGCGGGGGCGGACGGCGATGTTCTCGGCCCAGTTGTGGATCATCGAGAACGTTATTTTCGCGTTCTTCTTGACGTAAAACTCGCTGACCCCGATGTGCAGGCCGGACAGCTCCGGGGAGTCCGTGGCGCATCCGGTGATGATGTGGAGCTCCGAACCCTCTTCGGCTATCACGATGTTGTGGACGTTCTGGCTGATCGACGCCGCCTTCAGATACAGGCACGCCTGCACCGGGAAGACGCTCTTCGCTCCCGGCAGGGCGCGTATGAAGTAGCCGTCCTGGAAGTTGAGTTCGGCGCTGGCGGTGTATTTGTCGGCATCGACCCGGACGAGCTGCCAGAGGTACTCCTCCAGCCACGGGTACATCTCCAGGGCGGCGCGGGTGGACTGGACTTCGATGCCCTCCTGGGTCGGAGCGGCGTGGATCACCGAGCTGTCCACCTGGATGAAGGATCCCGAGCGCTCGGCCCCGGTCACGTCGACGCCGGCGTTCAGCAGCCGCTCCCGGTCGACCTCGGTTATCTCCTCCAGGGGCCTGGCCCCGTACTCCGGAGCGTCGAGCGTGTACTCCTCCAGGCTGATGTCCGGCCCGAACTCCGCCCGCTTTTCCTTCGCCTCTTCGGCTCTGTCCTTTATCTCTGACAAGTGAGACACCCCTCGTATCCGCGTTCTCTTATCCCCTCGAGGATCTCGTGCGGGTTCCCGGTGCACCATATCGTGCGGTTGACCAGCACGCACCCCTTGTCCGCCTCCACGTAGTCCAGGATGTACCCGGAATGGGTGATGATGAGCCCCGATTTGCGCCGGTGCTTGTGCAGGTCTTTCTGGAGCAATCCCCGTATCGACCTGCCGATGAGATCTATGTTGACCAGGTCCACGCCGGACTCGGGCTCGTCCAGCAGCACCAGGTCGGGGTCCTGGACCATCAACTGGAGTATCTCCGCGCGCTTGAGTTCGCCGCCGGAGAACCCCTGGTTGATGTCGCGGTCGAGGAACTTCTCGAAGTTCAGCGACCTCGCGAGCTCCTCCATGTCCCTGTTGTCCCGTTCGATCAGCTCCAGAAGCTCCTTGAGGCGCAGCCCGGTGATGGTGGGCGGCCGCTGGAACATAATCCCGATGCCCCGCCTGGCTCTCTCGTCGGTGGGCAGGTGGGTGATGTCCTCGCCCTTGAACAGGATCCTCCCGCTCTCGACCTTGTAGTCCCCCAGTCCCATTATGGCCATCAGCAGGGACGTCTTCCCCGAGCCGTTCTCCCCGAAGAGCATCCTGGTCTCGCCTTCGGCGATGCTTATGCTGACGTTCTCCAGCAGCGTCCTGTTGTCGATGGACACCGTAAGGTTTTCAACTTCCAGCATCTCCGGCTCCTTTTTCGCACTGCTGCGGCCTCTCGACGCATTATATTAACACCGCGCCCGCGGTGGTGCGCGGCTTGCCGCCCGCCGGGGAAAGGGGACCCGCTCGCGGCAGGCCTTCCCGGCGGCGGTCGGGCTCACGGCGGCGGGAGTCCGCCATCCGGCGGGGTTACACCGAGGCCATGAACGAAGCGATGGCGCCGGTGACATCCTCCGGCTTCTCCACCGGGGAGAGGTGCCCGGCGTCTTCCACCTGCACCAGGTTGGAACGCCCGATGGCCCCCGCGAGGAACGTTCCGTATTTCGGCGGGGTCAGCCTGTCGTCGGAGGCGGTCAGCACCAGCACGGGCGCCTCTATGCGGTCGAGTTCCCCCATGACGTCGAAGGCGTCGCAGGCCTGGAAATCCCCCAGCGTAACCTCCGGCGGGCAGAACCGCATCGCCTCGACGGCCGCCCGCACCTTCCGGGGGTCCGTCTTCTCCGAGGCCCCTGCGGAGTACATGCCGGCCAGGAAACCGTCGTAGTCGTTCTCGATCGTCTCCAGTATCAGCGGGTTGACCCGCAGGCGGGCCCCGGAGTTCACCAGGATACCCGCGGCGTAGCGCCCGGGGTGGTCGATCAGCAGCCGGAGAACGATGGCGCCCCCCAGGCTGTGGCCGCAGATGATCGCGTTCTCCGCGCCGACGGCATCGATGAAACCGCCGATCGCCCCGGCGTAGGCGCCTACGTCGCGCATGCCCTCACCGGCGCTGCTGCCGTGTCCCGGGAGGTCCGGCGCCAGCGTGTTGGCGACCCCGGCGAGTCCCCGGACCTGGGCGTGCCACAGGTCGCCCGACCCCCCGGAGCCGTGTACGAACACCACCGTGGGCAGGCCGGGGTCCGCTGGCCACGATCCGGCCCTGAAAGCGAGCCCGCCCGCCTGGAGCTTTTTCACCCGGGAACCTCCCTTCCTGTTCGCCCGCGGGGGATGCCGGTTCGCCCGCCGGCGGAACAGGAGCCCGCTCCTTGAGCGCCCCGGGAAAACCCGCCCCAGTGTAGCACGGCCGCTTTCAGCCGGGGACATCCCCCCGCTCGTGCGGTGTGGGGTATCACCGGATTGTGGTGATAGAATTGTACGCGTGTCTTGAAATGCTCCGGGTGCGGCGGGAGCGCACCGCGCGTAAGTAGGGAGGCGCTGATGATGCGGAAACCTGATGGCTCGAGACGGCGCGGACCCGGGGCGGTGATGTTCATCGCGACGGGGGCTTTCATCGCGACGGTGCTCGTCGCCTGCGCCGTGGCTTCTTCGATTTCGATCGCCGCCGCGGGGTACACCTGGACCAGCACCGGGGGTCCCTTCACGGAAGGGGACTCTGTTACCTGTCTGGCGCTGGACCAGGAGCACGGCACTCTCTATGCGGGAACACAAACCGGCTTGGTTTGCAGGTACAGATCGGGAGCCTGGAGCAGCACCGGCGGACCGTCCGCCGGGTCACCCGTTACCGATATCGTGTACGACCCGGTCAGCCGCACCGTCGCAGCGGCGGTCTGGAATATCGAAAGCTTCCAGGTCTGGACGTTCCAGGAAGGCGGTTCCTGGACGCTGACCAACGGCGGGCCGCAGAACGACTTCGCCGTAGCCTCCGACGGGGCTCGCAAGAGACTCTACGCCGGCACCGCTTACGGCCGGGCATGCGTATATGACTACGCTACCGCCCCGGGTCCGTGGGCGGAGATAGGGAACCCGCTCGGCCGGATCTGGTGCATGAAACACGATTCGCGGAGGAACGCCCTCTACGCCGGCGGTCGGACCCAGGACGATTTCACGGCGGCGGTTTACAGGTACGACGGCTCGACATGGAGCTTGCTCGGGGGCTCGTTGGGGAACGGGATCTTCGTCGACTGCCTCGAGCTGGACGAGACCCGGAACGTGCTGTACGCCGGGACCTACACCGGCGGTTACGGCGATGTGAATGTATTCAGGAGAGACATCGGCGCCGGTGGAGGGTGGGTCGGAATAGGGACTCTCTGCGGCGGCCCCATCATAGAATCGCTCGCGCTGGACGGGGTGAACGACACGCTGTACGCGATTGCTTACGACGGCCACGTCTACAAGAACTGCGCCGCGTCGGTGTCGAACACGTGGATAGACATCGGCCTGGTGAGCCCCAACACCCAGGCCAATTACGGCTTGCAGTACGACCCGGCCGGCCCCGCCGTCTTCTGCGGGTCCTCCGACGGGCAGGTATACCGGCAGGCGGTTCCATCTCTTGTCTCCATCAACCCGCCCACGGCCGCGCGGGGGCAGACCCTCGACGTGACGCTCACCGCGACCGGCGCGGATTTTACCGCTGCCAGCAGGCCGGTCTTCACCGGCGACGGGGTGGTAGTCAACTCGACCACCCGCCTCGGCGCCAACAGGCTGCGCGCTAACATCAGCGTGAAGCCGGAGACGTACCTGGGCCCCAGGAGCGTCTGGGTCAAGACCGGCGGCGACAAGACCAACAAGCTGGTCGACGGCTTTACGGTGACCGAGGCGGAGCGGCCTTCGTCCACCTGGTACCTCGCCGAGGGAACCAACGCCTGGGGGTTCTCCACTTACATCTCCGTGGCCAACCCCAACGACACCGCCGTCACCGCGCGCATGACCTACATGGACCCCAACCCGGGCAGCGGCTCCGGGGTGGTCGGCACCCGGGACATCGAGCTGCCC
>JAKPQH010000091.1 GCA_029580855.1 bacterium | reverse complement strand
ACGCAGGCCTCCTCACAGGCCCTGTCGCAGACGCGGCCGCACGCCGCCGGGAAAGGGTTGGCCGCGGCGGCGATCGCGTACGCCTCCGCAAACCGTCCCTCGCGGACGAGGTCGAGGGAGCCCTGTACGCTGGTGTGCAGCGGACATGCGAGCTTGCACGGACTGTGGCCGCGCTTGAGCACCGCGAAGACGTTGGGGATGGCGTGCTGGTACGGCTTGCCGATCGCCCTGCGCGTGCCCATGCCGTCGTTGAAGTCGTTGGGGAGGGTGACCGGGCAGACCGGGACGCAGTCCCCGCAGGTCGTGCAGGCGGCCGGGTCCACGAAGCGGGGATGACGGGTGATGCGCGCCGTGAAGGCGCCCGCCTCGCCCTCCAGGGCGGTCAGTTCGGCGCTGGTGACGACCTCGATGCCCGGCTCCTGCATCACCTGCTTGAGCTTGGGCGTCAGCGTGCACAAGGCGCACTTGTTGTAGGGGAAGGCCTTGTCCAGCCGGGACATGTGGCCGCCGAGCGATTCCCTCCGCTCGACGAGGGTGACCTTGTGGCCCGCCTCCGCAAGGTCGAGGGCGCAGCGGACGCCGGCGGCTCCTCCGCCGAGGACGAGGACGGCGCCGTTGGACGGCGAGGACGTTGCCGGCATGCTCACTCCTTGGCAGACGCCCGCCCGCGGCGGACGCGCTGGCGATGGGTTGGAGAGGTCCAGTCTACAGGGACGGACGCGAGTATATACCCCCGGGGGTATCAGTCTCCCGTCGGATCAGCCCACCGGGAAGAGCCGCCGGCGTGCGATCCGGGTGTGGAGCCGGGGCAGACGCCTGGATACAGTGAGGCCGCATGGCGGCGGCGACGAGGGAGGGGGTGACGAGCCGATGATCGACCCGGACACGGCGGCGACCGGCCGGACCACGATTTTCTCCTCGGTCGAGGTGCTGGACCATGAGCGCGGGGAGTGGGCGACGTGGCTCCCGCTCAGGGCAAGAGACGCGACCAGCGTGGACGCGCTCGTGCAGGCGGCGATCTGCGCCGGCTGGGACGACGTCCGCCTGGTCGTCCACCTCACCGGTGACGCCTGCTACCGCTAAGACCGCAGTCGCCTATGCCTGCGCGTCGAGCATCTTGACGCCGTGCGCCTGCAACCAGGCGGCGGTGAGATCGAGGCGTGGGTCCGGCGGAATGAAGAGGACGGTGGCGTCCCGGCCCCGCGTCAGAAGTACACGGTAGGCGTTCAGACGGAGATTGAAGGGATCTTTGACGCGCGATCCTCGTTGGTGCCGTTTGGCATACGCGTCGGACCAGCGCTCCACGCCCTGGTGATTCATTTCCCGGACGAGGTCCGTTCCCCAGGCGAGCAGTACTGCGTCAAGCTCAAGCCCCTGGGCTCCGAACTCGGTGACACACTGAGTCAGGTTTCGACACGAGCGGTCGTCTCCGTCGCCTTCGCCGTACCACGGGCCAAGTTGTACGCGTCGTGTGGCGTGCCAACTATTCGGGATGCCCCAGTCCCGTTCCAACGTTTTGTCCCGGGATGAGGCGAGCAGGCCATAGCGCGCTTCTGGCGCCTCGGCGTACCGGTCAAAAAGGTAGTCCTTGGCGGTTTCAAGACTGCGAGTCATGCGCAGGTGGTAGCCAGCCTGTTCGATACGGGCGGCGAGTTCTCGCCCCCGTGCCGCAAGGGCGTCGTTGCTCGCCCGGTCTGCCGCCGCCCATTCGCGGTCGTCAGTTAGTAGGCTGTCGACCCACTCGTCCAAGTCCTGGGCGAAATGAAAGCGGAGTTCGACGGTCAGCTCGAGGGCGGAACTCGCCTCCGTTCTCGCGGGCAGCTGTCTCCGCTCGCTCCAGTCGGGGCCGAAGAATGCGTCGAGCACAGATTGCGGGGCGTGTACCGTCCATGATTCAGGACTCCGGGCGTTCTCCAGTGCCGTGCGCCATTGCCCGAGGCCAGCCTCCTCGCCTACGTGGATCTCTTGGCCGGAACCGATCAAGCCGACGAGCACGCTCCAACTGGGAATGCGCTCTCCGAAGTCCACGAACGCCTCCGGCTCGCTCTTCGGGAACGGCAGGCTGTGCTTGCTGACCACCTGCTCGAGATCCCAAGCGCGCTGGGCCTCGTCGTAGACAATGACGTGTTGTGGCGGGATCTGCCTGCTGTCGCCCAGATACTGTTTCACGTAGTTCTTGACGTCGCGGACGAAGGTCTTGCCCCCGCCGCCGGCCCCACGCAACTCATACTGGAGGACCTGCACCAGCGGTCCGTTGCCGCTCAAGAAGAC
>JAKPQH010000090.1 GCA_029580855.1 bacterium | reverse complement strand
AACCGGACGATCAGATCTGGATCGCCGAAGGCGTATACACCAATAACACGGACAATGCGAACAGTTTTATTCTCGCCACCAGCGGGTTGTCGCTGTATGGCGGCTTTACAAATGGCGCCGCCTGGGACGATCGCGATCCGGGCTCCTATCCGACTATTCTTGACGGCGAAGCCGCTCGCCGCGTACTTCAAATCAACGCCGGCGTGGCCACGATCGACGGATTGATCTTTCGAAACGGCATGCGTTCGGCCGACGCATATGCCACCGGTTGCGGGATTCGGCGGGTCGGAACCGGAACGCTTCACATGGCGCGCTGCACGATTGCCGACAATCGACCATCCGGCCAGAACGATGTCTACGGGGTGGGGGCCTATTTCGAAAAAGGCACGGTTCATCTGGAGCTTGAGAGTGCCGACTTCTCGGACACTCCCTGCATCCGCTTCCCGCTCCCGCCCCACACCCGTGGAGCGTGAAGAGCAACGGGCCGAACGCATCATTGGCATAGTCATTGTGCGGGGGGGGGGGGAGAAAGTCAACCCCTTTTTCTTCTTTTTTTTCTTCGGGTCGTTCGCCCTTGCGGGCTGCGCCGTCCCGTCCCGGCACCCGGAAAGGCGCGGGAAAAGGGTCATTTGACGCCGTTCCGGCGCGTCGCGGGGGTCAGGAGGCGAGCCGCATGCCCTCGGCCCTGCCCGGATCGACGCGGCGGCGGATGAATTTCGCAAGGCTGTGGTTTTCGGGTGCATCCGCGAGAAATTCGGGC
Source organism: bacterium (assembly GCA_029580855.1). GTDB lineage: Bacteria > Methylomirabilota > Methylomirabilia > Methylomirabilales > 2-02-FULL-66-22 > 2-02-FULL-66-22. Next base: position 2,154 of record JAKPQH010000090.1, on the reverse strand, counting down.
AGGGCGTTGCGCAGGGCGAGGGCGGCGACGCGTTCCGACGGGGGCACGCCGGGGCGGACGGTGCGCAGCCAGGAGCCGAAGGCGCGCCAGACGGCGCGCGGGCTGAGGGCGGCGACGATCTGGAGAAGCCCCTGCGCGACGACACCGGCCTGGATGTGCAGGTGGTAAGCGCGGAGCTTGCGCCGGACGGCGTCGCGGTAGGCGGGGGGATCGGACGTGACGTCCTGGTTGCCGGACGCGCGGGGCCTGGGTTTCATGGTCCTCATCCAGAAGTGGTAGGCGTACGTGCCGAGGGTGTGGATGGCCTGCTTGAAGGAGACCTCGATCTTGAAGCGTACGCCGTAGAGGCGGATGATCTCCAGCGGATGGGTCGCGGTGTCGGTGCAGAACAGGATCTTCTTTCCGCGCGTCGGGTGGATCACGAGCACGAAGCGGACGGTGACGCCCACCGGCCGCCAGAGCAGGTCGGCAACGCGGTAGCGCAGGGTGACGCCCTTCTCCCCGTACAGCGGACTCGGGGCCTCCGCGAACGCGCAGGACTCGTCGAACAAATCGCGGAGCCTGACCTTCTCCCCGTACACGCGCCGCCGCCCCCGCCGGCCGGCGGGCGTCGGCGGCGGGGCCCGGTAGGCGACCGCGTTCATGCGGACGGCGCCGAGCAGGTGCCACCCGGCCGCACGCAGCGGTTTGATCACCTTCGCGGCCGCGTAGTAGGCGTCGGCGACCAGCAGAGCTGGCACGGGCACGCCCAGTGCGAGGATCGTTTCCACCAGCCTGTCGAGCTGCGAACGGCGGTCGCAAGCGTCGAACACGACGCCCTCGTGGATGCGGCAGGCGAGCGGCAGCGCGAAATGTCCCGCCGCCGCCCGCACGACCGCCGCCACGGCCTGGCAGGAGTGTCCGAAGATGAATTCGGGCTTGGTGTTGTCGTCCGACTCCTGGTGGAGTTTCTTGACCGCCGGCATCTTCCGCCCCGCCTTGGCGACCTTGATGCCGTCGGCCAGGAAGACCGGCCGGCCGCCGCTGCGCAGCAGCACGGAAGCCATCCGTTCGAGAACCGTGTGCGTCCAGAGCTCCGCGAGCCGGTCCGGGTCGGCGCCGGTGCTGTGGAACATCGCCAGGAGCCCGGCGTAGCACGTCCGGCGCAGGCCGAGCGCCCGCACGAAGCTCGTTACCCCGGCCAGGTCGGGCCGCACGCAGGCGGCCGCGACCGCCGCCGCGAACCAGAGGAACGTCCGCCCCCGGCTGAAGGCGGGACGCAACGGTTCGACACAGGACCACCAGACCGACCACAGACGCATGGGGCAGACTCCTTTCTTTTCCGCTTGACAGCTATAGCATACATATGCTATTAAGTGTGCCCGAAAGGAGACCTCATGTCAACCACGCTTCTGTCCAAGGAAAAGCAAATCGCCCGCATCCAACGCGCGCTCGCCCAACTCGGCCCCATGCGCCCCGGCACGCTCGGACGCCAGTACAGGGACCCCAAGGCGAAACGGGGCGGGTACTGGCAGATCAGCTACACGCACCACATGCGCAGCCGCTCAGACTATGTCCGCCCGGAGCATCTGCGGGAGGTGCGCGCGGAACTGGCGAATTTCCGCGCGTTCCGCCGCCTGACCGAGCGCTGGGTCGATCTGGCGCTGCAGGTGGCGCGCCTGAAGCGGAACCTGCCGCCGGCCCACGGGAGATAGCCCGGACAGGCGGCTGACCGGCCGCCGACGCGAACCGGGAAGCACGGACCGCGGGCGTGAGCCCGCCGCCCACGGCAGGTGGAACGCGCCCGCGTGCCGCCTGCGACCTCACCGTGCGCCGCCACCTTCAAGCCGTGAAAAAGGGGGAGTGAAAAAGGGGCTGGCAATTACCCCTCTCTCGCACAATGTACGCCAACGATGCGTTCGGCCGGTTGCTCTTCGCGCTCCACGGGTGCGGGGCGGGAGCGGGAAGCGGATGCAGGGAGTGCCCGAGAAGTCGGCACTCTCAAGGTGTTCATTCGCGGTTCCGTTTTCACGGTGGCGACAGCGTGTCCGCGCCTGCGCCACCGTCGGCATCCTACCGCAGCAGCAATACCGTCCCTTCGGTAGGGAGACTGCCCAGGAATACCTCGCCCGAGGCGCCGGGAGCGGCGAGATCGGCATGGGGCGACGTGCCGCC
>JAKPQH010000089.1 GCA_029580855.1 bacterium | reverse complement strand
GCGCACCACGCCCCGCCCCCGGAACTCTCGGTGGAGGTAGAGGGCGATAAAGAGGCCGAGGATCAACTCCACTGCGACCCCCACCCCCGTGAACTGGATCGTGATCCAGAGGCTGTTCCAGAACCGGGTGTCCCTCAGCAGGATCTCTTCAAAATTCCGGAGCCCGACGAATTCCGGGGGTGTGGCGCTGGACACGAACCAGGTCTGCAAGCTCATGTACAGATTGAAGGCGAGGGGGAACACGATCAGCAGGCTGATCGCCAGCGCCGCCGGCACCGGGAGAAGCCAAAAAAAACGGCGGTCCAGAAGCTCCCCGGGCCGTCTGGCCCGAGGAGCTTTCCGGCCGAGCGCAGTCTTGACCTGTTCGGCAGGCGGAAGGGCCATGGCCAGGTTACTTTTTCTCGGTCTTTTCCATGATACTGGCCATCTCGGCCGCGGCCTTGTCCGCCGCCGTCTTGACGTTCTCCCCCAGGATCGCCGAGACGATGGCCGCCCCGATGGCATCCCGCACCTCGGAGACGGCAACCACGGGCGGGTTGTAGTTGGTGTCGGCGACCTCCAGACTCTTGAGCGACGCGTCGATCCAATCCGGGTGGTTCTTCATTTCGGCCACAAAGCGGCTATTCTTCCAGGCCGAGGCGCGAGGCACCGGGATCCCCTTTATCTGCAGCCGCAGCGCCGCCTCCTTGCTCGTGATCCACTGGGCGAACAGGTAGGCCGCTTCCTTCTTCTTGGACTTGGACGAGATCGCCACGGAGCCGACCTCCATCGTCGGCTTCCGACCCGCCGGACCCGCGGGAAACATCGCGTAGCCCACCTTGCCCGCCACCTGGGACTTGCTCGCGTCCTCCAGGAGAGGCATCCGGATGTTGGCCTCGGTGAACATGGCGGCCTTCCCCTGACTGAAGAGAGAGACCGTCTCGTACCAGTGGTAGTTCACGGCCCCGGGAGGGCCTGCGGTACGGAGGAGTCGTCCGTAGAGATCGAAGGACTGGACAGCTTCCGGCGAGTTGATCGCGGGTTTGCCGCTTTTGTCCAGCCAGGTTCCGCCCAGACTCAAAAAGTATGGGGCCCACTGCGACGTGGCCGCCGCCCCCTTTCCCCGCATGACGGTACCCACCAATTTCTGTCCGCCCTCATCTACGTTATGAAGCTTTCTCGCCGTCTCCTCCAACTCCTGCAGCGTCTGAGGCACCTTGATATTGTGCTTGGCGAAGACATCCTTCCGGTAGTACAGCATGGTCGTGTTCTGGTGGAGCGGCAGCCCCACGAGCTTTCCGTCGTACCTGTTTCCCTCCAGAGCCTTCTGGCTGAAATCGGCCAGGTCATACCCAGGGTCGGTGAGTTTCGCGCTCTTGAGATACTCGTCCATGGGTTCGTACCAGCCCGATCGCCAGAACTTCAGCCCTTCATTGGCGGCAAAAGTCCAGTACGCATCCAGGGCCCCAGTTCCCGCCCCGAGCTCCAGCAGTACTTTCTGACGGAATTGATCCTCGGGGAAAGTCTCGAACTGCACCTTGATGCCGGTCTGCTTCTCAAAGTCCGGCAGGAACGATTCGATCGTGGAGCCCAGGGCCCCCTTGCTGAACATGACCCGGATGGAACTTCCCTTGTGCGCCTGCCAGTCCATCGCCTGGGCCGTACCGGACAGCAGCAGGGCGCAGCACACCCCGAGGAAGAGCCACATCCGTCGACGCGCGGTCACCATTCCTGTGCCTCCTCTCATGCCTTCCCCAATTTCTCGCCTGGCCCCGAACACGGTCCCGGCGCCTCAAGGACCGTGAACCGCTCAGAACTCACACGGTTCCGGGAGGCTTCCATGGACAACGGCGAGAGCTTACCCCACACCAAATGGGAGCGCAAGACCCCCGCCCACGCGCGCCTGGGTGTGCCGCGACGAACAGCGGTTTGCGGTCAATCCCCGGCTCTGCCCCGCCGCGGCGGGGCGATGCGGCGCATCGGCTGCCTCGCGCAACCGCCAAGCATCGGAACAACCCGCGCCTTCCCCAGGCCGTGACCCACCCTCGTCCACGCGCCCCCAGTTGCAGCCGCCGTCGCCGTGCGGCCGGTGCCGCGCGTCCCGTCCCTGGTCCGCTCGTGTCGCTTTCGTCTTGACACCGTCCGTCGTAGCCGCGGATACTTCGCCAGCGGAACGCGGCTGGTCGGCGCGGGAAGGGCGGACTTGTGGGGCCGGCCCGCGGGGAAGGCCCGCGCCGCGCCGCGGCCTGGGCATGGCGACGCATCCGTCGGACGGGCACGTTGGCACTCCGCGCTAGCCACACCCGGGGCGGAGCGTCCACACGAAACCGTGGAGGGCTGACGAGATGATCCCGGACAAGCTGAAGGAGGTCCTTGCCCACGAGGGGGTCGCGGCGATCGCCACGCAGAGCGCCGCGGAGGCCCACCTGGTCAACACCTGGAACAGTTATCTGACGCTCACGAACGATGAGAGACTTCTCTTTCCCGCGGGCGGGATGAGGATCACGGAGCAGAACGTCTCCCGGGACAACCGGGTGCTGCTTACCGTGGGCAGCCGGGACGTGCCGGGGCACCGCGGGCCGGGCACCGGGTTCCTGATCCGGGGGCGGGCGGCGTTCCTCACCGCCGGACCCGATTTCGACTCGCTGAAGACCCGGTTCCCATGGGCCCGGGCCGTCGTGGAGATCCGCATCGAATCCATCACCCAGACACTCTGAGGGCCTGCCATGGAAGCGATCCCGGTGCTCGAAGACCTGACCCAGTTCCAGAGCTACCGCGCGCCCATCGACCTCACCTTCAATCAGTACCTGCTGGCCGGATCGCTGCCGATCCTGGTACACACGGGAGACATGGACACCGCCGGCGAGCTCGAGCCCCGGGTGCGGTCCCTGCTGGGAAGCCGGCTGCTCGCGTTCATCGTCATCTCCCACTTCGAAAGCGACGAGTGCGGCGGCCTTCGCCGCTGGCTGGACCGGTTCCCGGAGGCTAGCCCGGTCTGCTCGGAGGTCACGGCCCGTCAGCTCGCCGGGTTCGGCATCAGCCGGACCGCCCTGGTGCGGAAGCCGGGGGAGCTTCTGGAGGCGGGCGACTGGACCCTGGAGTTCTTGGCCTATCCCGCGGAGATGCATCTCTGGGAGGGGCTCGTCGCGTTCGAGCGCCGCCGCCGGATCCTCTTCAGCGCGGACCTCTTCATCCGGCGCGGCCTCCCCCGGCCGGCCATCCAGGGCCTGGTGTGGAGGGACGAGGTCGAGGGGATCAGCCCGGCCCAGGTGCCGGCCCCCGACGCCCGGGCTGCCCTGCAGACCACCTTGGCCGTCCTGCCCGTGGAGTACGTGGCGCCGGGCCATGGCCCGTTCCTGAAGGCGGGGGCCTAGCGCCGGTGCAGGGTGCCCCCGGGGCAGACCGGAAGATCCGGGTCCTGCGTCGAGATTCGGGACCGGGCGGAACCGGCGCAGGCGGTTCGTCGCGAGGCAAGCCGGCAGGAACGCGCCAGGGCGCGCAGCATCAGGAAGGTCCATGAAGTCGATTCACTCGTGCGCCCCGATGCCCAGGCTCTGTGCGGACCATCGTGTTTCTCGAGCTCCAGCGGTGATTGAGAAGGCCCTTCGTCGTCCGGTTGTATGGCCCGCCGCGACCCGAAGCCCTCCGGCCGCCTCGCTCGATACATGAGGTTGCATGGCGCCGTGACTGCCCCGTCGTTTCCCATCCAGAGCGAGGAATGTCATGAAGATGGAATCGCGGTGTTCATGCTGGATCGTTGGCTCTCTCCTGCTGGTCGACCTTTTGATTTTCCCCGGCGACGCGATAGCCGCAGAAAAAAGAGGTGCAACCACGACCAAGGTGGGGGCTCCATTACCCGTCCCCGATCCCTTGGTGTTCGTTCAGTATACCGAGCCGAAGGAACGAGCGTTCTCCCTGTTGATCCCGAAGGGCTGGAGAACGGAAGGGGGCGTCTTTTATGTCGATCCCAATACAGCAGGAGGCGCGGCCAATTCGACGGGTCCCAAGGTGAGTTTCAGCGTGAGGAAGGATGATCCCGGCACTGTTATGCTGCAATGGCTGCCCGATTACTACTACATCGATATGCGGTTCAGCCCGGCCGGGCAGATGGGGCTTTTTCCGCCGGGATCGCGTTACAACGGAATGGTGGTCGCACCGTGCCCGCAGGCCAAGGATTTTCTCCTGCAAATTGTCTTCCCCCAGGTTCGGCCAAGAGCGCAGAGCCTCGAAGTTGTAGCGGTCAAGCCGATGCCGGGGGTTGCCCAGCAATTCGCCCAGGCGGCTCCGCTGCCGGGGTTTCAATACGATGCGGCAATGGTCACCGTCTCGTATCTCGAGAACGGGGTCAGACTGCAGGAGCAGATGTTCACGGTTATCGAGAACATGGGGCAGGCCGGCGCCGGACTCTGGCAGAATAGACAAACCGTGTTCGCGCGTGCCCCCATTGATGAATTCAAAGGCTGGGCGCAGGTGGGCTCGATGATCTACTACTCGGTCAAGATCAACCCTCAATGGCTGCACGCCGTTATCCAGGCAACGGATCAACGGAACCAGACGGTGTTGCGTACCCAGAAAACCGTGCAGCAGCTCGATAGCGAAATCGTAGCCCATCGGCAGAGGATCAACGCCGAGATCCGCCACGACGGGTATCTCACGTTAACGGGCCAGGAAGACTACACGAACCCGTACACTGGGGAAACTGAAATCAGGCCCGACGGCTGGAAATATCACTGGCAGAATGCCAGCGGCGAGGTCATCGTCTCGAACAACGGCAACTACGATCCCAACCACGACGTGTATGTCAACCGGACCGATTTCAAGAGGAGTGCGGTGCGCCCCCGGTAGGGACCGGCTTCAAGACGCGGCAAGGAATGACGATGTACTGCTTCATCTCCTTTGGCGGTTTTTGTCTTTTCTTTGATCCTGTGAGATTCGACAGCCGGCCTTCACGTGCGGTGGATTTACCCGCATCTGGTCACCAGGCGTGCTGGGATCGGCCAGCGGGGTGCCTCCTGCCACACTCTCGACGGGCGCTTGGCGAATAGACAAGCCGGGGCTGCTCCGGCAAATGGCCGCCTTCCGATTCTGCCGCCGGCTCGATCGGTGTGAATGCCATATCGAGCAACCCTCCCCATCGGGACGATGCTCTGGCGTTCGGCTCTGCGTCCCGTTTCAATCTCCTGCTTGCCTTCGACGCAGCCGTCGCGAGACCCCCTCCGACGGGGCGTCGCCGCGTGGTCAATTCCCCGGTTCCCGCGAAGGTCGCGGCGGGGCCGGCCCTCACCCGTTCTCGCCGTCGGTTCCGCTCCTTGACACCGTTCGCCGATAAAGCAGATACTCCGCCGCAAAAGACCGATCGGTGTCACGGTTGTCGGTTCGGCTCTCATGGTGCGCAGGGAGGTTACTGCGCGATCATCCGGCTGTTCCGGCGTGCCGGCGCCCGCCAATGAATAAGAGGAGGATCAGGAGGAACCGCAGGCCAGCGCCGGCGGAGTGGAATCCGTGTATTCGTAAAATAACCTTCTGGGCAGGTGTCTTCCTTGTTTCAAATCCGCTGGCGGTAATGACGACAGGCTGCTCGCCTCGGCCTCGCAACCAGTATGCTCAGGATCTGGTGTCAACAGTTGACGATATCTGCACCAATCTGACGGAGTTCAGGAAAAGTACATCCCGGGGATCGGAAGCGCCACGAGATTCGCGCTCCTATGCAACGGCCGTGGGCGTAGGCCTACAGAAGCTGATTGAGTCGATGGACACCATCAGCTTTCAGGTGTTCATGGATATCACTGACGACAAGGGATACGACGAATGGGCGACCGGAGCCAACACGATGTTGCGCGAGAAAGCCGATAAGTGCCTTGAGCTCGTTTCACAGATAAAGCGCGACTACAAGCAGAACCCGGATGCCGTCGCCGACAAGGCCGCGTCCCCCGCCCTTGTCTCTCCGGCCGTCTGGCTGACGCCGAAGGACGAGTTGGTGTTTTCTCTCTCCGGAAACAAGGGACTCATGATTGAACATGTGCTGAGGCAGGACCTCCGCGCCACGCTGGATGCGATCCATCGCAAGCAAGTGAAGTGATAAGAGCAGGTATTGGCCCATTTTTCCGGTGTGCCGCACTCTCCGCGGAAGCGTCCCGAGCCCATGGTGCTTGCTTCACTCGTGGAGGCTGAATTCATGCGAAACCGAGCTTCCAAGCCCTTGCCCGTCCTGCCCACGATCTGCCTTCTGCTCGTCGCCTTCGGGTCGGCGCAATGCCAGAAAGAGGGCACAGAAACCGTTGCGGAGGATCGCGCCGCCGCCCAGATCCGCCAGTTCCGCCGGGAGTTGGCCGACAACGAGCGGCACCCGATCCGCGGCAAGGGCTTGTCCATCGACATGGAGGCAATCGCCCGGGAGGCCGCCACGTTCCTGAAGCAGAACGGCGGTCTCATCCTCTTGCAGATGAACCGGAGCATCGAGGGGCTGGAGTCCGGGAAACCGCCGGCCGAGCCGACCTTCAAGCGCGTCGCGGTGTTCAAGGAGATGGACACGCTGAAGGCGATCATGGTGAGCGCCGTCTTCAGGCCCGACATCAAGTCGTTTTTCCGGACCATGCTGGCTGCGGTCTTCCCCACGGTCATGAGGAACGAGCTGGGGCTGACGATGATGCAGGTGGGGGCGTGGGTTACCTTTCTTTCCTACGCCGAGCCCGACTGGCGGGTCTGCGGTAAGGAGGGCACAACCGTCGCGGTCTGCGCGGAGTATGGCGGCCTCGACATCTTCGTCCTCGCCATGAACTTCGAGAAGCCCTTCGAGTTCCCGCTCCATGAGCAGGGCGCGACCCGCGTGGAGGATGGGCTGTGGCTCCCGCATTCCTTTGCCTGGTGGCGGCGGCAGTGAGCCCGGATCCCTCCCAGGGACTTCGGGAGCCTTTGAAGTGGCATTCCAGGCAAGGGGTCACCCTTGTCGCGTCACGCCAAATGAACCGGTCAATAACGGCCCCGCCTTGTGCCGGCCCTCCGGCGGTTCCAGCATCCGGTCCAGTACCCGGCGTGTTGCCCGCTGTGCCGCTACTCCTGGAATGCCTCTTCGAGCGTGGTCCGGATGGCGGGAACCACTGCGGCCACAAAGGCGAGGATGGCGAAAAGAAGGATCCCGAGGCTGATGGGGCGGCGAAGAAAGATCGTCGGGTCGCCGCGGGAGAGAAGCATGGCGCGGCGCAGATACTCCTCCATCATGGGGCCCAAGACGAGGCTGAGGAGCATCGGCGCGGGCTCGCACTCGAGCCGGGCGAAAAGGTAGCCGCACAAACCGAAGAGGGCCATCAGGAAGAGGTCGAACTCGCTATTGCTCAAGCTGTAGACCCCGATTGCGCAGAAAATCAGGATGGCCGGGTAGAGCAGGTGATAGGGGACCGTGCAGAGACGCACCCAGATTCCGATCAGGGGGAGATTCAGGACCAGCAGGAAGAGGTTGCCGATCCACATCGAAACGATTACCCCCCAGAAGAGGACGGGCTGTTCCGTCATCACCGCGGGGCCGGGCTGAATCCTCTTCCATGGTCTGCGGACAGGTCGCGGCAGTTCACAGCGGGCGGACCGGTCGGTTGTCCGTCTGCCTCGGTGTGGAGTCACTTATACCAGATGGCGCGTTGGGATCAAGAAGCCGCCGACCCGGTCGTCCCGGCCCCTGTTGCGTTGCGGTAGGCGAGTGCGCGGCCAACCCTCCGACATGCACGCAGGCGCACAGGAAACGCGAAGGAAACCGCATGACGACACGCTCGGCTCGCGGTTGTTTCCGGCACCGGTCTGTGATAGCCTCCCGGCGGTTCGCGGTCGTGCGGTGGTCGGTCCTCGGTTGTGAGCGCCAACACCGCAGTATCACAGAACCGAGAACCGGCGGTGTCCCGGCCTCGAACCGCCGTACCGGGAACCTCGAACCAGTCACCCGAACCGTCTCCGAAGGAGGGCGCATGATCCCGCGGTATTCGCGGCCGAAGATGGCCGCCATCTGGGAGCCCGCCAATCGCTTTGCGATCTGGTTGAAGATCGAGATTCTGGCCTGCGAGGCCTGGGCCGAGCTCGGCGTGGTACCCAGGGAGGCCGTGGAGGAGATCAGGGCCAAGGCGACGTTCGACATGGCGGCGCTCGTCCCGAGGATCGACGAGATCGAGCGGCGGACGAGGCACGACGTGGTGGCGTTTACCGAGGCGGTGGCGGAGAAGATCGGCCCCGCGTCCCGGTACATCCATCTCGGGCTCACGTCGTCGGACGTCCTGGACACCTGCCTGGCCTGCCAGATGCGACAGGCGGCGGATCTTCTGCTGGAGGATGTGGCGGCGCTGGAGACGGCTTTGGCGGCGCTGGCGGTGAAGCACAAGCGCACGCCGATGATGGGCCGCACCCACGGCATTCACGCGGAGCCCACCACGTTCGGTCTCAAGCTGGCCATGTGGCTCATGGAGATGCGACGGGCAACCGAGCGCCTGACGCGCGCCCGCGAGGTGGCGAGCTTCGGGAAGCTCTCGGGGGCGGTGGGGACCTTCGCCAATGTCCCGCCGCAGGTGGAGGAGTACGTTTGCGCGAAACTGGGGCTCAAGCCAGAGCCCATCTCGACGCAGATCATCCAGCGGGACCGGCACGCGGAGTATCTGGCGGCGCTGGGGATCGTGGGGTCCTCGCTGGACAAGTTCGCCACCGAGATCCGTCATCTGCAGCGCACCGAGGTCCGCGAAGCGGAGGAGCCGTTTGCCGAAGGGCAGAAGGGCTCCTCGGCCATGCCCCACAAACGGAATCCGGTCTCCTGCGAGCAGATCTCGGGTCTGGCCCGCCTGCTCCGGTCCAACGTGCAGGCGGGGATGGAGAACGTCGCCCTCTGGCACGAGCGCGACATCAGCCATTCGTCGGTCGAGCGGGTGATCCTGCCCGACGGCACGATTCTGCTCGACTACCTGCTGGTGAAATTCTGCGACATCGTGCAGGGGATGCGGGTTGATCCGGAGCAGATGCAGCGGAATCTGAACGCCACGCACGGCGTCATCTATTCCCAACAGGTGTTGCTGGCGCTTTCGAAAGCCGGTGTCACGCGTGAGGCGGCCTACGCCATGGTGCAGCGGAACGCCATGCGGGCGTGGGAGACCGGCGCGGAATTCCGCGGGCTGTTGCTGGCGGACCCGGATGTCCGCGCCGTCCTCCCGGCCGCGGAAATTGAAAGCTGCTTCGATCTGGGGTATCATCTGCGCCACGTGGACGCCATATTCCGGCGCGTCGGCCTCGACTGATTTGGTCGGCTGCTGAAAAGCCTCACCTGCGGCGTTGGCCCGCATCGGCGCTCGCTGCGACGTACCGCCCGGTACGCCTCGCTCGGCCTCCGGCGTGCCGCCTTGCAGCTGGCGCTTTTTGAGCAGCCTTTCCGAAAAAGCACTCTTCAGAACATTGTAAGGGGCGGGCATGGCGGCGGTGCGGCGGGGCCGAAAGCTCTTCGAGGGGAAGTGGAAGATCCTCTTTGAGACGGAGCATCCGGACCGTCTGATCCAGCGGTTCAAGGATGCGCCCACATTTGCGGGAGCGCGGGCTCCGGTGAAGCTCGCGCGGCGCGGCGCCATGAAGAACGGGATCTCCGCGGCGCTTTTCGGGCTGCTTCACCGGAACGGGATCCCCACGCATTTCTTGGAGGTGTTGAGCGACCGCGAGATGCTGGTCCGCCGGCTCGAGATGATCCGCCTGGAGGTCGTCGTGCGGAACCTCGTGGCGGGCAGTCTGGCGAAGCGGCTGGGAATGGAGGTCGGGACCCCGCTGGCGGCCCCGGTGCTGGAACACTATTACAAGAGCGACGCCCTCGGCGATCCGTTCGTCAACGACTTTCACGTCAACGCCCTCGGCCTCGCCTCCGGCGAGGAGCTGAAGGCGATCCGCGAGGTGGCCTTCCGGGCGAACGGAATCCTGTTGCCTTTCTTCGCCGAGCGGGAGATCCTGCTGGTGGACTTCAAGCTGGAGTTCGGGCGACACGACGGCCGGTTGATGGTGGGAGACGAGCTGACGCCGGACGGCTGCCGCTTCTGGGATCGCTCCACGCGAGAACGTCTGGGCAAGGACCGGACGCGCCGAAGTCCGGCCCGCGAGGCCGCCACCTATCAGGAGGTCTTTCAGCGGATCTGCTCGTGAAGAGGCTGACGACGTTCGATGGTTCGGCGGTACGGCGGTTCGGCGGTTCCGGAACCGTCGAGCAGCCGAACGCTCCTGAAGAGCCGGCTTGGTCCAGGTTCATAACGAGGTCATCGATGCTTGAAGCGAGGATTTACGTCACACTGAAGAAGAGCGTGCTCGATCCGCAGGGCGAGACCGTGAGAAGTGGGCTGGCCAGTCTCGGATTCACGACGGTACAGGATTGCCGCGTCGGGAAATTCTTGGTGCTTCGTTTGAACGAGGCCGACGCGGCCGCGGCGAAGACCAAGGTGGACGAAATGTGCCGGAAGCTCCTGGCCAATCCGGTGATCGAGGACTACGTCTTCCAGATCGACGAGGTGCGTGGATGAAGGTCGGGGTGCTGATATTCCCCGGGACATGGAGCCACCAGGACTTCGCCCATGTCCTGCAGGACGTCCTTGGCTGCGAATGGGGCTATGTGTGGCACAAGGACACGTCGGTGGCGGGGTATGACTGTCTTGTCCTGCCGGGGGGCTTTGCGCATGGGGATTATCTCCGCGGCGGGGCGATTGCGCGGTTCTCGCCAATCATGGAGGCGGTGGTCCGCTTCGCGAAGAGCGGCGGCCCGGTGATCGGAAGCTGCAACGGCTTCCAGATCCTGTGCGAGGCCGGACTCCTGCCCGGGGCGCTGCTGCGGAACACCTCCCTCCAGTACCGCTGCCGGTGGGTATACGTCCGCACGGAGAGCACGGCGACACCCTTGACGCGGACGCTCGCGCCGGGACAGATCCTGAAGATACCCATCTCGCACGGCGAGGGCCGATACTTCGCCGCGCCCGAGACCCTCGCCGCGCTGCGCGCGAACGACCGGATCGTCTTCCGCTACGCGACGCCGGACGGCCGGATCACGGCTGAGGCGAATCCGAATGGGGCTCTGGACAACATCGCCGGTGTCTGCAACGAGGGGCGCAACGTCGTGGGTCTCATGCCGCACCCGGAGCGGGCCGCCGAGCGCCTGCTGGGCTCGGAGGATGGTCGGCTGTTGCTCGAGTCCCTGCTCGCCGCAGCCACGCGGCCGTAGAATCCGAAACCGTTCGGCAGTTCGACGGTTCAGAGTCCGAAGGAACCGCCGAACCCATGAACCGCCGAACGTTCTTTCCGAGGACTCTCCATGCGCGAACCGGCAAAGATCACCCCCGACCTTGTCGCCCAGCACGGGATCACGCCCGACGAGTACCAGCGGATCCTGGCGATCCTCGGCCGCGAGCCCAACTTCACCGAGCTCGGCATCTTCTCCGTGATGTGGTCCGAGCACTGCAGCTATAAAAGCTCGCGGGCGCACCTGAAGACCCTGCCGACGCGCGCGCCGTGTATTCTGCAGGGGCCCGGCGAGAACGCCGGGGTGGTGGACATCGGCGACGGCCTCGCCATCGTGTTCAAGATGGAGAGCCACAATCACCCCTCTTTTATCGAGCCGCACCAGGGCGCGGCCACGGGCGTGGGGGGCATCATCCGGGATATCTTCACGATGGGCGCGCGCCCCATCGCGCTCCTCGACCCTTTGCGCTTCGGCCCGCTCACCGACGCGAAGAGCCGCTTCCTGGCCCGCGGGGTGGTCGGAGGCATTTCAGCGTATGGGAACGCCGTGGGCGTCCCGACGGTCGGCGGCGAGCTGTTCACCCACGAGAGCTACGCCGGGAACCCCCTGGTGAACGTCTTCTGTCTGGGCATCGCGCCCAAGGACCGGATCTTCCTGGCCCGGGCCAGCGGGGAAGGGAACCCCGTCATCTATGTGGGGGCCAAGACCGGCCGCGATGGGATCCACGGGGCCACCATGGCCTCCGAGGCGTTCGATGAGGGTTCCGAGGAGCGGCGCCCCACGGTCCAGGTGGGTGATCCCTTCCGGGAGAAGCTGCTGATCGAGGCTTGTCTGGAGCTCATGGCGGGCGACGCCATCGTCGCCATCCAGGACATGGGGGCGGCCGGGCTCACCTGCTCGACCTGCGAGATGGCCAGCCGCGGCGGCACCGGCATCGAGATCGACCTGGCGAAGGTTCCGCTGCGCGAGACCGGGATGATCCCCTACGAGGTGATGCTGTCGGAGTCGCAGGAGCGCATGCTGCTCGTGGCGAAGCGCGGCCGCGAGCCGGAGGTCATGCAGGTTTTCGCGAAGTGGGACCTCGACGCCGTGATCGTCGGCCGGGTGACCGGGGACGGTCTGATGCGGGTAAAAGAGGGAGACCGGGTCGTGGCGGAAATCCCGGCGCGAGCCCTGGCGGAGGAGGGGCCGGTGTATCACCGGCGGATGGAGCGGCCGGCGTATCTCGCCGAGACGGAGTGGGCCGACCTTGCCGCCGTGCCCGTGCCCGAACAGCTGGACCGGGCGCTGCTGGCGCTGCTGGCCTCGCCCAACATCGCCTCCAAGCTCCCGGTCTGGCAGCAGTACGATCACCTGCTTTTCTGCAACACGGTGGTGGAGCCCGGCTCGGACGCCGTGGTCTTGCGGGTCCAGGGCACGGGGAAGGGGTTGGCGCTCGCGGCGGACGGGAATGGACGGTACACGTACTTGGATCCCTACGAGGGGGGAAAGCTGGCCGTGGCCGAGGCGGCCCGGAATGTCGTGTGCGCCGGCGCGCAGCCGCTGGCGATCACGAACTGCCTGAACTTCGGCAACCCGGAGCGTCCGGAGATCATGTGGCAGTTCGGCGAGGCGGTGCGGGGGATGGGCGACGCCTGCCGCGCCTTCGGGACGCCGGTCACCGGCGGGAATGTGAGCCTGTACAACGAGACGCTGGGGACGGCCATCCTCCCGACGCCCATCATCGGCATGGTGGGCCTTCTGGACGACATCCGGCAGGCCACCACGCAGTGGTTTAAGGCGGCGGGGGACATCGTCCTTCTGCTGGGCGAGACTCGCGACGAACTGGGCGGGAGCGAGTACCTCAAGGTCGTCCACGGCCTGGAGACGGGCCGCCCGCCGCGGCTCGATCTCACCCGCGAGCGCGCGGTGCAGGCGGCGTGTCTGGCCGCCATCCGGGCCGGGCTCGTCCGCTCGGCGCACGATTGCGCCGACGGCGGGCTGGCCGTGGCGCTGGCGGAGTGCTGCGTGACGGGTCCGGGGTTGCCGCTCGGGGCGCGCCTGGCGACCGACAGCGACCACCGGCCCGACGCCCAACTGTTCGCGGAGTCGGCCTCGCGGATCGTTCTGAGCGTCCGGCCGGACGACGCGGCCCGCGTGGAGCGGATTGCCGGCGAGTACCGGGTTCCCTGTCGGCGGCTGGGAGAGGTGGGCGGCGATGCGCTGGCGCTCCACGGGAGGGGGTTCTCGTTCTCGCTTCCGGTGGACGCCGTGCGCGAGGCGTGGAGCACGGGGCTGTGGCGCTGGCTGGGATGACTCCGAGAAAGCCACGAGGAGAAAGGTAGCCCGATGAAGACGATCAACGTCGGTCTGCTCGGCCTGGGAACGGTGGGGTCGGGCATGCTGAAGGTGTTCCAGGAGCATGTCGAGCTGCTGGACCGCCGCGTCGGCGCCAAGCTGCGCATCAAGAAGATCGCCGTGCGGCGCCTGCCGCCGCGCATCCCGGTGGACGCGAGGCTGCTGACGACGGACGCCTTGGAAGTTGTCCGGGATCCCCAGATCGACATCGTCGTGGAGCTGATCGGCGGGACCACCGTGGCGCGCACCCTGTGTTTGGAGGCCATCGCGAACGGCAAGCACCTGGTGACGGCCAACAAGGCTCTGCTGGGCGAGCACGGGCTGGAGATCTATCGGGCGGCGGCGGAGAAGCGCGTGGACCTGGGCTTCGAGGCCAGCGTCTGCGGCGCCATCCCCATCATCCGCTCCGTCAAGGACGGCCTGGTGGCAAACCGGATCCTCTCCTTCATGGGGATCGTGAACGGGACCACCAACTACATCCTGACCAAGATGACCGAGACCGGCCAGGCCTTTGCGTCGGTCCTGGCCGAGGCACAGGCCCAGGGCTATGCCGAGGCGGATCCCACGCTGGACGTGGGCGGCATCGATGCGGCGCACAAGCTGCAGATCCTGGCGTCGCTGGCGTACGGCGGCTACATCCGGTTCTCCGACATCTACATCGAGGGAATCCAGAATGTCGAGGCTACCGACATCGAGTTCGCCCGCGAGCTGGGGTATCGCATCAAGCTCCTGGCCATCGCAAAGGAGGACCACGGGGAGCTCGAGGTGCGGGTGCACCCGACCATGATCCCGGAGACGCACCTGCTGGCCTCGGTGGGCGGCGTGTACAACGCGGTGCATATCCGAGGCGACTCCTGCGGGTCGTTGATGTTCTCGGGCCGCGGCGCCGGCCAGTTGCCCACGGCATCCTCCGTGGTGGCCGACATCGTGGAGATCGCCCACAACATCGTCTACCATCGGCCGGCGCGGGCGGGGTTGCTGCCGACGAGCGCCGCGGGGGGCGAGATCACCCTGCGACCCATGGAACGCATCGCCAGCCGCTATTACCTACGGATCATGGCGGTGGACAAACCGGGCGTGCTCTCCAAAGTGTCGGGGGTCCTGGGCGAGAACAGCATCAGTATCGCCTCCATGATCCAGAAGGGGCGCGACGAGGCGGCCGCCGTGCCCATCGTGATGCTGACCCACGCGGCGGTGGAGGGAGACATGCGGCGTTCGCTGCAGCGGATCAACACCCTGGACGTGGTGGCACAGGAAACCACGTGTATTCGCGTGGAAGGGGTAGAGGATTGAGATGAGCGCCGAGCGACCCGGCGGACCGGGTGCCCCGGTGCCGTGTGCCGAGACGCACCATGGCCAAGGCGGCGCCACCCGGCCCGCATGGCGAGGTCTGATCGACCGGTATCGGGAATACCTGCCCGTCACGGACGCAACCCCGGTCGTCACGCTGAACGAAGGCAACACACCGCTCGTCCGGGCGGACCGGCTGCGACGACAGCTGGGTCTCGCGTGCGAGGTGTTTCTCAAGTACGAAGGACTCAACCCGACCGGCTCCTTCAAGGACCGCGGCATGACGGTCGCCATCAGCAAGGCGCTGGAGCGGGGGGCGAAGGCCGTCATCTGCGCCTCCACGGGCAACACCTCCGCGTCCGCGGCCGCCTACGCGGCGCGGGCCGGCCTCCGCGCCTTCGTCCTGATCCCGGAGGGGAAGATCGCCCTCGGGAAGCTGGCCCAGGCCATGTTCCACGGCGCGCAGGTTCTGCAGATCCAGGGGAACTTCGACGATGCGCTGCGACTGGTGCGGGAGATATCGGAAAAACATCCCGTGGTGCTGGTGAACTCCCTCAATCCCGATCGGATCGAAGGGCAGAAGACGGGTGCCTTCGAGATCTGCGAGCAGCTCGGGGAGGCCCCGACGTACCAGTTCATGCCCGTGGGGAACGCCGGGAACATCACGGCGTACTGGCGAGGGTACCGCGAGTACCATCGGGTCGGGAGGATCGCCCGGCTGCCCCGGATGATCGGCTGGCAGGCGGCAGGCGCGGCGCCCATCGTCCTGGGGCGCGTCGTGGAAAAGCCCGAGACCATCGCCTCGGCGATCCGGATCGGGAATCCCGCCAGCTGGCAGGGCGCGAGGGACGCCCTGCGCGAATCCGGGGGCGCGATCGACGCGGTCTCGGACGAGGAGATCCTCGGCGCCTACGGCCTCCTGGCTCAACTGGAGGGTGTGTTCTGCGAGCCGGCCTCGGCGGCCTCGGCGGCGGGGCTTGTCAAGTGGGTCAAGAGCCACGGCTTCAAGCCGAGCGATCGGATCGTGCTGATCCTCACCGGCCACGGGCTGAAGGACCCCGATACGGCGGTCAAGCAATCCGCGCGACCCATGACCGTGGCGGCGGGGATGGGGCCGGTGATGGAGGCGCTGAAACTGTGATTGCGGGTTGCGGATTACCGGAGCGGTTTGTGGCCGGACGCCGCCGTGGAACCCGGCGTCGGGTTTGCGTGGAATCGCGACGATCGGGCTTCGGTCCTCGGCGCTCGGGCCTTGACCGACGCCCGGTTTCCGGTTGACAGTATGTAGTCTGTCTTGCTATCTTCCAGCACCGACGCGGGAATAGCTCAGCTGGTAGAGCACAACCTTGCCAAGGTTGGGGTCGCGGGTTCGAATCCCGTTTCCCGCTCCATCCGGGAATACCGGGGCTGCGGCGAAGATCGCCGCGGCCCCGTTTTTTCTGGTGCGCCCTCAGAGTGACACGGAGGCGCCGAGCGCCGGCAGCGTGGCTTCGACGCCGTAGCGTCGGCGGAGCAAGTCGGCGAATGCCGTGCGGGCGTTGTCCTCTCCGTGACACACGGCGACTCGCGGTTTTGATCCAGCCATGGCGCTGAACCAGCGCAGCAGATCGCTCTGCCCGGCGTGGGCGCTGAACCCACCCAGCGTGTGCACGCCGGCGCGGACGGCGATGGTCTCGCCGAAGATCCGTACCGTCTCGGCCCGCTCGACCAGGAGTCTCCCGAGCGTCCCGGCCGCCTGAAAGCCTACGATCACGACCGAAGTTTCCGGCCGCCAGAGGTTGTACTTCAGGTGGTGCAGGATGCGACCGCCGTTGCACATCCCGCTGCCGGCCATGATGAGGCATGGACCGGGAGTGGCGTTGAGCGCCCGCGAATCTTCAGGGCTGGCCGTGGCGGTAAGCGTGTCAAGGTCCTCGCGCAGGGGGCGAACCCGCTGGAGGGCGTTCAATTCGTCGTCCATGAGTTCCTGGTGATGGAGATAGATCTTGCTGGCCTCCACGGCCATGGGGCTATCGAGGTACAGCGGAAATTTCGGGAGACTCCGTCGTCTGAATGCGACCGCGAGATGGTACAGGATTTGTTGAGTGCGCCCGATGGCAAACGTCGGCACGAGAATCTTGCCTCTCCGGGGTAGGGCCTGCCGGATGACATCCTCGAATTCGCGGACCGTGTCGTCCAGCGATCGATGGTCCCGATTGCCATAGGTGGACTCGATGAAGACCAGATCGGCTTCACTCGGTGGCGTGGGATCCCGGAGGAGCGGAGCGCCCCACGGGCCGATATCGCCGGAGAACACCACCACGCGGCGGCGACCACCCTCGTCCGCGGACAGCACGATACTGGCGGAGCCCAGCATGTGGCCCGCCTCGACGAAGCGGGCCTCCATGCCCGCCGCGACCTCCGTCGGACGGTCGTAGGCCACCGGCCGGAATCGCTCCAGGATCGCGTCGACATCCGACGGGCCGTACAGGGGTTCCAGGGGGTCCTTCCCGGCCCGCTCGCGCTTTCGGTTCTCACGCGCGAGGTCGTGCGCCTGGACCTTGGCGGAATCGTGCAAGACAAGCCCGGCCAGCTCCACCGTCGCTTCGGTGGTGATCACCGATCCGCTGAATCCCTGCTTGGCCAGGATCGGAAGGCGGCCGACGTGGTCCAGGTGGCCGTGGGTCAGGACCACAGCGTCCAGGCGCTTGGCGTTCAGGGTTCGCGGCAGCCGATTCTTCTCGTCGGCCATCTTCGTGCCCTGGTACAGACCACAATCTACGAGGATGTTGGCCCGATCCGTCTGGACGTGGTACGCCGAGCCGGTCACATCCCCCGCGGCGCCGTACAGCGTGATTTTCATCGAGTGCCTCCGGTGGGCGGCGCGCGATGCTGGTCGCGGGGCCGCCGCGCGCTGAACCGAGGCGGCGGGTGATACCGCCTCCACGGGAACGGCTTGACGCTACCCTAATGTTGCCGCTGCGTCAAACGCCGGATACCACCACGGCGAGCGCGGTGTCGATCCCGCCGGGCGACCCCGAGAGACATCGCGCGCCAACGGATTCGTGCGGGGAGCGGGACGCCGCGACTTCGAGTTGACGATTGTGGCGAGTTGGCCTATGATCCACCGTGCGGCGCGGTACCCAAGAGGCTAAGGGAGAGGTCTGCAAAACCTCGATTCGGCGGTTCGAGTCCGCCCCGCGCCTCCACATGCCACCCTTTTGGAGGTCCCCCCTTCCGCCCGTCGTCGATCTCCTGCTGAAAAATCGTCAGGCGAATCCAACCCGGGCAAAAGGCGCGAGCGTCGTCCGACTCGCTCGCGCGCTGGGGTGATCGGGCTCGCCGTCCGACGCAGCCGGCGCTTTTTCCGGCAGGGTTCCTGCCAGATCCCGGCAACTGAACCTCGCGGCGCCTGTGAGCGTGGCGAGGGGTCGTTTTGCATCAGTAGCGGGAAGACCCGGAGTGCCGCCAGCACACCGCTCGAGATTTCGGGTTGACAAGCACGGACGGCTTGGATAGCGTGCCTTCCGATAACGTGGTGGGGGGGATCCCCGGCA
>JAKPQH010000088.1 GCA_029580855.1 bacterium | reverse complement strand
GGCGTCGCCGGCGCGATCCTGACCGAGTCGGGCCTGTCCTTTCTCGGCCTCGGCGTGCAGCCCCCGACGCCGAGCTGGGGCAACATCCTGATCGACGGGAAGGCCAACATCGAGATCGCCTGGTGGCTTTCGGCGTTTCCCGGGCTGGCCATCCTGGCGACGGTGCTGGCGTACAACCTCCTCGGCGAGGGGCTGCGCGACGCCCTGGATCCGCGCCTGCGGCAGTAGAGAGGTGCCGGCTGCCGGGGGGAAGCCAAAACCTAGAGACTGCCCTTCGGTTCGTACCACAGCGTGAGGAGGAGGCCCTCCGCACCGGTGGCATGGTCGTGGTAGACGGCGGTTTCACGCTGGATGGAGATAAGTTTGGGGTTGGCGGCCAACCACTGATTGACCGCGGCTTCGAGGCCGCGGAGATCCGCCAGCGGTTGCGCAAACAACTTGACCTGCATCGGACGCTCCCTTCGTGGCTGCAGCCGTTGCGGGGGATCGGCGACTCGCCGTTTCCGGGCCAGCGTACGCGGGGCGCGGAGGACGATCAAGCGCTTTTT
The DNA here is from genome assembly GCA_029580855.1 of bacterium. Classification (GTDB taxonomy): domain Bacteria; phylum Methylomirabilota; class Methylomirabilia; order Methylomirabilales; family 2-02-FULL-66-22; genus 2-02-FULL-66-22. The sequence goes on along the minus strand of JAKPQH010000088.1, from coordinate 16,518 downwards.
GCGTCACCGCCGGGTTTCCCTGGTCGGGGAAACCGGGTGTGCCGGCGGAGCGGCGCGTCGGCGGCTCGGTCGGGGTGGTCGTGGCCGGGGAAGAGGAGAGGAGGTACGACGTGGGTGCGGCGCGGGACGGGATGCGCACAAACTTCGATACGGCTTACGATCGGCGCGGGACGGGCTCGCTCAAATGGGACGGGTTGCGGAGGCGCTTCGGCATCGAGGGCGACGACTATCTGCCGATGTGGGTCGCCGACACGGAGTTCCGGGTGCCCGAGGCGGTGGTCGAGGCGCTGACGCGGCGGGCGCATCACGGTCTGTTCGGTTACGCCTTCCCGGGACCGGATTACTTTCGCGCGATCCTGGGTTGGATGCGGCGCCGGCACGGCTGGGAAGTGCGGGAAGAGTGGGTCACCTCCACGCCCGGCGTGGTCTGCGCCGTGAACTTGCTTATCCGTACCCTCACCGGCCGCGGCGACGGCGTCGTCATCCAACCGCCCGTCTACTATCCGTTCCAGCGGGGGATCGAGGACAACGGGTGCCGCGTCCTCGTCAACCGGCTGCAGCTGGACGGGGGTCGGTACCGGATGGATTTCGGGGACCTGGAGCGAAAGCTGCCCAACGCCAAGGTGTTGATCCTGTGCAGCCCGCATAATCCCGTGGGGCGGGTCTGGGATCCCGACGAGCTCCGGACGCTCGGAGAGTTGTGTCTGCGCCATGGCGTCATCGTCATCTCCGACGAGATCCACTTCGATCTCGTTTTTTCCGGGCATGCCCACACGGTCTTCGCGACGCTCTCGGACGATCTGGCCCAGCACTCGGTCGTGTGCACGGCGGCCAGCAAGACCTTCAACCTGCCGGGGCTCCATCCGGCTCTCACCGTCATACCCAACGCGCGCCTCCGGCGCGACTTCGCGCACACCTTGCGGGCCTGCGGCATCCCCGAGATGAACGCCTTCGGTATCGAGGCCGTCACCGCAGCCTACGAGTCCGGCGAGAACTGGTTGGAGGAGCTGCTGGTCTACCTGGAAGGGAATCGGGATTTTTTGTGCCGGTTCGTGGAGACGGAGATCCCGTCGCTTCGCGTCATCCAGCCCGATGCGACGTTTCTGGCATGGCTGGATTGCCGGGCGCTCGGCCTGGAACCGGGGGATCTGGAACGCCTGCTCTTGTCCCGGGCGCGGTTGGTCCTCAACCAGGGCCACACGTTCGGTCCCGGCGGAGAAGGCTTTGTCCGGTTGAATTTTGGCTGCCCCCGACGGATGCTGGAAGACGGGCTCACCCGTCTGGCCCGCGCCGTCCGGGCCCTATAAGAGCCGTAATAGGCCTACACCCCAAAGGTTTTCTGAAAGGGGACGTTGTCATGTTAATTGCTTTTATGATACCCTCTCCCCATGCCGCGCGGACCTAGACTGGATGCACCCGGAACCCTCCACCACGTGTGAAACGGGACGTTGTCACTTTAATTGCTTTTATGATACCCTCTCCCCATGCCGCGCGGACCTAGACTGGATGCACCCGGAACCCTCCACCACGTTATGGTGCGGGGCTTGGACTGCCAAGTCATTTTCCGTGACGATGGGGATCGGGACGATTTCCTCAAGCGGATTGCCCGCCTCACGGAGGCGGGTCACCTGAAAGTCTACGCGTGGGCCCTGATGCCGAATCATGCGCATCTGCTGATCCGGACGGGAGCATACCCCTTGGGTCGATGTATGCGATCGCTTTTGACCGGATACGCGGGAAGGTTCAATCGTCGACACCACCGGACCGGTCACCTATTTCAGAATCGTTACAAATCCGTTGTGGTCGACGAGGAGACGTATTTCTTGGAGCTCGTCCGCTATCTGCACCTGAACCCCCTCCGCGCGGGCATCCTGGATAATCTGCGCGCGCTCGAGCGCTTCCCCTGGACCGGACATAGCGCTCTTCTAGGGCACGTGCAACGCCCTTGGTATGCGGCCGACGAGATCCTGCGGCACTTTGGGACGCGTCGGTCGGTAGCGAGGCGCGCCTATCGGGCCTTTGTGGCGGCCGGCCAAGCCCAGGGCCGCCGGCCAGACCTGCAGGGCGGCGGGCTGCGCCGGAGTGTCGGAGGATGGGAGGCAGTGGCCGTGCTCCGACGGGGACGAGAGGCGTTTACAACTGATGAGCGTGTGCTTGGAAGCGGGGCATTCGTGGAGACGCTGTACCAGCAGGTCGAGCAACAAGAGGCGCAACGGCGAGCACTTCGTCGGCGTGTTCCGGACCTTCGCACATTGATCGCACGCGTTGCCAAAGCCAGCCATCTTCTCCCCGAGGCCTTGACCGGCGGCGGCCAGAGCCGCGCGATCACACGCGCCCGGGATGGGCTGGCTTATCTGTGGGTCGAGGTGCTGGGTGCCAGCGGTCGGGAACTCGGCCGCGCGCTCCGGATCCAACCGTTCACGGTGTGTCGCGCTGCCCAGCGGGGTCGGCAGGAGCGGGAGGTGTGGTGGAAGGTGTTAGGGGTAATTCTACAATAAATGTGACAACGTCCCCTTACCCGCCTTCAACGTCCCCGTACCGCCTTACCGACGTCATCTTACCACTGGAGGAAAAACGCAGTTTGCGATCTGTCTTTCGCGGTCCGGGATCGGCCGCGGGACCAAGAACCGGCGGCCTGTTCGGGCCGCCGGTCGTGTCGTCGGCGTGGTGGGGAAGGAGGGACTCGAACCCTCATGAGTTGCCTCACACGCCCCTCAAACGTGCGCGTCTGCCAGTTCCGCCACTTCCCCCGGTGCGCATTTCTACCGCCTTGCGCGGCGCATTGTCAATCGAAAAGAGGCCCGTGCCCGTCGCGGCGGCGACGGCGGGGCGGCGTGGACGCACCGGCGGGCACCCACGGGCGCGCGGCGTCGCGTCTTCGCGCGCGCATCGGTGACCGCGGTTTCGGGCCGCACGGTTGGGCTTGAGGTCCGCCCCCGCCTTGGGTATGATCGAGCCAATCGCGATGACAGGGGAGCGGAGCGCATGGCGATGACGAAGACGATCCTGGCGATGGCGGTTCTGGTCGGCGCCGCGGCGGCGTGCGCGACGGTCACGGTGCGGGAGACGCGGGTGGTGACCGGGCAGGTCACGGACGAGTCCGGCGCGCCGGTGGCGGGGAATCCGGTTCTGGTGGTTGCCCGCTCGCTCAAGCTCTCCAAACTGCGCCTGGAATACGACGAGCGCGGGCGACGCGAGGTCCGGACCGCCACGGACGCCCAGGGCCGGTTTCGCATGGAGTTCGCGCCCGCGGACCTGGGGAACAATTTCTACCTGTTCTTCTACGATGTGACCGGTTTTGACCGGATCAAGTACCGGCGTCCCGAGCCGTTGGATATCACCGAGCGTCTGAAGCGCGAGCCGACGGTGGCGGTCACTCACGTGCTGCAGTTCGACCCGTCCTGGGCCGAGGTGGCCCGACAGATGGCCCACTTCGGCCCGCAGTCCGATCGCAGCCGGATTCTGCGTCAGCACGGACTGCCGGACAAGCGCGACGTGTCCCCGGGCTCCGGCGCCGAACCCGAGGTGTGGTGGTACTACGCCGACGGGGTGACCTACTGGTTTGTCGGCGACCGACTGGTGAGGACCAGCCAGTTCCCGCCCATGCCGCGGCCCACGCTCCCGCAGTAGTGCTCGGGGCGCCGCGCGCGGCGGCGCCGACGGGACCGCCGTCCCGCTCCCGAGCACGCGGCGGGAGCCCGGCTATCGCCCCAAGCGCTCTTCTTGGATGAGCTGGACAAACAGCTCCACGAGGCGCGCGTCCCACCACCCCTTGAGGGTCTCCTCCCGCATCAAGGCGATGGACTGTTCCAGCGTAAAGGCGGGCTTGTAGGGGCGCTGCGTGGTGAAGGCGTCGAACAGGTCCACCACCTGCAGGATACGCGCGGTGAGCGGGATCGCCTCGCCGGCCAGCTTGTCGGGGTACCCGCTGCCGTCCCACCGCTCGTGGTGATGACGGATGATGGGGAGGACCAGCCGCAGAGACTTGAGCGGGGCGCAGATCCGCTCGCCGATGACCGGGTGCGCCTGCATGATCGTGCGCTCGTCCGGGGTGAGATGTCCCGGTTTCAAAAGGATGGAGTCCGGGACGCCGATCTTCCCCACATCGTGCAGGATCCCGCCCCGGTGCAGCGCCTTCAGGTATTCCTCCGCCACGCCCAGCCTCCGCCCCAGCGCCACGCTGTAGCGGGCGAGCCGGTCACAATGCCCCGTGGTGTAGGGGTCCTTGGCTTCGACACTCAGGGCGAGGCTGAACAGGACGGTCTCCGCGTTCTCCAGTTCGTCCGTATGCCGCTTCAGCTTGAGCAGCGATCGCACGCGGGTCAGCAGTTCCTGCCGGTTGAAGGGCTTGCTCAAGAAATCGTCGGCCCCAGCCTCGATACCCCGGATACGCTCCTCGGTCGCCTGCAGGGAGGTGATCAAGACGACGGGAATCAGGATCGTGCGGCCGTCCGACTTGAGCAGCCGGCAGACCTCGTACCCGTCGAGCTTCGGCATGATGACGTCCAGCAGGATCAGGTCGGGGGCCTCCGCCGCCACCTTCGCCAGCGCCTCTTCGCCGTCCTGCGCCGTGGTGACCCGATACCCCTCGCCGCTCAGTTCGTCCTTGAGCCGCTCGCGGTCGAGCCCGGTGTCGTCCACCACCAGAATACGCGTCCTGGACCGGTCGTCGGGCAGGGAGTCCGCGAGGCGCTGCAAGGCGGGGACGGAGGATGGAGTCGGCGGTGTCCCCCGGTCGGCAGTCACGGCGGATCCCCCCTCGACCGGCGCATGCGCCGACGGCATCCCCGTCGTGCCAGGATCCCCCATGCGACCTCCGCGTGACGGTTCGGACGTTCCGCGCCCCCCAACCTTCGCCGAGACCGGCCGGCGCGGCCCACACGGCTCCGGCGCCCGGCATCGGCGGCCGCCACGCTTCGTCCGGACGACGAACGAAAACGTTTTCGGGCCGGACCGGAAGGACAGAGGACCCTCCGGACGTCACCGGAGCGCGTGCCCGCAGGGCAAATCGGCGTTGGTGTAACATACCCCGCGATTGCGGTCAAGCAACCTTTTTCCGTTGCTTTTTAGAAAGGGGACTGGTACTAGAAGTGCGCATTGGCGCATCGATCATCACTGGGGCGATGACAACGGCGCTCCGCGAGCGGGCGTCGCGGGCGCGGCGGATCCTTCCCACCCGAGACATCGGGAGCGGTCCCGCCCCGATACAGGTGGCTCTCGGGCGCGGGGCCACGTTCCGCGGGGAGGAGGTCATGGCGAGAATCCTGGTCGTGGACGATGAGCCGGACTCCGTGGAACTGTTGGAGGAGTTTCTGACCAGCAAGGGTTACGAGGTCGCCACGGCGTCCGACGGCGAGGAGGCGCTTCGCAAAGTCAAGGAGGAGCGGCCCCACCTCGTCCTGCTGGACGTGCGGATGCCGGGGATGAACGGCCTGGATGTGCTGCGGAAGATGCGGGAGTTCGACCGGGACGTCGGCGTGATCATGGTCACCGCCGTCAACGAGGAGGACACCGGCCGCGAGGCGCTGAAATTGGGAGCCTTCGACTACATCGTGAAGCCGCTGAATCTCGAGTATCTGGAGCGCAGCTTGTGGTACAAGGTGACCACCATGCTGCTGTAGAGGCACAATGCAAAATTGAAAACCGACAACCGACAACTGACCAATGTGAGGCCGGGATTCGTTGATCGGTTTTGCATTGTCGGTTGTCGGTTTTACATTGAGCGTGTCGATTGTCCGTTTTTCATTGGCTGTTTCCATCGATCCCCGACGCACAAGGGCCCTCGCGGCAACCGTTAGCCGGCCATCGGCCGCGGAAGGAACCGGACCGTGAGCAAAGACGAGATCGAGAAGATCGAGGCGCAGAAGCGGGCGTGGGAGCAGGGGGCGCTGAAAAAAACGTTGACCCGCGCCCCCGAGCGTCAGCCCGAGTTCGTCACCACCTCCGGCATCGCGTTGGAACGCGTGTACACACCGCTGGACGCGGCGGGGCAGGACTACGCACGCGACCTGGGTTTTCCGGGTGTATACCCCTTCACCCGGGGCGTGCAGCCGACCATGTACCGCGGCCGCTTCTGGACGATGCGGCAGTATGCGGGGTTCGGCACGGCCGAGGAGAGCAACCGCCGCTACAAGTATCTTCTCCAGCAGGGACAGACCGGTCTGTCCGTGGCCTTCGATCTGCCCACCCAGATGGGCTACGATTCCGACAGCCCGCTGGTGGCGGGCGAGGTGGGGAAGGTCGGCGTGGCCGTCGACTCGCTGGCGGACATGGAGACGCTCTTTCAAGGGATCCCCCTGGACAAGGTCAGCACCTCCATGACCATCAACGCCACCGCCTCGGTCCTGCTGTGTATGTACATCGCCGTGGCCGAGGCCCAGGGTGTCGCCCCCGCGCAGCTGACCGGCACGATCCAGAACGATATCCTGAAAGAGTATGTCGCCCGGGGTACCTACATCTTCCCGCCCGCCCCCTCCATGCGACTCATCACCGATACCTTCGCCTTCTGCGCGGCGGAGCTGCCGCGCTGGAACAGCATCAGCATCAGCGGCTACCACATCCGCGAAGCGGGCTCGACGGCGGTGCAGGAGGTGGCCTTCACTCTGGCGGACGCCATCGCGTACGTCGAGGCGGCCGTCGGGGCGGGCCTCGACGTGGACCGCTTCGGCCCCCAGCTGGCGTTCTTCTTCAACGCCCACAACCACCTCCTGGAAGAGGTGGCCAAGTACCGCGCCGCCCGGCGATTGTGGGCCCGCATCATGCGCGACCGGTTCGGCGCCACGGACCCGCGCGCCTGGGCGCTGCGCTTCCACGCGCAGACGGCGGGCTCCACCCTCACCGCGCAGCAGCCCGAGAACAACGTGGTCCGGGTCACCGTGCAGGCTCTGGCCGCGGTGCTCGGCGGGGCGCAATCGCTCCACACCAACTCCCGCGACGAGGCGCTGGGGCTGCCGACGGAGGATGCCGTGCGCATCGCACTCCGCACGCAGCAGATCCTGGCGCACGAGAGCGGTGTCGCGGACGTGGTGGATCCGCTGGGCGGCGCCTACGCCGTCGAGGCCCTGACCGCGCGCATCGAGGCGGATGTCCAGGTCTATCTCGATAAGATCGACCGCATGGGCGGGATGCTCCGGGCCATCGAGATGGGCTTCGTGCAGAAGGAGATCCAAGAGGCCGCGTACCAGGCCCAGCGGGCGCTGGAAGAAAAGCGCCAGATCGTGGTGGGCGTCAACGAATTCGTCAGCGAGGGCGCGCCGCGCGTCCCGGTCTTCGTCGTGGACGAGCGGCTGGAACGCGAGCAGTGCCAGCGGCTCCGCGCGGTCCGCGCCCGGCGCGACGCCGGCCGCGTCCGGGCCGCCCTGCGGGAGCTGGCGGCCGCCGCACGCGGGACCGCCAACCTCCTGCCGCCGATCCTGGAGGCGGTCCGGGCGTACGCCACGGTCGGGGAGATCTGCGACGCCCTGCGCGACGTGTTCGGCGTCCACCAGGAGACGGTGGTGCTGTAGGGAAAGCCAATGTAAAACCGACAACCGACAACCGATTCAATGGGGAGCCGTTCGCCGTTGACCGGTTTTTCATTGTCGGTTGTCGGTTTTCAATCGGCTGTTCGCCACTGGTCTTTCCGCCGAAAGCGGACCGCTGAACGTGTCCAACCGCCTTTCCCATTGACGCCTCCCCGCAAACTCCAGTATCGTGACGCTACAATGGTGACGGCAGGGAGGGAAGCGATGCGGGCACGACGATTCTTGCGCGGCCTCGCGATCTTGGCCGCGGGCTGGGTTCTGGGCTGGGCGGGCGGCGCCACCGCGCAGGAGGCCGCCTACGGCTCCGCGGCGGCGGAGATCGCCGAGAAGATCGCGGCCGCCTTTCCCAAGGTATCCGGGCAGGTCATCGGTCTGGAGAAGGAGCGCATCCTGCTGGATCTCGGCGCCAAGGATTCGGTCATCCCCGGCCTCGAGCTCCAGGTTTACCGGGAAGGACAGGAGTTCAAACACCCCTACACCGGCCAGATCCTCGGCAAGCTGGATCGGGACGTCGGCCGCGTGCGCGTCCTGGAGGTGCAGCCGAACTTCTCGGTGGCGGAGATCATCCAGCAGACCGAGGGGACGCTGGTCCAGCAGGGCGACAAGGTCCGCGTGACGTCGGCCCGCGTCATCGTGGCGTTGCCGAACGTGGACGTGGCCGATGTGGCCGGCGCCAACACACGCTCCGTGACGCGGGATCTCACCAACGCTCTGATCAAGACCAACCGCTTCGAGGTGATGTCCGACCAGCGGATCCGCGCCGCCCTGGCCGAGGAGAAGCTGGGCACCGCCGAGCAGTTCGCCGACCCGGCCGTCCTTCAGGCGCTCTGGAAGCGTCTCCGCGTCACGGCGGCGCTCGTAGCCAAGCTGAGCCTTTTGGAGAAAGCCGTCCGGTGGGACGTCCAGGTTCTGTCCACCGTCCGGGGGGACACCGTCACGCTGGCCGGCGCCGAGGTGAAGGGCGCCGCGCCGAAGGTAGGCTCCGCGGCGCCCGCACGCGGGGGTGGAAGCTTCGCGGGGACGGAGGCGCCGCGTATCGATCAGATCGCTTTACGCTCCCAGGAGGTTCCGTTCAAGGGGGTGGCCATGGCGGCGGGGGAGTTCACCGGGGACGGCACGGTGAAACTGGCCATCACCGATGGGCAGGGGGTGTTCATCTATGACGTGGGGAGGGACGGGATCAAGCAGATTGCCAGCATTCCCGGTCTGACCTCGGACAACATCATCGCGCTGGACTCGGCGGACATCAACGGGAACGGCGTTGCAGAGATCTTCGTCACCAACTACTCTCAAGCCGAGAAGTCGAAACTCGGGCGGCTCAAATCGTACGTTCTGGAGTACCAGAACGGGAAGTATGTGAAGATCTGGCAGGACGTGGAGCTCCATTTCCGCGCGATGGAGACGCCCGGCGGGGGCCCGCATTTGTTCGCCCAGGCGTCCGGCATCGCCAATCCCTTCGACGGCCCGGTCCGCCGCTACAGCTGGCAGGCGGATCGGTATGCGCCGACGAGCGAGGTGGTCGCCCTTCCGAAGGCCTTTCCGAATCTGTACGGATTTGCCCTGGCGGATGTGGACGGCGATGGGGCCGCGGAGATCCTGATCCTGGATCGCCAGGACTACCTTCGGGTCTTCGACCGGGGCGGGTCGGAGATCTACCGGAGCAGCGACCATTACGGCGGGACCGAACTTGCGCTGTCCTACGACCCTTCACGGGCCGGAGAGAATCCACGGTCGGCCATCGAACCGAATCAAATCCTGCTCCAGGGACGGATGTACTACCAGGACATCATGGGGGACGGAAAAAAGCAGCTCGTGCTTCCCAGGAACACTCCGTCCACCGGGTACATGTTCCAGACGCGGCTCTACGACAAGGGAAAGATATTTGGCCTGAGCTGGGACGGGATGGGGATGCAGACTATTTGGGAAACGCGGGAAGTGCCCGGCTATATAGCCGACTTCGCCCTCATGGACCCCGACGGCTCCGGCAACCGAAAGCTGGTCCTCCTGGTTGTCCAGACGAACCTCATCGGGATGTCCACGAGCCGGACGAGCGTCATCATCCTGGATCTCAAGCCGCAAGGCTAAACCCTACGGGAATGCAAAATGTAAAACCGATAACCGACAACTGAAAACCGAGAACCGGTCAATGCACCCCATTGGCCGGTTTTTCATTGTCGGTTGTCCGTTTTACATTGGCTCCTGTCTCGTCACGTCGTGACTGCCTGGACTTCTGCTGGAATCCTGCTGAGGATCACTTCCTTCAGGTCGACTTTTCGACTGGCATTGTCAATGTCAATTCCAACCAGGTTCCCCTCAGAATCGTAATCCAAGACAACACCTTCGGTGATCTCCCTGCTTTCGATGCTGGGCTTCGAGGACAGATCGATGTACAGGGAGTCGGTGTCCCTGTAATAATTCAGCTTCATCGCTTGAATCTCCTATCAGGAAATGCGTTGTGTATGGTTTTCCTATCTTCCAGTGTAATCACGCGGAGGACTTGACCGCCCAGTTCCTTGATCTCGCCCCAATACCGGAATCGGTTGTGCTCTTGCGGCTCGGACCGGATCGGGTTCTGGCAGACACGGATGCACCAGTCCTTCTTCAGATAGGGGCGTTTTCGCAAGACTTCGTTTTCGAAGTAGCTCGTGAATGTATAGTCTGCCATGCCCACATGATACGGCAGCGCGTCTGGGAAGGGAATTACTTCTTTGACACGATTGGCACGCGCCCCATTGGCCGGTTTTTCATTCTCGGTTCTCGGTTTTACTTTGGCCGCGGTCGGTTGTCCGTTTTGCGTTGACCTTTCGATGTTTATCCTTGACAGCCCGCAACGCGTCGTTATCCTTCCGTGGTGCCGCCGAGCGCGATACGGCGGTTGTCCGATACGGCCGATACCGGAAGCCGGTCCACCGGGCCGACTGCCCGGTTTTTTATTCGGGTCCACGTGTCCCGTGGTCAGGACTGTGGCGCGGCAGCCATGGTATCTGTGGTTGCCGGACCACGGTCGATGGTACGCCGAGAGAGGGTGTGGGCGTAAGTCCAGGTCTTTCGTCGCGCGTCACCGAGACGCAAACTGGTATGAACGCTGCATGGACGGCGATGGAGGTGTCGCGAAAAAAAAGTTGACAAAAACCGCAAACCCTTGATAAGGTCCCGCCGGCTAAATGTCCTTGGTGTGGGTATTGCGTGTATGTTGCCGGGGTGCGGTTGCGACTGTCCCGAAGGCAATGCGGTGAATCGGGCGTCCTCCCGGGGGAGGACGCCATGCGCTCCGGCGAAACGGCGAGGACACAAACGCAAAGGGGGGATGTGCAACCAAGAAACACGATGTTGCTTTCTCGGAGGTTCGGCCTGTAGCTTCACTTGGAGCAAACGTCTCGCAAGCGAAATGGAGGGTGACCTGATGAGAAAGTTCTTGATGCTGGTGGCCATTGTGGGGCTCGCGACCCTCGTGGCCGTCCCAGCGATGGCGTTGGATTTCAAGTTCGGCTCCGAGTACCGTGTCCGGTTTTACAGCAACCTCAACGGCTCGCAGGCAAATCTCGGCATTGACACGGGGCCTAACTCGCAGCGCGGGGTTCAGATCCGCCTCCGGCCGCGCTTCGAGGTCAGCGACGACAACGGCAACATGCAGGCGGTGTTGACGTTTGAGATCGGCGACATCGAGTTTGGCAACGGCGGCGGCCCCAGCGGCGCGGCCAACGGCGTGGCTATTCCGGCGAGTGGCGCCCGGATCGGCAACGGCTCCGGCGGTGCCATGGGCGCCGACGGCATCAACGTCGAGACAAAGAACGCCTATGTGGATTTCGCGATGCCGTGGGGCGTGCCGCTTCGCTGGCGCGCCGGCCTCCAGCCCTGGTACGAGTCGAAGGGTCTCATCCTCGACGACGACGCGGCCGGTGTCCGGGGTTACGGCAAGGCCGGCATCGTGAGCTACGAGATCGGCTGGTACCGCGCGAGCGGTGGCCCGTGCACGAACACGGCAGCTCCGACGGCCTACCCGACCGGTAGCGCGACGATGTGCAACACCTCCAACACCCTCGACAACAACTACGACTTCTACGAGGGGAAGGTCGGCGTCGCGGTGGCGAAGTGGTTGAACCCGACCGTCTACTACATCTATGGTAGAAACGCCGCCACCAACACGACCGCCGCCGGCTTCACCGGCGATCCGAACAAGCCTATGGACGTGCATTTCTTCGGTGCGGCCGTGAACGGCGACGCGGGGTTCCTGCGGTACGACCTCGATTTCGTGTTCGGGAGCGCCGAGGGCAGCCCGACTGGAAACTACACCGGTGGGACGGCCGATCGCATCAAGACCAAGGGTTGGGTGATTGACGGCGGCGTGCACTTCCCGATCGGTCCGGCGCTGATTCACGTGGTCGGGTCGTATGCGACCGGCGACAAGCAGAACGGCGGCGACAGCGAGGCGATGCCGTACATCGCCCCGTCGTGGAACGGCGCCGGCGGCCTGTACGAGATCATCGGCAGCGGCGGCGCGTTTGACCAGGTGGACGTGACCCAGGACTACCCGGCCGGTTTGTGGATGCTGGGTGGCGGGGCCGAGTATCGCCCGGTCAAGGCCCTCTGGCTGCGGGCGATGTACGGGTTTGCCGGCTTCACCGACAAGAAGGCGAACTGCGCGTTCACCGAAGGGGTTGCGCGAGCCTGCTTCGGCCCGACCTATCGGGGCAAGGGCTATAATGCGACCACCGGACGCGGCGGTATCGCCGGCGAGAGCTACCTGGGACACGAAGTCTCCCTCCGGGCCGATTACGACCTCTGGACGAACTTCAAGGTTCAGGGCGCGGCCGGTTGGTTGTTCCCATCCTCAGGCAGCACCGTTCACGAGTACGTCCTGCAGTTGCTGTACAAGTTCTAGTCGTTTCTCGGCTTGACCTGAAGGCCCCAGGGGGGCGACCCCCTGGGGCCTTCGTGTTCGTGCGCCGGCCGCAGGCAATGCAAAACCGACCCGCCTGCGCCGCGAGCGCGGCAGACAGGCAACCGACTAGCAATGCAAAACCGACAACCGACAATTAAAAACCGGTCAATGGGGAGACGCGGGTGGGGGGTCGGGATTGGGGTGGGTCTGCTGCTCCTGCCCGCGGCGCTTCTGGGGGACTGGCCGCTGATCGACATCTTTCGGCCCGACGCGACTGCGTGGCTGATCTGGCCGCTCCAGTGGGCGACACGGCTGGGCTACGGTCTGGTGGGCATCGGCGTTCCTGTGGCGATCGGTGCGATCGCCTGGGGCCGGGGCGACCTGTACGGCAGGCGGCGCGGATTTCTGGGCGGGGCGGCCGTGGCGGCGGCGGGTCTTGTGGGTCAGATTCTGAAGAACCTTCTGTGCCGGGCGCGGCCCACCGCCGTCGGCGCCGGTGTTTTTTTTAGGGAGTTTCCCTGCGTTCCCGCGCCGTACGCGCTGGCGTCGTTCCCGTCGGGACACGCGACCACGGCGTTCGCGCTGGCCACGGTCCTCTCGCTCTGGTATCCGAGATGGACTGCCGCATGGCTGGCGCTCGCGACGATCGTGGGCTGGTCCCGCGTCGCCCTGGGGTCGCATTTTCCGTCGGATGTCTTGGCGGGAGCCATCGTGGGGGTCGGGGTGACCCTGGTGTTTTTCCGGTGGGTTCCCGGGGTTGGAAAAGACCAATGTAAAATGTAAAACCGACAACCGACAACCGGTCAATGAAGAAGGCCTGACATCCGTTGATCGGTTTTTCATTGTCGGTTGTCCGTTTTGCATTGGCTTCGGTTCCGGTGGCGGGTCTCCGTCGGGAATCTCGGTCAAGACGACACAGAGCATCCGAAAGTCTGCGAACTGAAGGCTCAAGTCTCTGCTTGCAGGCCCCCGGGGGCTGTGCTAGAAGATATTTGAAGAGTGCCGGTAGGGACAGGGTGAGTGGTATGGGGACTCGACAGATCGTTCTGGATATCCCAGAGAAGGTTCTGCTCGCCGAACGAGCGGACGAGACAACGTTTGGCCGGGAGATGCGTGTCCTGGCTGCAGTCAAGCTGTACGAACTTGGCCGCTTATCGTCTGGGAGAGCCGCGGAGCTCGCCGGGATGCCACGCGTGGAGTTTCTGATGACGCTGGGGCGGTACAGGGTCTTCCCGTTCGAGGCGGAATTGCGTGACCTGGAAACAGCCTTGTGACTGAGGCTATTAGTAACACCTCGCCTTTGGTGTATCTCTATCGCATTCACGCCTTCGATTGGCTTCCGCAGCTTTTTCATTCGGTCTGGGCTCCCACGGCGGTGGTGCGTGAGTTGGAGGAAGGCGAGCGCCGAGGGTTCCATGTCCCGAAGGTTAGTGATCTCGCATGGCTTCGACGAACCGATCCGCGCTCCGTTCCGTCGGAATGGCTGGCACTCGAGCTTGGGGCAGGTGAGCTTTCGGCGCTTGCGTTGGCGTTAGAGCACAATGATCGTGTTCTCCTTTTGGATGACGGGTTGGCGAGACGGATCGCTCGGGCCGCCGGTCTCACCGTATGGGGTACGCTCAAGGTGCTCCTTGAAGGCAAGTCTCGCGGGTTCGTAGTGGGGATCGCGCCTCTCCTCAGGGAACTCAAAGAAGCTGGCATGTGGTTGTCCGATGACATCGTCCAGCGCATACTTGCGCTGGCCGGCGAAACCGCCTGCGATCCTCCTCCGGGTCGGTAATGAGATACGGGAACGCAGGTTCTTCTCTCCCTGCCGAGTCTTCCGGTGCTCATTGATCTTTCCCATTCCATTGATATGCGCTCCCCGAGAGATTACTGGATTCCCTTGACGCTTGTGCTGCTCTCCGCAGGGCTCTTTTTCGCCGGGCTCGGCACCCCCGGGCTGTTCGATGCGGACGAGCCCGCGTATGCGGGGGCGGCCCGGGAGATGCTCCAGCGCGGCGACTGGGTCACGCCGTACTTCAACGGCCAACCGCGATTCGACAAGCCCATCTTCTTCTACTGGCTGATCCTGCTGAGCTATCGGATCTTCGGCGTCACGGAGTTTGCCGTCCGTGTCTGGTCCGCCCTGGCCGGCGTGGGTCTCGTCGTGCTCCTGTGGCGGGCGGCGCGGCGGCGGATCGGGGGCGAGGCCGCCCTGTGGGCCGGGGTCGCGTTCAGCGCCAATTTTCTCACCGCGCTTCTGGCCAGGGCGGCGGTGACGGACATGCTCCTCACCTGCTTTGTGACCGCGGCCATCCTGGCGGGCCTCAGGACCGTGGAGACCCCGGAGCCGGGGACCCGGTGGCCGGTCCGGGGGATGTGGGCGGCCATGGCGCTGGCCGTTCTGGTCAAGGGTCCGGTGGGCGTGCTGATCCCGGCCATGGCCCTGGGCGGATGCCTGGTCGTGTTTCGCGAGTGTCGCGTCGGTCTGCGGCGGTTGTGTCCGTGGGAGGGGCCGGCGTTGTTCCTGCTCATCGCCGCGCCGTGGTACGTGCTGGCGCTGTGGGCGAACGGCTGGGCGTTTATCGCCGGGTTTGTGATCAAGCACCATCTGACTCGATACACGGGCGTCATCTCCAGCCACGCCGGACCGCTCTGGTTCTATATACCGGTGGTGCTGGTCGGCTTCTTCCCCTGGAGCGGCTTTCTTCCCATGGCGCTCTGGCGTACGGCCGGGGTGGCGCGCCGCCGCCGGGCCGAAACTGCCGGCGATCGTCTGGCCGTGACGTGTCTGTGCTGGCTCGCAGGCCTCTTTGTTTTCTTCTCGCTGGCCGGGACCAAGCTGCCGAGCTATCTCTTCCCCGCGTTCCCGGCGATGGCGCTGCTGGCGGGAGGTGCAATCCCAATTTCATATGTAAGACCGACAACCGAGAACCGATCAACGACGGGGACGATTGATTCATCGTCGGTTGTCGGTTGTCGGTTTTCAATTGCCGCGGAGCGGCCGGCGCCGCGCTGGGTCCGGGGGCTGGCCCCCTGGCTGATCGGGTTGATGGGAGGAGCGCTGGCGGCGGGACTGCTTCTCGTACCGGTCGTGTTCGACCGGCTCCGACCCGCGGCCCGCGGCGTCCTCGACGGTGTGACGCCGCCCATCGGGCTCGTGGGGTTGCTGGCGGTCTTGCTCGCCGGGGGTGTGGCCGCGTCGCTGGTGGCGCGGGGGCACTGGCGGCCGATCCTTCTGGCGGCCACGATGAGCAGCCTCATCCTGGCGGCGGCGCTGGCCGTGGCGCCGGCGGCTTACGCCATCCTGCAGGGGCCGCTGCGCGCGTTTGCCGAAGAGGCCCGCAGCGTTGTCCGGCCGGGGGACCCCGTGCTGTTGTATGGACTGAACGCCCCAAGCGTTGTATTCTATGCGGACCGTCGCGTGCGATCCATCGGCGCCGGCGCGCCCGGCGAGGTGGAGGCGGCGGTGCGGGAGCTGCGTCGATCCGGCCGTTCCACGGCGTTGATCACTCGGACCGGATTGATGCCCCAGCTGAACCATATCGCGGGCCTGATGCTCCGAAAGTCCGCCGGGGGTTATGCGCTGTACGTGTCGTCCCCCTGAGGGGCACGCGGTTCTCGGGAAAATGAAAAATGTAAAACCGACAACCGACCAACGGAAATCCTTGAGCGGTTTTCCGTTGTCGGTTGTCCGTTTTGCATTGGATTTCGTTTCGAATGCGTCGACTCCTGGGGCGGCGCAAAGACATCGGACAATGTAAAACCGACAACCGACAACCGATCAACCAGTTCCCCTGATTGATCGGTTTTCCGTTGTCGGTTGTCCGTTTTGCATTGACGGATGTCGGTTGTCGGTTTTGCCTTCCCAATCAGGGGGGCCTCAGCTCCATGACCGGCGTGGCGACGCACGATGGGCTCTTCGCGGTCATCTCCCAGGAGATGGAGGAGGTCGAGGTTCGCCTGGGAATCCCCACGGACGACAGCGGGGTGTTGCTGTCCACCGTGGCGCGGTACGCGCTGGCGGCGGGCGGGAAGCGAATCCGGCCGGCGCTTCTGCTCTTGGCGGCGCGGGCGGCCGGCGCGGACGCCTGCGCGCGTGGTGTCAGGCTGGCCTCGGCCACCGAGATG
>JAKPQH010000087.1 GCA_029580855.1 bacterium | reverse complement strand
CGACGGCCCATCGTTGGGATATAAAGCCCCCATGGACGAGTTCGGGAATATCCTGGGGCGGGCGGTGACGGGAGGCGGGGGCGACCTGCCGAGCTCGCTGGCGCTGGTGGTGAGCCGGGCGACGAACCGGCTGGGCGGCGCCGGATATTACCACGACGTGCTGGGGAACCTGGTGACCATGCCGGCTGCCGACGGCGTCGGGACCGTGAGCATGACCTACCTCGACCAGGGGCACCTCGGGACGCTCACCGACGCGGCCGGGGTGGTCTGGAAATACTACTACGACGCGGACGGGAAGCGCCGCATCAAGGTGAAGACCGCCGGCGGCGCGGCCACCGAGCCCGACAGCCAGGGCGGCGTCCGGCACGGCGAACATGCCGCGGCGTGGCGCTCTGGGCGCGTCGTTTCAGTGTGGTGATTCATTTCCCGAATAATTGAGCCGATCTCCACATCGGGTCGGACATCTCATCACCGCACTCCGCATGCGGCGGATGCGGGGCTCTCGCGGGCCGGGTCTCACCCGGCCGCCGTCTGAATTTTGATGTCTGAATTCCGGTGCCTAAAATTCGGTGTCCGATGTCCGATTTCCGATGTCCGAGATCCGGGAACGAGCCTCGATGACGATTACGAGCACGATTACGATGACGATGACGATTACGAATTACGAGCGCGAACCCTCAATCCTCAACCCTCAACTCTCAACTGTCAACGGATGGGGGAAAGCCTTGGGCCTCATCCGCGCGGTAGTCGCCGGAGGCGCCGCCGGATTTTTCCAGCAGGCGCAGGTTGTCGATGACGATGGCTTTGTCCACCGCCTTGCACATGTCGTAGAAGGCCAGCGCGGCCACGGCGGCGGCAGTGAGGGCCTCCATCTCGACGCCGGTGGGACCGGTGCAGCGCACCTCGGTCTCGATGGCCACCCCGTCGGCGGCCACGGCGATGCGGACGTCCACGTGGCTCAGCGCCAGCGGATGGCACAGGGGGATGAGCTCCGGCGTCCGCTTGGCCGCCAGGATTCCCGCCACCCGGGCCACTTCGAACGGGTCCCCCTTGGGCAGCTTCAGCTCCCGGACCTTGGCCAGCGTCTCGGGGCGCATCCGCACCCGCACGCCGGCCTTCGCGGCGCGGGCGGTGGCGGGCTTGGCGCCCACGTCCACCATGCGGCTGCGGCCCTCGGCGTCCCAGTGGGTG
>JAKPQH010000086.1 GCA_029580855.1 bacterium | reverse complement strand
GTCGTGGGAGATCTCCTTGATGGCCCGCACGGGGTCCTCGAGCGCCAGGTCCCGCCGGCACGCCCCGTCCTCCACCATGGCGAGGACGAGGGCGGTGATCCCCACCTTGAGATAGGTGCTCACCTCGGACATGTTCGAGTCACCCACGATGACGTGCAGGCGGCGGTACCGCTCCTCGTCGGCGTGGGGCTCGTCGCGGGTGTTGATGATCGGGCGTTTCGCCATGGTGTCCAGTCCGATCAGGCTCTCAAAGAAATCAGCCCGCTGGGAGATCTGGTAGGCGCAGGCGTCCGCCCCGTTCTCCGACCCCACCTTCCCGGCGCCGGCGTAGACGACGCGGGACACCAGGAAGGGCGTCAACGCCTCCGCCAGCGTCTCGAACGGAACGCTCCTGGCCACCAGGTAGTTCTCGTGATAGCCGTAGCTGTTGCCCTTCCCATCGCTGTTGTTCTTGTAGAGAACCAGCCGCTGGTGTGGCGGGAGCGCGCGATCGGCCGCCTCGCGGCAGCGGTCGGCGATCCGCTCGCCCGCCTTCTCGAAGAGGACCAGGTCCCGCGCGTTAGTCGTCTCGGGCGTGGAGTATTCCGGGTGGGCCCCGTCCACGTACCACCGGCCCCCGTTGCTCAGCACCCGGTTGATGGCCCGGCTGTCCTGCGCGCTGGGACGCTCCCGCTCGCCGGAGACCTCGTAGCCCCGCGCATCCAGCAGCGGGTTCTCGCCCGTGTAATCCCACATGGCCCGGCCGTGCGTTTCGGGGAGCGCATTGATGAGAAAAATCGAGCTGCCCACGGGGTCGAAACCGGCCGCGGAGCGGGCGGTGATGCCCAGCTCCGTCTCGCTCCCCATGATTTTCTCGATGGCCATGCAGTGATCCTTTCGACGCGGCGGCCCGCCACGCGAGCCCGAGCCACCGCGCAGTGTCTCGCCGCGCGCCGCGCCGCGGCGGCGCGCCCCTGTCTGCGGAACGGAAACGCGGGATCGGCGATCAGAGGTAGTGCCCGGTGCTGATGTTCTCGACTTTGCGGGGCTTCTTTGCCTCGCGATCGAAGACCGGACGGACGTGGACGATTCGCTCCCCGCGCCGACCGGCGATCTTGGCCCAGTCGTCGGGGTTGGTGGTGTTGGGAAGGTCCTCGTTTTCCCGGAACTCCGCCTTCACGGCCTCCACCAGATCGGCCGTGGCGATACCCTTGACGCCGGTGACGATCATACGTTTTACGGCGCTCTTCTTGCCCCGGGTGCACACGCTCTCGATCATCGCGCCGCTGACAAAGTCCTTGAAGTACAGCGTCTCCTTCTCGCCCGAGGCGTAGGTCACCTCCAGGAAGCGGTGCGCGTCGTCCCCCGCAAACATTTCGGTCAGGGCCGCCTCGATCAGGGCCGCGGCCGTGGCGGCGGGATCGTCGCCGTGCGCCGCCAGCTCCGCGGCGGCCCAGGGGAGATCGGTGACCAGGTACTTGGAGAAGATCTCGCGCGCGGCGTCCCGGTTGGGGCGGTCGATGCGAATCTTTACGTCGAAGCGGCCCGGCCGCAGGACCGCGGGGTCGATGAGGTCCTGGCGGTTGCTGGCCCCGATGACGATCACGTGGCGAAGCCCCTCCACACCGTCCAGCTCCGCCAGGAACTGCGGGACGATGGTCGACTCGACATCCGAAGAGATCCCGGAGCCGCGCGTGCGAAAAAGCGAATCCATCTCGTCGAAAAAGACCACCACCGGCGCTCCGACGCTCGCCTTCTCCCGCGCCCGGGCGAAGATCTCGCGGATCTTGCGCTCGGTCTCGCCCACATACTTGTTGAGCAGCTCGGGACCCTTCACGTTCAAGAAATAGGCCTTGCTGGGTTGGCCGGTTTGCTGGCTGAGCTGCTGCGCCAGCGCGTTGGCCACCGCCTTGGCGATGAGCGTCTTGCCGCAGCCGGGCGGCCCGTAGAGCAGGACGCCCTTCGGGGGCAAAAGTTTGTGCGCCGCGAAGTGCTCGGCGTAGAGCACCGGCAGCTCGATGGCATCGCGGATCTGGTCGATCTGCGCCGCCAGACCGCCGATGTCGGCGTATGTGATGTTGGGAACCTCCTCCAGGACCAGGTCCTCGACCGCGGTCTTGGGGAGCTTTTCGAGAACCACCCCCGACTTGGAATCGAGCCGCAGGACATCCCCGGGCTGGAGCGACGTCGCCCCCAGACCGGCGCACAACTCGACCACCCGCTCCTCATCCGCGCGGAGCGTCACCATGACGCGTCCGTCGTCGAGCCGCTCCTTCAGCCGAGCGACCTCGCCCTGCGGGTCTCCGCGGCCGAGATCGACGACGTTCAGCGCTTCGTTGAGGACGACCTCGCGGCCGCACTGCAGCTCCGCGGGGTTGACGCTCGGGGCGACGTTGACCTTGAGCTTGCGCCCTCCGGTCCACACGTCCGCGGTGTCGTCGGAGTGGATCCGGAGAATCGTCCCGTAGCTCGAGGGCGGCGCCGCCAGCTTGTCCACCTCGGCGCGGAGCGCGGCGATCTGATCCTTCGCCTGGCCGAGCGCCGCCACCAGCCGCTCGTTCTGATGCTGGGCTCGATCCAGTTGCTCCCGTGACTGGCCGAGCTTGGTGCGCAGAAACTCGAACTCCTTGGGGGTCTGCTCCAGGCGGCGGCGCAGATGGAACATCTCCTCCTCGAGGGCCTTCACCTGCGCCTGAAGATTCTCGATGTCGCTTTCGTATTGCAGGATGGTCCGCGGGCTCTCCGCCTGGGAGTGCGGCAGCTGTCCCGAGAACTTCCGCATCGTTTTCCGGAGCGAATTCAATTTGTTTTCCGGCTCACTCATGATTCGCGTGCCTCCAACGCCCACCGCACCTCCGCGTCACGCCGTCCCCGGCCGGACCGTGCGGGCCGCGGCTCGAGGCGTGCGCGTATCCCGCGCGGATGCGTCCGGCAAAACAAAATTCATATTAAACTGGTTGGAAAGGCTGTCAAGCTCTTTCCCCCCCGTCCGGCGCACCACCGCCGCGCCAACAGCACCGGCCGGCGCTCGCCCCGCAGAGACGCCGATGGCTGGGGACCCACCCCAGCCATCCGCTCTGCGATCGTGCCGTCCTCTTTTCCCCCGTCCCGCGGGGGATCAGTGGCTGCACGTCCCTCACCCGCCGCTCGAACAGCTGGCGCACCCTCCGCCCGTCGACCCGACGAACCCCCGCTCGCCCTTGAAGGCGAAGGTGGAGAACTGACGGGTCACGCGGGCGCTCTCGCACCGGGGGCAGCGCACCCGCGCCTGACTGGAGGCAACGCGCTTTTCGAAGGCATGCGCGCACTTGTCGCAGACGTACTCGTAGATCGGCATGGTCAATCCTCGCAGACACGCGGTGCCAACCGGCGGACGCTACTCCCCCCCGCGCTGGACGTAGCTCTTCACGAACTCTTCGGCGTTCTCCTCCAGGACGTCGTCGATCTCGTCCACCAGCCGGTCCATCTCGTCCTTCAGCTTCTTCCCCTTGGCCGTCACGGCGCCCGAGCCCTGCCCCCCCTCGGCCGGCGGCGGCCCCTCCGTACGCTTCTGCTTCCGCTCCTGCTCCGGCATCACCCTCCTCCTTCCCTGTCAGAGCGGGCGGCCGTCATCGGCTCGCAACCCAGACCAGATGCGGTAACTCCGGGAGCAGCAGCGTGCTGAGCGCCAGACGCACTGCCGCCTCGGATCCCGGGAGACAGCAGATCACCTTCCCCCGGCTCACCCCGCACAACGCCCGACTCAGCATGGCGGCGTTGCCGATCTCGTCGTAACTCAACCGGCGAAACGTCTCCCCGAAACCCGGCAGCTCCTTTTCCACCCACGGGGCCACCGTTTCGATGGTGAGGTCGCGGCGCCCCGCGCCGGTTCCCCCGATGGTGATCAAACACCGCGCCGGCCCCTGCAGAAACCGGCGCACCGCGGCCTGGATGGCCTGGGGAACGTTCCGCACCAGCTCGTGGTCCACCAGCGCGTGGCCGGCGCCGTCGAAGAGGGCCCGTACCAGCCGGCCGGACTCGTCGGTCGCCTCGGTGCGACTGTCGCTCACGGTGAGCACCGCGTACGGGACCGATTGCACCGCGCGGGCCGCCGCCCGGTGATCCGGCGCGCCCATCCTCAGCCGCCTCTGGATTGCAGGAACGGGTTGTTGCGCCGTTCGAATCCGATACTGGTCGCCGGACCGTGCCCCGCGTACACGACGGTCCGGTCGGGAAGCACGAGCAGCTTGCCGTGGATGGAGCGAAGCAGCACCTCCAGCGAGCCCCCGGTGAGATCGGTCCGGCCCACCGAGCCGGCGAAGAGCGTGTCTCCGACAAACACGGCGTCGTCGAGGCGCAAGGAGATGCTGCCCGGCGTGTGCCCCGGCGTCTCGAGCACGTCCAGGGACAGCCCGCCCACGGCGACGGTGTCCCCCTCGCGCACCAAGCGGTCGGGATTCGGCGGAACCGGCGCCTTGATGCCGAAAAAGCGCGCCGTCTCCGGCACCTCGGCCAGCAGGGGCAGATCGCCCGGATGCATCACGACCTCGGCGCCGGTCTCGGCCTTGAAGCGCGCGCTGGAGAACACATGATCGAAGTGGCCGTGGGTGACGACGATGGCCTCCACGCGCAACCCTCGGCGCCGCACGGCGTCCAGGACCGCCTCGCTTTCCATCCCCGGATCGATCACGACCGCTCGACGGGCGGTCTCGTCGGCCACCAGATAGCTGTTGCTCTGCAGGGGGCCGACAACGAAGGTTGCGATCTCCACCGGCGTTCTCCGTTGGTGCCGCGCGCATCGCCCGCCCGGGGTTCCCCGCCCCCGGCCGACCCCATGCCGCGGCCCCCAGGTTTCCCGCTACGACAGCCCGTGCTGGACGCGCACCACCGTCGAATAGTCCACACCGGTCTGCGCCGACAGCCGCAGGAGATCGCGCTCCGTGATGCGTCTCCCGCCTTTGAGAATCGCCTCGAGTTCCCGCCGGACGACTTCCAGGAGTTCGTCACCGTTCGCGCCCATTTTTCGCCCCCGACTCCGCCCCTATGGACCCATCCGGATCGCCGGACCCGCCCCTGCCCCCGCCTGAACCTGTGCCGCCACTGCATCCGCCGCGCGTCGAAACGCCTCCGCCATCGGCGACGTCGGATGGGTGGTCACCATCGGTTCGCCCCGGTCGCTCGACTGACACACCAGGGGGTCCAGAGGAATCTCGCCCAGCAGCCGCACGCCCAGCTGCCGGCTGGCCCGGCGGCCGCCGCCCTCCCTGAAGATGGGCGCGGTTGTCCCGCAGTGCGGGCACACAAACCCGCTCATGTTCTCCAGGATGCCGAGAATCGGCACCTTGAGCTGCTGGAACATCGCCACGGCCTTGGCGGCGATCTGCGTCGCCACGTCCTGCGGCGTCGAGACGACGATGACGCCGGTGAGGGGGAGCGACTGCGCCAGCGTGAGCTGCGCATCCCCGGTGCCGGGGGGCAAGTCGATGATCAGGTACTCCAAGGTCCCCCAGTCCACATCGCGCAGGAATTGTTGGATGGCCCCGGCCACCATGGGGCCGCGCCACACCGTGGGGGCCCCCTCGGGCATGAGAAACCCCAGCGACATCAGCCGAAGCCCGTGGGCTTCCAGCGGCACGATCTTGCCGGCGCGGCTCTGCGGCATCTGCCGGACACCCGTCATCATGGGGATGCTCGGCCCGTAGATGTCCGCATCCAGCAAGCCCGTGGGCGCCCCCGTTTGCGCCAAGGCCACCGCCAGGTTAACCGCGACGGTGGATTTGCCCACGCCCCCCTTGCCCGAGGCGACGGCGATACTGTGCGCGATACCGTTCTGACCCGTCATGTGGAGCCCTTTCCCGACACCGGCGTCGTTTCAGAGATGTGATACCAGGGCAATGCAGGGGTGTCAAGCGGCAACAACCCGCGCGCGGCGCCCGGCGGCCGAGACTCCAATGACCAGGAGGACCGCCGGCACCGGACCGCCCTCCTCCATGGGTCGTTGGTCATCGGGACGTGTTCGTCGGCGCTCCGTCACCCATCACGGCGTGCGGTGGCTGTGGATGAGCTGCAGGAACTCCTCGCGCGTCATGCGCGAGTCGCGGAAGGCGCCCAGCATGCAGGACGTGATGGCCTTGCTGTTCTGCTTCTCGACGCCGCGCATCATCATGCAGAAATGGTGCGCCTCGATGACCACCGCGACGCCGGCGGGCTGCAGCGCGTCCTGGAGCGCGCCGGCGATCTGCGTGGTGAGCCGCTCCTGCACCTGCAGGCGGCGCGCGAACATATCCACCAGCCGCGCCAGCTTGCTCAGCCCCACGATCTTGCCGGCGGGCAGGTAGGCGATGTGCGTCTTCCCGTAAAACGGCAGCAGGTGGTGCTCGCACAGCGAGTAGACCTCGATATCCTTGACGACCACCATCTCGTCGTAGTCTTCGGTGAAGATGGCGCCGTTCAGGACCTCCTCCACCGTCCGCTGGTATCCTGACGTGAGATAGGCGTACGCGCTCGCCACGCGCTCGGGCGTCTTGAGCAGACCTTCCCGGTAGGGATCCTCCCCCAGCTCCTTCAACAGATCGACGATCACCCGCTGCATCATCTCCCGCTCGCTTTCCGGACGGCGGCCGCGATCATCCCCGATCGCCGCGATCCATTTCGAAGAAATTGTTGGGCGTCTCCTCCACCCGCAGCCGGACAAGCCGGCCCGGCGGGAGGGCCTCGTCCAGGAGGCGCCACACGACCAGCGTCAGGACCTCCGTGGTGCTCGTCACCCCGTCCGCCGGGATGATCAGGTCGTCGAGATTGGCATGGTCGAACCGCTCCAGCACCCGGTGCCGCACAACCCCCGCCAGCAGATCGCCGCCCTCCAGGCGCCCGCTCTCCGCCGCGATGGGCCCCCGGATCGTCACCGCGACGCGGTACGTATGGCCGTGTCCGTTCGCGTGATTGCAGCGGCCGTACAACCGACGGTTCGCCTCCGTGGACAAGCGCGGGTTGTGCATGCGATGGGCGGCGGAGAACTGAAACGACTGGGTCATCTCGACCACCGGCAGGTTTTCCGGCGTCCCCGGATGCGTGCTCATGGCCGGCAGACCTCGCCGTAGTAGTCCACGTACGATCGGTCGTCCGCATGCAGACGCACACGGTAGAGACCGCCGGCCGGCAGGCGCGGCGCGAGCAGCCCCCAGATCACGACCGCCAGGTTCTCCGGGGTCGGAAGCCGTCCGGCAAGCGCGGGGACGTCCACGTTCAGGTTCTTGTGATCGAGGCGCTCCAGGACGGCGTCCGCGATCAGGTCCTTGAGAGCCTTCAGATCCATGACCATCCCGGTGTCGGGCGCGGGCGTCCCCTGGATGGTGACCTCCAGGACATAGTTGTGCCCGTGGAGGTTTGCGGCTTTGCCAAAGCGCTGCCGGTTCTCCTCATCGCTCCAGCGCGGATTCGCATACCGGTGCGCGGCGCAAAACTCCACCCGCTTCGTCACGCGGATCATTCTGGGTCTCCTCACCGCAGATTCCCGAAAAGAAGGCCACTTATCCGCAGATTGCGCAGATTGCGCAGACTCGTCGACGACGGATGTGCACCGAAAGTCGGCCGATCTGCACGTCACGTTTGCAGAATGTTGCTCTTTCGAAACGGTCGCTTGGTTTCCCATGACATCGGCCAATCCGCGTACTCTGCGGATCACAATGGTCGGTCCTTTTGTTGCCGCGCGGACAATCTGCGGATCAAGCCAGTCCGCAGCCTGCAAGGGCGGCCCCGACCCGCTCCAGAAACAGCCCCGCCACCCGGTCGGCGCGGTACACCTCCACGCGTCGGCGGCCCGCTTCGCCCATGTGCCGGCGCAGGCCCGGTTCCGTCAGGAGCGTCGCCAGGCTCTGCGCGAACGCGTGGGGGTCGTTGGGGTCGGCGAGGATCCCGACCTCCCCATCGGCCACGGTTTCGGGAACCGCTGCGGCCCGGGCCGCCACGATCGGCTTGGCATGGGCCATGGCCTCCAAGAAGACGATCCCGAATCCCTCCTGGCGGCTCGGGAGGCAGAAGACGGCCGCCCGCCGGTAGCGATCCGCCAGCTCCCGGCGCGACACTGTTCCGAGAAACTCCACCCGACCCCGAAGCGACAGGTCGTCCCGCAGTCGCTCCCAGCGGCGGCGGCACGGCCCGTCGCCGACGATCCAGCCTTGAAAGGCGATCCCGTCCGCGCGCAGGCGCGCGTAGGCCCGGAGCAGCACCGGGAGATTTTTCCGCGGATACATGTGGGCGACGGTCAGCACCGCGGGCGGCTCCGCCTCGCACGGGGCAATCGCTCCGTGCTCCAGCTCCCACCCGCGCAGATCGATCAGTTCGGGCACCAGCACCACCTTGGCGTCGGGAATGCCGTAGGCCTCGACGATTCTACTCCGGGAATAGCGGCTCGTGGCGACCACCGCGCGCGCGCGACGGACCGCCAGACGCTCGAAGGCCGCCTGGACGCCCAGCATGATGCGGACGATCCCCCGCTCGTTCGTGAGTTCGTCGGCGATGACCCCCTTGATACTGGCGATGTACGGGGCGACGGGACGGCGCCCGTAATGAAACCCGTCCAGGTCGAACCCGACCACCCAATCGTGCCGCTCGCCCCGAAGCCGTCTCGCGATCGTCAGGTTGAACAGCAATCGCGTCAGCGTGAAGCTGGGCCACCGAAACGCCGGCGCGTATGTGCGGACGCGAACCCGCCGCACCTCCAGGAACCGCGCCAGCTCCGTGATGCCCACATACGTGCCGCTCCCCCCGGCCACGCTGAGCGGGGTCGAGGTCACAAACGCGAGGCGCGCCGGCGCCGCCGACGCTCCGTGCTGGTGAACGACCCGAATGGCTTCTCGCGATGAGGGCATGATCGGTTGGCGGCGCTCGGCGCGCCTGGTGCGCGGTGCGGAACCCGCGGGGCACGCTTTGACGGCGCGTCGTCGGTGACGCTAGCGTGGCACCATGGGGGTGTCAAGCAAAAAGCCCCGGCGCACGAAGCCTACGGCAGCCGGCCATCCCGCTCGAGCGGCGCCCCGACGATTTCGACAAACTGCCTCAGGATCCTGGCCGTCAGGCCCCAGACCGTGTGGCCGTCGTGCTCGCAGAAGACCACGGGGTGCCAACGCCCGTCGCGTTCCCAGACCTCCTCCCGAAAGCCGTTCGGTCCCAGGAGCGGGCGCAGCGGGAGGTGAACCAATTGCTCGATCTCGAATGCGTCGAGGCGAAAGGGATACGGGTGAGGAATAAACCCCACGAACGGCCTGACGACGTGTGACGACGCGGCGGTGACGGTGTCGTCCAGGGCCCCCACCACGTCCACGTCGCCCCGGCGCAGGCCGATCTCTTCCTCGGTTTCCCGCAGCGCGGTGCCGAGAAGGTCGCCGTCGCCGTCCTGGAATCCGCCGCCGGGGAAACTGATCTGCCCCTTGTGCGTCGGCACGCGTTCGGTCCGCTTGGTGAGGACAAAGTGCGGCCCCGCCTCGGCTTCATACAGCGGAAGCAAGACCGCCGCCCGGCGGTATCCGGGAACGGTTTCCTCACGCGGGCGCCGGCACGCCAGAATGGCGGCGATGCAGTCGCGCAAGGTCACGGTCGGCCCCGCGAGGGACGATGGTTCCGGCCCAATGCAGATTCTCCACCTTGATCGGACAACGTTCGCCACATCCGCGTTGCGCGCTGGCGCCGAGCCGCTCTCTGCATCGGCCGTCTCCCCACCGTGTCGCACGCAACGCTACCACTCGCGAGAGGAAAGTCAATTCTTTACGCATTCTTGATACGACGGGAACGGGCGGTATGCTGTAAAATAGGCCAGAATACCGACCACGTGGAAGCGAAACGGTCGGGGTACCGGCTCAAGGTTGACAGATCCAGAGGTGAGCCATGGTGCGACAGTTTGGATTGTGCGTGGGGATCGTGATGGCTGTGGCGGCGTGCGCGGCGGTGGACACGGCGGGCACCCCGACACCGGTGGACACGTTTGTCCATCGGGCCGCCAACTCGGATCTGGTACTCCGCTGGAATTGTGTCCAGCCCAGCGCGGGCACGCTTCGCGTCGAGGGCGTCGCGCACAATCCGTGGCAGGCCCAGCCCATCGGGTATCTCGAACTGCAGGCGGTCGGCGTGGATTCCCAGGGCCGGCAGACCGCCGCGGTCGAAGGGAAGGTCCGGGACATCCAGATTCTCACCAACGAGCGGTCGCCGTTCCAGCTGGATCTCAAGACCACGGGAGCTGAAGTGCGTGTCGATCTCCACTACCAGTACCTCTTCAATCACGAGTGGGAGTCCGGCGCCCTGCTCTTGGCTGGGCCCCCGGTGGCGGGCCTGAAGCTCTACGCGCAAGCGACGAACACCTATATGGTGCGGGACGCGTGTTCCCCCACCCAGCACCTCGCCCGCTGAGCGCCGCAGGCGGTCATCAACTCTTGCAGGACCCGCACCTGCCGCGGCGGCTCGTCGGCGTCGCGCGCGATCGCCCCGAGCTGTGGGTGACCTGGGCCCCCTTCTACGGCGGCTTGTTTTGCCGCCGGGCCTGCGGATCGGCACGCATGCGTCGGCGGCCCCTGTGGGTGCGAGAGGCCCCCAACGTCTCTGGAGCAAGGCCGAAGGGAGAAACCATGACGGTCGTACAGATCATGCCGTGCCTGGACATGAAAAATGGGCGGGTGGTCAAGGGAATCCATTTTGCCGATGTTCAGGATGCCGGCGATCCGGTCGAGAACGCCGCATTTTACCAGCGCGAGGGGGCCGATCAGCTGGCCATGCTGGACATCGCCGCCACGCTCGAGGGTCGCGAGACGCGGCGGGAATGGGTGAAGAACGTTTCGGCGGTCGTAGAGATCCCGCTCACGGTCGGGGGCGGCATCGCCACGCTGGACGATATCGACCGGCTGATCGAGGCTGGCGCCGACAAGGTCTCCCTGAACAGTGCCGCCGTAAAACGCCCGGCGCTGATCGGCGAGGCGGTGGCCCGCTTCGGTCCGGAGCGTGTCACCGTGGCCATCGATGCCCGTCGAAACGCGGCCATGCCGTCCGGGTTCGAGCTGGTTGTGTCCGGGGGCACCCGGCCGATCGGGAAAGACGCCGTGGAATGGGCAAAGCGTTGTGAAAGCTTGGGGGCGGGCACGATCCTGCCGACCAGCATAGACGGGGATGGAGCCCGGGCGGGCTATGATTTGCCGTTCACCAGAGCGATCGCCGACGCTGTCGCGGTGCCCGTGGTGGCATCCGGGGGGGCCGGGAAGCTGGAGGACTTCGCGGACGCGGTGCTGAAGGGAGGGGCCAGTATTCTGTTGGCGGCGTCCGTCTTTCATTACCGCTTGCTGGGGATCCGGCAGGTCAAGGCGTACCTGCGGGATCGGGGCATCGCCGTCGCCGCCTGAGACGGGCGGCGTGACACGGGCCGCGATCTTCGACCTGGACCATCGCCCAGCCGGGGCCGGTGCGGTCGGGGCGCGGCTGTTTGCCCCCGTCCTGGACACCGCCGGGGGTGCAAACCATCAGACGGAACGGGCGCGGTGGCGAAACGGGTTCTTCACACGCCGTACCCCAGCCTGTACGGCAGCCAGGTCGCGATGGACGGGAAGAACATGATGATGAGGAGAACCACCGTCATGACGGCAATCAGGGGCAGCACGCCGATGGCCAGCCGCTCCACCGACACATTCGCCAATTTGGACGCGACGAACAGATTGACGCCGACCGGCGGCGTAAGCAGGCCCACCTCATTGCAAATGATCAGGATGATGCCGAAATGGATGGGATCCACGCCCAGCTGTCTGATCACGGGCAGAAGGACGGGGGTGACCAGAATGACCGTGACCAGGGTCTCCATGAACATGCCGATCACGTAAAGCGCGGCAATGATCAGCAGGAGCACCACGTACTTGTCGGTCGAGAATTCCAGGACCGCCCTCGCCAGCCGCAGCGGTGCCTCTTCATAGGTCATGATCTTTCCGAACAGCGTCGCCGCGCCCATGATGATGATCAGCGTGCCGCACAGCTGCGCGCCCTCGAAGAGCGAATCGCGGAGATCCGTCAAGCGCAGTGCTCGGTTGACGACCCCGCCCACAAACAGCGCCCAGATGACCGCCACGACCGACGCTTCCACGGGGGTGGCCAGACCGGCGTAGATGGAGCCGAGGACGATGACGATGGTTGCCAGCGAGAAGAATCCCTTGCCGAACGTCCGGAAGAACAGCCCCCACGTGAAGGGCGGGGTAGTCTCGTCGGCCCGGAAGCCGTTCCTGCGCGCGAGAATATACACGACGGAGCAGATGCCGAACGACATGAGGAAGCCCGGCAGGAAACCGGCGGTGAACATGCCGGTGATCGAAAGGTTGCCGATGATGGCGTACAGAATCATGGGGTTGCTGGGCGGGATGAGAATACCCAGGGTGCCCCCCGTCGCTGCCACGGAACCCGCAAAAACGCTGCTATATCCGTTGCGGATCATGGCGGGAATGAGGATCGACCCCACCGCCGCCACCGTGCTGGCGCCGGAACCGGTGATTGCGGCAAACAGGGTGCAGGCCAGCACCGTGGTGAGGCCGAACCCGCCGTACATGCGACCCACCACGACCTTGACCACCTCCACAATCTCGTGGGTGATGTTCCCCCGCTCCATCAGGGCGCCCGCCACCAGGAAACACGGGATGGCCAGCAGGGGAAAGATATTCATCCCCTCGAACAGCGACGTGTGCACCACCGCCAGGGGCAGGATGTCGTGGAACAACAACGAGATTGTCGCGGAAACCGCCAGCGACATGAAGATGGGCATGCCGATGAGCAGCAGAAAGACAAACGCGAGGACCAGGATGGCCAGCGGGCTCATGCCGACATCTCCTTCTCGATGTCAACAAGATCCGCAAGGGTCCCCCGGCGCCAGTGCCGGATGTATAATTCCACGGTGCGATAGGACATCATGAGGAAGGCGACAGGAATGATCATTTCCACATAGGCCTTGGTGATGCCCAGCGTCGGGGAAGTCTCGGGAAACTGCAGAGCCCGGGCTACCATCTGGGCGCCGATCGCAACAAAGAAGATATTCGCCGCCACCCAGAGGGCATCCGCCAGAATGTGGAAAAACAACCTCACCCCGACAGGAACCAGCAGAAACTGCGCGCTGAGGCGCACATGAGCTCCACGCTTGGCCGTCAGCGATGATCCGATATAGACGGCCCAGATGAACGTGAACCGGCTCATCTCTTCCGCCCAATCGAGACCGCTTCCGGTGACCATCCGGACCAGCACCTGCAGCGCCAAGCACAGGATCATGATCGCCAGGAACGTCGAGGAGAGCCATTCTTCCAGGTGCTCGTACAGCGTTCGGAGAAATGCCATGACCGACCTCACGGGCTGTGCCGGCGCGGGAGGATGCCCCCTCCCGCGCCGGACGGCGATTCGCCCCGCGCGCGCCGCTTCCCGAGCGTCGCGCGCGCGGTTTACTTCTTCGCGATGATGGCAACCGCCTCGTCCACAATCTCCTTGCCGCCAATCTTCGTGTAGAACTTGGGCCAGATGCCGCGGGCCTTTTCAACCCACACGGGTTCGTCTTCCAGCTTGTCCACGATCATGCCGCGCTGGATGGACTGCTCTTTGCTGTTCGCTTCCTTCTTCTCCACCCATTCCCATTCCGCCTTCTGGGCTTCGACCATGGCCTTGCCGATGAGTGCCCGGGTGTCCGGCGTGAGCTTTTGATACCAGGCGTCGCTCACGGCAACGATGCCGGTCCAAAACATGTAGTGGATCTCGGTGATGTACTTCTGTACTTCCCAGAACTTGTTGTCGGGGATGGCGAAGAACGGATTCTCCTGCCCATCCACGACTTTCTGCTGGAGGGCGCTGAACACCTCGGACCAGGCCATCGGGTGCGGGGACACGCCCCAGGAGCGGAAGGCCTCGAGCTGCGTCTCGGTCGGAGACACGCGAATCTTGAGCCCGTGAAGATCGTTGATGTTCTTGACCCGGTGCTTGGAGTTGGTCAGCACGCGATAGCCGCCCATCAGCCAGCAGAGAGGCCGGGCGCCGCTCTGCTTGCTCACCGTGTCGTTGATCTTGTCCATGAAGGCCTTGTTGCTCAGCAGTTTTTGCGCATCCCCGGGACTCGGGAACAGGTACGGCAGACCGAAGAGGTTCAGCACGGGCGAGAAGGGGGACATGTTGCCGCTGAACACGGAGGCCACGTGCAGTTCGCCGGAGCGCAGCTGTTTGACGTTGGTCTGCTCGTCGCCCATGGAACCGCTCAGAAAGAGCTTCACGGTGATGGCGCCTTTGGACTCGCTCTCCACAACCTTCTTGAACACGTCCAGCGCATACGCATGCTGCGAGTCCGGCGGGTTGGAGGTCGCGCCCATGATCGTCAACTTGGGATATTCCCCGGGCTGGGCGCTGAGGGGGACCAGCACCAGACACGCAACGACCGCACACAGAACACCGCGACGTTTCATTGCAGCCTCCTTCTCAGGTTGGAGTAAACCTTCCCCATGACGCTGTATGCGTCGAAACCCCGTGGTCGCCGCTGGATACGGGGAATTGGCGCCGGCCGCGCACTGCCCGCGGTGGGTGACACGGATTTGTTTCGTGAAAACCGGCGGGCTGAGAGCGCCGCCCGGGAAGGGCAAAGAAACCCTGCACACCCATCGTGCCGCCGACCACCACAACGCCGCCGGCCTCGTGGGTCCCGCGGCCCTGCAGTCGCTCGACCGCTGCAGAGGAGTATCGGCCGCACGGCACACGGATGTCAAGGCGCGCGCGAGTGCATTGTCACCTCGGTGGGACAAATTCCGCGTCCGGTACACGTCTGGTGTCTGCCCCCTTCACCCACCGGCGCGTCGCCGTCACCCGTCTGGAAGGCCCCGAACCCACCCCCATCTGCCGCGACGAAAACCGGAGACTCTTTCCCGGAAGTGATGTATGTGGTTGGTGCCGCGTTTCGGGTGGTTCCGAAAACGACGGCTTCGCCGGGCGCCGCCGATTGAAATTCATGTGGCGTCGTCCCCCACAATTCTTGTACGAGGAGGCCCGGAAATGCACCTAAAGTTGAAGCTGAGCAACAAACCGCATCTCTTTGGACTCTTTGTCCAAATCCCTAGCCCCTCTGTCGTGGAATTGGCCGGTTACGCGGGGTTCGATTTTGTCATCATCGATTTTGAACACGGCCCGCTGGGAATCGAGACGGCGACCAACATGATCCGCGCCGCAAACGCGTGCCAGACCTCGCCGGTCATCCGGGTGGCGAAAAACGATCCGTTCCTGATCGGGCAGGCCCTGGATATCGGCGCGGAAGGGGTCATGGTCCCACAGATCACCGACTACGACGCGGCGGTAGACGCAATCCGGGCCACCCGATACGGCCCGGAAGGGATCAGGGGTGCGTGTCCGTGCGTGCGGGCCGCCAAATATGCAGGAACCGGCGCCCCATACTTCGAGAAGGCGAACAAAGAGGTGGTGACCATCCTGCTCTTGGAGGGAAAAGCGGCGATCGACAATATCGAGAGCCTGATGGCGATTCCGAGTGTCGACGTCCTCATGATGGGGGTCTGGGACCTCTCGTCATCCCTGGGAATCCCGGGGCGAGTGGATGATCCGCTGGTTTTGGACAAAATGGAACGCATCGTGAGGGAGGCCGACGCGAGAGGCATCGACCTGGGAACCCTGTGGCTGGACAGCGCCGAGGCCAAACGATGGGCGGCGCGGGGCCTCAAGTTCTTGCCTACGGTGGACACCACGATGATCGTCGAACATTGGCGGAAGACGGTCGAGGCCATCAACAAGTGATCGCGGCCTCGCCGCGCGGCTTTTCCGCAGCCGGTCCGGTCGGATCGCGGAAGACCCGGGAGGGGGACGGTGGCGTGAAGCGCCCGCCGTCCCCCTGAACGTCAGGGCCGGGGAACCCGGCCCGCGACCGCTGTTACTGCTCGAACTTCGGGTAGATGAGGTGCTCGAACGAAAAGACCTCGTCCCACTTCTCCTGCGTCAGGAGCTTCCGCTCTTTCACCACGATGTCGTGCAGGGACTTGCCGGTTTCGTAACCCTCGCGCGCGATCTCCGCGCACTGCTTGTAGCCCAGCGAGGGCTTCAGCGCCGTCACGATGCCGAGCGAGTTCAGCACCATGTCGCGGGTGCGCTCGGCGTTGGCCGTGATGCCCTGCACGCAGTTGACCCGGAGGCTGTTGACCGCATGCTCCATGGTGGCGATGGAGGTGAAGAGCGCAAAGGTGATCACGGGCTCCATCACGTTGAGCTGGAGCTGGCCGGCGGAGGCCGCGAGCGTCACGGTGAGGTCGAGGCCGATCACCAGGAACCCGGTCTGGTTGACGACCTCCGGGATGACCGGGTTGACCTTGCCCGGCATGATGGACGAGCCGGGCTGCATCTGTGGCAAATCGATCTCGTTGAGTCCGCAGCGCGGTCCGGAGGCGAGCAGGCGGATGTCGTTGCAGATCTTGGTGAGTTTCGCCGCGGTCCGCTTCAGGACGCCGGACAGCAGCACGTAGGCGCCGGTGTCGGAGGTCGCCTCGACCAGGTCGTGCGCCAGGATGAACTTGGTCCCGGTCAGCTCCGAGAGATACCGCGTCGCCAGCGCCGGGTAGCCGGGCGCCGCGGTCACCGAGGTGCCGATGGCGGTGGCGCCCAGATTGATCTCGTGCAGGAGCTTTCGGACCTCGGCGATCCGCTGGACCTCCTCGCCGATGGTCGTGCCCCAGCCGTTGAACTCTTGGCCGAGGGACATCGGCACGGCGTCCTGGAGATGGGTGCGGCCCATCTTCAGGACCTTCTCGAACTCCTTGCCCTTGGCGAAGAACGCGTCCTGGAGGTGCCGCAGGGCGTCCATGTAGCTGCCGAGCCGCAGGATCAGGGCCAGCCGAAACGCCGTCGGGTAGACGTCGTTGGTGGATTGCCCGAAGTTGACGTGGTCGTTGGGGCTGACGTACTGGTACTCGCCCTTCTGGTGGCCGAGGCGCTCGAGCGCCAGGTTCGCGATCACCTCGTTCGCGTTCATGTTGGTCGAGGTCCCCGCGCCGCCCTGGATGAAGTCGGTGACGAACTGCTCCCGCATCTCCCCCGCGATCAGCCGATCGCACGCCGCGGCGATGGCCTCCGCGATGCGGGCATCCAGCACGCCGAGATCGCGGTTCGCCAGGGCCGCGGCCTTCTTCACATAGCCGAAGGCCTTCACGAAGTACGGCTCCGTGGACATGGGAATGCCGGTGATGTGGAAGTTCTCCATCCCGCGCAGTGTCTGTACACCGTAGTAGGCGCTGTCGGGCAGCTCTTTCTCTCCCAGGAAGTCTCTTTCGATACGCGCCATGGCCGTGCCCTCCGTTATGCGGCCGCACCCCGGCCCGTCGTGCGGACCGCGGTGCGCCCCGTTCGATTAAGAGCCGTCGTCGCTTTTCCTGGAGGATCCCAACATGCTGGGGCCCGCCGACCGGCACACGGCTGCCCCTCTCACGCTCAATCGCGCCCTGGCCGGAATGCGCCGTGCCCACCCTAACCCATGCCCGTGAGCAAAGTCAAGCCGACGGGCCACCTGTCAGGGCGCACCATACGCGAGGCCCCCTGCCACAGGCTAAACGTTTGTCACCCCCGACTGCGGCCGGGCGCCCGCCGGGAGCGGCGGCGCCTGGATGCCTGCGCGGGGCAGTGTGCCGGCGAGTTCCTGTCGCCAATGGGCGACGTCGCCGGCCGGGGCGTAACAGTAGAGCATGCGCATTGGCGTGTCCCCGATGTTTGTGAGCTGATGAAAGACCCCCGGCGGCACGAAGACGGTCTGGCCCGCGGCAAGGATGCGGCGCTCGTCGCCGACGCACATCTCGCCCGTGCCGTCCAGTGCGACGTAGACCTCCTCCTGGTCGTGATTGTGCCAGGGGACCTGACCGCCGCATGGATCCAGGGTCACGTGTCCCATGCAGAAGCCGGCGGCCTGGATGGGCGAGGCGCCGCCTACCAGGTTCTGCGTCCACCGGCCCGCCGGGTACCGGCGACCTTCGATCGCGGCCAGATCAGCGATGATCATCGGTTCCTCCCGCGAAAGCCCACGCAAAACGGTCCCCGACCGTATGCGGTCCTCTTTTGACGGAGGACCGCCCCGGGGAGCTCGGGGCCGACAGATCATCAGCGAGCGGATAGTCTTTCACCCATGCCCCGAGAAGTTGAGACCTGCCTCTGAAGAATCAGCGGGTTAGCCCCTAATTGGGTAGAGTAGAGCACTGGTCACCCGCGGGTAGGTCGGGCCTATCTGTTCCCGCCCCTTTCGTCTGGCGGTGCCTCACGAGCCCGACCGTGCGCGACGGCCAGCACCCCCTCATCGAACCGGACGTGCGGTTTGCCCGCA
>JAKPQH010000085.1 GCA_029580855.1 bacterium | reverse complement strand
GTCGTGGGAGATCTCCTTGATGGCCCGCACGGGGTCCTCGAGCGCCAGGTCCCGCCGGCACGCCCCGTCCTCCACCATGGCGAGGACGAGGGCGGTGATCCCCACCTTGAGATAGGTGCTCACCTCGGACATGTTCGAGTCGCCCACGATGACGTGCAGGCGGCGGTACCGCTCCTCGTCGGCGTGGGGCTCGTCGCGGGTGTTGATGATGCCCCGCGAGCTCGTGGTCGCCCCCGAGATCTCCTGGTAGATGTGCTGCGCCCGCTGGGAGATGTAGTAGTGGTTCCCCAGCCGGGTCTTGAGCACCTTCCCGGCGCCGGCGAAGACCTGGCGGGTCACGAAGAAGGGGATGAGCAGCTCGGCGAGCTTGTGAAAGTTGACCGTGCGCTCCACCAGGTAGTTCTCGTGACAGCCGTAGGTGTTTCCGACCGAGTCCGTGTTGTTCTTGAAGACGTAGAGGTCGCAGTCGATGCCGTTCTCGCGCAGCCGCTTTTCCGCCGTCCGCAGCAGCTCTTCGACGATGCGCTCCCCCGCCTTGTCGTGCAGCGTCAGGTCCAGCGGGTTGTCGCACTCCGGGGTGGCGTATTCGGGATGGCAGCCCGTGTCCTGGTACAGGCGGCCGCCGTTCCGCAAAAAATCGTTGGTGCCCCGCTGCCTCGACACCACCTTTTCGAAAAGGTAGCCCAGGGCGCTCTCCACGGAGAGGCCCACGTGGCCGCCCGCTGCCGACGAGATCAGCCCGTATTCGTTCTCCAACCCGAAGATGCGGCGTTGCATGACGCGACCACAGACCGGGACCCTAATCCGCCCCGTCGCTGCCTTTCTCCAGCACGGACCGAAGCTCCGCCTGCCCGACCCGGCGGAACTTCCGCCCCGGGCGAGCCCGCTCCAGGGCCGCGACTTCCAGATTGGCCGCCTTGACCTTCTGACTGGCCGTGGCCTCCAGCGAACGCGCGGCGAGCTGCAGCGCGGCCTCCAGACCCAGCCCCTGGGTAAACTTGTCCTTCAGAAACAGCTTCAGCTCCTCCGCCTGTCCCCCGATGCTCGTGTACCCCTGCTCGTCGGCGATGCTCCCGTCGAAGGCGATGCGGTACAGCTCGTTGCCGGCGTCCCCCTCTCCGACCTCCAGGACCAGTATCTCCACCTCCAGCGGCTTGATCTCCATGCTGAAGATGTTGCCGATGACCTGCGAGTAGGCGTTCGCGAGGGATTTGGCGGTCACGTCTTCCCGCCCGTAGGCGTATCCCTTCATATCAGCGTAGCGGATCCCCTCTTTGCGCAGCCGCTCGAACTCGCTGTACTTGCCCGCCCCGGCGAAGGCGATGCGATCGTACAGCTCCGAGACCTTGTTGAGCGACGCGCTGGGATTCTCCGCCACGATGAGGATACCGCCGGCATACTCCAGGCCGATGATGGAGCGCCCCTTGGCGATTCCCTTGCGGGCGTACTCCGCCTTGTCCTGCATCATCTGTTCGGGAGATACGTAATACGGCAACGGCATGGCGTCGTCCTCGTCGGGCGGCCGGCGGCAACCGGCGCCGCGGCGCGGCCCGGACAATCCGCCCGGGCCGCGGCAAGGTCAGGGGGTCGTCCTGCGCGCCTCGGCGATGGCGGCGCAGACCGCCGCCACGCGCTCCTCGGGAACATCCTGGGTCCCGGACACCGTGACGAGTTTTAGGGTCGGGAAGATCCCCCGCACAAAATCCGGGCCGCCCGTCCCGCGGTCCTCGTCGGCCGCGTCGTAGAGCGCCTCCAGCCCTGTGCGGATGGCGTCCTCCTCGCCGAGGCCGGGTCGATAGAGCTTTTTCAGGCTCGACCGCGCGTCTTTGCCGCCCGACCCGATGGAATAGTAGTCCGTCTCCTCGTACCGCCCTCCCGCCACGTCGTACTTGAAGATGCGCCCCTCGCTGCGCTTGAGGTCGAATCCCGCAAAGATGGGCACCACCACCAGACCCTGCATCGCCATGGGGAGGTTGGCACGCACCATCTGGGCCAACCGGTTGGCCTTCCCTTCCAGGCTCAGGTGCATCCCCTCGATCTTCTCGTAGTGCGCCAGCTCCGTCTGGAACAGGCGGACCATCTCGAGGCACGGTCCCGCCGCCCCCGCGATGGCCACCGCCGAGTGCTCGTCTGCGGCGTACACCTTCTCGATCCGCCGCGACGCCACCTGGTATCCCTCGGTGGCCTGACGGTCGCCGGCGATCACGACCCCGGCGGCGTACTTCAGCGCGAGCACCGTGGTCCCCACCGGCACTCCCGGCATCCCTCTCCCGACCTCACCCGCCGGCGCGGCAAACCGGGGCAACAAGCCCGGCTCGCGGCCCCGCACCAGGTCGAAAAAGCTGGATCCCGCGTCATGAGGATCGAACCGAAGCTCCACGGGCGCACCTCTCCTTCGTTAAGAGCCGGCAATCTGGCGACCTGGCGATTTGGCGGCTTGGCGATTAGGAACCGCGCCCGCCCCGGTTGCCCAATTGCCGACTTTCCCAGTCGCCGAATCGCGTAATCGCCGAATTGCCCAGTCGCCCAATTGCCGAGTCGCCGAGTTACTCAACCGACCAGCCGCTCCAGCAGCTCCGCCACGCTGTCCGATCGTTCCAGGATCTCCCCCACCAGCTTCCGGGTCCCGCGCATGGGTTCCACCATGGGGATGCGCTTCACCGACGCCTCGCCCGTATCCAGCAGGACGGACGTCCAGCTGGCTCCGTACACGTGCTGCGGGAACTTCTGCAGACACATGCCGCGGAAATACGCCCGGGTGTCGGTCGGGGGCACGCGCGTCGCGCGATCGATCTCCTCGTCCGTCAACAGCCGGTCCACGTAGCCTTCCCGTTCCAGCCGGTAATACAGACCCTTGTCCGGACGAATGTCGTGGTACTGCAGGTCCAGCAGGCTGATCCGCTGGTCGTCGAAGCCGATCTCCTTCCGGTGCATGTACGAGCCGATGAGCTCGTGCTTGATAACCCAGTCCAGCTCGCGGGCGCAGTGGCGCGGGTCCTCGGCGAGCTGGGCGAGGACCCGCTCCCAGCGCTCGAGGAGGTCGGTCACCTGGGGCGACTGCTCGACCGTGGCGTAGTAGGCGCGGGCGAGGTCCAGGTACTCGCGCTGCAGCTCGATGGCCGAGAACTCTTTCCCCCGCTTCAGCCGCACCTTCCGCGTGCAGGTGGTGTCGTGGGAGATCTCCTTGATGGCCCGCACGGGGTCCTCGAGCGCCAGGTCCCGCCGGCACGCCCCGTCCTCCACCATGGCGAGGACGAGGGCGGTGATCCCCACCTTGAGATAGGTGCTCACCTCGGACATGTTCGAGTC
>JAKPQH010000084.1 GCA_029580855.1 bacterium | reverse complement strand
GGCGAGGAGGGTACCGCCGTGGAAGTCCTGGACCGCTCGCCTAACGGCATGGCATCGCTCGTGCGGATGCCGAAGGAACCCCAGCGGCTAAGGGAGTACGCGGGTCGCAAGTGCTGGCTGCCGACGCGCTGGCTGGACAAGGGCGAGACCTGATGGCCCGTCTCCGCAACCGCATCCGCAAGGCCGACTACTTCAGCGACGGCGAGCTGCTGCGATGGCCGCGCGACAAGCGGACCACGTACAGCGGACTCTGGGCGCTGGCGGAAGACTCCGGGTGCCTGGAGGATGACCCGCTGACGTGGAAGGTGCTGCTCTGGCCGTCCCCGCTGGACGCGGATATCAGCGTGGAGGTACTGGCGCAGTGGCGGGACGAGCTGGTCGCGGACGGCAAGCTCATCCCCTACGAGGCGGAGGGCAAGCGCTGCCTCTACATCAGCTCGTTCCACAAGCACGAGCTACCGCGTAACCCACAACAGCCAGACCTGCCGCTACCGCCGTGGCTCATCTGCGAACGTCCCGAAGGCGTCTCGACGGACGGAAAGCGCTGGCGACGGTGCTCCTACAGAGTAGTCGAGGATGCCGTACCGACAGGTAAGGAAGTCCGTACAGATTCTGTACAGACACCGTACAGACACCGTACAGACACCGTACTCGGTCCCCTGTCCGGTCCTGTCCTGTCCTGTCCGGTCCGGACCGGTTCTTTAAGAGCGTTGGCGGAAGCTGAAGCTCCCGCCGGCGAGCGCGATAACGACGAATGTCGTCAAGAACATGCGGCGATTGCCGAATCGGCAAAGCAACCCGACGTGACCGACGACGACTTCACAGAGTGGTGGGCGGAGTACGGCCGTATCGGGAGCAAGGCCGACGCCGAACGGCTGTACCGCTTCTGGAGGGACAAGGGAGCGGAGCGGGCGGACCTGCTGACGG
Source organism: bacterium (assembly GCA_029580855.1). Taxonomy (GTDB): domain Bacteria; phylum Methylomirabilota; class Methylomirabilia; order Methylomirabilales; family 2-02-FULL-66-22; genus 2-02-FULL-66-22. Next base: position 1,407 of record JAKPQH010000084.1, on the reverse strand, counting down.
CCGCCCGAATCTACCGCGACCACTGCACCGCGACCGACTGCAAGATGCAGCACGCCCGTACGTTCCTGGCCAAGCCACCCAAGGGCGCTCGTGCCCGCTGGTACGAGTGGGCGGAAGGGGAGCAGCACGGCTCGATGGACGCTCGCGGCGACCGTCGCCTGATGGACGTGATGACGACTGCGGCCGAGGCATTCGGCCTGAACGGAGGGAACGACAATGGCAACGGAGGTCGCAAGGCGCTCGGCGGCGGACCCACGCGAGCTGCTGAAGGCCGTTCAGATGTTGGCGGCGGCATGGCCGCGCGGGAGCTGGGGGCGGGAGAGTGAGGCCGTGTACGTGGCGGCGCTCGCTCAGGCGCGGGTGAGCACCGGGGCGGCGCTCGCTGCCGTTTCCCGCCTCATCCGCGAGGAGACGGACTTGCCGCCGGTCGCGCTGGTGCTGCGGCGCTGCCAAGAAGAGGCCGCGAGCGGAGACCTGTACGACTGGAGCTGCCCGCGCTGCGGCTCCCTGCGCACGGCCGGCACCATCGGAGGTCCGGGTCTGTGCTTCGACTGTGACACCGACTTCACGTTCACGAGGGGAGGGGCAGCCGTATGAGGTTTATGTCGTTCAGCATGACTACGGAGGCGTTCAAGCGCCGCGAGAAGACGGTCACGCGCCGCCTTGGCTGGTGGAACCTGGAGCCGGGGGAGCTACTGCAAGGCGTCGAGCAGGCGCAGGGACTGCGCAAGGGCGAGCACGTCAAGCGGCTGCACGCCATCCGGGTGACGGACGTGCGCCAGGAACCCCTGTACGAGCTGCCTGCGCACGGTCCTGACGAGTGCGCCCGGGAAGGCTTCCCCGAGCTGACACCTGCTGAGTTCGTCGAGATGTTCTGCATGGCCAACCGCTGCGGACCGGGCGCGACCGTCAACCGTATCGAGTTCGAGTACGTGGACGCCGCGCCATGCTGACGCTCCTGCTCGTGTTCCTTATCGGCGTCGCGGCGGGCGGCGCGGCGGGCGTGCTGCTCATGGCGCTGGTCACCATCAACGGCCGCGACGACCGTGACCCGAGGCGTACCCTGTGAAGGGCTACGAGTTGGAGGCGGAGCTGGTGGCCGACTGCCGCCGCGCGGCGGAGGCGATGAGCGTAGTGCTCGAAGTGGCGGGCCAGTACCGGGCCGACAAGGCCGGGCAGGACAGAGGCTTCCCGGACGCGGTGCTGCACGCGGGTGGGCGCTCGCTCCTCGTTGAGTTCAAGCGGCCGAGGGCACGGCACTCCCGGGCCGGGCGCTGCTCGCTCGACCAGATAGCGGCGGCGGAGCGGCGGCGGAGCTGTGGCGTGGACACCTATCTCGTGGACTCGCTGCACGACTTCGTGGCGCTCGCGAACTACGCGAGGACCGGGAGGCCACGACGGCAGTTG
>JAKPQH010000083.1 GCA_029580855.1 bacterium | reverse complement strand
AGGGCCGGGGGCAGCAGCAACAACTGATCGGGTGTGTACGGCTTGAAGGTTTTCATAGCGGCACTATACCGAATACCGACTGAACCCGGGAGAGGGAATCTGCTCGTGCAGCAGATTTTTTTCTCCGACAGGCTCCTAGCGATTGCGAAGCCGTGGGTCGAGGAGGTCCCGCAGGCCATCACCCAGAAGGTTGAAAGCCAGGACCGTGAACGAGATGGCGGCGGACGGCCAGAGCAGCGGCAAGAGGCTCAATTGCATGAAGCGGCCGGACTGCTCCACCATCCGGCCCCACGACGGGGTAGGCGGCGGCGGACCCAGGCCCAGGAAACTGAGACCGGACTCCATCAGGATGGCGTGACCGGCGGCCAGAGAGGCCTGAACGAAGATCGGCGCCAGGATGTTCGGCAGGATGGCCCGGGCGATGATGCGCGCCGCCGAGGCGCCGAGCGCCCGGGCGCTCTCCACGTATTCCAATTCACGAATGGCCAGCGTGCTGCTGTGCACGACGCGCGTGAAGCGCGGGACGTACAGGACCCCGATGACCAGGATCAGGTTGACGATGGACGGCCCCAGGAACGTCACGATGAAGATCCCGAGCAGGATCGGCGGAAAACACAGCATGCCGTCCATCGTCCGCATGATCACTGTCTCGACGCCGCGCCCCGCGTAGGCCGCCACGCTGCCCAGCAGTGTCCCTCCCAGCGCCGCCAGGAGGACGCTCGCCGCGGCAACCACCAGGGTGATCCGGGCCCCGTGGGCCAGGCGGCTCAGGATGTCCCGGCCGAACTCGTCCGTCCCCAGAAGATGGGTGAAGCCCGGTGCCTCGACCTTCGCCCGCACGTTTAGGCGGCTCGGATCGTGACCGAAGAGCACGGGAGCCCCCAGCGCACCGATCACCAAGACCGCCAGCAACGGAATGGCGATCACGATCTGCCCATAGCGACGGAGACAATTCCGCAGCGGCGGCAGGCTGCGGCCGGTCGCGGGTTCAGTCATACCGGATCCGGGGGTTGACAAGGGCATAGCACAGATCCGTGGCGAGGTTCACGAAGACAAACAGCACCGCGGCCAGGAGCACCACGCCCTGGATGATGGGGTAGTCGCACGTGCTGATGGAATTCAGCAGCAAGGTGTTCAGGCCGGGCCAAGAAAAGATGTATTCCACCAGCACTGCTCCCGCAAACATGCCGCCAATCTGGAGGCCGACCACCGTGACCACCGGCAGCAGGGCGTTCCGGAGGACGTGGCGCCACGCCACCACGGGTTCCGGCAGTCCCTTGGCACGGGCGGTGCGGACATAGTCGAGCGCGCCCTGTTCCAGGAAGCTGCTCCGCGTCATTCGCATGGTGATGGCCATGGGAGCGGCGGACAACGCCAGCGCGGGCAGGATCAGGTGACGCAGGAAGCCGACAGGATCCTCGCCGAAGGGAACATACCCCGTGGGCGGGAGCCAGCCCAGGGTAATGGAGAAGACCGCTACCAGGAGCATGCCGACGACGAAGACCGGCATGGAGAAACCCAGGAGGGCGGTGGACGACGCAAGAGGATCGGCGAGTCGGCCGCGGCGGCGCGCGGCGAACATCCCGAGCGAGACGCCCACGGCTGTGGAGAGCAGAGTGGCAGGGATCACCAGTTGAAGCGTTCGGGGCAACCGGTTGGCGAGGTCGCGCGCCACCGGGCGGTCATCCACGAGCGATCGGCCCAGATCACCTTGACTCACCCGCTGCAGCCACGAGAGATACTGCAGCCAGAGCGGCTTGTCCAGGCCGAGCTTGGCCCGGACCACGGCGATTTGCTCAGGGGTGGGCTGAGCGGCATCGCCGCCGAGGATGAGCAGGACCGGGTCCCCGGGCAAGAGGTGGATGGAGAAAAAGAGAATCGTCGCCACAACGAGCAGCAGGGCCGCCGATGCGCCCAACCGTCGGAGAAGGTATTTCCACATGGGCGATCCTGCCCGGTTCGAGAGGAGCGCGCCCTCCGTCTACTTCGGCACGGTCCGCGGCCCGTCGCCGGGAATGCGAGTCGGAAGCTGGGCGAATTTCTCGACGAAGTGCGCGCCGATCTCCACCACGTGGTCGAGGATCTTCTTCCCGACCTCCGGAGAGGAGACTCGCGGGTCGCCCATCACACCGTTTGCCGTGACCTCGTCGAAATCCAGATACACGAAGACCGGCACCCCCTCGAAGTCCACCTGCGAGGAGCTCTTGAAGGGGACGCCGGCGAAGGCCGGAGGCTGGCCAAGCTCCAAGAGATCCTTCCGGACGTCCTCCGGGTACAGGGCCATCGCCAGCGATCCCATGGGGTCGCTGCCGTGGCCGATGGAGACCTTCTCGTTGCCGTACGCATCGCGCCGGAACGCCGGCGTGAGCCATGACCACGGCTCGATGGTCGCCACCCGCAATCGGTGCGTCTCGCGCATCCGCCGCCCCACCTGTTCCAGGATGGGCATGTTGCCCTTGTGGCCGCAGACAAAGAGGAGATGATCGAGACCGAACCGCAGAAAGCCGTCGCAGATGTCTTCGAGGAGGAGCGTCAGCGTCTCGGGCCGGACCGAGAGCGTGCCGGGGAACGGCCGGAAATGCTCCGAGTAGCCCCACGGGATCGTCGGCGCGATGAGCGCGCCCGTCCGCGCCGCGATCCGCCGAGCTACCTCCGTGGCGTACCGGTAGTCGCCGACGGGGACGTGCGGACCGTGCTGCTCCACGCTGCCCATGGGCAGAAGGATCACGGGGTTTCGACGAAAGGCGTCCTGCGCCTCGCGCCATGTCATGCGGGAAAGTTCGACTTTGGCCATGGCGCTACTCCTTCCACACATACTTGAGGCCGCCGGTGCTCTTGTACCCCAGCGCGCCCGGAAGCCGGGCGAAGCCGTTGATGTTTGCGCGGGTGGCCTCGCCCATCGGGCGCCAATGGAGAAACACCCACGGCGCCAGCTCGGTCAGCCGCTGTTCCACCTGTGCGTAGATCGCTTTCCGCTTGTTCTGGTCCAGCGTCGAACGCCCCTCGTCCAGGAGCTTGTCCAGCGTCTCGTCGGCGAAGCCGACGGGCTTCGCGTAGAGGGGCCCGGCGCTGCTGAACCAGACCGAGTAGAAGTCGGGGTCAGGATTGGGAAGGCTGAAGCCGTCGATGAACATCTGGTAGTCGCCGCTCACGCGTTTCTTCTGCTGGGTCGGGACGTCTATCGTCTTGAGTTCGATCTGGGTGAAGCCCGCTTTCTGGAGCTGTGTGACGACGATCTGGGCATCGTCGATGTGGACCGAGAGCGTTGTCGAGTCGAAGAGGATCTTGGTAGCGGCGGGGTTCACGCCCGCCTCGGCCAGCAACCGTTTGCCCTTCGCCGGGTCGTAACTCCACACATTGAGGTTCGGGTAGGCCCAGTGGCCTTCCGGGATCAGACCGGCCGTCATAGGCCGACTCAGGCCGCCCCAGGCCAGATCCACGATCTCCTTCCGATCGATCAGGTAGTTGAACGCCTGGCGAACCTTCGGGTTGTCGAAGGGCGGCCGCTTGGGGTTCAAACGGATCACATTGAACGTGTCGTGGCCGACGAACACACGGATGTTCGGGTCCTTCTCCAGCGTCTTGATGTACTGCCAAGGGATGTACTCCGTCATGTCCACACTGCCCGTCTGGAGCGCCTGCATCCGGACCTCGTCCTTGGGAATCGAGGCGTATTCGATCCGGTCGAGGTACGGGTACGGTTGCTCCCAGTAGTCGGAATTCTTCGCCAGGCCATAGCGGACGCCCGCCTCGAACGGTCCCTGTTTGAACGGCCCGGTGCCGCTGGTCGCCTGCTTGAAGTTCCCGCCGGCCTGGGCCCACTTCTTGTCCACGATCATGGCCTCGCCCGAGGCCAGAAGCTCCAGGAACGGCGCGTCGGGCTTCTTCAGCGTGATCTTGACCGTGAAGGGATCCACCACAGCGACGCTCTGGACGACGGAAAATTCCCGCGAGCAGGTGGCCGCCGTGTTCGGGTCGAGGATGCGCTCGATGCTGAACTTGACGTCGTCCGCCGTGAGGGGATTGCCACTGTGGAATTTTACATTGCGGCGGATGTGCAGGATGTACGTGGTGGGGTCCGGATTCTCCCAGCGGACCGCCAGGCCCGGCTCCAGCGTCCCCTTGGGCGAGTAGCGGAGCAGGGCCTCGTAGATATTGGCCGTGAACGTGTACTACGTCGCCCCTTGATTGATATGCGGGTCCCAACCGGTCGGATCCCGCAGGAGAGCATACTTCAACACGCCGCCGGCCTTGGGGGCGCCCGCCTCGGCGAGGAACGGTACGAGCACGCCTACGGCCAGCAGAATCACGAGCAAACGCTTCAGCGTGGTCAATCCCCCCCTGTGATAGTGCTGAGTGCCGAGATGGACGAGCCGCGAACGAGTGCCGAGTTTCGGTGTCGAGCGGTCAACGAGCCGACTCCTGGAACGGTTGTTCCCCCTTTTCCCCAATGGACCATTTGACAGATCGACGAATTGACTCGCCGGCGCGTCACTCGTACCGCATCGGTACGCCGTCAGCGCTTTTGCAGGGCGGCCCGCGTGGCCCGGACCAGGAATTCCGCACCGATCCCCATGCACGATTCCTCGATGTCGAACCTGGCGTTGTGTCCGGCGGGCGACGGGGAGCCGTCCGATCTCCCCGAGCCGACGAAGGCGTAGCAGCCTGGCACGCGCTGCCAGAAGTACGCGACGTCGTCCGAGCCGGTGAGTGGCTCCCACTCCACGACCTTGTCGGCCCCGACGACCTCGGCCGCGACGTTGTGCGCCAGCGCCGTGAGTGCGGGATCGTTGAGAACGGCCGGGGTCAGGAACTCGTTGGCCACCGTGGCGGTGCAGCGAAGCGCCGATGCGATTCCCTCGGCGGTTCGCCTGAGGCTCGCGAGGAGAGCCTCCCGGAGGTCGGCGTCGAAGCACCGGAAGGTTCCGGTCATCTCGACAGTGTCGGGGATGATATTGAAGGCCGTCCCCCCCTTGAGCATGGTGACGCTGAGAACGGCAGACTTCAGGGGATGGGTCTCCCGGCTGACAAGGGTCTGAAGGGCCGTGATCAGCTGTGCGGCAGCCACAACCGGGTCGACGGCGTTGTGGGGATTGGCCCCGTGGCCGCCCCGCCCGGTGACGACGATGCCGAGCTTGTCCGCAGAGGTCATGACCGGGCCGCTGCGGACGGCGATGGTGCCCACAGGAATCCGGTTCATCACGTGGACCGCAAACCCGGCATCCGGCGCGACTCCCTCCAAGGCCCCGTCACGCAACATGGCGGAGGCGCCGATCAGCAGCTCCTCGGCGGGTTGGAACACGAAAAAGAGATTGCCATTGAGCGTCGGGGCCTCCTTGGCCAGAACCTCCGCGGCGCTGAGGGCCATGGCGGTGTGGGCATCGTGGCCGCACGCGTGCATCGCGCCGAGTCGCTGCGACGCATAAGGCGCGTCCGTCTGCTCGTGGATGGGTAGGGCGTCGATGTCGGCCCGGAGCAGGACGGTCTTGCCTGGTCGTCCGCACTTCAGAAAACCCGTGACACCGGTCTTGCCAAGCCCGGTCCGGACGGTATACCCCATGGCGCGCAGCCGCTCGGCCACGATGCCCGCGGTGCGGGTTTCGTGAAAACCCAATTCCGGATGCTGGTGAAGGTCGCGCCGCAGCGCGACCATGTCATTCCACCGGACCTGTACCTCGGGCGAGATGTTTGGCATGCCGTCCTCCTCCGTCTTCATCCCCGATTGTGCAGTCCGCAGCTGCTCGGGCGACTCAAGCGACCCAGATGCCAGGCAACACGCTGCGGCCCGAGTGAGGCGCACCGGGCGTGCGCCGCAGCGAGTGACGAGGCAGGCCGCCGCCGGGTACCCGCCCAAAGGGGAGGGTGGACCTTTTTCTGCGGTCTAGGACTTCCACCCCTTCCGCTCGCGCAGCGCCATGATCTGGGCGGCATGGTGCTTTCCATGCCAGGCATAGGTCTGCAGGGCGCGGTCCAGCGTCACCACCTGACCGTCGGGTCGACGGAAGGCGCGGGCGAAGTCGGCGGCGCTCATGGCCTTCATCAGCAAGACCCACCGGGCGTGGATGGCCTCCAGCAGATCGAGCGACACATCCACGGGGCCCGTCTTCGCATCGGGAATCTCGGCCCATTTCGCGGGATCGTAGCCGGGGATCGCGGGTTCGTCTTCCGTCAAGGCCATGCGGAACCGCACCAGGTTGTGCAGGTGACTGTCCGCCATGTGGTGTACGACCTGGCGGACGGTCCAGCCGCCGTCGCGGTACGGGGTGTCGAGCTGGACGTCGTTCAGGCGGGCGACCGCGTTCCGGAATAGCGCGGGCGCCGCGACGATGTCCTTGATCCACCCCTGGCGTTTATCCGGGGTCGCGTTGGGATCGAAAGCGAACTTGCCGATAGGGTACTGGGCGTCCGTCATCTGCCTGACCTCCGTGCGAGAGGTACCACAAGGGTGAACGGGCAACCACGTGTGCCGGGCGACATCCCCCAAAGCCTAGCACAAAACCCGCGGACTTGCACCGCGTCGCCCGCATCAGATCAGGTTCGAGCCGCCGTCCACGAAATAGGTCTGCCCCGTGACGAAGTCCGACGCGCGCGAGGCCAGGAAGACGGCAACCCCGACGTAGTCCTCGGGCGCGCCCAACCGGCCCAGCGGGATGGACTGGGTCCGCGCTTTCAAGTCCTCCGGATGGTCCTCGAAGAACTTCCGGTTCAGCTCGGTGATGGTGGGGGCGGGCGCGATGGCGTTGACATTGATGCCGTGCGGCGCCCACTCCAGGGCGAGGACGCGCGTCAGGTGCGGGAGTCCGGCCTGGGTGACCGCATACGTGCCACGGTGCGGCTGCAGGACCTGGGAGATGTTGGACGACACGTTGACGATCTTCCCGTGCTTCCGTGCGATCAGCTCGCGCCCCACGGCCCGGCAGAGCAGGAAGGCGCCGCGCAGGTTTACGGCCATCATGGCGTCCCGGTCTTCCGGCGACACGGCCTCGATGGGGCCGCGACGGATGATTCCCACGGAGTTCACCAGGATGTCGATCCGGCCGAACGCCTGGCGCACCGCCGGAACCAGCTCTGCGATGGACTCCGGGCGCCTCAGGTCCAGGAACATGGCGCGGGCCTGCCGGTCCTGGACGCGGATGGCGGCGGCACGCTCGCCCTGCTCGGGCGAGCTGTTCGCCACGACAACGGTGGCGGGCGCCGTGACGAAGGACAGCGCAGCCCGTGTGTTCCAGCGTCCGGAGCAGGTCCGTTCGGTTCATCCGATGACGAGCTCTCCGATTCGGTGTACCGCAGGGATGCGCCCGCTCGTGAGCTCCCCGTAAATATCCTTGAGATTTTCTCGCAGTTCGTCCAGCGTCTCGCCCTGCGTGCGATAATCCGGAAACTCCTCCAACCAGCCGATCAGCATTCGGTCTTCTTCGTAGTCCACGCACCGCTTTGTCTCCACATCGTCACCTTCTCCGGACGCCGGCCCGTCCGAGACGGACGTCAACCAGACCGTAGCCGACTTCCGGTTTCGCAGGCTTGTGAAGCGGTCGTGCGGTGACGATCCGTGCCGTTCAGGCAGATCTCTTCGGACACACATACGTGTGGAAGGCGTCGGGGGCGGCCTTCGCGACGTACGTCCGGTGACCGGCCTTGTGGAGGGCCTCGAGCAGCGGCGCAGGGCGAAAGGTGCTCCGCACGCAGAGCAAAGCGCCTGCTGGAATCTCCCCCACGGCGCGGTGCACGCGCGGGAGCGGCACCTCGCCCTTGGCCAAGAGGTCGTCGGCGTCGATCCGGAGCGCCACTTTCGCTTCATCGAACCACGCCGGCGCAACGGGGTCAACGGCGGCCGGCTCCAGCGCCGGTCCCGGGTCGGCGTCGGACTCTCCGGGGAGGCCGACGGCGTCCCGCAGCACGCTCACGAGCCGGCGCACGGGAATGCCGCTCATCTGCGCGGCCCGTTCCAGGGTGGCCACCTTGGCCACCGTCTTCCGCAGGATGGGGTTTTTCAAGGCCTTGAAGTGCGGCGATTGCCGGATCAGCACCTCTTCCAGTTTTGGATAGGCCTCCAGCAACTCGGCGATCTTGGTCTCGGGGGTGATCGGTATGCTCACGCCGGCGTCTCCTTCTCGTCGTATTCCAAGAGCCGCCGCTCGCCCGCCAGGGCCCGCAGCCGCGTGAGGTCCTGAGTGACCTCGAGTGTGCCCTGGTATACCCCCGCCTCGTCGCGGACGGCGAAGTAGCGAATATGGACAAATTTCCCGTGGAGAGTGATCCAGAACTCGGCGACGCTCTGCCGCCCGGTCTTGAAGTCCTCGAGGATCCGCTCGACGGTGTCGACGCTCTTGGGCGGGTGGCAGTGCTGGACCTTGCGGCCGAGGATGGCCTTGCTCCGCGCAAAGACGCGGTCGGCCCCTTCCGAGAAGTAGCGGACCCGGTCGTCGGCGTCCACGAACGTCAGGTCGAGGGGGAGCGTCCTGAAAAGCCCGCGGAGCTGGGCCGGCGTGAGGGCGCCGGTGGGGAACACGAGGCTTTCGTTGGCGGCTACGGAGGCGACCCGATCGGGGTCGGTCGGTTTGGGCGGCTGGTAACCCTCGCGCGGCTCTACCAGGCAGTAGCCGTACTCGGGCGTCTGCTGCCAGATCTCGCCCCACTCGTCGTCGGTGAGCGCGTTCTGGGCCATGGGAAGGAGAATATTCTCCTCCTTGTAGATCATCTCCTCGATGGCGGCCAGGGTCGGCTCGGCCACCGCCTGGATCACGACCTTCCATTCCGCCGCGCTGGCGTCGCTCGCGGCCAGCGCCTCCCCCAAACTCTTCAGGAGCGCGCGCACCTCGTCGTCCTTGCCCCACATCACCTTGGACGGGCCCATGATCCCATGCCGCTCCAGGCACGAGAAGAGGAGATGCTCCTTGCGCTGGTAGTGCTTCTCCACGTCCATGAGGTCGTTGTACGCCTGCCGCCAGGCCGTCAGCTCGCTATCGGGAACGGCGTTGTCGGGAAGCGAGGAGACGCTCTGCATGGCGGCGCGCATCCGGGCCGCGGCCTCGCGCAGCGCCTCGTTTTCGCCGCGGAACGTGTCCACCGGATGGCCCGGCGGAAGCGTCGGCGCGGCCGGGTGGGCCGGCTGGATCTGGACGAGGACGTCTCGGAGCACGGAGGAGTGGAGGTCGCACATGGACTGGATCTCTTCCGCACGCATTCCCTCGGCCATCAACTCCTGCTCCATGGCCGCAATCTCGGACGCGTCCGTCTCTCGGACCATGGTCCGGAGTTTTCCCCGCACCTCGTCGGGCGACCCGCCGCGGTGCAGGTGCTTGATGATTTCTTTCATAGTCTGGATGCGATGGGCCCGATTATTGATCAGTTCGCTCATCATGCGCTCCTCACAATGGTCTCGATCCGGCTGACGGCGGTCCATGCGGTTTGGCAAGTATCCTAGTCGGGCAACGCCGTGGGCGACTTGATCCAGGTCAAGAAGGCGTTCTTGGGCCAAAGGACCAAATGGAAATGCGCCGGTGAGATTTCAGGAAGGACAGCCACATCCCGGCGGGGCGAGACGGTCACGCGATGATCCGATGTGTGTCCCCACAAAAAATTCCGGGCGAGGCGTCTCCGGCGTCTCGCCCCCTATTCGATCTGCCGACCGCTCAGGTCCGGTTGCGGGGCCGGACCATCATCGCACCATGTTACGCCCCCAAAAAACGGGGAGCAGACGGCGGGTCGGTCAAGCGGAAATCGAAGGACGATCGGTCTCCAACAAGCGCCGGGTGGAACCTCGGCGTTCGTCGTTTCCGGGGGACTTGTTCCGCACGCATTTTCGACTGAGGCGCTCCAAACAGCCCCCTGCGCCGCGGCGTCGCCATGCGCCTCGCCCGGGCGCCGGACTTGGAGACAGCCTTCCCGGTGATCCGGGTGATCGGCTTCTCGATGATGGACGACCCCGACCGGTCGGAAGTCATGCGCCGGACAGGGACCGTGGCGCACGTACGCAAGAGCGACTCCGCTGAAGTGCTGCTCGCGGCCATTCGCCGGCGCGGGGCACTGCCGGCGTAGACAGGCGCCTTGATGAGTCAAGTCACCGTTGTACCGGCCGACGACCACCACATTTTGCGGCAGACCTCCGCGCGGTGCTGGAAACCGGGGGCGATTTCGACGTGATCGACGAGGAAGGGGAAGGTCCGAAAGCGGTCGATCTGGTGGATCGGCTCCGGCCGCCGGTACTCGTGCTGGACGTGCAGATGCCCGGCGAAAACAGACTGGAGATCACGCACAGGATCGCGCAGCGGGGTCAAGGTCCGGGTGGCCATGGTGTCCATGCGCGCAGATGAGACCTATGTCCTGGACGTGCTGCGGCTCGGCGCTGCGGGCTGCGATCTCAAGGATGCGGGCCCCGCCGAGGTGATGGCGGCCGCGTGCGAGAAGAGCGCGGGCCGCCGGTGTCTCACAGTCGGGATTTGGCCGGCCGAGCCCTCGACACCGGCGCCGAAAGGGTCAAGGTGACCGCGACGGAGACCTACGATACCCTGACCGGCCGCGAGCGCGAAGTACTCCGGCCGGCTGCCGAAAGCCTCAGCGCCGCCGAGATCGCCGCCAGCCTCGGCATCAGCCCCCGCACGGCGGAAACGCGTCGCGAGAGCCGCGTGGGCAAACCGGGCCGGCAAAGCCGGACCGACCTCATTCGGTGGAGGCCGCGACGGAGGGGCATGCCGCGGGACGACTGGGCGCGTCCGAACCCCGATCTGATTTTCCCGGACTCGGGGTTACCCGATATTCCGGGCGATGAGGCACTTCGCTTCATCTCGCCCGAGCCCAGGTACGCTCCGCCACAGCACTTGCCGCCTTTCAGTGCGGCCGACGGGCGGCAGCCGTTCCGATCACCTCTGTGCCCACCTTGCCCGTAGAGTCCGGGAAAACGTCATTAGGCGGAGAACCACCTGCTGTTTACCCATGTGTCCCGGTTGGACTTTTCATGAGACAATGTGTCCCTTGAGATAATTCGAGATTCAGGAAAATACCCTCTAACAGGATCGTAAGTCGTGTTCGGGCAAGGCTTCGGTCTTGCCAGGCTTGGTGGTCCTTCATTTGCATAGTCGAGAGCGGCAGGGACGGTTCGGTCTGACCAGCAGACCGAATTTGCATATAGACCCCGTGTCCACTCGGCACGCTATCAGAGGAAGCTATCCGAAGCCCTCGGGTGTCTTCTGATAAGGCTCCTTCCCGAGGGGAGCCAGGGAGGATGAACACGCCCATGGCAGAGGCTGCGATTTATCTCATCCTGGCCGCCGGCGCGGTCATCTGCGCGTTTCGCGCCATGACGGAGGCCCGGATTTTGTCCTCGACGATCTATTTGGCCTGTGTCAGCGCCGCGGTCGCGATGATGCTGTATCTACTGGGCGCCTATCAGGTCGCGGTCATCGAGCTCAGCGTGGGGGCGGGGCTGGTGACGGTGCTCCTGGTCTACGCCATCAGTGTGGTCGGCGACGACGCGTCGGATCCCGGCCCGGTCATCCCCAGGCCGGTAGCGGTCGGCTTGACGCTGCTCACGGCCGTCATGCTCGGGTACATGGCTTATTCGTTGCCGACCAAACCTCTCACGGGGCGCGTTGCCCCGCTGGTCCAGGCCTTGTGGAAGCAGCGGGTTCTGGACGTGTGGGTTCAGATGGTTCTGATCTTCGCCGGGGTGCTGGGGATCCTGGGTCTCTTGGCCGAAGGCAAGCTTTCCCACGCAAAGATCGGCAGGCACGAGGACAACGGGCACAAGACGGTCAGGTACGTCCCGCCCACCGCCTGCGGGTTGGACCCCGACGCCGCCCGCGCCGAGGTTCGAGGAAAAGAGAAAGAGACGGTGCACGCATGACGCCGCTTCAGATCGGCCTCTTGGGGGTGCTTGGGCTGCTCGGCGTCGGATGTTACGGGCTGCTCATCACCCGGAACTTGATCAAGGTTGTCATCATCCTTCAAATCCTCGTCAAATCCGCCGTCCTGGCGCTGGTTCTGGCGGGCGAAGCCGCCGGCCAGGCGGGCCTGGGTCAAAGTCTGGCGGCCACCGTGATCGTCGCCGACACGATGGTGGCGGTGGTAGGGCTGGCCCTGGCGGTCCAGGTGCGACGGCGGTGCGGCTCCGTCGACCTCTCGGCAATCTCCACACTTCGAGGATAGGCATGGCACAGTCGCTGATTCTCCTCTGTATCGGTCTGCCCTGGGCGGGAGCCGTCGTTGCCTGGCTTGTGCGAAACGAGCAGGAACGCTCGCAGCACGCGCTCGCGGTGGCCTTCAGCGTGGCGGCCGGTTTGGCCTCTCTGGTCCTGATCCCCTACGCGTCCAGCGAGGTCGTCCTGCGGCTTCCCATCGGCGGTCTCTTCGGCGACGTGACGTTCGTGGCGGACGGCCTGGGGGTGTTCCTCGCGGCGGTCGCTACGGTTGTCGGCAGCCTGGCGGTCATCTTCTCCGTCGCTTACATGCATGGCGACCCGCAACTCGGCCGTTTTTACGCCTTGGTTCTCCTCTTCATCGGCGCCATGGTGGGCCTGGTCCTCAGCAACAACATGCTGTTCCTCTTCTTCTTCTGGGAGATCACGGCGCTCTGCTCGTACGCCCTGATCTCCTACTACAACGACGATCCCAAGGCCGTCGCGGCGGGGATCGAGGCCCTCATCATGACGCAGGTGGGCGGGGTCGGACTTCTGGGCGGCGCCCTGGTGGTCTACGCCCTGCTCGGCAGCTACGAGATCGACGCTTTTCTGAAAAACGCGGCGACGCTGGGGACGACCCCCCTGGCCTGGATGGCCTTCGGTTTTCTGATCGCGGCTGCGGCGAAGTCGGCGCAGTTCCCGTTTCAGACTTGGCTGCCGGACGCCATGGAGGCCCCGACCCCAGTCAGCGCCCTGATCCACGCGGCGACGATGGTGAATGCGGGGGTGTATCTTCTGGCTCGTTTCTATCCCGCCTTCGCCCCGGTTCCCGGCTGGCGGACCGCGGTGGTCGCGGTGGGTGTCGTTTCGGCGCTCATGGCGGCGTGCATGGCCCTGGTGTCTCCCGACCTGAAGCGGGCCCTGGCCTATTCGACCGTCAGTCAGCTCGGCTATATGGTCTACGCGGTGGGCGTGGGCGGCTTCTTTGCCAGCCAGTTCCATCTTTTGAGCCACGCGGTGTTCAAAGCGCTGCTCTTCCTGGCGGCCGGTGCGGTGATCCACGCGGTCGGGACCCGCGACATGATGAAGATGGGGGCGCTGGGCCCCAGGATGCCCTTCGTCCGGAACGTCTTCGTGGTCGGCGCGGCGGCCCTGGCGGGCCTCCCGATCCTGAACGGGTTCTGGAGCAAGGAGCTGGTCCTGGAGGCGGGCCTGCACGACGGGCCCGCGTGGGCGCTCACGTTGATGCTGGTGGGGGCCGGTCTCACGGCCTGTTACACGTTCCGCATGGTGTGGCTGGTCTTCTTCGGCGAGGCGCGCACGCGCCTGCGCGCGCACGACGCCACGGCGTCCATGCGCGTGTCGCTGGCGCTGCTCACCATCGGGACGGTCTTCACCTGGCAGCTGGCCGGGTCGTTCGCGCGCTTCCTCGAGGGGACCCTTCCCTTCCACAAGATCCACGCCCTCGGGACCGCCGAGGTCGTGGGGGAGATCCTGGTGGCGCCGCTGACCTGGGTCGCGCTGGGCGTCATCGCTCTCGGGCTGCTGGCCTGGTGGCGGCGCGATCAATTGGCCGGCGTCGCGGACAGCTTCGACTGGCTGGCCGTTGCGGCGTCCAAGAGCTTCGGATTCGAGCGGATCAACGAGCAGGTCGTGGGGGTGACGCTGGCCGTCGCCAACGCGGTGCGTGTCACCCAGCCGGGTCATCTGAGCTGGAATCTGGTGGGGATCATCGGGGGGCTGGTGGCCGTCCTGATCTTCCTCACATGGGGCGCATGAGATGAACACTGCCTTTCTCTGGCTGGTGACATTGCCGCTGGCGGCCTCGCCGGTCGTTTACATCGTCGGGCGTGTGGGCGCGAACCGAGATCCGCGAGGGCAGATACTCGTGGTCGCGCGCTGGCTCACGCTTCTCGTGCTGCTCGCCACCTGGATCCCCTTCGGTCTGGCCGCCCAGGAGGTGGGGACCCGGGGCCGCACCACCTTCAGCGTCGCCGCCGTCGTGCTGCAGCTGGACGGCGTCGGTCTGGTCCTGGCCGCTACGGTCCTGGCGGTGGGCACGGCGGTCGCGCTCCATTCTTTCTCCTACATGGGCGGGGAGGTGGGGGAAGAGAAGTACTACGCCATGCTGCTGGCGATGATGGGCGTCATGATCGGCCTGGGCTGCGCCGGCGACCTCTTCAACCTGTGGGTGTGGTTCGAGGCCATGGCGGTGTCGTCGTACCTCCTGGTCGCGTTCTACCGCGAGCAGGCCGCCGCGCTGGAGGCCGGCATGAAATACCTGGTGCAGAGCGCCTTCGGGTCGGTCCTGGTCCTCCTGGGCATCGCCTTGGTCCTGGCCCAGACGGGCACCCTCGACCTGGATACGATCCGGGTCGCGACCCAGGCCGGCTCCCCCGCCATGCTGGCGGCCGGGGCGCTCTTCGTCATCGGCTTCGGCGTGAAGATCGCCATGGTTCCCATGCACACCTGGCTTCCCGACGCCCACTCCATGGCCCCCAGCGGGATCAGCGCCATGCTGTCGGGCGTGGTGATCGAGGCGGGCCTGGTCGCCCTGCTCCGCGCGCTCATGCCGCTGGCCGGGATCACGCCTTCCTGGGGCGTCCTGCTGATGGGGTTCGGCGCGCTGAACATGCTGTACGGGAACCTCCTGGCCCTGCGGCAGGAGCAGGTGAAGCGTCTCTTGGCCTTCTCCAGCCTCAGCCACGTGGGTTACATGCTGCTGGGTCTGGGCATCGCGGTGCACGTGGGGCAGACGGCCGGCGCCCAGGGCGCCTTCTTTCACCTGTTCAACCACGGATTGATGAAAGGGCTCGCCTTCCTCGCGGCCGGCGCCCTGTTGTACGCCCTGCACCTCGCCGCCGGCAGCCACGACGCGCTGACCATCCGGGACCTGGACGGCGCCGCCTCGCGGTATCCGATGGCCGCGCTGACCCTCAGCATCGCGCTGCTGGCGCTGGGGGGGCTTCCGCCCCTTGCCGGCTTCATGTCCAAGTGGCAGATCTTTGTGGCGGGATTCGCGTCGCACAACGTGCCGATCGCGGGCCTGGTGATCTTCGCCGCGTTGAACAGCGTCCTGTCGCTGGCCTATTACGCCCCGCTGGTGAACGCCTGCTACCGCAAGGAGCCCTCGGCGGCGGTGCGGCGCGGCGCGGCGCTGCCGGTCAGCATGGTGTTGCCGCTGGTCCTCCTGTCCCTGGCGGTGGTTGTGCTGGGGCTCTGGCCCAGCCTGATGGACTGGCTGACCCAGCCGGCCGGCGCCGCGCTGGTGAAGGCCCTGCGGGGCTGAGAAAGGAGCCAGGATGGAGTTCGTGTTGTACCCGCCCATCGCGTTCGTGGTCTATCTGGTCCTGGTGGGGGTGCTGTCCGGAGTGGGGTGGGCGTTGGCCGTTCCGGCCCACAGCCACGAGGATGCAACGAAGGTCAGCCCGTACGCGAGCGGCGAGGCGGGTGAGACCCACCAGGCGGCGCCCGGCTACCGGCAGTTCTTTGTCGTGGCGCTGTTCTTCGCCGTGTTGCACCTGGGCATGCTGCTCATCGGCAGCAGCGGGCTGACTCTGATGACGGGGGCCTACCTGATCGGCCTGATCGTAGCGTTGGTGGCGTTGATTCTGGGGTGAGGGAGAGCGATCGAGCATGAGCGTACAGATGAGCGGCATGTGGGCCGAGGTGCTGGAGAAGGTCAAAACCTGGGCGCGGATCAACTCGCCGTGGATCCTGCATTACAACAGCGGCTCTTGTAACGGCTGCGACATC
Organism: bacterium; assembly: GCA_029580855.1. GTDB lineage: Bacteria > Methylomirabilota > Methylomirabilia > Methylomirabilales > 2-02-FULL-66-22 > 2-02-FULL-66-22. Next base: position 10,118 of record JAKPQH010000083.1, on the reverse strand, counting down.
GAGATCGTCGCCACGATCACACCGCGCTATGATCTGGAGCGGTTCGGCATCAAACTGCAGGGCAGCCCGCGTCACGCGGATGTTCTGATCTGCACCGGGCCGGTGACGCTGCAATCGCGGGATCGTCTCAAGCGGATCTACGAGCAGATGCCGGATCCGAAATTCGTGGTGGCCGTGGGATCTTGCGCTACGTCGAGCGGCGCCTTCCCGGGTTGCTACAACGTGGTCGGCCACGTCGATGAGGTCATCCCCGTCAACGCCTATATCCCGGGATGCCCTCCCCGGCCCGAAGCGATCATCGATGGGATCGTGAAGCTCTTGACCAGTCTGCAGCCACCCGCCCCGGCCACGGCAGAGACGCACGATGCGCAGTCGCCGGCGCAGGCGGCGGCCGAGGCGGCGACAAACGAGGGGGAGTCAGCATGAGCGCCGAGGAGTTGTTGAAGAAGGCCGAGTCGCTGCTGTCCGGGGTCGGCCAGGGGACGACCCGGCCCGAGCCGAACCGGCTGGATGTCGTCGTGCCGGCGTCGGACCTGGTGGCCGCGGCCACTGCCCTGCGCGGCGCCGACTGGGGGTACCTGTCCACGCTCACCGGCGTGGATCTGGGCAAGGACGCCAATGAGATCGAGGTGCTGTACCACGTCTGCGAGCGGGACGCGGTCACCACATTACGGGTCCGGGTGCCCCGCGCGGGTGGAACGGTTCCCAGCCTGCATACGGTGCATCCGAATGCCATGCTCTTCGAGCGCGAGCTCATCGAGATGTTCGGCGTGACGGTGACGGGGCTGGCGGATACCTCGCATCTGTTCCTGCCGGACGGCTGGCCCGAGGGAACGTATCCGCTGCTCAAGGACACGGATGTCCGTGCGGCGGCGGCGAAGACGACGGGGAGCGAGCCGCCGGAGATGGGCCGGCATGGGGATCGGTTCATCGTACCCGTGGGGCCGCAGCATCCGGCCCTGAAGGAGCCGGGCCATTTTGAGTTTGCCGTGGACGGCGAGCGGGTGACGGGTGCCACGGTCCGCCTCGGGTACGTTCACCGGGGGATCGAGCGGGCGGCCGAAAACCAAACCTACACCCAGAACCTCTACCTGACGGAGCGCGTGTGCGGCATCTGCTCCCACAGCCACGCCAACGCCTATGTGAACGGCGTCGAGCAGCTTGCCAAGATCCCGGCGCCGCCGCGCGCCCAGGCGATCCGCCAGCTCGTCGCCTGCCTGGAGCGGATCCACAGCCACCTCCTGTGGCTGGGGGTGGCGGCCTACGAGGCGGGGTTCGACACGCTTCTGATGTACAGCTGGCGCGACCGGGAAATCGTCATGGATATCCTGGAGCAGTTGACCGGGAACCGCGTGAACTACAGCGCCAACATCCTGGGCGGCGTCAAGTACGACGTGACCGCGGCCATTGCCCCCGTCATCCGACGCGGGCTGGACAAGCTCGAGGAGCGGGCGAAGCACTACCTCCACGTGGTGACGGCGGACACGTCCTTCCTGAGCCGCGCCCAGGGTATCGGCGTGACCAGCAAGGAAGAGGCCGCAAGTCTGGAGATGCTGGGCCCGACGCTCCGCGCCGCCGGCGTGGCCCGGGACGTACGAATCGACGCCCCCTACGGCAGCTACAAGCAATTCCCGGTGACGATGGTGCTGGACTCGGCGGGGGATCTGGCGGCGCGGTTCAAGGTCCGGGTGCTGGAAATGCTGGAAAGCATCCGGGTCATCCGCGTCATCCTGGACGGTCTGCCCGAGGGCACCCTGAGCGTGAAGTTCCCGCGGCGGATTCCGGCCGGGGAAACGATCAGCCGCTTCGAAGCCCCGCGCGGCGAGCTGTTCTACTACCTCAAGAGCAACGGCACCGACAAGCCGGAGCGGGTGAAGATCCGGACGCCCACCATCTGCAACTGGATCTACGTCTTGACGAAGGCCGTGGGTGCGCAGATGGCCGATGTGCCCCCGCTGCTGGCCAGCATCGACCCGTGCTTCTCGTGCAACGACCGCATGATTGTCGTCAACCGGGGTGGTGGTGACCGCCGGATCTGGACACGGGAGAATCCGCAGCGGCTCGCCGGCGCCCAGACCCGGCGGTGATCGCTATGCGCGCGCTGATCAATTTGCTGTTCTTTCCGGGCGGCCTGTTCCTGATCCTCCTGGCGCTTGCCTACGAGTGGGCGGACCGGAAACTGCTCGCCCGATTCGAGAACCGGATCGGCCCGAGGTGGTTCCAGACGGTGGCGGACATCGTGAAGCTCCTGGTGAAGGAGGAGATCACGCCCGCGACCTCCCATCCGATCCTTTTCGGGGTGCTGCCGGTCGTGGCCATGACCGGCGCCCTCACGGCGGCGCTGTATGTGCCGCTTCTGGGGATGCGGCCCGCGCTGAGTTTCAACGGCGATCTGATCGTCACCCTGTACCTGCTCAGTCTCCTCACGATGGCTGTAGGGATGGCGGGCTGGAACAGCACCAGCCGATTCACCATGATGGGGGCGACCCGGGCGCTGACACAGCTCTTCTCGTACGAGGCCCCCTTCATGCTGGCGCTCCTGGGACCCGCCGTCGTCGCCCAGAGTTGGCAGATCAACCAGATCGTCGCCAACAACCGGGGCGTCTGGCTCCTGTTGACGCAGCCGTTTGGCTTCGCGGTGGCCCTGATCGGGCTGATGGGCAAGCTGGAGATGCCCCCCTTCGACGCCCCCAAGGCCAAGACCGAGATTGTCGCGGGCGCGTTGACCGAGTATAGTGGCCGCGGGCTGGGCCTCTTCCATCTGGGCAAGGGGATCGAGCTGGTGGTCGGCTTGACGCTGATCGCCGCCCTGTACATGGGCGGCATCGCCAACCCGGTGGAGTTTTTTGGCAAAACACTGCTCCTCCTGGTGGTCCTGACCAGCCTCCACGCCATCCTGACGCGCCTCCGGATCGACCAGACGGTGGGTCTGTGGTGGCGTTACGGTGCGTTGGTGGTCCTGCTGCAGTGGCTGGCCCTGATCGTCTGGAAAGGGGTAACCGCATGAGGCTGGGCACGATGTTGGTCGATATCTGGTCGTCGTTCTTCAAGAAACCGGTCACGCAACGCTACCCGTTCGAGCGGCTGGAAGCGCCCGAGCAATTCCGTGGGAGATTGGTGTGGGACCCGTCGAAGTGCAACGGATGCTGTCTGTGCATCAAGGATTGCCCCGCCAACGCCCTGGAGTTGATCACCATCGACAAAAAGGCCAAGCAGTTTGTCATGCGGTATCACGCCGACCGTTGCACCTACTGCTCGCAGTGCGTGCAGAGCTGCCGGAGCGAGTGCTTGAGGATGGCTCACGACCAGTGGGAACCGGCGTCGCTCTCACGCCACGACTTCGTGGTTGATTACGGGAACGAGGCGGATATTGCGCACATCCTGGAGAAGTACGGCACGCCAAGCGCTCGGGCGACTGCGGCCAAGACTTCCGAATAGGATGCAGCCCCCGACCGCACCGCCGCGTGTGGCGGTGGTGGGCGTCGGGCAGGAACTCAAGGGCGACGACGCCGCCGGCGTCCTGGTCGCCCGGAACCTGACGAAACGACACCGGGCCGCGTCGAGCGATGCTCGCCGGCCCGTTCCTTTTTCCCTCCTCGTGATCGAAGCCGCCCACGCGCCGGAAAACTGTCTTGGTGGGATCCGGCGCTTCTCACCGGACCTCCTCATCCTGGTGGATGCGGCCGAGATGGGAGCCCCGTCCGGAACAATCCGCTGGCTCGACTGGCGGGACGCCGGCGCTTTCGGCACCTCCACGCACGCACTCTCCCTGTCCATGATGGCGAGGTACATAGCTGCCGAACTCGCCTGTGATGTCGGACTGATTGCCATCCAGGCCCAGGACACCTCTCTCGGTGCCGGAGTCTCCCCACCGGTGCGCCGAGCGATCCGATCGGTGTGCCGGGCATTGACGAGGCTCTTGCTGTACGCGCACGACGCCGGTCGTCCGGACGGGGACTGAATCAGAATATTCCGCGCACCTCACCTCACGTCAGTGCCCCCGCCTCATGTCGCGCGAGGCTTCACTGCCCGCTCCTGTTGAGATCATCGCATACCTGCAAGATTAAGCAATACTCATGCGGTATTAATTCGTGTCACATGATCGCGCGCTATCTTCCCAGCCGTCATGGTGCGGCGCGGCGGGCTCCGGCCCGGGGACACCCCCGGCGGCACGGGGTCGGGTGACGCTGCAAAAGGTGGAAATATCGGGCGAGGCGACATGAAGCCGGGCCGGGCCGGATTAGAAAATTCTCATGCGCCTTTAATTCGCTTCACATGATCCCGGACTATTGTACTCACCGTGGGGCCGGTCCGATTTCGACCCCACCGCTGGAACGGAGGGCGATGCACATGTGGCAGATCGGCAAACAGTGGGCGATGGCACGCCGGGGCGTGATCACGATAGCCGTAGCGGCGTTGGTGGTCGGAAGCGGCCTCGGGTTCGGTTTGGCAGGCGGGCGGCTGCACACGCTGCCGGCGGTGGCGGAGACCGTGATGCCGGCAGTGGCGGCGCCGGCGGGGGCGCCGGGCAGTTTCGCGGATCTGGTGGAGCGTGTGGGGCCCAGCGTCGTGAACATCAAGGTCACCAAAGTGGAAAAGGTCGGCGGCGCCGACTTCATGGGGCCGGAAGGTTTCGACCCCCACGGCCCGTTTGGCGACTTTTTTGAGAAGTTCTTTGGGCAGCGAATGCCGAAGATGCCGCGCGAATACCGCCAGCAGGGGGCGGGCAGCGGTTTCATCGTCAATCAGGACGGGCTGATCGTGACCAACAACCACGTGGTGGAGGGGGCCAAAGAGCTCACCGTCACCCTGTCCAACAAGCAGGAGTATCCGGCCAAGATCATCGGTCGAGACCCGAAGACCGACATCGCCTTGGTGAAGATCGAGCCCAAGGAGAGGCTCACCGCGGTCAGTCTGGGCGACTCGGACCGGTTGCGGGTCGGCGACTGGGTGGTCGCGGTCGGGAACCCCTTCGGTCTGAGCAACACGGTCACGGCGGGTATCGTCAGCGCCAAGAAGCGGGTCATCGGCGCCGGGCCCTATGACGATTTCATCCAGACGGATGCGCCGATCAACCCCGGCAATTCGGGCGGACCGCTTTTCAATCTCAAGGGCGAAGTGGTGGGAATCAACACCGCCATCATTCCGAACGGCCAGGGGATCGGGTTTGCGGTGGCGGTCAATCTCGCCAAGAACCTGCTGCCTCAACTCGAAGCCAAGGGTTCCGTGACGCGCGGCTACCTGGGGGTGAACGTCCAGGCTATCACGCCGGAGCTGGCCAAGGGTCTCAACCTGCGGGACACGAAGGGCGCCTTGGTGGCGGACGTCATCAAAGGCGGGCCCGCCGAAGCGGCAGGTATCAAACCAGGCGACGTGATCGTGAATTTTGACGGCAAAGACGTAGCCGAGGTCGGCAATCTTCCGCCGCTGGTCGCCGCGACACCTGTCGACAAAACGGTCGCGGTCACAGTGCTGCGCGACGGCCGCGAGCAGAGCCTCTCCGTCCAGGTGGCGCGGATGCCGGGCGAGCGGGCTGAGACCGCCAGCCAGGCAGCGCCGGCCCAGGGCAAGTGGGGCCTCGCGCTGCGGGATCTGGACGCCCGCACCGCCCAGCGGGTTGGCCTCGCCCCCGGCGACGGGGTGCTGGTCGCCGGGGTGGAGCCCGGAAGCGCCGCCGACAAGGCCGGCGTGCGCCAGGGTGACGTGATCCTCGAGGTGAATCGCAGCAAGGTCGGCTCGGCCGCCGACGTACAGGCGGAAGCCAAAAAGCGCGACGGCAGCGGACCCCTCCTCCTGCTCCTGAAGCGAGGCGAGGCGAGTCTGTTTGCCGCGCTGGACGCAAAATAAGACGACGCCCGGCGTAGCGAGACGCCGGGCGTCACGTCAAGCCGGGCCTCGGGGCCGTTCGGCAGTTCAAGCGCGAGATTGGGCGGCCGAACCCAGAAAGCGGCTCCGAGGTGCCAACACGGGAAGCGGGGTCACGTTGCCGGTCACCCAACGCGATCCCGCTTCCCTCCGGGGACATGCCGATGGACAACATCGTCGAGTATAGAACCGATCTGCCACCCAGCAACGAGTACCCGAGGCGGATCGTGTCGCCGTTGACCCCCTCGCCCTGCTGCCAGGCCAACATGACACAGGTGGGGCAGAGCGCCATCGACGCCACCTGGCGTTTCTACTACAAGCGCTGTTCGGTCTGCGGGTACACCGTCCGCTGTTTCTACGCTCCCAGTCTCACCGCTATGTTCGAGGCGGGGAGGCAGGTCAGGCTGGCCCTGGCCGAGATGAACCTGGGCACCAGCGGGCGAAAACGCAGGACCCGCGCCGAGATCGCGGCGGAGCGCGCCGCGGCGGAGCGCTGGCTCGTGCGCAAAGACGGTAAGGAGCAACCGGCTCGACCGTTGGAACCCGTGCGGCTGGCTCAGTCCACGGCATAAGTCCGACCCGAACGTCGCCGCCTCGGCGCTCCGGCGTGGAGCCTTGGGCGGCGACGTTGGTTTTGCTCACGCCCTCCGTGGGTCATCGCGCGCACCCCAGCCTGCCGTCAGACTTGTCCCGTCCGCAGGAAGTTACCGGCTTTGGGCTTGACACGACACCAAAGGTCGGGCATCCTCCACTCGTTTCCCACCACGGACCCTCGCGGGCGCCGTTCCCACCCGGCAGTTGCAGCGGTTTGGCTCGAACGCATGCCCCAATCGAAACAGGGTCGTACAGGCACTGAGAAGGGTACACCTCGATGACACGACAGCCGGACCGGGCCCCCGTCCTGGACCTTGACGTGGACGGGTTTGAGTTCGACGCTCAGGACATCAATGAGGGGTTCTTTTACGGAATTCCGCGGGCCGTGATTCAGCGGGCGGAAGACCGCCTCCTCGATCCGTCGGTCCGAAGTGTCGCCTATTTCTCCATGGAGTTCGGTCTGGCGCCCAGCGTTTACCAGCCCTACCGGAGCAAAGGCGCGCTGTCGCCGCGCAACCGCAAGCGGGATTTCGAAGTCTTCTCCAACATGCGGCAGATGGACTACTACCATCTGGTGCACCTGGACACCGTCGTAGATATCCCGATCTACAGCGGGGGTCTGGGCGTGCTGGCGGGGGATACGCTCAAGTCGGCCGCCGATCTCAAGCTCCCCCTGGTGGGGGTGGGGATCCTCTGGAACAAAGGCTATTTCGATCAGCAGTTCTGCATTCAATACGGCCAGCTCCCCGGGGAATTCGACTGGGATCCCCGGGCGTATCCCGGTCTCGTCAAATTGAAGACCGTCGTGGAGCTCCACATCGGCCGCGAGCCGGTCAAGTTCCACCTTTGGAAGTACTACGTGCCCAGCTTCGACAAAGAGCACGCGGTCCCGCTGGTCCTCCTGGACGCCAACCACCGCGACAATCCCGACTGGGCCCGAGAGCTGACCGACCAGCTCTACGAAAGCTCCACGGTCTGGTGGAAGATCGTCCAGCGCAAGGTCCTGGGTATGGGCGGGATGCGGGCGCTCCGGGCACTCGGGTACGCGATCGCCGTGTTTCATTTGAACGAAGGCCACGCGGCGTTCGCGTTCGTGGAGGCGGCCAAGGGCAAAAACCCCGACGAAATCGAGGCTCTGACCGAGCGGTTCGCGTACACGTGCCACACGCCGGTCGAGGCGGGGCACGACCGCTTGCCGCTGGATGCTCTGGCCGCGGTCTTGTCCGCCGACGAGCTGGAGATTTCGCAGCGCTACGGCCAGGACGAGCGTCCCGGACGGGTCAACCTGACGATCCTGGCCATGAACGCCAGCAAGTACGTCAACGCGGTGGCCAAGAAGCACGAAGAGGTCACCAAGATCCAGTTCCCAAACCACGAGAAAAAGATCCGGGGCATCACCAACGGGATTCACATTCCGACGTGGATCAGCCGCCCCTTCGAGCAGCTCTTCAACGAGTATCCCCTGGTCTTCGAGAACTGGAAGGACAGCCCCGACAGCCTGCAGCAGGTGGCCCGGCTGCGCGACGACCGCGTCTTCCGCGAGAAGCTGTGGAACGCCCACAAGCAAAACAAGGCGGGCCTCCTGGATCTGCTGCGGCCCTGGGGAATGCAGGATGATGTCTTCACCATCGCCTGGGCCCGGCGCGCCGCGCCCTACAAGCGTCCGAGTTTGATCCTGCAGAGAACCGACAGATTGGTGGAGCTTGCCAAGAAGCACGGGGGCGTGCAGATCATTTTTGCCGGCAAGGCGCACCCCAACGACTATGCGGGGACCAGCAACATCCGAGAGATCCTGCGCATCATCGACTCGCTCGAGGAGCACCGGTATTACCTCAAAGCCATCTTTCTCGAGAACTACGACACGGCGGTGGCCAGGTTGCTGATCAGCGGGGTGGACGTGTGGCTGAACAACCCGCTGCCACCGTTCGAGGCCTCCGGGACCTCCGGCATGAAGGCGGTGCTGAACGGGGTGCTGCAGCTGAGCACCATGGACGGCTGGGTGGTCGAGGCGGCGGACAACGAAATCGGTGAGATCTTCGGACACCGGCCGGTGCAGGGCGAGATCGGGCACGAGCTGGATCTCAAGCTTCGCGAGGACTCCAGCTCGCTCTACGACAAACTGGAACTCATGGCGCAGGACTACTATCAGGTCGAACGCGGCCCCGCGGCAGATCGGCACGCGTCGAAGTGGATCGACCGCATGATCCACTGCATCGAGGTTGCCAGCTACTTCAATACGTCGCGGATGGTGGCGCAATACAACCGCAGCATCTGGCGCATGGCGCCCATCCGCCACGAGGACTTCTCCTGATCCAGCTCGAAGACGCCAGCAAATCGTTCGGCGCCCGGACCGTGTTCCGCGACGTGACGTGGCACATCACGCGCGGCCAACGGATCGGGCTGGTTGGCCCCAACGGGGCCGGCAAGACGACCCTGTGCCGGATCCTCATGGGCGAGATGGAGGTCGACGGCGGCCAGGTGCGCCGCGCGAAGGCCGCGACCATCGGGTATCTGCCGCAGGAGATCGCGCCCGCGGGCGATGGTTCGGTTCTCGGGCACCTCCTGGCGGGGTTTCCCGACGTGCAGCGGCTGGAGACCGAGATGGAGCTGGCGGCGGCCGAGATGGCCGGGGCCGGGAACGGCGCCGCCGCGGATCTCATGGAGCGCTACGGCGAGCTCCAGCACCGATACGAGGCGCTGGGCGGCTACCACCTGGAAGCGCGGGCCAAGGCGATCCTGGGAGGTCTGGGCTTTTCCCCCACGGAGGCGCACGCCGCGCTGACGACGCTGTCCGGCGGCTGGCGGATGCGTGTGGCCCTCGGACGGCTCCTGCTCCAATCGCCGGATCTCCTGCTGCTGGACGAGCCCACCAACCACCTGGACCTGGAATCCCTGCAGTGGCTCGAAGACTTCCTCGGCGCCTACGAGGGGACCGTCGTGATCATCTCTCACGACCGGTACTTTCTGAACCGCGTCGTGGACCGTATCGCGGAGTTGGAGCTGGGCCGGTTCACGCTTTACGCGGGGGATTACGACGACTACCAGGCGCAGAAACTCCTCCGCCAGGAACAGCTGGCGGCCGCCCAGAAGAGCCAGGCCGAGCAGATCGAGAAGATGGAGCGGTTTATCCGGAAGTTCCGCTACAAAGCCACCAAGGCGCGCCAGGTGCAGAGCCGGATCAAGCAGCTGGACAAGATCGAGCGCGTCGAGATGATCCGCGCCCCCAAGCGGATCCACTTCCGGTTCCCACAACCGGGCCGCAGTGGGACGGTGGCCAGCGAGCTACGGAGGGTTCACAAGGCTTACGGGGCCACGGTGGTCTATCGCGGCGTGGATTTCCGACTGCTCCGCGGGGATCGCGTGGCCCTGGTCGGGCCCAACGGCGCGGGTAAGAGCACGCTGCTCAAGATCGTAGCCGGCGTCCTGCCGTTCGAGAAGGGGGAGAGGATTCTGGGGCACAACACCTCGGTCCACTACTACGCGCAGCATCAACTCGACGCCCTGAATCCCCGAAACGCGGTGCTGGAAGAGCTGGCCTCGGTGGCCGATCTCGAGATGCAGCCCCGCCTGCGCGGAATCCTGGGGGCGTTTCTCTTTTCCGGAGACGATGTGGAAAAGCCGGTCGCCGTCCTGTCGGGGGGCGAGAAGAGCCGGCTGGC
>JAKPQH010000082.1 GCA_029580855.1 bacterium | reverse complement strand
ACGCCCACACCGACGCCCCGACCGCCGGCTCCGTGATCCTGGCGGGGGTGCTCCTCAAGATGGGGACGTACGGCTTTCTCCGCTTCAACCTGCCGATGTTTCCCGAGGCCAGCCAGCACTTCGTGCCGCTGGTCGTCACCCTCGCCATCGTCGCCATCATCTACGGGGCGATGGTCTGCATGGTGCAGCCCGACATGAAGCGGCTGATCGCCTACAGCTCGGTGAGCCACATGGGTTTCGTCATGCTGGGGATGTTCGCGTTCAACTCGCAGGGGGTGGAGGGCAGCCTCCTCCAGATGATCAACCACGGGCTTTCCACGGGCGGCCTGTTCCTGATCGTGGGGCTCATCTATGACCGTCGGCACACCCGGTTGATCTCCGAGCTGGGCGGTCTGTCGAAACAGATGCCCATCTACGCCACCCTGTTCGCCATCATCATGCTGTCCTCCATGGGGCTGCCGGGCCTGAACGGCTTTGTCGGCGAGTTCCTGATCCTGATCGGGGCCTTCCGGGTCAACTGGGTGTGGGGCGCCTTTGCCGTGACGGGCATCGTCCTGGGTGCCGCCTACATGCTGTGGCTCTATCAGCGCACCATGTTCGGCGAGATCACGAAGGACGCCAACAAGACCCTTCCCGACCTCGACGCCCGCGAGATGATCACCCTGATCCCCATCATCGCGTTCTGCTTCTGGATCGGCCTGTATCCCGTTCCGTTCCTCAGGGCTATGGAAAGCTCGGTCGCCAACACGATCCAGATCGTAGAGAAGGGCTCCGCCGGCAAGGCCGTTCAGCCGAAGCGCGCTTCGGCCGGGGAATTGGGCAATCAGGCAATTGGGCAACTGGGCACCCCCGGGGCATCCCTCATTGCCGGATTGCCAAATCGCCGAGTTGCCCCATCGCACGACCGTGAGGGCGGACGATGACTCAGGCGTTCAACCCTGCGGACCTGTGGTTGCTCCTGCCCGAGATGGCCGTGGCGGCGCTCGGCCTGCTGGTCCTGGCTCTGGATTTCCTGGCGTCGGGGCGAGATCGGGATGAGCTGGCGTGGCTCTCCGTGGCGGGCCTGGCGGTCAGCGGCGTGTTGGCCTGGCAGCAGCTCGTGCAGCCGGGACGCGTTGTCGTCTTCAGCGGGCTTCACGTTGTGGATCAATACGCGGCATTCTTCAAGCTGGTATTTCTGGCGAGCGCCCTCATCGTCATTCTCGCCTCCATGCGGTTTCTGCGAGATCAGGTCATGGCCCAGGGCGAGTACTACGCCCTCATTCTCTTCGCCACGCTGGGGGCCATGTTGATGGCCTCGGCGGACGACCTGCTTTCCCTTTTCGTGGGCCTGGAAACGCTGTCCGTCAGCACCTACGCCCTCTGCGGGTTCCTCAAGCGCGACCAGCGGTGCAACGAGGGCGCCCTGAAGTACCTCCTGATGGGATCCTTTTCCACGGGGGTGGTGCTTTACGGCATGGTCCTGTTGTACGGCGTCGCCGGGAGCACCGGGCTCGAGGCCATCGCCCGGGCGGTGGGGACGGGGACATTGCAAAACCCGGCCCTCATCATGGGCATGGTGCTGCTGGCGGCGGGCTTCGGCTTCAAGATCGCCGCGGTGCCGTTCCACATGTACCTCCCCGACATGTACGAGGGGGCGCCCACGCCGGTGGTGGCGTACATGGCCGGTGCGACAGAGCTGGCGGGAGTGGCGGTCCTGGTCCGGGTCTTTCTTCTGGGCCTCCCCGGCCTCCAGGTCGACTGGGGGCTTCTGTTCTGGGTGCTGGCCGTGCTCACGATGACGATCGGGAACCTCGTCGCCATCGCTCAGGCGAACATCAAGCGTATGCTGGCCTACAGCACCATTGCGCACATGGGGTACATTCTCATCGGTCCGGTGGTGGCGAGCCCGCTGGGCGTGGCGGCGGTCCTGTTTTACAGCCTGGCGTACGCCCTCATGACCATCGGCGCGTTCGCGATGGTGGTGCTCCTCGCGCATGGGGCGGTCCGGGGGGATCAGATCGACGACTTCGCGGGCCTTGCACAGAAGCACCCCATGGCAGCCGCGATCATGCTGCTGTTCCTGCTCTCGCTCACGGGCATTCCGCCCACGGGCGGCTTCGTGGGCAAGCTGTATCTTTTTGCGTCCGCCATCGAGGCCGGATACTATTGGCTGGTCATCATCGCCGTCGTGAATTCGGCCATCTCCCTCTTCTATTACATGCGGGTGGCCGTGGCCATGTACATGCGGGATGTGCCGGCCGGCGGGATCGCCACCAGCCCCTCCTTCGCTCTCAACATCGCGCTGCTTCTGGCGGCGGCCGGGACGCTCCTCCTCGGGATCTTCCCTGGGCCCATCCTGGAGCTGGCCCGGGCCTCCGCGGCGGTTGTCGGCGGCTGACCGTCCGTCGTCCGTCCCGTCCGACATCCGTCGCCGTGCTGTGTTCTGTCCATTGACAGGGGACCGCCCCGCGACATAGTGTTTTTGTGCAATCCTCCCGTGTTGCCCGCCACCCAACCCATGAGGACGAGACGCCATGGCCGATCTGTACGTGACATGGGACGACTACCATCACGCCATTGAGCGTCTGGCAGCCAAGATCCGCGACTCCGGCTGGCACTTCAATCAGATTGTCTGTATCGCGCGCGGGGGGTTGCGGGTGGGCGACACGTTGTCGCGCATCTTCAGGCTGCCCCTGGCCATCATCTCGACTCAGTCCTACGCGGGCGAAGCCGGCCGGCAGCGGGGCGCGCTGGCCGTCGCAGAACACATGACGATGACGACGCCGACGCTCGGAGATCGTGTGCTCCTGACGGACGACCTGGTCGACTCCGGGATCACCCTGAACGTGGTGCAGCGCCACTTGCGCGAGAGGTATCCCGCCATCGTGGATCTCCGCACGGCGGTCCTGTGGTACAAGGCACGTTCCACCTGCAGGCCAGATTTCCACGCCCACTACCTGCCGGAAAACCCGTGGATTCACCAACCCTTCGAACCATACGAGCGGATGTCGGTGCAGGACCTCTGCGGGCGCGCCGCCGACACGTTGGCTCATCCGGCGGGAAACGCCGAAGCACGCTGACGGCGCACGGGCTTGGCGCGGCCAGACATCGCGGCACAGCAGAAAAGGAGGACACATGTCACAGCGGATTAGAACACTTCTCGCGGTCGCGCTGATCGGGCTCCTCGGATTCGCGCTGGCCATTCCGAATGCGGTGCAGGCCGGGGCGGGCAAGGCCGAGGTCCGGTGGTTCCAGTGGAAGACGACCGAGGTCGGCGAGAAGCTCATGAACGAGATCAAGGCCGCCTTCGAGAAGGACAATCCGGATGTCACGCTCACCCTGGTGGACAATCCTTTTCTCGGCTTCCACGACAAGGTCATCAATCTTTATCAGGCACAGAAACTGGCCGACGTGGTGATGGCCCAGGTGGACTGGCCGGTCGAGTTTGCCGAACTGGGGATATTGGAGCCCCTCGACGTGTTCATTGCCAAGGAACCCAAGCCGTTCATGGACAACGTCTTTCCCACGTTCCACAAGAAGTGGCGGGGGAAGCAGTATTACCTGCCGATTGAAACCGGCCCGGTGGCGCTTTTCTACAACACCGACATCTTCAAGAAAGCCGGGATCGCCGGGCCGCCCAAGACCTGGGACGAGTATGTGGAGATCGCCAAGAAGATGACCAATCCCGGGCAGAAGATCTTCGCCACCACGGGTACCATGTCGGCCGAGCCGCCGACCAACCTGACGTACGACATCTACCCGCTGATCTATCAGGCGGGCGGCGATGTGATCGACGAGAACACGAACAAAGCGGTCTTCAACAGCCCGGCGGGCGTGAAGGCCGTCCAGTGGTACGTGGACCTGATGAACGTCCACAAGGTCTCGGTGCCCGGCATCCTCAGCAACGGCGAGAAAGAGAAGCGGGCCAACTTCGCCGCCGGGAACATCGCCATGATGTTCGAGGGCTCCTTCGGGATCCCCATCCAGCGCCAGATGAATCCGAGCCTGCAGTTCGATGTGGCGACCATGCCGCGCGAGACGACCACCGGGACAGTGGTCCGGGGCGCCGTGAACTGCATGACCACCCAGGCCAAGAACAAGGAGGCGACCTGGAAGTTCATGCGATGGCTGCACGGGCCTGTCGGGATCGAGATGTGGGCGAAGGGCTCCGGCAGCTTCCCCAGCCGGAAGGACGTCGCCGAGCAAGCGTGGTTCAAGGAGAAGAAACTGTTCCAGGTCTTCGTGCAGCAATTGCTCCTCCCGAACGCCAAGTCGCCGAACCTGGGGATGCCAAATGCGGTGCAGCTGAACAAGGCGCTCACCGTCGAGATTCAGAACGTCCTGCAAGGCAAGAAAGGTGCGAAGCAGGCCCTGGACGACGCGGCGGCGGAGTGGAACAAGGTCCTGGCACAGTATCAGAAGTAAGACGAGGAGCCCGTCATGAAACTCTATCTCAACTCCTGCGAACCGGCCGAGATCCGGGAGATCGCCCGGTGGGGCATCCTGGACGGCGTGACCATGAACCCGACGATGGTGGCGGCCATCAACCGGGATTACGTCAAGAACCTGAAGGAGATCTGCGCCATCGCCGACATGGATGTCTTTGCCCAGGTCGTGGCCGAACGGGCGGACAAGATGGTGGAGGAGGCGAAGGCCCTGGCGGACCTCCACCCCCGCGTGATCGTGAAGGTCCAGACCAGCGCGGAAGGGGTCCAGGCCATCCGAAAACTGAAGACGGTCGGCATCCGCACCTGCGCCACCGCCATCCACTCCACCCTGGAGGCCATCGCCGCGGCCAAGGCCGGGGCGGACCATGCCGCCGTCTTCATCGGCCTCCTGGGCGAGGTGGACGAGAACCCCACCGACGCGCTCATCGCGACGATCCGGGAGATCTACGACCGGCACGACCTGCCGACCCGGCTCATGGCCGCTGTGCGGAGCGCAACGCAGCTGGTCCAGAGCCTCGTCGCGGGAGCCGACGAGATCACCGCCCCCCTCAGCGTCTGGAGGCTCTTCTTCCAGAACGGCCACACGCTGACCCGCTGGACCGCCTTCATCACCAACTGGCGGAAGGCCTACGGCGACCGGGATTGGCTGACGGGGTATTGAGCCCAACGGCCCGTTGATTTATCGCCGGGGACACCACGCGGGGACCATGTCGACCGCCCGGCGCGCCAACGGTGATAGCGCTTGTCGAGGAAGCGGGCTCCGCGGGCCCGGTTGTGGTGAATGGCGACCACCGTGGGAGTGCCGCCTCCTCCACGGCCGTGGGGGGCGTTTCCGCCTGCCTCGGCGGCCAAGCGGGTGACGAGCGTCGGACGGCTCTCGTTGGGGTCGTGTCGCGCAATGACCGTTGTCCACGCGTCGGCCCGTAGATAGGGGGAATCGACGCCCAGGGCGTGGCCGTTGAACACGCGCTTGCGCCCCACGATGCCGAGGACTGGCAAATACGGTTTTAGACGGCCAGGGGCAGGCGTTGCCGGGTGCGGCTCAAGGTTGAATGGTCGGGTACGCGCCGGGGAGTTATTCGCCGCTCCGGGGTACCGCGTCCAGCCGGCGGCGCCGATCCGCACAGCCGCGCCCATCGCGGTGTGGCACTCCTTCCGCGGGCGGCCGATATCGAGAACCGCCCCAAGGGGCTCAAATCCGCCGTTGGAGCTGATGGGTTCTGTTCGTGCCGGCTCTGGGCCACCGCGGCGGCACGCCAGAGCATCTGCATGGTCTCCAACCGCCTGGCGGAGTCCCCCACCGCGCTCGCGGCGGCCGTCCGCCGCACCTTCGCCGCCGTGTAGACTACGGTCTTCGCCTGCGGGGTCATCCTCGGCGTGGTGGCTCGGCCTCTGGTCCGTTGACCGTCGCACTCCGTGCGCCGACAGGCGCGATTCGTGACGTACCGTCAGCGCCCGGTCACGTCGATTCGCACCGGCAATGCGTTGGCGATTCTGCACCCGCCGAGGGTTGGAGGGCGCCTGTAATGTCTGGGTTTATCCATGAAAACTCTTGCCAACCCGCGCACCAGAACCACCTCACTGCGCTTGATCTCCCGGCATGGATCCACCGCATCACTGCTCATATCCCCCGAAGACTCGAGAGAGGCGAAAAGCGTGGGGCCGCGTTTGCTCGGGGAAATTTCCGAAGCGGATGGTCTCGTCAGCCGCTGTGGCGCCGCGGGCGCATTGTCTCTATTAGCGCTGATCCGCACGTGGCCCACAGGATCTTGCGCCACCGCGCCAATAGTCGCCACCGGGCAGAGGGCCCTGTTCAGGCTCGCTCGCCGACGCAGCCCGCAGCAATTTGATAATCACCCGCTGATCTTGCCCACCGGGGCGTCATCACTTGTAGAACGCGTCAGTCAACGCCTGTTTATTGGACGAAGCCCGCCTTTGATTTCGCGCCGTAACTTGGACGGAGATTTTTCCCCTCCGCGCCTCTCTTCCCCCCATTTTTCCCTTTTTTTCCCAGATCAGAATGCTTATAAATTCTCCGTGAGCACATCCGCATGCACTCCGCCCAGGGCGTGGCTCTGGTCCTTTCGCCGCACCACCATCTTGGCGCTGCTGGCTTTTTTCTGCATGGCTTCCTTTGCGGTCGCGCAATCCAAACCAGGCTGCTCAAAGCCTCGGCTTTATGTCAGGGTTGCTTTTGTCAAAGGCGTTGAAGAGCAACTTCGCCGGGATTACCCCTTCAATACCGACCAGGGTTGGCTAACCGAAATCTCGGATAGGGTGATCCGCGAATTGCAGTTGCGGGCCGGCGACGTGGAAATCGTGCCGCTTGAACACGCGGTGTTCATTGACGATCGGCCGGAAACGCCGCAGAAGGAAAACCTGTTCAACGAGAGTCCCCGCGGCGAGTATCACCTCGACTTCGTCCTCGGCCTTGCAACCACGCGCAACAGCAATCTCGCTCGTGATCCGTCGCTGCGTCCATCGTATTGGTCGACAGTCAGCATTGGCGACGCGGATATTGAGGGACGGGTCCTCGAGGTTGCGTCCTTTGAGTATCCCGATCTATCTGCATCCGTCAGTCGCCTTATTCAAAAACTGGTGCCGGGAAACCTGAGGAATACGATCGATCA
Source organism: bacterium (assembly GCA_029580855.1). Lineage (GTDB taxonomy): Bacteria > Methylomirabilota > Methylomirabilia > Methylomirabilales > 2-02-FULL-66-22 > 2-02-FULL-66-22. Next base: position 100,701 of record JAKPQH010000082.1, on the reverse strand, counting down.
GTATGAAGCCGCACATTTCTTTTCGCTTCGGGACGCGCGTCTCACGCTTGATGCCCTTCCGCCGGGTTTTGTATCGCCCGAACCCGGGGAACAAAAGATCCGGATCAACGCTGCGACGCAGGACTGCCGGAACCGCTCTGGAGAGGGCACAAACCTGTGGTTTTCCAAAAGAACCAGCCGAGGGGTTGTCGAGCCACGGGGCACCCCGAATCAATGGGATCTTGGCGAGAAATGGCGCGCTCACACTATCGGCAATGGCGCCATTGAAATCGAATACCAACTCAAGAGAGGCGATGAAGCAACGCGGGAGTCGATTGATGTAGAAGTCGCCGGACGTGGGCAGAAACGCGTCAGCCAAACAGTTCGCTTCAGTGCCAAGACACTCCGGATCGAGGTCGCCCCTGAGCGGCAGAGGGTCGCGCCCGGCGAAACGACACGTATTTTTGTCCGGCTGTTCAAAGTGGACGAGAAAGGACAAAAGGAGCCTGTCCAAAATCGTACCCTGACACTGAAGGTCACCGGCCTTGTCAACGGCGGCCTACGGCCGCGGGATAAGATCACGACAGATCGGAATGGTGTCGGGATACTTGCCTATGTCGCCGGAGACCGTGACAGGAAGGTCCATATTGAAGCGTCCTATACCCCCCAAGGTTACGAAACGACCTTCAAGGGCGAAGCCGACCTGACTCCGGGAATTTATACAGTGACGGTTGATCTCGAATTCAAATCACCATACGTCCCCGACGGCCGCGTTGCAATTGCAGACCTCCAGATGCATGTGGTCTTCGACGAAGTGCGGATTGAGACGGGCTCACAGAATGATCCATGGTCGCCGTCCGGCAGCATTGACGCCAGCGAGGGCCGCGGAACCTTCAGGCGATTCGTGTTGCAGGACAGCTGGACATGGGGAGATCCGAACAACCGGGAACGTTCAAAGTTCGTCAAGGCGAAGGAACCGCCGGCGTCTTTCGCTGCCACATTGACAATGGCCGAAGATATCGAGGCGACGGAGCAGATCGTCAGGACAGGCCGGCCGGATACTATGCGGCCGCCGGACAAAGCTTTGTTCGTCTTCGCCACGGACATGGGCCGATCCGCTCCCTGGTACGGCAATAGCGAAGGCGGCGGACCCCTTAGCGAATTCCGCCTTGAATTCGAAGCGCCGTGGAAAGACTTGCTGGCTGGAAAGCCCGTCACAGTGAAGCTACCCTACAAGGGTGAATGGTCGGAGGACAAAGGCATGTGGACCGTCAACTTCATTCCAGCACCGTAGACGGTCCGGGAGGTCGTGTGTTTTAGCAACCGAGTGTTACGAGAATTTATTATCTCTGTTTGCTATCTCTGTTTGCGAAGGCCAAACGCTTTGCCTTCTGGCGACAGCGCCAGCACCGCCTCCGTCGCTTCTCGTTCCGTGGCGCGGCCAGGGCGCAGGCGGAGCGGCTCCTGATCCGCGCCGCACCCAACCCCCTGTAACTGCGGGGAGGATCCCCGCGCCGGCGTGAGGGGCAGGGCCAAGGACATGGCCTCAAAGCAGCTCGAAGCGCTCCACGGACGCTCTCGCACTCCCACCGCCCGTCGGCACCAGCCGTTTCACGTTACAGTGAAGGTAGCGCCACTTTTACACCGACAGACCCCTGGTGTCCGGCCAAAGATCGAGAAACGACAACTGGTTGCTCGCATGGTCCGGTTCATCCGGGACGTCAATGTGCGAAGGGGCTTGATGAATGGCCATAACCGCGAACACGGTGACGCTCAAAACCTGAAGGATTCCGAAGAGGTGTCGGTGGAGATGGAGCTTCTTTTTGAGGATCGCGACCAGCACGGAGATGCCGACGGCGATCCGGACCGAGGTCTTCACCGCGTTCACGGGGGCGTCATGGATCGTCTGATCCACAGGCGTTGCTGGAACCAGTCGAAGAACAGCTGGACCCGCCAGCGCGAGTCGTAGAGCTGGGTAATCTGCAACACCGGCAGGTGTGACGATGTTTGTGAGGAACGCGACGCGCTGGCCGGTCTGCGGATTGATATATGTGATTTGCTGGAGTGGTACGGGATATCGGGTGGCGGTCTTCGGGCCACAGAACACGGTGGCCTGGTCGCTTTGCAGCCCGGTGGTCCGGTTCACCGGGCGGGAGCAGATCCGCCGGCAGACAAGGCCCTGCTTGCCGCGGATCACGAAAAGGGCCTCGCCCTCCGAAAAGCGGTAGAGGCACCCGAAGTTGGTGGAACCCCGGTCGAAGAGATAAGAGGCGCCGGACTCGATCGCCAGCACATCGAGAACGGTCACAACGGCCGCCTGCCGTGGGGGATTGCCATCACGGTCAGGACATGCGCCCGCAAATCCAGCGGCGTGCGGCAGGTCACGGCACCCTGGGCCCGCCGGAACCGGGCCCAAGGGAAGAAGGTCGAACCGAGGTCGAAGCTCGTCGAGTCGAAGGCGTAGGCCGTGTGCGCACGCTCGTCGTCGAAGCGGTCGTGGAAGCAGGGGCGTCGCGCCCCCCGGATCATCGCTTGGACGAAATCGGCGTACAGCCGCCGGTCCCGCGTCTCGTTCGCATGGGTAAACGTGCCCCGGAAGACCCCACCCCGCAGGCCGACAGGGGAGAGTTCGGGTTGGAGCGCCCGCAGGCAGATCGCGATATCGCGGCGACGCTCTCGGAGCGTGAGCTGAGCGAACCCCATGCGCAGACGCTGGTCGTGGCAGAAAAACGCGCGGACCTGGATCTTCCCCCGTACCGCTCCACGCAACGCTTGAAGGCACGCCGGGGGATGAAGTCCGCCAGTGGCGTGAAGACGGTGCGACCGGCGTGTACAGGCCACTCCGTCTCGCCAGGCGGCAGCCAGCGACAACCGGCCGAACCCTATACGCGAGCGGCCGAAATTCAGATCGATACCGCCCATCCGGAACCTATAAATGCCATCTGTAAGAGTACTGCACACGTCTCGGCGGGAGAGGGAATGCTAGAATCGTGGGAGGGAAGTCTCCATACGTCGATCCTCTAGTACAACCGAGACCTTGAAGACAAATGAGCAACCTGATCTTTTTGGGAAAGGCCGTTCTTCAGAGAGGAAATGCAAGGCATCACGGCAATCAGCGCGGTGGGAGATAGATCTTCAAACTGACAAGAACGATCTTTTGGCGCAACGAGGCGGGGAGAAGTAAAAGCGCTGCAGCCCGTTGGAGAATTGCACATGAAGGTATTCGTCGCATTTACATACTTCTTTTTATCCGTGTTGATACCCGTTGGTCTCGGTTTTCTGGGGGTGGTCTTGGCCCCTGACAAGTTGGTGGCGGACCGGCAGATGATACAGTCATTAAAAAAGGATTCCGACGGGCTGGAAGGTGTTTTGACAGACGCAGTATCGAGAGAACGGCTCTCCTATCCGGGCGCATTGGCGGGCGCCATCGGACGATACGAGCGAGGAGTTGTGCGGCTTCTTGTCTGCCGGGACAAAGAGCAAGCAAAAGCTCTTTTTAAAAGCTATTCACAAAAAGCTGCAGAAGGCGCTGGAGCGCACCAAACAAGCGGCCCGAACTACCATTCCTATACCATTCCCGGGACACGTATCGCAGGTCGCATTGAACTCATAGATGAAGCGATCCTGCACGCTGAAGCTTCTGCTGCTGAGACAGCCGAGGAATTAATCCGACATAGCGGCATCGTTCGCCCGAATCCGAAAGCCAATTGGATGACAGAGGTTTTCCGTACACCGAAGCACTTTCTTCTAGTGACACTATCGGTCCTTGTCTATGCCGCTGTTCAATTGCCGATATGGAATCGCGTGGGAAGCTGGGCAGCCAAAATTGGCCCGAGGCCAGGCATAATCGCTGTTAGCGAAGCAGAACTCAGGAGGCGCCTTCTGTCCATCAATGACAGCGACGTTCCGTTTCAGGTGATTGAAAAGAAAGGAGGGACACTGGAGGCCGTCTGGCGTCTTGCGGATGCCAAATGGGCCGGATTGGCCAGCCTCAACAAAGTCCGCGAACTCAGGGTCATTCAGCTGAGGCTCCACGAAGGAAGCAAAATTTGCCGAGCCTTGGATATCGGGAAATCTGTGAAGGCAACAGCCGATGGCCTGGAATTGGGATTTTCACTGAGCGGTTTCTTTTTCAGAGGTATTATTTTCACCCAATGGGAATATGAAGTCCAATACGGTATCACGTTCTCCGACGGCACAGTCCGTTTTGGAAAAGCGTACGAATATAGGTTCGATCATGACGAGCTTCAAAAACCTATCGTGGAGACAATCATCGGCAGCGGGTGGGAATACCGGCCGGTACTTTTTCTTTCCAGAATACTTGGAGGGTAGTTCACAGATTCGGTTTTTTTGCCGCACTGAAAGAGCATCTGTCGAAATCAGCCCCCACTTGTCAATCAGATACGCCTCCTGTACAAAATTGAGGACCGTATCCGGGAATTGGATTCCTCTGCGTGACAGATGTTTTGTCGCCAAATTATTCCGGAAATCTGGGAGGCATTGAGATCGAGGACGGAAGAAATGACGCTGAGAATCCTGCCGAAGAGCGAGATGGGTAAAAGCCATCAGCCATTTCATTGAGGAATCCGAGGCATCAAAAGGCTCAATTCGCGATCCGGGCTTTCGAGTTGACAACGGCCTGACCGAAAACGCTATTCGACGAACCGCGGTCGGAAATCCGCAAAGTGGCGCAAGCGCTTGACGCACGCATCCCCGAGCTGCATCCACCTGGTGGATGGTCGAGTACCGCGGGGGGTGTGTCGAGGCGGGAGGCGTCTAATTCCCCATCACCAAGTTCGGCAGCCAGAGGACGGTGGGCGGGATATACGTGATGAGGAAGAGCACGGCTACCAGCGCGATGAGGAATGGCCAGAGTTCCCTGGTGAACTCCTCTACCGAGACGCCGACGATGGAGCAGACGGTATAGAGGATTGTCCCGACCGGCGGCGTGACGGCGCCGATGGTGAGATTGACGACGAAGATCAGGCCGAAATGCACCGGATCGATACCCAGTTTCGTGATCACGGGTACGAGGATCGGGGTCAGGATGATGAGAAGCGCGGTTCCCTCCATGATGCAGCCGAGGAACAGCAGCAGAATATTGATCAGCAAGAGGATTACATAGGGGTTGTCCGATAACGAGAAAAGCGCCTGGGCCATCTTCATCGGGATCCGCTCCCAGGTGAGGGCCCACATGAGCGCGTTGGCCGTCGCCAGGATGAGCATCACGACGGCCGTCGCGGCCAGCGACTCGGCAACGATGGGCCCCAGATCCCGCCAGTGCAATTCCCGGTAAACGACCATTCCCACGAACACCGCGTAGGCGGCCGCCACGGCACCGGCCTCGGTCGGCGTGAAGGCTCCGAACCGCAGCCCCACCAGGATCAGCACCGGCAGCATCAGGGCCCACGCCGCGTGTCGCACGTGGCTCAGCACGTCGCGGAACGGAACGCGATGCCCGCGCTGGCGGCCGTAGCCGCGACGCTTCGAGACGACGTGCACGACGATCATGAGCCCGAGGGCGAGCAGGAGTCCGGGCACGATGCCGCCGATGAAGAGCCGGCCCACGGAGACGTCGGCGATAAAGCCGTAGATCAGCATGCCGATGCCCGGTGGGATGATGGGAGCGATGACGCCGGATGCCGCCGTCACGGCCGCCGCGAAAGGCTTGCTGTACCCTTTGGACACCATCACCGGGACCAGGGTCTTGGAATCGATGGCGGCATCGGCGTTCCCCGAGCCGGACATCCCGCCGATAAAGACGCTGTTCAGGACATTGACCTGGGCCAGTCCGCCCACCCGGTGCCCGACGAGGGCATCCGCCAAACCGAAGATCCGCTCGGTGATGCCGCCTTGCGTCATGATGGCGCCCGCGAAGATGAAGAATGGAACGGCGAGCAGGGGGAACGCCTCGGTCGCGGCCACCATCCGCTGAATCATGAAAGCGGGGGAGACCCCGGGCGCGCTCAGGAAGAAGACGCACGCCGCCAGCCCGAGGGAGAACGCGATGGGTAAGCCGAGCGTCAGAAGCCCCGCCATGCTGGCGAACACGAAGCTCATCGTCACAGCGGCACCACCCCCCCGATCGGTGCACGCCCGTTTCGACCGATCAACCGGCGGAGCTGCATCCGGACGATGGGCGCAAGCCGCAGGAGCATCAATAGAGCGCCCACGGGGATCGCGAGATACACGACGGTGTACGGCCACTGCAGGACCGGCGTGAGCTTCAGATGCGCGCTCCGCATGATATGCCAGCTATAAAAGAGGAGGAGAAAGGCGAAGAGCGCGATCAGGGCCGAGACCAGCACGCCGCACAACGCCTGGACCCTCGGCGGGAACAGCCGGGTGACGAACTCGATCCCGAGGTGGATCTGTCGCCTGATGCCGAGGCTTGCCCCGAGGAATGTCGACCAGGTGAACGCCAGTGTGGCCAGCTCGTCGGACCCGGGGATGGGATCGTTGAACAGATAGCGGCAGACGACGTTGACGAATACCATGGCCGTCATGGCCACGAAGGCGGCCCCCCCAACGATCTCCTCGAATCGATCCAGGAGAATGCGGGGAAAGCGCAAGCGCCCCGGAGGATTTCCGGGGCGCTCGGAATGCGCCAAGCCAGGCAATGGCGTCGTCATCTCGGCAGCCCCTACTACTTCATGGCTGCCTGGACTTTCTCGTACAGACCGGGCGTCCACTTGGGGAAAGCCTTGTACGTGGCCAGGGTGGCCTTCCGGTACGCCTCGGTGTCGGCCGGAACGAAGGTAACGCCACCTTTGGCAAGGGCGTGTTTGAACTCGTCCTCTTTCTGAATGGTGATCGGCGAGACCCAGCGGCCGTTCTCCTCGGCTTCCTCGGCGAGGAGCTGCTGGACGTCCTTGGGGAGGCTCTGGAAATATTGCTCGCCGATCGCTAGGCCGACGACCGCCTTGAAGTGACCGGTAAGCGTGATGACTCTCTTCACTTCGTGCAGCTTCGAGCCCAGCAAGGTCGAGAGCGGGGCCTCCGCGGCGTCCACGACTCCTTGCGATAGACCCTGGTACACCTCTGCCCATTGCAGAGGCGTCGGGACGGCCCCCATCGCCTTGAAGGTTTCGACCCACATCACGTTTGGCGGAACCCGAACCTTTTTCCCCTTGATCTCCTCTGGGGTCCGGTAACCGCGATCGCTGATGATGTGGCGCTGGTCGAAGTAGTATCCCCACGAGAGGACGCGGATGTTGCCCTTCTTGCGTAGGTTCTCGTTCATGGCCCCGACCAGGGGAGAGTTCAGCACCTTCTTGGCCTAGTCCCAGCTTTCGAAGAGGAACGGTCCATTCATGATCGCGATATCCAGATCCCCCAGCTCAGCGGCATAACCGGGGTCGATGTGGCATATCACGGGCGCCCCCATGCGGGCCTGCTCGTAAGTATCGCGGTTGGAGCCGATCTGCGAGGCGGGAAAGACCTGGATTTCGACCCGCCCCTTGCTCTTCTCCTTGACGCGCTGCGCCATGCGCTCGTTCGCCTGATGGATCGGTTCGTTGGTGGGAAGCACGTGGCCAAGCTTGATGACGAACTCGGCGGCCTGGATCTGCGCCGGGGCAGCGATCATGCCCGCCGCGAAGGCGACCGCCAGCAGCACACCGGCAGTCTTCGGTCCGGACCTCCTCACGCTGTGCCCTCCCTGATGCGGACAAGACCGCACCGTCACACCGTGATGGGGTACCGCCCGTACTCGAACGTCGCCTCCCGCATGGCGTTGAAGTTGGCCAGGGGGACATACTCGGGGACCGAGTTGCTGGACGACACGGCATACCCACCGCCGGGCGCCAGATCGCGGATGCGCTGGCGAACCTCGGCCCGGACCTCGTCGGGCGTGCCGCGCGTCAGTGTGTGGCCCAGATCGATGTTGCCGATGATGGAGATGCGCCTGCCGTACTGCCGCTTGACGGCGACGATGTCCATGGCCGGCGGCTCGATGGGGTTGAGGCCATCGAAGCCGCAACCGATGATATCCTCCACGACTTCCCGGAGGTCCCCATCGCTGTGGTAGACGACCAGACAGTCCTTGGCGTGGGCCAGCCGGTTCATCTCGGTGTACCAGGGAAAGACGTGCGTGCGGAGGACCTGCGGGCTGACCAAGAGCTGTGTCTTGAAAGCGATGTCATCGGCATGCCAGATGGCACCGACAGCGCCGAAACGAAGCAGGTTCTCCGCAACCCGGTACTGGAACCGCCCCACGCGCTCGAACAGCGCCGCGACCAGGTCAGGGTCGTCGGCCAGGGCGAAGCTCAATCCCTCCAGCCCCATCAGCCACGACACGCAGGTGAAAACTTTCCCCAAGGCGGCAACGATTTTGACCTGGGGCGGGAGCAGCCGGCCGATCCGCTCGAACGCGCCGTAATCGAGGGCGTCGGGGTCCGGCCAGCGAAATGTCTCGAACTCCTCCCGGGTCGTGATGAGGCCTTTGCCCTCGGTGGCCCAGGAGCGCACCTGGGTCTCGTCCGTGTCCGCGGCATACCGGGCCTCGACCTCCTGCATGGATTGTCGCCGGATCACATCGGTGAGCTGCAGCCCCTGCTCGAGCGGGATGTAGTCGAAGCCCGCTGTCGTCCAGAAAGCCACCTCGTCCTCCGGGGTCTTGAGGGGACGTCCCAAGACCCCGGCCTTGAGCAAGGGGTGGACACTGATATCGCCAAGGGGAACGCGGTCGGGCTCCCCCGTGCGCAGCAGCATGATGCGGACGCGCTCGAAATCGGGTTCCGTCATGAATCCCTCGACGTGCTACGCCGGTAGCAGCTCCTTCGCCTTGGTGACCGCCCCGGTGGCGTTGGCGGAGTAGAAGTCGGCGCCGATCTCCTCGCAGAAACGCTGGGTGACCGGGGCGCCGCCCACCGCGACCTTGACCCGGGTGCGGAGGTCGGCGGCTTTCAGGGCCTCGACCGTGTCCTTCATGGCGAGCATGGTGGTGGTGAGGAGGGCGCTCATCATGACGAAGTGCGGCTGGTTGGTCTTTACGGCGTCCACGAACCGCTCCGGCTTCACGTCGGCGCCGAGGTCCACAACCTCGAAGCCGCTCCCCTGAAGCATGAGGGCCACGAGGTTCTTCCCGATGTCGTGGAGGTCGCCCTTCACGGTGCCGATGACCACCTTGCCGCGGGGCTTGCTGCCGGCCTGGACCAGGAGCGGCTTCAAGAGGCCGATGCCGGCCTGCATGGCGCGCGCGGCGATGAGCATCTCGGGGATGTAGAACTCGTGGCAGGAGAACTTCTCGCCCACGATGTCCATAGCGGGGATCAGACCCTGGTCCAAGACCTCCTGCGGATTGCGCCCTTCCGTGAGCGCCTGTTGGGTCAACTCCTTCACCTGGGCCACCTTCCCGCTGATCACGGCTTGCTGTAACGCTGCGTAGTCGGCCATGAGGTCCTCCTTGACGTTTTGGGGCGTACGGCTGTTATGGGCGCCGGCGGTATATGCCGGGGACCCTCGGTTTGCTCGGCGTGAGATAAGGCGTCGGAAGTCTAGTCCGAGTCGGGCTTTTCGGCAAGCAAGGAATGTGCAATCGCCCCCGAATGCGCGCTAGCGCGCCCTGCGACGGTCCGAGGCGGCATGCGTCAGCCGCGAGAAGGCGACCAGCATCGCCTCCGCGTTTTCGAGGGGCACGTCGGTATTGATCTGACCGTAGCCGATGTAGCCTCCGCTTTTCGCCCCGAAGGCGGCGTACAGGCGTTCCACCAGCGCCGTGACGTCCGCCGGCGTGCCGAAGGGTAGGACATGCTGCCGGTCCATGTCCGCCCGGAAACATACCCGCCCCCCGAAACGTCGCCCAACGGATTCGATGTCCATGCAGGACATCTGCGGATTCAGCTCGTCAAAACCGATCTCGATGAGGTCTTCCATGATGGCGTCCGTGACCCCGTCCGTGTGGAGGTGGGCGAAGCAGCCCAAGTCCTTGATGGCCGCCACGATCTTGGCGTAGGCAGGCTTGTAGACCTTTCGCCAGTATTCCGGTCGAATCATCAGCGTCTCCTGCGTACCCCAGTCGTCGTTCACGAGGATCCCGTCGATGTGTTCCCGGTGCCGGAAAAGGATCTCGACCCGCTTCAAGAGGAAGTCGGTGATGCGGTCGCGGAGTCGATACATCTCCGGCCGATCCTCGATCACATCCACGAGCGAGTTCTCGAACCCGCGCAGCCAGTTGGTCCGATGCCAAAGGGTCCCCACCTCGATGAGGGAGTAATGTTCGTGGCGGTCCGCCTTCACCGCCTCCACCATCTCCTGAACACCTGCGATTCCCACGCTGGGCTCCGGCACCTTGAAGTCGGGCCACTTCTCCCAATCGTCCAGCGGATGGCCGAACACCTGGCCGAGATAGTCGTCGTTCAAGCTATTCCAAACGCAGCCCCACTCGTCGACGGCCCCTTTGAGCACCCCGCTCGACTCTGCGACGCCGCGCTTGAACGCAAACCAGGCGCGCGTGGTGGGCGACAACAGCACGTCGCTGGGGTAGCGCCCGTACAACGTTTCCAGTTTCCCGCCGTGACTCCGGAAGGCGCCGGGGATGGTGCGGTGCATGACCGGGACCCTGTCCGGTCCTGTAAAGGTAACGGCACGCCGGTACCGTTCGCGGCTGGTCATGAGACGTCCCCCGTGTCACGCGTCGTATCCACGCGGACACGACGGTGGCCCATGCGAGAATGATACGTCAGTGGTCCTGCTGACGTTCTCGGAAAGTTTTATACCCGGACCATATCAATCATGTCTTGACCCACGGGCGTCATGGCATCCTGAAACGGGGCTTGAAAGCAGATACCAGGGAGGCATTTCGGTGTCAAGCATATCCCGGATGGTCGCACGTGCGGGTGATCGTGAGCGTCCGACAGGAGGCGGGAACCTTCGACGCGATGTCCATGGCGCGGGGAATCCGGGATAAAACTGTTTAGAACGGATAAAGGTTTGCTTTTCAGTACAATAAAATTCGTTTTCTTGACCGAAAACCTCCCCTCGGTCATATTTTCGCAGTCTGTATGCCGTATGCCGTATACGACATACGAGGAATACCATGGCTCTAGGAACACTCAATTACAGCCGGATGAGCGACCTGGCCTACCAGGAGCTTCGAGACGCCATTCTCTCCGGACAGTTGGTCCCGGCGTCTCGACTCAACCAGGATGAGCTTGCGCGCCGTCTGGGGGTCAGCCGCGCACCGGTTCGCGATGCGCTCAACCGTCTTGAAGCGGAGGGTCTCGTCAAGACGCTGTCGCGAGCGGGCGGGGTGGTGGTGGCCGAGGCCAGCGAGCAGGAGATGGTGAGCATCTATGAGCTTCGCGCCATCCTGGACGCGGCCAGCACACGCCTTGCCTGCGAGCGGATGAGCGAGGACGATCTTGTGCGTCTTCGCGCGATTGTAGACGAAACGGGGCGCGCGACGGAGGCCAACGACTCGCAAGGGATCGTTCAGGCGCACGCTCAGTTCCACTATCTCATTTACGCCGCGTGTGGAAACCCGGAACTCACGCGTGTCGCGCAGAATCTCTGGGATCGCTCCTACCGCTACCGTATCATGGCGCTCAGCAGCGCCGAAAATGCCCGCCGGGGCCTGGCACAGCACCGCGCCATCCTGGCGGCTCTCGAGGCGCGCGACCCCCAACGGGCCGTAGCGGCGGCCGAGGAGCACGACCAAGCCAGCATCCGACATCTGCGCGGTTGGATGCAGCCCGGGGACGATCGTCGGCAGCCCGGGCCGATCGTGGGCGCAGTGGATACGACACACGCAGGAGGACCCTCATGAGGAAGTTCGTGGCAGCCCTGGTCTTCGCGGCGATGGTTGTGCCCATCGCCGCCGCGGCCGCCGAGTGGCAACCCACCCGGCCCGTGGAGTTCGTGGTGGCGGCAGGCGCCGGGGGAGGCAGCGACATCTTTGCCCGCACGGTGCAGTCCATCGTCGTGAAGTACAAGCTCATGACCCAGCCGATCGTTGTCCTCAACAAAGGAGGCGGTTCGGGCGCCGAGGGTTTCGTGTATGTCAAGTCGGCCACGGGCGATCCGCACAAGATCGTGTTCGGCACCAACAACGAGTGGATGCTGCCGCTGGTGGCCAAGGTGGGCTGGAAGTACGACGAGCTGAATCCCATTGCCGCCATGGCTTTCGACGAATTTCTGCTCTGGACCCGGCCGAACGCCCCGTGGAAAACGGCGGCCGAGTACATCGCCGAGGCCAAGAAGCGCCCCGGCGAGATCAAAATGGGCGGCAGCCAGTCCAAGGACACGGATGAGGTTCTCACCCGCATGATCGAGAAAGCCGCTGGGATCAAGGTCACGTACGTGCCGTTCAAGTCGGGCGGCGAGGCCGCCGTGCAGTTGGCCGGCGGACACATCGATTCGAACACCAACAACCCGGCCGAAAACGTGGGCCAGTGGAAGGGCGGGCAGGGCACACCGCTGTGCGTTTTCAGCAAAACGCGGCTGCCGGCAGGTCCCAAGGTGACGGCGACGATGGGGTGGAGCGATATCCCGACCTGCAAAGAGCAAGGGATTCCCATCGACGAGTACAAGATGCCCCGCGATACTTTCCTGCCGCCCGGTGTGCCCGAGGCTGCGGTGGCCTACTACGCCGCGGTGTTCAAAAAAGTGAGCGAGACGCCGGAGTGGGCCGAGTACATCAGCAAGACCTCACAGAGCGCCCAATACATGGCGCCCGCCGAGCTTAAGGCCTTCATGAAGGCCGACGAGGAGCGCGGCCGCAAAATCTTCGAGGAGCAGGGCTGGCTCGTGAAATGAGGGAACAGCGGGCCGCCGAAAACGGTCCATCTGCGGGGATCCATCCTCAGGGTGGACGCCCCGTCCGTTTGGACTTCCGTCGCGGCGTACCGCCCAATACGCCCGGACCGAGTTCAGCGGGGCGCCCCGCCCTTCGCAAACCGCTTGGCATCCGGATCGTTTTGGGCGGTCTGAAATAACGGCTTGCCCGCAATACTACAAACGTGTGACTCGGTCCCGCCCCCGAGGCGTCTTCTCGGGGGCGGGACGAGGAGCTCGGAAATGGAACAGGAACCCACTCCGTTCATTTCGCGCTTCGCGGTCGAGAGCGCGTTCGCGCTGTTTCTCGCAGCCTTCGGGGCGGTCATCATCAAGGGCGCGCTGGAGTTCAACATCGGCTGGGGGGATATCGGCCCCGAGGCGGGCTATTTTCCCTTCCGCGTCGGCACCTTGATCGTCCTGGCGTCTCTGATCAACTTTTGCCACGCCATCGTCCAACGCAAAAAGCTGGCGGCCGAGGTCTTCCTCACCCGGGAACAGACACGCAATGTTGTCGCCTTCGCCATCCCTGTCATCGTGCTGGTGGGTGTGACTATCGCCGTCGGGATTTATGTTGCCGCAGCCTTATTCCTGCTCTTCACGGTCGGATACATCGCGCGGCACCGGTTGTGGGTGACGATCGCCGTTGCCGTGGGCACCCCGCTGATCCTCTTTGTGCTCTTCGAGTATGTGTTCCTCACGCCGCTTCTCAAGGGCCCGCTGGAAAACTGGCTCGGCTGGTATTGAGGGGGGAGGGCCCATGTTCGAGAATTTCCCGCTGCTGGCGCAGGGGTTCGCTCTGGCCGTGAGCCCGTACAATATTCTCCTGATGATCGTGGGGGTGTTCCTGGGAATCCTGGTCGGCGTGCTTCCCGGATTGGGGGCCCCCAACGGCGTCACGCTGCTCATGCCGCTCACCTTCGGCATGAATCCGGTCTCTGCGATCATCCTGCTCACCAGCATGTACTGGGGGGCCCTCTACGGCGGATCGACGACCTCGATCCTCTTCAACATCCCCGGGGAGCCCTCGTCGGTCGCGACGACCTTCGACGGCCACCCGATGGCCAAGGCGGGGCGGGCCACCGAGGCACTGACGACGGCCTTCCTATCGTCCGGCTTCGGGGCGCTCACCGGTGTGGCCACGGTCACGCTTCTCTCGTCTTGGGCCACCCGCTTCGCGCTCAGGTTTTCGCCGGTCGAGTATTTCACCGTCTTCATGCTGGCCTTCGGGAGTTTCGTCGCCTTCGGCGGCGGCGCGCCGATCAAGACGGTGGTCTCGATCGCGCTGGGGTTCGCCTGGGCATCCATCGGGATGGACACCGTATCCGGATCGATGCGGCTGACGTACGGTTTTCCCGAGCTGAGCCGCGGCATCAGCCTGCTCGTCGTCGTCATCGGTCTCTACGGCATCGCGGAGCTGTGCCAGACCATGCAGGAGTCGGCGGCGACGGTCGAGCCCGTGGCCTCGCGGCTGAGCCCGCGCGAGGTCATCAGAGCCGCCTTGGTCTGGCCGCGGTACTGGATCGCGCTCATGCGCAGCGCCTGTATCGGCATCTGGATGGGGATCACCCCCGGCGGGCCGACCGCCTCCACCTTCATGAGCTACGGGATCGGTCGGCGGTTCTCCAAGGCGGGGGCCCGCTTCGGCACGGGTGAGCCGGAGGGGCTGGTGTCTTCCGAGGTGTCCGACCAAGCCGCCGGATGCGCCGCCATGCTGCCGATGCTGGCCCTCGGCCTGCCCAGCTCAGCAACGGCGGCCGTGCTTCTTGGCGGCCTCATGATCTGGGGGCTCACGCCGGGGCCCGCCCTCTTCGCCGAGCGGCCCGACTTCGTCTGGGGACTGATCGCCTCGATGTACGTCTCGAACGTGGTCTGCGTGATCATGGCGCTGACGACGGTGCCGCTCTTTGCGGCGATCCTGCGCGCGCCGTTTACCATCACCGGGCCGCTCATCGTCATCGTCTGTCTCGTCGGCACGTGGACCGTGGGGTCCGCCCCGCTGGACCTCTGGCTGATGCTTGCCTTCGGGGCTATGGGCTATTTCATGAGTCGGCTGCGATATCCCGTTGCGCCGCTGGTCCTGGCCATGGTCCTGGGCGACCGGGCAGAAGATGCGTTCCGCCAGTCCATGATCCTGTCCAAGGGATCGCTCTTGGTGTTCTGGTCGAACCCACTCGCCGGAACGATCGCGACACTGGCGCTCCTCTGTTTCGTTTTCCCCCTGTATTCCGTGGTGCGACGCGGACTGGCGCGATAGCGGCGGCTGGGCGAAACAGCACCGCCCGCCGGAACGGTCCGGCGGGCGGCTATCCCCTCTCGGGGGCTAGAGGTCGCAGGTGTGTCATGCCCTGCGATGGGTGGTGCCCGTATTCAGTTGTGGGAAACGGCTCCGGCGGACTCTCTACTGGCGACCTCCTTTCCTTGCCTGCGGGGTGACCTGGCGCTGGAATCTTTTCGAGCGGCTGCTCAGCAGGAGAAGCAAGGTGGGTGCCAGCCTCGGTATTCGGCGGACGCGGACCCTAACTCATCGCGTAATCGCGTGTTGCGAGCGGCATGGTTGGGGTCACGGGCCGAGAGGCAACGGGCAAGGATTGCGCCGGGGTGGCAAATTTTGCTTGCCCGCCGACGCGCCGGGTTCGCGCCGGCTCGCAGGAGGCTCACATGTATCTGGAGACGCTGCAGCGCTCCGCTCGAGACCGGACGGTCCGCGCGCTGGTCATCGGTGCGGGGGAGTACGGGTTTTCTTTCGTCGCCCAGTCGCGGAGGACGCCGGGCCTGATGGTCTCCGCCATACACGCCCGGCGCGTGGAGCGCGGCGTGGCGGCCTTCAAGCACGCCGGGCATCCCGAGGGGGCCATCGCGATCTGTGACGACCCGGCCGCAGCGAAGACGGCGCTGGAGGCGGGCAAGGTCGTCGTCTCGAGCGACGCCACGATGCTGATCCAGCTCCCGATCGACATCGTCGTGGAATCCACGGGCGCGCCCGAGGCGGCCGCGATCCACGCGGATGCGGCGCTCAGAAACGGGAAGCACGTGGCCATGGTGTCGAAGGAGGCGGATTCCGTGGTCGGGCCGCTGTTCCACCGCAAGGCCAAGGCCGCAGGGTTGGTCTACACGCCGGTGGACGGCGACCAGCCGAGCCTCCTCATGCAACTGGTCGTGTGGGCCGGCGTGATCGGTGTGGAGGTTCTCTGTGCCGGGAAAACCAGCGAGTACGACTTCGTGTACGATCCCGCCACCAAGCAGGTGACAAGCCTGGACCGGGCGGCGGACGGCCGCGCGGTCGACGCGCTCTGGGAATTTGGCGGGCGGGACGTCGGCGCCGTGGTGCGGGCCCGCGGCGAGGCGCTGGCGGCGATTCCGCAGCACACGGTGCCCGATCTGGTGGAGATGGGGCTCGTGGCCAATGCCACGGGACTCGCCCCGGATGTGCCCGCGTTCCATGCGCCCATCGCGCGCACGCCGGAGATCGCCGACGTTCTGGTGCCGGTGGAGATGGGAGGGATTCTCCACGGGTCCGGGAGGGTGGATGTCGTCAACTCGCTCCGGCGGCCGGACGAGGCGAGCTTTGCGGGCGGCGTCTTTGTGGTGGTTCGCTGCGAGGACCGCAGGTCGTGGGAGGTTCTGCGCGCCAAAGGGCACGTGGTCAACCGCGCAGGCGACGCGGCCATGATCTACCGGCCATCGCACCTGCTCGGCGTCGAGTCGGCCACGACGGTGCTGTCCGCGGTGCTCCACGGCAGGTCGTCGGGACCGGACGATGTCCAGCCGCGCTTCGACGTGGTCGGGAGAACCAACAAGCCGCTCCAGGCGGGGACCGTCCTCGAGGCCACGGGGCACCACCATCAGATCGACGGCGTGGACGGCCTGCTGGTCCCGGCGCGGGCGGCGAGCGGGGCAAACCCGATCCCCTTCTACCTGATGGCCGGGAACCGGTTGCTGCGCGACGTCCCCGCGGGGACCCTCATCGCGGCGGAAATGGTAGAGGCCCCCGAGGACTCGCTCCTGTGGCGGCTGCGGCGGGAACTCGAGAAGACCTTCGCGCTGCGCTAGCGGCGCGGCGGAGGTGCGGGAGCAGGATGGCGATACGACTCGAAAGGGCATGACCATGCTGAGAGCAAACCTGACCGCCCCCTTCACGATCGAACTGCAGGAAAAGTCGATCCCCGAAATCACGGATTCGGACGTGCTCTTGAAGATTCACTATGTCGGGATCTGCGGCTCCGACATCCAGATGTACCACGGCAAGCACAAGTATATGACGTTCCCGGTTGTGTTCGGCCACGAACTGTCGGCTTCGATCGTCAAGACCGGCAAGAACGTCACCGGCTTCGCGGCGGGCGATCTCGTCACCGTCGAGCCGCAAATCTATTGCGGCGAATGCTATCCGTGCCGCAGCGGCCGGTTCAATGTCTGCGAGCGGTTGAAGGTCCAGGGCGTCCATGCGGATGGCTACATGGCCCAGCTCGTCGTGGTTGACGCGAAATTCCTCCACAAATGCACCCGGGACATGAACCCGCAGCAGGTCGCACTCGTCGAGCCGCTGGCCGTCGGCGTCGGCGCCGTCAAGCGCGCGCCGAACTACAAGGACGCGAACGTTCTGGTCGTCGGGGCCGGCACGATCGGCAACATGACCGCTCAGGCCGCCAAGGCGCTTGGCGCCGCCAAGGTCATGGTCTCCGACATCAACGGCAAGAAGCTGGCGCTCGCGAAGGAATGCGGCATCGACGTCGCGGTCAATGTCGCCGAGACGAGCCTGACGGATGCGATCGAGACGCACTTCGGGATGCGCAAGGCCGACATCATCATCGATGCCGCCGCCACCCGCTCCGGCTTCAAGAGCATCCTCGAGGTGGCCCGCCGTAGCTCGTCCGTCGTCATCACCGGCAACTACAAGGATCCGCTGGAGGTCGAGATGCCGCTGATCCAGCGCCAGGAGATCACCCTGTACGGCCACATGATGTACGTGCGCGAGGATTTCGCGGACGCGATCGCGTTCATCCGCGAGGGCAAGATCCACACCGACGGATTCATCACGGCGGTATACCCGTTCCGGAAGACGCTCGAGGCGTTCCGCTACATCGACGAATTCCCGAACGACGTCATGAAGATCCTCGTGGACGTCCAGAACCTGGAGGGCTGAGCCAGGTACTCGGGACGACGACCGGTCGGATCGGTTGATCATGAAATGTCGGCTGTGTGCATCCCGCCCGCGCCAAGGAGCCGGCCTTGCCGGGAGCAGCCGCACATGACACGTCCGGTGAATGGTTTTATGGCTGCATTTGGAGGTGGAGCAATGAAGCATCTGAGAGCGCTCGTGTGTATTGGCGGCGCGATCCTCCTCGGACTAGGGATCGCCGAAGGGGTCGCTGAGGCCGGGGCAGCGAAGTATCCGACGAAGCCGATTGAGATGGTTGTGGCCTTTCCTGCCGGCGGTGGGCAAGACGCGACGTTCCGAATCCTGGCCAAGTACGCGGAGAAACACGTGGGCACGCGCATTGTCGTGCTCAACAAGGTTGGCGGCGGTGGGGTGATCGGCAATACGGACATCGCCCGCTCCAAGCCCGACGGATACACGCTGGGCACGATCAGCAACAACCAGGTGACCGATGAATTGACCGTCAAGGGCGTGCCGTACACATACAAGGACTTCGTGCCCGTCGCACAGATCGCCGCGGATCCCCATGTGCTCGTCGTGAAGAACGCCCTCGGGATGGACTTCAAGCAATTCATCGAGCACGTGCGAAAGAATCCGAATAAGGTCGCCATGTCCATGGGGGGAACCTGGACCAGCCACGATTTTTTCCGTGTCAAGCTTGAGAAGGCGTATGGCGTGAAGTTCCTGCGGATGTCCTATCAGGGTGGCGCACCGGCCCTTCAGGCCGTTGCGGGCGGGCACGTGGACTCCGCAACTCCGTTCATCGTGGAAGCCATGCCCAGCATTGAAGGGAAGCTCGTCACTTCGGTCGCGGTGTCCTGCGCGGAACGCGCGCCGACTTTGCCCAACGTGCCTTCGGTGAAGGAGCTTGGGCAAGACGTCACCCAGTACAACTTCCGCGGCGTCTCGGTTCCGCCGGGAACCCCCCAGGAGATCATTGACTTCCTGGAGGACGCCTTCGCCAAGGCGTACAAGGACCCCGAGTTTCAGAGCGACTTGAAAAAGGTCGGGATTTTCCCCTTCTTCAGAGGTCACAAGGACTTTGTGAAGTACTACCAGGAGGAGGCGGCCCGGTACGCCGCGATCGCCAAAGAGCTGGCGATCGAGCCGAAGTAGGCGCAAGACGGGACGGAGCGGTTTTCCGCTCCGTCCCATTGCCGGACTGTTCTGCCGGGATCGTGTGCACGCGTGCGCGGAGACTGTCGCATGAGAACGTGCGAGCAGGCGTACAACATCCTCTGGGTTTTTCTGGGAACCGCAATTTGTCTTCTCTCGGTCCAGCTCACACTTTGGGATGAGTCGGGGCCCGGAAACGGTTTCATACCCTTCGTCGCCGGTGTGCTCATCGGAGTTTCGGGGTTCGCGCTGTTCGTGCTGGAGTTGCCGAAGCGCTCATCTCCCGCGTCGCGTCAGCCGTTCCTTCCGAATCGGCCGGCAACAATCCGGATTCTCCTCGTCGTGGGGGCTCTCTGCTTCATGGCGATGGCGCTCTCGACCCTCGGGTTCCTCCTCAGCGCGTTCCTCGCCACCTGTTTCCTGCTCCGCGCGATCGAGCCGCAGAAATGGTGGGTCGTTCTGGTGGTCGCCTCGGTCTCCTGTGTGGCTGCCTACGGATTGTTTGACGGTCTGCTGCAGGTGCCCCTGCCCAAGGGACTGCTGGGGTTTTAGGGAAGGCTACGATGGGAATTCTGGAGAATGTGCTGCTCGGTTTCGGCACGGCCCTGACCCCCGCCAATCTCTTTTATTGCCTGGTCGGCTGCTTCGTTGGAACCCTCATCGGGGTCCTTCCAGGTATCGGGCCGCTCGCCACCCTTTCGATGCTCCTGCCCATCACCTACAAGATCGACGCGACGGGCTCCATCATCATGCTGTCCGGCATCTTTTACGGGTCCATGTACGGCGGCTCCACGACCTCGGTCTTGGTGAACATCCCGGGCGAGGCGGCCTCGGTCGTGACGTGCATGGACGGCTATCAGATGGCGCGGCAAGGGCGCGCGGGTCTTGCGCTTGGGATTGCCGCCATCGGGTCCTTTATTGCCGGGACCATCAGCACGGTGGGCCTCAACCTGCTGTCGCCGCTTCTCGTCAAGGTCGCGCTCAAGTTCGGTCCCCCGGAATATTTTGCGGTCATGACGTTGGGGTTCGTCGCCACCATGTTCGTCATTGGCGGCTCTCGGTTGAAGGCTTTTCTCATGCTGTGCCTCGGCCTTTTCGTGTCGTGCATCGGTCTCGACACGGTGAGCGGAGCGCAGCGATTCACGTTCGGCATCCCCAATCTCATGAATGGTGCGGACCTCGTCGCGGTGATCATGGGGATGTTTGGGGTGTCGGAAATCCTCCTCAACATGGAAGAGACGGAAAACCGAGAAATCTACACAACCAGCATTGGACGCATTCTGCCAAATCGAGAGGAGATGCGCGCGGCGCTGATGCCCATTACGCGCGGGAGCGTTCTCGGCTTCTTTCTCGGTCTGCTCCCGGGCGCCGGCAACGTGACCTCGTCCTTCCTTTCCTACGGGATCGAGCGGCGGCTCTCGAAGCATCCGGAGCGGTTCGGGAAGGGGGCGATCGAAGGCGTGGCGGGTCCCGAGTCGGCCAACAACGCGGCCGTAGCCGGGTCGATGATTCCCCTCCTCTCGCTGGGACTGCCGGGCGCGCCGGTGACCGCAGTCCTGATGGGCGCCCTCATCATTCATGGCGTGCAGCCGGGGCCGCTGCTCCTGAGCCGGCACCCGGAGATCTTTTGGGGGGTGATCGCCAGCTTCTACGTCGGCAACGTCATGTTGCTGATCCTGAACCTGCCGCTGATCAACATCTGGGTGCAGTTCCTCAAGATCCCGTACCGGATCCTGTTCCCGCTCATCCTGCTCCTCTGCGTGATCGGGACGTACTCGACAAATCTCAACACGTTCGATTTGTGGGTGATGATCCTCTTTGGCCTGATGGGCTATCTGCTCCGGAGGCGCGGGTACGAGCTGGCGCCTTTCATCCTTGCGCTCGTCCTGGGGCCTATGTTCGAGCAATCCCTTCGCCAGGCGCTGACGCTCTCGGCGCAAGACCCCATGATCTTTTTCAGTCATCCCATTTCGGCGACATTGCTTGGAATATCCCTCATCCTAATCGCGGTACTCGGATGGGATGCCTGGCGGGGACGCAGAGCGGAGTAGAAAGCAGGCGTGGGGCGGCGGCACAAGGATACGACACCGTTGTAGGGCAAGAATTTCTTCGACAAAGGAGGTCCGGACATGAAACGGCTCATGGCGGTTGTGGTGGTGGCGGCGCTGGTAGTCGGATTGGGGGGAGTGGCGTCAGCGCAAACGAAACTGCGTTTCGCGCACACGATCAGCCCGGATGACGCGATGCATCTGGCGGTCCTCGAATTCTCCAAGAAGGTGGCGCAAAGAACGAACAACGCCATCCAAGTCGAGGTGTTCCCGTCGGGGCAGCTTGGCAACGACCCCAAGACGTTGGAGGGGGTGAAGCTCGGCACCATCGACATCGGGATGACGGGGAACCCCTTCTTCACATCCTTCGCTCCCGAGCTGAACGTCTTTGACCTGCCGTACCTCTTCCGAGATTTTGCTCACGCGTACAAGGTCATCGACGGTCCGATCGGCGAGGATCTGCGGAGAGGGCTCGAGACGAACGGCATGAAGGCCCTCGGCGCGCTCGAGATCGGCTTTCGGAATCTCACCAACAACAAGCGCGCGGTGAAGGTGCCGGACGACGTGAAGGGCCTCAAGATCCGGACGACCCCCAACCCGGCGCACCTCCAAGCCTTCCGGCTGCTCGGGGCCAACCCCGCGCCCATGCCGATCACGGAAGTGTATCTCGCCCTGAAGACGGGGGCCGTGGACGGGCAAGAAAACCCCATCGCTCACATTTACGCCCTCAAGTTCCACGAGGTCCAGAAATACATGTCGCTGACGTTCCACGCGTACACCATGAGCAACGTGGTGATGAATCTGAAGAAATTCCAAGACCTCAAGCCGGAGCATCAGAAGGCGATCTTTGACTCCCTTGCCGAGGCGCGGGATTGGGAGCGCCAGTTAAATCGGAAACTGGACGGCGAGGCGCTGGCAAAGATCAAGGCGGCGGGGGTACAGGTCGAGGAGAACCCGGACCGCGAAGCGTTCCGGAAGGTTGTAGCGGACGCGACGGCTGAAGAGTACGTGAAGAAGTTCGGACGCGATGTTCTCGACAAGATCCGGAACACCCGGTAGGCGCGCCATGCGTTCGCTACAACGGCTTCTCGAGTGGGCTGCGGGGCTTCTCCTCTGTCTCATGGTGGTGGTCGGCTTCCTGCAAGTCTTCGGGCGATATACGGGCCTGCTCTTCGTCCCGTGGACCGAGGAGTTGGCTCGCCTGCTTTTCGTATGGGTCGTCTGGTTGGGGGCCGCGGCCGCCATGACCCGAGCGGGGCACATTCGATTCGATTTTGTCATTGACCGACTTCCGGCGTGGCTCCAGCGGTCGTGCGAGGTCGCCGTCCACGCCGGGACCGGCGTGTTCTTGATCGTCCTGGTGTGGTACGGGTACGAAGTCGCCCAATCGCAGGCCGGCGCCTCGTATCTCACGTTTCCCCTGTCCGTCAAGTACGCCTATCTTTCGGGCGTCGTCGGCTCTCTCCTGATGTTGTTTGCGCTCGCCGGGACGGTCTGGAACAAGTGGTGCCGTTTCGCGGGAGGCGCGGGGGGCAAGCCATGACGCTCCTCGCCCTGTTCGGAAGCTTCTTTCTCTTTCTGGTCATCGGCATGCCGGTGGTGTTTTCCATGGGACTGTCCACGGTGGTCTTCCTGGTCCTGTTCGGCCAAGGCTTGCCCCTCACGGTCATCCCCCACCAGATGGTGGCCGGCGTGGACAATTTTCCGCTCCTCGCCATACCGTTCTTTTTTCTGGCGGGCGAACTGATGAATGCCGTGGGGATCACGCGGCGGCTGGTGGCTTTCGCCACGGCGATGGTCGGCCACATCCGAGGGGGACTGGCGTACGTCGTCATCGTGACAAACGTGATCATGGCCGGTTTTTCGGGCACGGCACTGGCCGACGCGAGCGCGACCGGCTCCGTTCTGATCCCTGCCATGAAGCGGCAAGGGTATCATGCGGATTTCTCGGCAGCCATCACTGCGGCCGCGGCCACCATCGGCCCGATCATCCCGCCGAGCATCCCGATGATCATCTACGCGGTGGTGGCCGAGGTGTCGGTCGGCTCCCTGTTTCTTGCCGGGGTCATCCCCGGTTTGCTGATGGGCGTCTATCTTTTCGCCGTGACGTATGTCATCAGCCGACGTCGCGGCTATCCCGTCCAGGCGCGCAGCACGTGGCGGGAATTGGTGACGGCCACTCGTCGCGCCTCCTGGGCACTGATGGCGCCAGTCATCATTCTCGGAGGTATCATCTCGGGGGTGGTGACACCGACCGAGGCCGGCGTCCTCGCGGTGATTTACAGCCTCGTGGTGGGTTTTGGCATTCACCGAGAACTCAAAGTCCGCGACCTGCCCGGTATCTTCTGCCGGACGGCCGTGGGTACCGCCGTGATCATGATCATCGTGGGAGCCAGCGGCGTCATGGGCTGGCTGGTGGCCAACATACGCATCGGCGAAGCGATCGTCTCTGGGGTCACAGCCCTTACGCAGAGCCCCTGGATGATCCTGCTCCTGATGAACGTGTTCTTCCTGATCGTCGGCTGCCTGATGGATCCGCTGGCCGGAATGCTGATCTTCATCCCGGTCATTATGCCCCTGATCAGACACGTACACATCGACCCGGTTCACTTCGGTCTGGTGGTGGTCCTGAACCTAATGATCGGGCTGCTGACGCCGCCGGTCGGCTATCTCCTGTTCATGTCCGCCGAGATGGCAGAGGTTTCGATCGATGCGGTCGTCCGCGAGGTGACACCCCTCTTGATCGCTCTGATTTTGGTCTTGCTCATCTCGACGTACTGGCCAGGGATGGTCATGCTCATCCCGAACCTCTTCCGAGGCCTTCAGTAAGCTCGCCGGGCGTGACCGTTGTTAGGAGAGAATCCAATGCGCATCGTGGATCTGACGTTTCCCATCAAACCCCACTTCCGCTGGAAGGTTGCCACGGAACTGAAGGCGGCCCATGCGCGGGGCGACCTGTTCAACGCCACGGTCCTGACCATCCCTTGCCATGCCTTTACGCACGTGGACGCGCCGCTCCATTTCCTACCTGGTACGACGCACATCGCCGAGATGCCGGTAGAGCAGTGGGTTGGTGAGGCAGCCGTCGTGGATGTGACGCACGTCCCGGAGAACGGCGAGGTGACGGCGGCGGACCTGGAGCGACAGGGGCAACACGTGAGAGCCGGGGACATCGTGCTCCTGCGCACCGACTGGCCGAAGCGGGTCAGCGTTGAGACGGAGAAGTTCTGGCGGGATGCGCCCTACACCGCGCAGAGCGCCTGCGAGTGGCTGATCCGGCGCAAGGTGAAGACCGTCGGGTACGATTACCCGCCGGACTACTGCGTCCGGACGATGACGTTCGAGCCGCAGAAGAAGTTGACCCGCGCGGACAACACGACGCATGCGGCGTTCTTCCCGGTCGGGATCACCGTTGTCGAGTATTTGACCAATCTCGACCAGATCGGCGCCCCGCGGTGTCGGTTCGTGGCGCTACCGCTGCCGGTGGAAGGTGCCGACGGCTCGCCCGTCCGCGCCGTGGCGATGGTGGATTGAATCTATCCGCAGATTGCGAGGCAGGATCTGGCGGCCGCAGGCAAGACAACGGACCGTCTTGATCCGCAGATTTCGCAGATTGGCCGATTTCACGGGGACGAAATCCGAAGTGAAATGAATCTGCGTGATCTGTGGATCAAAAAGAGATCGGTTCGTATTTCGTGCCATCTGCGGTTTTGCATTGTCGGCGGACGGGAAAAGGGGCATAGTTTAGATACGAACCTTACCATCCGACGGCACACACCGTCTTGAGCGCCAAGACGTTTCGCGCGTGCGCGCTGTGAGAAAGGAGAAGCAGATGAAGGCGCCGTACCACGAGATCGGAGTCGTGAACACCAAGGAAGTTTTCAAGAGGGCCATGGAGGGCGGCTACGCCGTCCCCGCGTACAACTTCAACAACATGGAGCAGCTCCAGGCGATCATCGTGGGCTGCGCCGAGTCGAAGTCGCCGGTCATCCTCCAGGTGTCCAAGGGCGCGCGCGACTACGCCAACCAGACCCTCCTCCGCTACATGGCGATGGGGGCGGTCCAGATGGCGCGGGAGATGGGCAGCAAGATCCCCATCACGCTGCACCTGGACCACGGAGACTCCTTCGAGTTGTGCAAGTCGTGTATCGAGTCCGGATTTTCCTCGGTGATGATCGACGGATCGCACCTGCCGTACGAGGAGAACATCACGCTCACCAAGCAGGTGGTGGACTACGCGAACCAGTACGACGTGAGCGTCGAGGGCGAGCTGGGCGTCCTGGCCGGCATCGAGGATGAGGTGTCCGCCGAGAAGTCCCACTACACCGACCCCAAGCAGGTGCAGGACTTTGTGGGGCGGACGGGTGTGCACAGCCTGGCGATCTCCATCGGCACCTCACACGGCGCGTACAAGTTCAAGCTGAAGCCCGGCGAGAAAGTGCCGCCGTTGCGGTTCGACATCCTGAAGGAGATCGAGAAGAAGCTGCCGGGGTTCCCCATCGTCCTGCACGGCGCGTCGTCGGTCCTCCAGAAGTACGTGGCGATGATCAACGAGTACGGCGGGAAACTGGAGGGCGCGGCCGGCGTACCGGAAGAGCAGCTTCGCGAGGCCGCCCGCTCCGCGGTCTGCAAGATCAACATCGACACCGACGGCCGGATGGTGGTCACCGCCATCATCCGCAAGGTTTTTGTCGAGAGCCCCAAGGAATTCGATCCACGCAAGTACCTCGGCCCGGCCCGCAAAGAGTTGGCCGAGGTCATCAAGCACAAGAACACCAACGTGCTCGGTTCGGCGGGGAGGTATTAGGAGCAACGGTCAGCGTCGAGCGTTCAGCGGTCAACAAGAACACAACGGGGGCGCGTCCTTCACGGGGCACGCCCCCTCGTTTATTTGGGCAAGAAATCAACGGACAGAGAAAGACCTTGTCGGTTGTGTTTGGCGGAGAATAAAATATGCGCTTAGGTTGTGAGGTTAGCTTGCGATGGACTTGGAGCAACTCGTCTCTGACTTCGCAGTCGCGATGATGCAGGCGGACGCACGGTGCCCCGAGGCTTCGAGCCAGCGCTCGGGGAGCGTCTACCAGCCGGGGGTTGGGCCGCACGCGGAAAATGCTGCTGTAGATCTTCGGTGCCGTGCTCGCCGCCCTCGGCGTCGCGGCGGGGGCGTCCGGGGCGCATGGGTTGAGGGGGGCGGGCCAGTCCGGAGATGCTGGTGGTGTTCGAGACCGGGGTTCGCTACCATTGCGTTCATGCGCCGGTCCTGTTCGCTGTGGCGTGGGTCTCGACACGCCGGGCGTCGGGCGCGATCCGCGCGGCGGGATGGCTGTTCGTGGCGGGCATTCCGCTGTCCTCCGGAAGCTTGTATATCTTGACCCTCGCGGACGCCCGAGCGCTCAGGGCGATCACGCCCTTCGGCGGTGCGGTGTTCATCCTGGGCCGACTGCTTTTGGGCTGGGGGTGTCTGGACCCAGTCGATGAACTCCCGGGCGGTCCCTGCGGATCTGTGGTGGCCGGCGGCGAGTCTCGCTGCGGTCTTGCTCTGGGGGGGCATCGACCCAAAAGGGTGGCGCGCCTGATGGTTGGAGGTTGCACCGGTCCACGGGACACAGGACGACGGGGGATACGGGGTGGGATAAGTTCCTGGCTCTGGCGGGAAGCGTCGCCGCCCCGCTGGCCCAATTGCGGCTCCGTCGGGGACAACTCGACCGACTGAGTCTTCTGCCGGTATGCTGCCCCGCCGGGAAAATCCGGATTCGTCGCAGTGAATAGCGGTCGGTTGGCGCAGCCCGAGGGCGCCCCGGCATCCGAGGAGGCTTCCATGCGAATCACCGCCAACGGTATCAGCATGCACTACACGTTGAACGGCCCGGCATCGGCCCCCGTCGTGACGCTGAGTCATTCCCTGGCCACGAATCTCGCCATGTGGGAGCCGCAAGCAAGCGCTCTCGCGGCGCGGTATCGCGTCCTGCGATACGATACGCGCGGACACGGCGAGACGGACGCGCCGAACGGGGCCTACTCGCTGGATCTGCTGGCGGAGGACGCGCGGGCGCTGCTTGACGCACTGGGAATCGATCGGACACATTTCGTCGGGCTCTCCATGGGCGGGATGATCGGCCAGGTTTTGGCACTGAAACATCCCAAGATGCTCCGGAGCCTGATCCTGTGCGACACGACCAGCCAGATTCCCCCGCATGCGAAGCCGCTGTGGGACGATCGGATCCGGGTCGCTGAAAACCGGGGGATGGAGCCGCACGTGGAACCGACCCTCGGCCGCTGGTTCACCCCCAGCTATTTCGAGGGACATACGGAAGTGATCGAGCGAGTGCGGGCCATGATCCGGCAGACGAAGCCGGAGGGGTATATCGGCTGTTGTCACGCGATCCAGGCGCTGGACCTGACCGATCGATTGACGGCCATTGGCGTCCCGACCCTGATCGTCGTCGGCGAGGACGACACCGGGACGCCGCTGGCGGCGTCCCGCGTCATTCATGAGCGGATCAAGGGGTCCGCGCTCGTCGTCCTGAAGTCCGCCTCGCACCTCTCCAACATCGAACAGCCGGAAGCGTTTACGAAGGCGTTGCTCGAGTTCCTGGGACGCCAGGCGTGACGTACGACCCCCTGGCGGAGTCGGAGCAGGTGGAGGGGGTGGAGGCGGCCGCCACGCGCCGCTCTGCGCTGCTGATATCCACCCTCAGTTCCTTTCTCACTCCATTCATGGGGTCGTCGGTCCTGATCGCTCTGCCCACCATCGGGCGGGAGTTCGGCGTCGATGCCATCGCGCTGGGGTGGGTCGCCACCTCCTTCATCCTCGCCGCCGCCGTTTTTCTCCTGCCCTTCGGCCGCTTGGCGGACATCCACGGCCGAAAGCTCGTGTACGTCGGGGGTGTCGCCCTTTTCACCATCGCCTCGCTTTTTTGCGGCTTGTCCACGTCCGTTGGCCTGCTCATCGCGTTCCGGGCGCTCCAGGGGGTGGGGAGCACCATGATGTTCGGCACGGGAACCGCCATCCTGACATCGGTGTATCCGCCGGGTGAACGAGGGTGGGTCCTGGGCGTGAACGTGGCGGCCGTATACCTCGGGCTCAGCCTGGGACCCCCGCTGGGCGGGCAGCTGACGTGGCATTTCGGCTGGCGCAGCATCTTCCTCGTGTGCGTGCCCGCGGGCCTCATGGTTCTCGGTCTGCTCCACTGGCGACTACCGGGCGAATGGACGGGAGCGCGCGGGGAGAAATTCGACACCGGCGGGGCTTGCCTTTCCGGCCTGGGGCTCATCCTGCTGATCTTCGGGCTCTCGACCGCCTCCGGGGCCTGGAGCGCGGGATTGATCCTCCTGGCCGTGCTGGCCTTCGCGACCTTCGTCCGCTGGGAATACCGGACGGCGGCTCCGATGCTGGACATGGAGCTGTTCCGGCGGAATCCCGTCTTTGTCTTCTCGAACCTGGCTGCGCTCATCCATTACAGTGCCACCTTCGGCGTGTCCTTCTTACTCAGTCTCTACCTGCAGGATTTACGGGGTCTCGGACCCCAGGCGGCGGGGTTGGTTCTCTTGTGCCAACCGGCGGTCATGGCGGCGTGTTCGCCGTTTGCGGGCCGGCTGTCGGATCGCGCGGAGCCCCGATCCGTGGCCTCTACCGGCATGGCCATGACCGCCACGGCGCTGGCGGGCTTCGCCTTCCTCGGCGCGAAGACGCCGATTGCGCTCATCGCGCTGAACCTCTTGCTCCTCGGCGTGGGCTTTTCGCTGTTCTCGTCTCCCAATACGAACGCGGTGATGGGCAGCGTGGACAGACGTGCCTACGGGGTGGCCTCGGCGACCCTGGGGACCATGCGGTTGACCGGGAATCTTTTGAGCATGGCAATCTGTACGCTCGTCCTGGCCATCTTCCTGGGACGGGAGCAGATCGCGCCGGCACTTCACGCGGTCTTCCTGCAGGGGGTCCGCGTCACGTTTGCGATTTTTTCCGTGCTGTGCGTCATCGGCACCTTCGCGTCGCTGGCCCGAGGGAGGATGCGCTGACTCCGTTTCGCACCGATGGGTCGGCGAGCCGGTCCTTTTCCCTTCGGGGTCGGAGTTTCCGCTTGACTCCTGCGTGAACGATGATAGCGTCCGGCCCTGTTCGCCGGCCTCTCGCCGAAAACCGCTGAGACCGTTTCCTCGCCGTCGAGTGTCGTGAGGGTGGTGGATTCTGCCGAGCCGAACCGCCAGCCGATCCTCCGCCGCTCTCCCGATACCTCCAGGCCTGCCGGCCCATGCCGCGTGTGGCGCGCGGAATGGGTCTATGCTGACGGGGGATCGGGTCGGGGGCGTCGCACCGCTCCTCGCGTGGGGTCGCTGGCGAGTGGCAGTCTGCTCTCGCCGGGCCGCTATGGCCCAAGCACGACCCCTGCGCTCGTCATGCCGGCGGACGCCATCCAGCGCGGGGGCGGATCGAAGAGGAAGCGCGGATCGAAGAGGCGAAGCGGGGAAGCGTTCAGCCGTCGCCTTTCAGCGCCATTTCCGGCTGAAGGCCGTCTAGGGTCGGTGTTGGACTATCCAGCAAACCCACGTGGAGGGCTCGCGTGCGATTCACTGACAAGGTGGCCCTGATCACGGGCGCGGGGAGCGGCATCGGCGCCGCGACGGCGCGCCTCATGGGACGCGAAGGGGCGGCGGTCGGCGTCATGGGGCGAACGGCCTCCACGGTGGAGCGGACCGCTCGCCAGATACTGGAAGCGAAGGGACGCGCCATTCCCATCGTGGGAGACGTCTCCAAAGAGGCGGACGCCGCGCGGGCCGTGGCGGCGACGGTCAAGGCGTTTGGCCGCCTCGATATCGTGGTGTCGAATGCCGGCATCCAGCTCCACAAGCGGGACACCCCGATTCACGAGCAAGACCTGGCCGCCTGGGAGGAGACGCAGGGCGTGAACCTCCGGGGTGCGTTCTTGGTCTGCAGGGCGGGGATCGCGCAGATGCTGGCGCAGGGCGGCGGCGGGTCCGTGGTGATCACCGGATCCATCGTGGCGCTCGTCGGGTCCGCGTTCCACAACCCCGCGTACACGGCCAGCAAAGGCGGGCTGCATGCCTTCGCGCGGGCCCTGGCGGTGCAGTACGCCCCGCAGGGGATCCGCGTGAACGTCGTGGCGCCGGGTGCCATGGAGCAACCGCCGGACGGCGAGGAGATCGATCTTGCGGCGCGGGAGCAGCGGCTGATCCCGAAGATCCCTATGGGTCGCGTGGGGCGATTCGACGAGCTGGCCCCCGTGGTCGCATTCCTGGCTTCGGACGAGGCCAGCTACTGCACCGGCAGCGTGGTCGTCGCCGACGGCGGCTTCACGGCGGTGTGATCGGCTGCGTCAAACGGCCCATCTGCGGCGTCGATACGCTCGCGCGATGCTGCGACGTAGCGGCCACGTGCGCCTCGCACCGCACCCCGCGAGCCGCCACGCATCTGGGCCGTTTCGAGCAGTCTTGACCGGCTTAGAAATCATCCGCGCCTGTGAAGAAAGACGGAAACGATGCCGGACGGGTATGCGCGTCGGGCGGCCCGCGTCAAGAAGGCCGACGCGGCCGAGCTTCCGAAAAAGCCTGACGTGCCGGGACATCTCCAGGTGGGCGTCGAGTCGGGTTCGCCGATCACCGAGATGCGAGCCGAGTTGCCGGAGGACCTGGAGACGGAGTCCCGGCACTGCTGATACGGTTTGCAAGCCGCCGCCTATAACGACGCGCGCGGTCTGGCCGCTTGTCCTCCTGCCTATCATGTGCTGCTCTTCGTCGGCCATCCTCCCGGCCTGGGACCCCGGCTTCCCAACCTGGTCCTGACGCTGGCGGAGAGATTTCCGCGTCCCGCTTCCGAGGGCGCCGCCCTGCAGCGTAGACGCCACCGCTCTCGATGGCTGCCAAACGCCCTCGGCCTTTTCCGTTGACACACCCACAGACAAATGTTAAACGAAAAATCTGAAATTTCAGCAGATCGATCTGCCGTCCGAATGATTGCCTTTTCCCGCGCCGGGGGAGGGAATAGGTGGCGCCCCGAAGCGGCCGCGCTGCAGGACGTTCACATCCCATCCGTCGCCCGACTTCGCTCATGGAGCGTGTTCGGTCCGGCGGCTTTTCGCTGGCGGTCCGGCACGAGAATCTCGACGAAAAGATCTATGCCACACTCCGGAAGTTGATCCTCGAGCGACAGTTTCAGCCGGGCGAGCGAATTCCGGTGGATCAGCTAGCCGCTGAGATGGGTGTCAGTCGCACGCCCCTTCTCACCGCCCTGCGTCGGCTTGGCCAGGAGGGAGTCGTGCAGGTCTTTGCGCGACGCGGGATCTACGTTCGACGTTACGAGAAGGCCGAGATGGTGCGTCTATTTACCGTTCGTGAAGTGCTCGACAGCCTGGCGGCCCGGCTGTGCGCGGCCCGCATTGGAAGCGAAGAGGTGGACGAATTTGTGCGTGCGTTCCGGCGGCACGCTCACACGGCCGCGACGCCGGCGACGATCCGACGCTACGTCGAGCTGGATCGGGCCTTCCATTGTCGACTGATGGAACTGGCGGACAACGATCAGCTCCGCGCCGCGATGGACTCCATCAACATGCGGCTGTTCGTCTGGCAGGACGGTGTGGTGCGGCCGCCCGCCGAGACCGTTCCGGAGCACTTGGCGATCCTGGACGCGCTTCGCCGCCGGGATGCCGAGGGGGCAGAGGCCGCGATGCGACTGCACATCCGTCGCTCGTTGGAGCAATTGCAGCGAGAGGCCCGGGCAGAGACGGTGGAGGGAGGAACGTGCGCTGCGCCTCGGCGTCTCAGGCGGTCGCGCGCGCGAACGCGAAGAGGCGAAAGGGGGTGATGCTGACTGGGGGAACGACGAAGCGCGTCGGTGGGCAGCGCGCGCTCTGTTGCGCGTAGGGTATCGCCCTGGCGCGGGCCCGGGAAGAACCTGACACAGGAGGACACACGATGAGCAGGAAGATTTTGGCCTTGGTGCTCGCCCTCGTGCTGGGGATGGCGGCGGGAGCGCAGGCTGCGGATTACCCGGTCCGAGACATCACCGACGTCGTTGTGTGGGCCGCAGGAGGCGGCACCGATGTCTGCAATCGAATCGTCATGGCGGAGATGCAGAAGACTCTGAACGGCCGCATCAACGTCACCAACAAGACCGGAGGCGTCGGAGGCTCCATCGGCATGTTGCACGTCCTCAGCCAGCCAGCCGACGGGTATACGCTGGCCGGGATCTCCGAGTCGTGCGTGACCGCGGGGGTGCAGGGCGGCTGGGATAAGAAGATGGATGTGTGGTATCCCTTCATCATTGGCGGTTCGCCCGATTTGGTATCGGTCACCCCCGAATCAGCCTACAAGACCATCACCGATCTGATCGATGCAGCCAAGAAAGCCCCGAACACGATCAAGATTTCGGCGAGTGCGGCAGGCTCGATCCATCACCTCAACGTGCTGGCCGTGGAGGCGGCGACGGGCGCCAAATTCAACTACATCCCCTACCAGGGGTCGGCACCGGCCCAGACCGCCGCCATGACGGGCGAGGTCAGCGTGGTGGTCACCTCGCTGGCCGAGCAGCAGCAGCTGTTGAAGGGAAAGAAGCTGCGTCCTTTGGGCATGCTGATTCCGGATCCGGCGGAACTCGAAGGGGTCGGCACGATCCCCTCCGCCTTTACCGCGTATCCCGATCTCGCGAAGCGCTTGCCCATCATGCAGGCCATCGGCTTCGCCATCCGAGACGACGCACCTGTCAACGTGAAACAGGCGCTCACGAACGCATTCGATAAGGCCATGCAGTCCGAACCCGTGAAGAAATGGCTTAAGGAAAACTACTACGCCGCTTCGGGGAAGAGCGGCGAGGAGGCGCGCAAAGAGTTCGCCAAGCTGGAGAGTCTCTTTGCCTGGACGCTCTGGGATTTGAAGGCCGCGAAGGTGGATCCGGCCACGCTCAAGATCCCGAAGCCCTAGCCGGTGCCGTCGATGCGCGCGGGGGCGGGGGTTCCGCTTCCCGCGCGCCGCGGCGAGGACCCACTCTATGGACGATCCGATCCGGATGCGAAAAGCCGACTTCTGGACGAGCCTGATATTTTTCGGGATCGTCGCCGGGATGATCGGCAGCGCCATGACCATGCCGCTCAAAGACAGCTTCGCCGGCGTCCAGAACGCCTGGTACGTCTCGCCGGCCCTGCTCCCCCTGATGATCGCCGGAGGTCTGTTCATCCTGGCGACGGCCCTCCTGGTCAACGCGATCCGCACAGGCGGCGCGCGCGCCGCTCTCGCCTCGTTGGGGAATTGGGCCGAGGCCGGCAAGGGCGCCACCGCACGGATGTTGGTTTCCATCGCGATCATCGCCGGCTACGTTTACGGTCTGATCCCCCGCGTGGACTACGTTGTCACGACGGCGCTGTTCCTCCAAGTCTTCATCGCGGCCTTCTACGTGGACCGGAAAGAGGTCATGCGGCTCCAGACCGCCGTCTATCTGTTCGTGGCGATTCCCGCGTTTCTGGCGGACCTCGTCGGCGTCTATCCGCCGCCGGGCACCCCGGCGCGTTATTCCCTGGATGTCATCGTGCTGGTCGTCCTGGGGTGGCTCGGGGCGGTGACCTGGCGGCGACTCGCATCCGACGCGGACGGCCGGCACCGCTTCGCGGTCACGATGGCCGTAAGCGTCACGGTCGCGCTGCTTACCAGTGTGTCGTTTAAGTTTGGCCTCCTCGTTCCGCTTCCGGCGGAAGGGCCCGTGGTCCGCGCGATGGAAACCGTCGCCCTTGCTCTCCGCCGACTCGGCGCGTAGGAGCTTGCATGGATCTCGTCGGCCAGTTCAGCATTTTCTTCGGGACCCTCGTTGCGCTGCTGTCAAATCCCTACAACTGGGTCCTGCTCGTCGTCTCGATGGTCCTGGGGATCGTTTTTGGCGCCCTGCCGGGTCTCACGGCGACGCTGGGTGTGGCGCTGCTTACCACCCTGACGTACGGGCTACCGCTCAGTTCGGCGATGATCTCGCTCCTCGCCATGTACGTGGGCGCCGTGTACGGCGGCTCCTACGCATCAATCCTGATCAATATCCCGGGAACGGCCGCCGCCGCCGCCACGGCGCTCGATGGTTATCCCATGGCCCTCCGGGGGGAGGGCGGCCGCGCGCTCGGCCTCACGACCACGGCCTCGTTCATCGGGACCGTGCTGGGCACCGTGGCTCTTGCCGCCACGGCGCCGCTGATCGCGAGGCTGGCGCTCCAGTTCACCTCGTTTGAATTTTTCCTCTTGGCCTTCTTTGGGATCGTCATCAGCGGCTCCTTGACCGCCAACGACCTGTTTTACAAGTCCTGGATCGCCGGCCTCCTGGGCTTAATCCTGGCGTGCGTCGGCCGCGACAATCTACAGTCCTACCCCCGCTTCACCATGGGGTTCTCCCAGCTCGAGGGGGGGATCGAGGTGGTGCCGGTTCTCATCGGCGCGTTCGGCATTCCACAGATCATCAAGACCATGCGCGATCCACTCAGGGCCGCGAAGCCTCAGGAGGTGCGCAAGATTCTCCCGGACTGGGGCACCATCGGCCGCCAATTCAAGAACGTCGTCCGCTCCGCTTTGATCGGGATCGGCATCGGGGCCGTTCCTGGTGTGGGGGAGGATGTGGCCGCCTGGGTCTCCTACGGCACGGCCAAGAACACGTCGCGACATCCCGAACGTTTCGGGACCGGCGAACCGGCCGGAGTCGTCGCCTGCGAGACGGCCAACAACGCGTGCATCGGGGGCGCGTTGATCCCCCTCCTCACGCTCGGCATTCCGGGAAGCCCACCCGCGGCCATGCTGCTCGGGGCCCTGTTGATCCACGGGGTCAATCCGGGGCCGAACCTGCCCTTCGAGCGACCGGGGTTTCTCATCGAGGTCACGGCCACCATGCTCCTCTGCTCCGCCGCGATGTGGGCGTGCGGTATGCTGCTCTGCCGCCAGGTCATCAAGGTGCTGCGCGCCCCTTCCGAGGTGTTCCTGCCCATCGTGGCGGTGTTGTGTGTCATCGGGTCCTATGCCATCGGCCTCAACATCGTCAATCTCTACCTCATGGTGCTGGTCGGCGTGGCCGCCTACTTTCTGATCGAAATGGAGTATCCCATCGCGCCCCTCGTGATCGGAGTCATCCTCGGGCCGATGGCCGACGAGAACCTTCGCCGGGCGCTCATGGTCTCGCAGGGGAGCTTCCTGCCCTTCTTCACGCGACCGGTGTCGCTGATCTTGATTTTGACCATCGTCCTCGTCATGCTCAATCAGGTCCCGGCCTACAGGCTGTGGCAAACGGGGATATTTGATCGGCTCCGGCGGCGGCCGACGACCGCCCCGTAAGGACGACCAAGGAGAATGGCATGAATCAACCCGTCAAATGCGCCCTCATCACGTCATTCGTCAGCAAGACCAAGGACCGCTTCCACGAATACAACCGCCCGCTGGAGCTGGAGGAACGGCTGACACTGGTGTCACAGATGCGGGGGATGACCGGTGTGGAGGTGATTTTCCCCTACGAGACGAGCGACGGCGCGCTTCTCAAGGCGCTCCTGGCGAAATACAAGCTGGCGATTGCCGCCGTCAACGTGAACGTGAAGGCCGAGCCGGAGTTCCGGAACGGCGGGCTGACGTCCACCGATCCGGCCGTCCGGAAGCGAGCGATCCAGTTCATCAAGGATTCCAAGGATTTCGCCCAAGCGGTGGGCGCCGACAAGGTCACGTGCTGTCCGCTGGGAGACGGCTACGAGTTCGCCTTCCAGTGCGACTACGCGCAGATGTGGAAATACCTGGTGGAGACACTCGGTGAGGCGGGGAGCTACAAGCCGGAGATCCCGCTCTTCATCGAGTACAAGCCGAGCGAGACGCGCGGGCGCTGCTTCGTGGACACTGCGGCCAAGACGCTCTGCCTCCTGAACGACATCGGGATCTCCCGGATGGGGACCACCATCGACTTCGGCCACTCCAAATACGGCGGGGAGAATCCGGCGGAAGTCGTCTCTCTGCTGGCCCACAGCCGGTATCCCTACTACATCCACATCAACGACAACAACGGGAAGTGGGACTGGGACTTCATGGTAGCCTCCCACAACTTTCTGGAGTACGCGGAATTCCTGTTCTATCTGCAAGAGTACGGGTATAACGACTTCCTGACGTCGGACACGTCGCCGACGCGCTGGGACATCATCGGCACCTTCGAAGCCAACACGCGCATGACCCAGAAGATCTGGGACCGCTGGCTGGCCGTTGATCGAGGTGAGTTCTGGAGGCTCATCCGGGGCGGCGACTTTCTGAAGACCTGGCAGTTCATCGAGGCCAACATCCTGAAGCTGTAGGAGCCTCCAGCCAACCCCCCGCTCGGCACGAGAACCACGGGAGACCGGACCTGGGCGCTTGGAGGCCTTGACGCGGCTCTCCTCTCGCGGGATGCTCTCGCCAACCCCGGGGGAACCCCTGAGGGGAGGTCCCGCGCGGTGCGACGTCGGGCCGGTTCGGCCCTCGCGCCGGGGGAGAAATGCGTCGCCTGTCCGCCGCCCGACGTGACCCCTGAGGGGATCCACCGAGACGGATTGTTCCATCGTGAAACCCACCCCACGCTGTACGGGCATGGAGACCACGGCCATGGGAGATGCGATGTTGGTGAAAGCGCTCGAGGCGACGGCCAGGAAGCTAAGGCGGGAGTCCCTGTTCGTCATGAAAGAGATGGGAGTCGGCTGGTTGGGAGGCAGCTTCTCGTCGGCGGATGTGGTGACCGCTTTGCTGTTTTATCGGATGCGGCACGATCCGCAGAAGCCCCGCTGGCCCGAGCGGGACCGGCTGATCATTTCCAAAGGCCACTCCTGCGAGATCGTCTACGCCGCCCTGGCGGAAGCGGGGTATTTCCCCCGGGAGGAGCTGAAAACGTACAGCCATCCTGGGGCGCGCCTCCAGACGCACGTCAACACCCGCACGCCCGGGATCGATTACAGCGGCGGATCGCTGGGGCTCGGCCTCTCATTTGCCGTGGGCTCGGCGGCGGGCGCGTATGTGCACGCGACCGACGCGAACCTGGCGGCGCCGGTACGCCGGTACGCGGCGAAGTTTCGCGTGTACTGCGTCGTGGGCGACGGCGAGTGTAACGAGGGGCAGGTGTGGGAGGCCGCGGCAAACGCGTCCCACTACCGACTGGACAACCTGACGGCGATCATCGATCACAACCATTTCCAGTCCACCGGGATGGTCGAGAAGAAGATGAACATGCTCTCGCTGGCCGACAAATTCCGCAGCTTCGGTTGGGAGGTGCGGGAGATCGACGGCAACAGGATGAGCGACGTGGTCGCGGCACTCGACTGGACCGGGACGGTCGAGGGGAAGCCCCAGGCCATCATCGCCCAAACGGTGAAGGGCAAGGGCCTTCCCGCCTACGAGAATACGAATTGCCACTTCGTCAAGATCACGGATGAAATGATCACGATCGGCCAGGAAGCCCTGAAAGACTGAGCCTGCCGCAGGCGAAGGAGGGTCCTACCGTGAAGACGCCGCATCTCAGGGCGAAGCGGGACACCGCGGAGAGCCTGTACGCCGCACACAACCGGGCCCTGGTGGCCCTGGCGCGACGAGACCCGAGGATCGTCTCCTCGTACGGCGATTTTCCGCCGGGCGAGGTCGGTGAGGTCTTCGGAAAGGAATGCCCCGATCGGATCATGGACGTCGGGATCGCCGAGGGTCATCTGGTGACCAGCGCGGCGGGATTGGCGGGAGCCGGGCTGATTCCCTTCACACACTGCCACGGCATCTTCGGCGTGGGGCGCGCCTACAACCAGATCCGGCAAAACGTGGCCTACGACCAGCGCAATGTCAAGATCGTCCTGTGCAACTGCGGGGTGACCTGGGGCGGTCTGGGTCCGTCCCACCAAGTCGTCGAGGACATCGCCGCCCTGCGGGCGATTCCCAAGCTCGCCATCCTGTCTCCGTCGGATGCCGTTTCCTGCGAGAAGGCGACATGCGCCGCCGCGGAGTACGCGGGGCCCGTGATTCTTCGATTGCCGTCCACGGGCGACGTCTACCCAACGCTGTACACGCCCGATCTCGACTACCGGATCGGCACGGCGATCTGTATTCACGAGGGTCGGGACGTGACGATCCTCGCGACCGGCATCCTGGTGGCGGACGCCCTGCGGGTGGCAGAGGAGCTGGCGCAGGCGGGCGTTTCGGTTCGCGTGCTCGACATGCAAACGATCAAGCCCCTGGACGAGACCGCGGTTGTCGCGGCCGCGCGCGAGACGGGGGCGCTCGTCACCGTGGAGGACGGCACGATCCTGGGCGGGCTCGGCGGGGCTGTGGCCGAGGTCACGGCAGAGCAGTATCCGGTCGTCGTCCGCCGGGTGGGAGTCAAGGATCGTTTCGGGAATTCCGGCACCGCGGCGCAGGTCAAAGCCGACTGCGAGATCACCCCGCCGTTTGTCCGCCGGGCCGTGGAGGAGGCGCTGAAGACAAAGGCGGAGCGCGCGAAGTAGCACGAGACCGGCCCGCGGGGGGCCGATGTCGCTGTCCGCGATCTCAGTCGGGCCGACATAAACGCCTCGGTCGGCGCCCGACGGCCTTGGTCGTCGCTGGCACCAAATCCGCGCAGGTGCGCGGCGTGGCGGATCCCGTGGAACGGGAGGGGGGCCGCATCGACGCGCCGGCGAGCATCGTTCGAATCATAACCGACCCACGGTGGCCACACCGACGCCCGAGGACCGGGACCGGATCGCGAGCGCCAACGTGAAGGGGCCATGCCTCATGGGCGAGCCGCGAGCCGGGTCCGCCTCTCCCGGATTGCGGTCGCGCCTGCCGACGGCACCGTCGTGGCGGCGGGAGAGCTCGATCCGCGCCGGTTTTCCCGCGAACGCCGGGACCGATCCGGTGCCCCGGGGGCGGATTGTCGCACGGACGTGCGGCGCGCGGGAATTGACAGACCGTCACTACTTGGATACCCTGAATCGGCCCGAGATCAGGCGGCCCCGGCGTGATCGGGGCGCGGCGGGGCCGGCGCGGCGAGGCAGCGGGAGTGCGATCCCGCGGGACACATCGTTCCGCGGGATTGTTGTCTGTGGGCGTCTCCCCGGGGCGTCGCGACGCTTGGCGGGGCGTGTGCATGCGTGGAGGGCGTATTGGACGCGCAGCAACGGAAGAATGCCGTCGCGTGGCTTTCGGTCGTCTCCAATACGGTGCTGATGACCGGCAAGCTGATCATCGGCTCGCTCGTCGGCTCCGTGTCGGTCGTCTCCGAGGCGATTCACTCCGGCGTGGATCTCTTGGCCGCGGTCATCGCCCTCTTCGCGGTCAAGACCTCGAACAAGGTCGCGGATGCCGAACACCCCTTCGGACACGGGAAAGTCGAAAACATCTCCGGCACCGTCGAGGCGCTGCTCATCTTCGTCGCGGCGGGATGGATCATTTACGAGGCGGTACGCAAGCTGCTGACCCCGGAACCCCTCGAGGCCATCGGCTGGGGCGTCGGCATCATGCTGGTCTCGTCGGTGGTAAACCTCGCCGTTTCTGCGCTGCTGTTCAAGGTCGGGCGGGAGACGGATTCGGTGGCACTCCAGGCCGACGCCTGGCATCTGCGGACGGATGTCTACACGTCGGCGGGCGTCATGGTGGGGCTCGGCCTGATCCTGCTCGGGCAGCGACTCGCGCCGGGGATGAACCTCCTGTGGCTGGACCCTCTGGCGGCCATCGCCGTGGCTCTGCTCATCATCCACGCGGCCTGGACGCTGACGAAGCAGTCCGGCCGAGACCTCATGGATGCCAGCCTGCCCGCGGCCGAGATCGCATGGATCCGGGCGCGTCTGAACGGGTTGGCCCCGACCGTGCGGGGCTTCCATCACCTGCGCACACGAAAGGCCGGCGCCGCGCGCTTCATCGAGTTCCACGCGGTCGTGGACAAGGACCTGACGGTCGAGCGGGCGCACCATCTGGCGGATGCCGTTACCCGGGACATCAAGGCCCATCTTCCCGGGGCCACGGTCACGATTCACATCGAGCCCTGCGACGGCACGTGCCGACCGGCGTGCCTGGAGGGTTGTCGGCTGACGCCGGAAGACCGCGCGGCGGTTTGCGCCGGGGCGGCTGCGGCCAAGGCCGGCCGGGAGCGACTTTCGTCTTGACTCCCCGTCGGACAATGATAGCCTGAGCAGGGTCGAAGCCTCGCAAGCGAGGGGTTCCATGGGGCGCGCGGGGACGTATCGTCATGACCTTCGGGTAATCCGTGCGGGAGCGCACGCGGCCACGGCCCTTCGGGACATCCGGTCCTGAGGGGCCGTTCTGTTTCCGGCGGGGCGATCACGCGTCCCGCAGCCGGTCCGTCGGATGGGGGGTGTGTCGGACGCTCCGATGCATGAAGAGGAGGACGGCCATGTGGGCGACGATTGCGACGATGGTTCTGACGGTATCCTTGGTGCTGGCGGGCTCTGGGCAGCCGGTCGCGACGGCCGGGACGGCGGAACCGCTCACGATCAAATTTGCGCACTCCGGCTCCCAGACGCATCCGTACGCCGTCGGCCTCCAGAAGCTGACGCCGATCCTGGAGAAGCGCTCTGGCGGCGCCATCAAGTTGCAGGTCTTCTGTTGCGCCCAGCTCGGCTCCGAGCGCGAGCTCGCCGAGGGCACGCGTCTGGGCACCATCCACATGACCTCCGTGGCCGGCGAAGGGGCGCTGCCGGCCTGGGTTCCGGAGCTGCAGGTATTCGGACTGCCGTTTCTCCTCCGGGACAGGGAACACGCATACAAAATCCTGGACGGCCCGATCGGCAAGGAGCTCGAGGCAAAGCTGGGCGCGCAGGGATTCGTCACCCTGGGCTGGTGGGAGCTGGGCTTTCGCAACATGACCACCAAAAACAAACCCATTCGCGAGCCGGCTGACCTCCAGGGGCTGAAGATGCGGGTTCAAGAGGCAAAGGTCTGGCTGGGACTCATGCGGGCCCTGGGCGCGATCCCGACGCCGATTCCGTTTGGGGAGCTGTACAACGCGCTTCAGCAAGGGGTGGTGGACGGCCAGGAGAATCCCATCGTCACCATTGTCTCCATGAAGTTCTACGAGGTGCAGAAGCAGGTGGGCCTGACGGAGCACACGTACACCCCGCTGCCTGTGATGGCCAGCAAGAAATGGTGGGACACGCTGAAGCCCGAGCAGCAGACGATCATCGCCGAGTCCGTGAAGGCCTCTGTGCCCGAGCAGCGCAACGCCGTGGCGGCGCAGGTTGACGAGGGGGTCGCTTTTCTGAAGAGCCAAGGTGTGAACATCACCCGGGTGGATAAAGCGAAGTTCATCGAGGCGACGAAAGACGTGCCCAACCTGATCGCCGATCAGGTCCCGCCGGATCTCGTGAAGCGCATCCGCGATACGAAGTAGCGCGGGCGCCGCCGACCGGCGGGGGAGGTGCCGTCCTCGCCGGTCTGCGGACAGCGGGAGGTGGCCCGTGCTCAGACGGCTCGATCGACTTCTGAGATTCCTGCTGACGTTCCTCGTGGGCCTCTTCACGGTGAGCGTGTTTCTGCAGGTGCTCATCCGGTTCGTCTTCAAGTATCCCCTGCCTTGGACCGAAGAGGTCTCTCGCATCGCCTTCGTGTACACGATTTTCCTCGGGGCCACGATTGCCGTCCGAGAGAAGGCCCACCTCAACGTCGACTTCCTCTTGGTGGTCCTGCCCCCCCGCCTTGCCCGGGCTATCACGCTTATCGGGACCGCCTTGGTGGCCGGGTTCCTGTTTTTTGTCACGTGGCAAGGGATCGAGTTCGTTCGTCGAACCGGTGTGCAGGTCACACCGGTGATGCAGATCCCCTTTCGCTACCTCTATCTGATCATTCCGAGTTGTGGTGGCCTGATGCTTTTCTATCTGATCCTGGGCGCCGTCGACGAGTGGCGCACGAAGGCAAACCGCTGATGGTCTGGCTGATCCCGCTCCTCTTCCTCTTCTTCCTGATGGGGATGCCGATCACGTTCAGTTTGGGCGTGACCTCGCTCCTCGGCTTGCTCCTCACCGATGTCCCGCTTCTGGTGATCGTGCAACGCCTCTGGACGGCCGTGGACACGTTCTCTTTGGTGGCGGTCCCGCTCTTCATCCTCGCCGGCGATCTCATGTCCAACGGCGGCATCTCGCGCCGCCTCGTCGACTTCGCCCAGGCGTTGGTGGGGCACCTGACGTCCGGCTTGGCGATGGTGGCCGTGGTGGCCTGCATGTTCTTCGCCGCCGTCTCCGGCTCCGCCATCGCCGACGCCGCGGCGATCGGCGGCCTGCTCATCCCGACGATGATCGCCAACCGGTATCACCCGCCCTTCACCGCGTCGCTGGTCGCGGCGGCGGGCACCATCGGTCCCATCATCCCACCGAGTATCCCCATGGTGCTGTACGGGGCCATGACCAACACCTCCATCGCCATGCTGTTCGCGGGGGGATTCGTCCCCGGCGTCCTGATGGGGATCGGACTGATGGTGTACTCGTACCATGTCGGGAAAAAGCGTGGCTACGTGGGTCGTGAAACGCGCGCCGGCCTCCGGGAGGTGTTCCGAGGCTTCGCGAACGCGATCCTGGCTATGTTGATGCCCGTGATCATCATCGGGGGAATCATCAGCGGCGTCTTCACGCCCACCGAGTCCGGCGTGGTGGCGGTGGCCTATGCCTTGGTTCTGGGGCTCTTCGTGTACAAGGAATTGACCTGGAGCGACATCCAGCGCCTGCTCTACGATTGCGGTTTGCTGACGGGCAAGATTCTGTTCATCCTGGGGACCGCGTCCATCTTCTCCTGGCTGCTCACCGTGGAGGGTATTCCGCAGCAGGTCACCGCCGCCATCGCCTCCATAGAGCCCGGCTGGTTCATGATGCTGCTCATCATCAACCTGATCCTGCTTTTCGTAGGGACATTCATCGACACGATCAGCGCCCTGGTCATTTTCACGCCGCTGCTGCTGCCTCTGGCGACCTCGGTCGGCGTGGACCCCATCCACTTTGG
Source organism: bacterium (assembly GCA_029580855.1). GTDB lineage: Bacteria > Methylomirabilota > Methylomirabilia > Methylomirabilales > 2-02-FULL-66-22 > 2-02-FULL-66-22. Next base: position 57,690 of record JAKPQH010000082.1, on the reverse strand, counting down.
GGTCATCCTGGCGGTGAACCTCACCATCGGCATGATCACGCCGCCCGTGGGGGTGGTCCTCTTCGTCACCTCCGCCATCGCCAAGCTGAGCATTCGTGAGATGATGCGCGACCTCGTGCCGATGATCGGCGTTCTCGTTGTCGCGCTCGCCGTCATCACCTACTGGACCGGGCTGGTGATGTGGATTCCGAACCTCCTGAAGTAGTGGGAGCCAGGCCGACGTTGTTGACGCATTCTCCTTACCCGTGCCGGCGGCCCACGACCCGTCAGGCCGGTCCCCGGCTCGCCGCTCGGCTGTGTTCGATGGCGTCCGGCGAAGACCGGTACGAGGAGTCGCCGACGTCCCCCATGTGCGGGCGAGGAGGGGTGTGCGCGGGGGGTGCCGGGCCGGGACGGGCTAGAGTGTCGGATGGAACCCGTGCCGGGTCAGGATGGCGGCTATGGCTTGGCGCTCCGCGGCGGAGGCCGGGAGGAGCGGCGGCGAAGGGGTGCCGTTGCCGAGGCCGAGCATCGCGCACGCGGCTTTGAGCGCGGGTAGCCAGTGACCGTGGGTGTGCAACGCGCAGAGATCGGTGATCTGTTCCTGCAGCCGCGCGCACGCCGCCGCATCACCGACCGCAGCGGCCCGGTGGAGGGAGACGAAAAGCGCCGGGGCGAAGTTGGCCATGCCGGGCACCAGCCCATCGCCTCCCAAGAGCAGGCTTGCCGCCGCGAGATGCTCGTTGCCCTGGAGGACGCGGAAATCGGGGTGCCGCTTCTTGACCGCGAGGAATCCCTGGAAGGCCTCGAAGTCTCCGGCCGAATCCTTGATTCCGAGCACGCGCCGATCCTGGGCGAGGTGCGCGACGGTCTCGGGTCGCAGAGGGTTGTGCGTCGCCTGCGGGATGTTGTAGAGTAGGACCGGAAGCGACACGGCTGCGAGGATCGCCTCCACGTGCCGTTGCTGCGAGCCTGCGTCCACGCTGAAGTAGTACGGGGACCCCACCACCAGAGCATCGACGCCGTCGTCGGCCGCCCGCCGCGCCGCCTCGGCCGCCGGCCCGGTGGCCGCCATCATGACGCCCGCGAGGACGGGCGCCCGCCCGCCCGCGGCCCGCGCCGCGCCGCGGATGACGGCAGACCGCTGCTCGCGGGTCAGCCACGCGCCTTCCCCGCATCCACCCAGGACAAACAGGCCGCTGCACTCACCATCCAAGATGTGGCCGACGGTGGCCGTGAGCGCGCTGGCGTCCACCTCGCCGGTGAGGCTCAGGGGGGAAATCATCGGCGGGACGACTCCGCCGAGCGCTCGGCTCCACGTCCAGGTCCGGGTTTTGGTATCGCCGGGAGGCATCAGCACTGTGCTCCCCTCGTCACACCGCGGCGCGGCACGCTTGGGTCCGGGTCACACAAGCAGCCGCCGCCGGGATTTCATCCGCCCGCGAGCTTGACGGCGTACCCCTTCGCTCGCAAGCGTCCGGCAATGTGTTCGCGGTGATCGCCCTGGATCTCCACCGCGCCGTCCTTGACGGTGCCGCCGGCCCCGCACAGCCGCTTCAGGTCCGCGGCCAGGTCGAGGAGCGCCGCACCCGGCGGCAGGCCGCGGATGACGGTCACCACCTTGCCGTGCCGGCCGCCGCGCTCCCGGAGGACGCGAATCGTCCCGTCGTTCGGGACGCCCGGCGCCGCCATCGGACGCGCCGACCCACCCGGGCGCTCGTCCGGTTGGCGCACGCGTCCGCCGTGGGTGGAGTACACCGGGCGACTTCCGCTCACGGCGCGATGCCTTTCAGGGTAAGCTCGGCCGCCCGATGGCAGCTGACGAAGTGGCCGGCTTCGAGTTCGCGAAGCGGGGGGGTCTCGGCGCGGCACCGGTCGTGTGCGTAGCGGCAGCGCGGGTGGAAATAACAGCCCGACGGCGGATTGGCCGGATCGGCGACCTCGCCCTCCAGGACGATCCGCTGCGAGCGGAGCCGCGGGTCGGGCTGGGGCACGGCCGACATCAGCGCCTCGGTGTAGGGGTGCTTGGGGGTGGCGAAGAGCGGCGCCGTGGGGGCCATCTCGACGATGCGGCCGACGTACATGACCGCCACCCGGTCGCTCACGTGCTTCACCACCGAAAGGTCGTGCGCCACGAAGAGGTAGGTAAGACCGAGCTGCTCCTGCAGGCGGAGCAGAAGGTTCAGAATCTGTGCCTGTACCGACACGTCGAGGGCGGAGACCGGCTCGTCGGCCACGACCAGGCTGGGGTTCAGCGCGAGGGCGCGGGCAATGCCGATGCGCTGGCGTTGGCCGCCCGAGAACGCGTGCGGGTAGCGGCGCATGTACTCGGGGCGCAGGCCCACGACCTTGAGCAGCTCCGCCACGCGGTCGATCTGCTCGTGCCGGGAGCCGATGCTGTTGGCCACCAGCGGTTCGGCCACGATGTCCAGGAGTGTGCGCCGGGGGTTGAGGGAGGAGAAGGGGTCCTGGAAGATCATCTGCATCTGGCGGCGGAGCGGCCGCAGCTCCCCCTTGGAGAGCTTCGCGACGTCCACCACCGATCCGTCCTCGGGGCGGAAAAGAATCTCGCCTGCCGTGGGGGAAATCGCCCGCAGGATGCAGCGCGAGGTCGTCGTCTTGCCACAACCGCTCTCGCCGACGAGCGAGAGGCACTCGCCCTTCTCCACAAAGAAGCTCACATCGTCCACGGCGCGGACGTGGCCGACCACCCGCTGCATGACGCCGCGGCGAATCGGGAAGAACTTCTTGAGGCTGTTCACCTCCAGCAAGCGCACAGGCGATCCCATCATCGGGTCCGATCGTAAAGGAAGCAGCTCACCGCCTGCCCGTCGCCCATGACCGTGAGGCCGGGCTCGGTCTTGTCGCACACGCCGGGCATGAAGTCGGGGCAGCGCGGATGGAACGGGCAGCCCGCCGGCCGGTTGTACGGATGCGGGATGGAGCCGGCAATGGTCGGCAGCTCGGTCCGGGCGGTGGAGTGGATGCTCGGAATGGAGCGGAGGAGCGCCTGCGTGTACGGATGCTTGGCGTTGTGGAAGATGGCGTCCACGGGACCCTCCTCCACCACGCGGCCCAGGTACATCACGACCACCGTGTCGCACATCTCGGCCACCACGCCCAGATTGTGCGTGATCAGGATGATGGTCATCCCTTCGCGCTCTTGCAGCGAACGCAGAAGATCCAGGATCTGCGCCTGCGTCGTCACGTCCAGCGCCGTGGTCGGCTCGTCGGCGATCAGGATGCGCGGGCCGCAGGAGAGGGCCATGGCGATCATGGCCCGCTGGCGCAGACCGCCGCTCAGCTCGAAGGCGAACTCGTCGATGCGCCGCTCGGGCTTGGGGATGCCGACGGAACGGAGCGCGGTGATGGCGCGGTCGCGGGCCTCCTGTTTGCTCACCGGGTGGTGAAGCCGGATCGTCTCGACGATCTGGTTGCCGACGGTGTGCACCGGGCTGAAGGAAGTCATGGGCTCCTGGAAGACCAGACCGATCTCGCCGCCCCGGATCTGGCGCATCTCGTGGCCGGAAGGGTCCAGCTTCGTCAGGTCCAGCTGGGTCCCGTCCTTCTGCAGCAGGATGGCGCCGCCCACGATCCGGCCGGGGCGCTCCACGATGCGGAGGATGGAGCGCGCCGTGACGCTCTTCCCACAGCCGCTCTCGCCCACGATGCCGAGCGTCGTCCGCGGCAGGAGGTCGAAGGTGGCGCCGTCCACGGCCTTGACCGTCCCTTCGTCCGGGAAAAAGTAGGTCTGTAGATCGCATACCGACAGGATCGGCGCGACAGTCGCGTGCTGGTTACTCACAGCGGGTCCTTCTGTAACGAGGCTTCGCCTCAGACCGACGAGGCATGCACCCCGTCACCCCGGCCCCGGTTTTCATCGGGGTAAACTCCAGCCGGGGTCCAGTGTCATGAGCCGATCTCCTGGATTCCGGCGTCCGCCGGAATGACGGATCAAGGCCCGGTCCACACTTGACTACGAGGAAAATAGATCTGTAACCGCTTAATTTTCACCCGTCGTGGTGAGCGGAACGCTCATGAACACTCATTGGCAACAAATTCTGTTCTTCAAGCAACGCTCGCTCCGGGTACGGCGGTACTGGAACCGCCGAACCATCTCTCAATGCCCGTACGGATCCGCGGCGTCGCGCAGGCCGTCGCCCATGAAGTTGAAGGCCAGGATCACGATGGTCACCGGGATCGACGGGATCAGGAGCCACGGCGAGATCGCCAGGGCCTGGATATTCTGCGCCTGCTGCAGCAAGACGCCCCAGCTGATGGCCGGCGGCCGCAGCCCCAGCCCCAAGAAGCTCAGAGACGTCTCGCTGATAATCATGGCCGGGATCGCCAGCGTGGTGGCGGCGATGATGTGGCTCAGGAACGAGGGTACCAGATGGGTGAAGATGATCCGCATCTGCCCGCACCCCGCCAGCTCCGCGGCCATGACGAAGTCTTCCTGCCGGAGCGACAGGAACCGGCCGCGCACCACTCTGGCCAGCTCGGTCCAGCCGATGAGCGAGATGATCAGGGTGATGGCGAAATAGACCTGGGTGATGCTCCAGTCGTTGGGCAACGCCGCCGCCAGCCCCATCCACAGGGGAATCGTGGGGATGGAGCGCAGGATCTCGATGACACGCTGGATCACCGTGTCCAGGACGCCGCCGTACAGGCCGGAGACACCGCCCAGGAACACCCCCAGGACGAGGCTCAGCGCCACGCCCACCAGGCCGATGCTCATGGAGGTGCGTGTTCCGTACATGAGCCGCGACCACAGATCGCGTCCCTGCTCGTCGGTGCCGAAGAGAAACAGCGACTCCTCGGGCGTCCCATCCGCGACACCGAACAGGTGCAGACGCATCGGGATCAGGCCGAGCACATGGTACTCGAAGCTCGAGACGAAGAATCGGATCGGGATCTTCTTGCTCGGATCGGGTGTGTATACCCGCTTGAAGGTCATCGGGTCCCGCACACCCGTGAGGCCGTAGACGTGGGGCGAGAAGCGACCCTCGTCGAACCAGTGGATCCGCTGCGGCGGCAGCAGCGAGCGCTGCGCCTCGGAGGCGAGCGGGTCGGAGTACGCCAGGAAGTCGGCGAAGATCACCACCAGGTAGAAGAGCAGCACCACGGCGGTGCTGATCATCGCCAAGCGGTGCTTTTTGAAGCGCCACCACATGAGCTGCCACTGGGTGGCGACGGAGACCCGCTCCTCGGCGGCCGAGGACGGCCGCGCGGCCTCCTCGTCGGCGACCGACCCCGGGCGAACGGCCGGCCCGCTCACTGTTTTCCCTCGAACCGGATGCGGGGGTCGATCCACATCAGGAGAAGGTCGGACAGAAAGGTCCCGATGACGGTCATGACGCCCAGCAGCAGGACGATGGTTCCGGCGAGGAACATGTCCTGTGCGACCAGCGCCTTGAGGAGAAGCGGGCCGACCGTGGGCAGGCTCAGCACGAGCGAGACGATGATGCTCCCCGACACCACGTACGGCAGGAGATACCCGATGGTGCTGGCAAAGGGGTTGAGGGCGACACGGACCGGGTACTTCATGATCAGACGGGTCTCCGACAGGCCGCGGGCCCGCGCCGTCACGACATAGGGCTTGCCCAGCTCGTCCAGCAGGTTCGCCCGCATGATCCGGATGAGCTGGGCCGTGCCCGCGAACCCGAGGATCAACGCGGGTAGCGGCAGGTGCTTGGTCAGATCCCAGGCCTTGGCCAGACTCCAGGGGGCCTCGGCGAACTCGTCGGAGAAAAGCCCCCCGATGTTGGCGTTGAACAGGGTGAAGCCGAAGTACATGAGGATCAGCGCCAGCATGAAACTGGGGATGGCGAGCCCGATGAAGCCCACAAAGGTTGCGATGTAGTCTCCGATCGAGTACTGCCGGACCGCGGAATAGATACCGATGGGCAGGGCCACGAGCCAGGTGAAGATGATGGCGCCCACCGAGACCACCATCGTGAGCCAGAGGCGGTCGCCGATCACCTCCGCGACGGGCCGGCCGTACTCCAGGGCCATGCCGAAATTCCCTCGCAGGACCATGCCCATCCAGCGCAGATACTGGATGTAGAGCGGCTGGTCCAGGCCGTACTGCTGGCGGAGCGCCTCGGCCTCCTGCGCCGAAACGAAACTCCCCGACGAGGACATCTGGGCGATGTAGGACGTGATGTAATCGCCCGGCGGCAGCTCGATGACGATGTAGGCGAGCACCGAAACTGCCAGGCTGGTGAGCACCGCCAGAAAAAGCCGCCGCACCAGATATGCCAGCATGTTCCGCCCCGTCGAGGGAAGACCCCCACCCCGCGCCTGGGCGATGAGGGGTGGGGACGCCAACCGCGGATCGTCTTCTTCGATCTACGACTTGTAGAAAAACGTGGCCGGATGCGAACTGCAAGGTGTCCGCGCGTGCTGCGCATTGACCTCACGGGCGGGGATGTTGCCGAGCTTCTTGCTCACGATCCGCACGCCCATGGTGGCAGGCGACTGGCCGACCGTGCCGATGGAGAACTGGTTATCCACGATGATCTTGAAGATCTCCCGCGCGATCTCGTAGCGCTCCTGGGCCGTTTTCTTGCTCCCCGCGGACCGGAACATCTCCAGGGCCTTGAGCATCTCGGGGTCCGTCGGCGCTTTTCCGGCTTTCCCGTTGCTCGCGAACCAATCGGCGATCGGATGGCCCATCAGGGCCTCCACCGGATCGACCGGCAGGGCGTGCCGCGGGAAAAGGTAGAGCACTTCCGTGCCGTCGTTGGCCCAGATCGCGATCTGGTGCTCGTTGCCCTTGATCTTTGTGAAGAAGAGGTTCCGTTCCAGTTCTTTGGTGTCGGCCTGGATGCCGATCTTCTTCCAGTGCTCCTTGATCATCTCGGCGATCTGCGTGTGGGGGATGAAGGCCCCCGCCGAGGTCTGCAGCTCGATCCGCAAGCGCCCCTTGCCGTCGGTCCGGAGGCGGTAACCCTCGCCGTCCTTCTTCGTCAGACCGATCTTGTCCAGCAGCTCGTTCGCCTGCTTCGGGTTGTGGGTGGACCACTTCTTCCGCCACTCGGCGCCCGGGCTATAGGGCGAACTCTCCGACGGTATGACGGAGCCGGCGACGCCGATCCCGAGCCAGAACGTCTCGTTGAGCTGATCGCGCTCGATGCCGAGGGAGAGCGCACGACGGAAATCCCGATTGTGCAGCCACTTGGCGATCTCGGGATCCGCCTCGTAGGCGTGGTTGATTTGCAGCGTGGCGTCCGAGCCGTTCAGGGCGGGGTCGAGCCGGACATCGTAGTTGCCCTTGGCGCGATTCTCGAGGAAGACGGGAATCTTCGACATGGCGGTGTGGCGCTCCTGCAGGTCGTACTGCCCCGCGATGGCCCGGAGGTTCAGGACCTCCAGATTCTCGGCCAGCCCCATGTTGATCTTGTCGATGTAGGGAAGCTGGTTCCCCTCGGTATCGACGCCGTAGTAGAAGGGGTTCCGCTCCAGACCCCAGGTCGGCGTGTTGGCCGGCATGACGGTCTTCCAGGGGCCCAGGGTCGGCACCTCGGTGTTCAGCCGCCAGTCCCAGCGGTTTTTGGCGTAGCTCAACCAGCCGTCAAAGCCCGCCGCCTTTGCCTTCCGGTCCACTTCATCTCGTGAGGAGTACTTGGGCAGGAACTGCTTGATGTAGTGGGCCGGCATGTACGCGCCCATGGTGCGGAGAAAGAACTGTTGCGTGGCCTGGCCGCCACCCATGGCGGTGCTACCCGCAAGGATGTCCACGAACAGGTAGTTGGGCTCCGGGAACTCGAAGACCACCGTGTAGTCGTCCCGCTTGGTCAGGCGGCCGGGCTTCCCATTCACCATGAAGTCGGGGTGCGGATTCGGCTGGATGTCCCTGTTCATGTAGATATCTTCGTACCAGAAGACAAAGTCGTCGGCGGTGAACGGGTGCCCGTCGGACCACCTGTGACCCTTGCGCAACGTGATGGCGATGACGCGGCCGTCGTCGCTCACTTTCCAGTCTTTCGCCAGGCAGGGCATGATCTTGGTGCCGGTGTAGTCCCAGAAGAGAATCTTGTCGGTGGAAACGATACGGTTCCCGTTCTCGCCGTCGCCGGGGCCGGTGAAGCCGCGCCGCCAGGTCCCACCGTATTTGCCGATGCTGTGGAGCGGCTTCACGACCATCGGCTCCTCGGGGATGCGCTTCTCGACCGGCGGCAGCTTGCCGGCCTTGACCAGCTCGGCAAGCATGGGGGCTTCGCCGAATTTCTTGGGCCACTTGGCCGGGTCCAGAACCAGCTCCGGTCCTTCCAGCTTCCCGATGAGCTGCGAGCCGATCCTCTGTTCTCCAGCTTGCGCCACCGTCGCGGCCGTGGGCGAGAAGCCGGCCAGCGCCACGGCGCCGGAGGCCAGCGCCGCCTGCTGCAGGAACTCCCGCCGCGTCACACTCGCTTGCTTTTTCGCCATCGTCGATTCCTCCTCGGGCATTGCCCTGGACGGAATACAGCTTTCTGGCTGAAGCCGCTCGGCCTCCCGGGCCGGCTGGGGCGATCCGAACGCCCGCTTTGCCGCGGGACCGGACCGGAAACGGCGAGATGTGCGGCGAGTCTATTCGGGGCGCCCGTCCGATGTCAACGGCATTCTGGGCGGAATGTTCCACCGCGCCTCGATACCCCGGGGTCCCCCCCCGGGGCCGCGAACCTGTCCCGTTCTCCCTGCAATGCGCGGAATTATCCTTGACATCGCAAAGGCTCCTGGTACGTTCTGCCCAAACGCGGCCCATCGGTGTCGGTCGGGTCCGAACGTCCGGGGCTTTGGCGAGGGCTCCGTGACGGCTGTGTGCCGCCGAGGCGAGGTGAAACGCGATGCTGATCCCCATCGGGCACGAGGACCAGAAGGTCGCGCGCCTTCCCTGGGTGACCATTCTCCTGGTTCTCGCAAACGTCGTGGTCTTTCTGCTCACCAACCAGGTCGTCCAGCGGCAGGCCGCCGAGAGCCGCGAACGGTTCCAGAGCGTTGTTCGCTACGCCGCCGAGCACCCGTACCTCCGCGTCCCGCCGGAGATCCAGCGCGCCGTGCCGCCCGCCTCTCCCCCAAGCGATCTGGACCCCGTCACCGTGACCCGACAGCAGGCCGAGCTCGACACCATGTGGGAGGAGTTCAGGTCGGGGGCGACTCCCGGCGTCTTCCGGACCTACGGCTTCGTTCCGGCCAAGCCCAGCTTGTTGGGGTTGTTCGCCTCCATGTTCCTGCACGGCGGGTGGCTGCACCTGCTGGGCAACATCCTCTTCCTCTGGCTCGCCGGAGCCAGTCTCGAGGATCGCTGGGGGCGGGTCTTCTACACCGGCCTCTATTTCGCGGCCGGCGTCGTGGCGGCGCTCATCCACGCCGCGATGAACCCCGAAAGCTCCATTCCCATGGTTGGGGCCTCGGGGGCCATCTCCGGACTGATGGGGGCCTTCCTGGTGCGCTTGGCCGCGACGCGCATCCGGTTTTACTACTGGCTGCTCTTCCTGCAGGGGACGTTCGTCATGCCGGCGTACGTGGCGCTCCCGCTCTGGCTCCTCCAGCAATTCGCCATGGCCCGATACGGGGCCGCGGGAGGGATCGCGGTGTGGGCCCACATCGGTGGTTTCGCGTTCGGAGCCCTCGTGGCAGGCCTCGTCAGGCTGTCGAGCTTCGAGGAGAGGGTCCTGGCGCCGGCCATCGCCAAGCGGACCTCGTGGAGCCCGTCGGAGCATCTCACGGCGGCTCTCGGGAAGCTGGACCGAAACGACGTCGAAGGGAGCATCCAGGACCTCGTGGCGCTCCTCACGCAGAGCCCCAACAGCATCGAGGGTCGCGCCGCACTGGTGGCCGCCTACACGCAGAAGGGCGATATGGCTTCCGCCGGGCGTGAGTCGGCCCGGCTGGTGAGCGCTTACGTGGTGGCGCGGGACCTGGACGGCGCGTTTTCGGCCCTGGAAGAGCACCGACGCGCACACCCGGACGTCCCCATTGCCATGCGCAGCCTCCTCACGCTGGCGGCGTACCGCGAAAAGGAGGCACGGCACCGCGAAGCGGCCGACCTGTATCACAAGGCGATTGAGGCCTGGCCCGACGACCCCTTGCTTCCCAAGGCCCTCATCGCCTGCGGGAGACTGATGCTGGAGGTCTTTCGGCAACCCGCCGACACGCTGGCCATCCTGGAGGGGGCCCTCGCGAATCCCCGGATGACGCCCGAGTTTCGACGGGCGGCCGAGGATTTGATCGCCGCCGCCCGGCAGGCCCGGGACACGGCCGGAGAACAGCCGGAGCCGGCCCCGGCGAAGCCCGAATTCGAGGCGACCTCCCTGACCGCGCAGGTTTCCGGATCGGTCGCAGAGGAACCGATCGCTTCGCCGGCCGTGACGACGCCACCGCCGGAGATGGAATCGGCGGCGGCCGGTCCGCAACCCGAGTCGCGTGGGGAGGCGGAGCCTGTGTCGGAACCGCCCGCACCCCCGCCGGCGCAGCCGACGATCGAAAGCGTGCGGCCCGAGGCGCCCGCCGAGGCGCAATCCGAACCGATGCGCCCGTGGGCGCTGGCCCCCGCGGCGATGCGGGCCATCGGGATCGAAACCCGCGGTCTGCGTCTCCAGAATCGCGCCGGAAAGATCGGCCTGCTGCCGTGGCAGAGCGTCGGCGGCGTCGCCGTCGCTCGAATCGGGGTGCCCGCGCCGGCCGAGCAGTCGGTGGAGGGGTTGATCCTGGACCTGGTGATGGCACCGCAGGCGGGCGGAGCGGGGGATGTGGTGCGCTGCGTCCGCCTCGCCGCGACGGAGTTGGCGATCCCTCAGCTTCAGGCCGAGGCATCGTCGGTCCGTGGCTTCCAGCGGCTGGTCGCGACGATTCTCAAGGCGAGCGGCGCCAACCCGTATCCGACGCGCGAGGATTGTCTCGGGCTCCGCGGCTTCCCCGCGTTTCCCGACCTTCAGACCTACGAGACCGCCCTCATGGCGTGTTTGCGGCTCGCGGCGGGTTGACGTTCGGACCGGCGGGTTTCGCGCGAAAGAGCATCCCGGCCCCGTCAGGGCTGCGACGACGTCGTCGGCCAGGGGTTGCCGGCCAGGAAACCGCCATCGACGGGGATCGTCTGGCCGGTGATGTAATCCGCGGCAGGACTGGCCAGGAACACCGCGAGGCCGGCAACGTCCCGGGGCGACCCGAATTGGCCTTGCGGAACATGCTCGCACACCCAGCGGATACGATCCTCGCCCATCTGGGCGGTCATCGGGGTGCGGATCCAGCCCGGCGCGATGGCATTGGCCTGGATGTTGTATGGGGCCCACTCCACGGCCAGGTACCTGGTGAAGTTGGCGATGCCCGCCTTGGAGATCCCGTAGGGGGAGATCATGTGGAAGCCGCGATACGCGGTCATGGAGGCGATGCTGATGATTTTGCCGCGGCGCTGCTCGACCATGACTTTACCCGCGGCCTGGGTCATGAAATACACGCTGCGCAGATTGGTGTTGATGACCTGCTCCCACCCCTCGACGGTGGCCTCGAGGACGGTCATGCGCCGCTGGATGCCGGCACAGTTCACCAGAATGTCGATCCGTCCGTAGGCGTCGACGATTTGCCGGACGGTCGCGGGGATAGCGGCGACGTCGGCGAGGTCGCACGGCACGGCTATCGCCCGCCGCCCGCCCGCGCGGATCGTCTCCGCGACGCGCTCGAGGTCGGCGCGCGTGCGAGCCACCAGGGCCAGATCGGCCCCGGCCTCGGCCAGTCCGACGGCGATCCCCTCACCGATCCCCTTGCCCGCCCCGGTCACCACGGCCACCCGGCCGTCCAGTCGAAAGCTGTCGATGATCCGCATACGCCCTCCGTTGGTGTAGCACGACGCCGCCGCGCCGTCCACGCCGCCGGCTGGCGCCGCCTGCTTTGCCCTTGACAATGCCGCCACCCCCTTATAGATAGGGTCCGGACGGAAATCAAGCCCACAAAGGCAATCGCGCCACACCGGCGGCATCGTCCTGCCATCCGGAGCAGCCACGCATGCCGGTGAGCCCGGGCATAGATCTTGCCCCGGTCGCCATCGGCAGTCCAACGATCTGGACGTGGACGCCGGCGGGCTGGTATATATTGCAAACCGTCAGGTGGGGTGGGGCGTCCTCGAGTCTCAGGGCTAACCGACCGGCCGCGGTCAGGGGCGCTTACCCGAGGAGGACTCATGCAACGACGACAGTTGGGCAGGAGCGGGCTGGAGGTGTCGGCCATCGGTCTCGGCTGCATGGGCATGAGTGCCATGTACGGCGAGCCGGACGAGGCCGAGTCCATCGCGACGCTTCACCGGGCCATCGAGATCGGGATGGACTTCCTGGACACGTCGGACATGTACGGCAGCGGCCACAACGAGGAGCTGATCGGCCGGGCGATCGCCGGCCGGCGCGACCGGGTCATCCTCGCCACGAAGTTCGGCAACATCCTCCATCCGGACGGCACGGCGGACGTCAACGGCCGGCCGGAGTACGTCGCCGCCGCATGCGACGCCAGCCTGAAACGGCTGGGCGTCGATTATGTGGATCTGTACTACCAGCACCGCGTGGACCCGACCGTGCCCATCGAGGAGACCGTGGGGGCGATGGCGATCCTGGTGAAGCAGGGCAAAGCCCGCTACCTCGGTCTGTCCGAGGCGGCGCCGGCCACCATCCGGCGCGCCCACGGGGTGCATCCCATCGCGGCGCTGCAAACGGAGTATTCGCTCTGGACGCGGGAGGCGGAGACGGAGATTTTGCCCACCTGCCGGGAGTTGGGCATCGGGTACGTTGCCTATGCGCCGCTGGGGCGCGGCTTCTTGGGCGGCAAGATCCGGAGTCTGGGGCCGCTCTCGGAGACCGATCACCGGCGCCGGATGCCCCGCTATCAGGCCGAGAACCTCGCCCGGAATCTCAAGCTGCTCGATGTCCTGGACCAGCTTGCCCTGGTGAAAGGGTGCACGCCGGCGCAGATCGGCCTCGCGTGGGTCCTCGCGCAGGGCATCGACATCGTGCCCATACCGGGGACAAAGCGGCGGTCGTATCTGGAAGAGAATGCCAAGGCCGCGGAGATCGACCTCAGCACCGAAGAGCTGGGCCGGCTGACCCACGCGTTCCCGCCGGGCGCCGCCGCGGGCGAGCGATACCCGCCGGCCATGATGCGACGGATCGGCCTCTGACCCGGGCTGCTGCGGTCGGGCCCCAGCATTGGCCGACTCGGGTCCGACATCGGCTCCGTTTCGGCGCCGCTCGGACCCGGGTGGCGTCTCGGCGGCAAGGAGATTCCCGGTCCGCGGCTCGTCCTTCGGGATCCGGTCGGGTGCCGATCTCACCGTCGAGGGACAGCGTTATTCGATGAGTACTCGTTCTCCAGGCTCTCGATGATGATCTCGGTCGCCAGGCGCGCGGCGATACCCGCCGGCAGCGCGCACTTGGCGTAGCCCAGCTCGCGCTGAAAGGCGGCCATGTTTTCGCTGCCGGCGCGTGCGTCCATGTAGCGGCCGAAGACGACGTCTTCCTGGATCCGCGGGCAGAGGGTCGATCCGAGAAACGCCTCGAAGCGCGGGATGAAGGCGCGTGCGGCCGTCATGGCCGCGCCCGTGGCGGCGTAATCCGTCGGATCGTCGCTTCCGAAGTACAGGCCCAGAGCAAACAGCGCCCCGCTCACGGCCCCGCAGACCGACCCCGTCGCACCGAAACCGGGAAACGGGGAGAGCCCCTTGATCATCTCGATCGACCCCAGCCCGAACTCTTCCATCACGGGAAGAGCAGCGCCCTTGGCTCAGTTGTGGCTCAGGTACTCGTACTCCTCCGCCCGGCGCTGGACCCGGTCGAAAATGACGGCTCTCGCGGCCGCGATAACCGCAGGGTCGATCCGTCGAGGGGCGATACCGTCCTGCAGCAGCCTCCGGTAGCGGGCCTCGATGGCGGGGACATCCCAGACCCGTGCGGCCAGTTCCTTTACCCTCGCCTTCATCGCTTCTCGATCGTCCATCGCTCCCCCGATCTCCGGATCGCCCCGTCTGCCCCTCGGTCTTCTCCGCGGCGGCTGCCGGTGGCGTCGTGGCGTTCGACCGTTGCGGTTCAGCGCCGTCCGAGCTCCCGCGCGGCGCGGGCCGTGTCATAGATCTGCAGCGTGAACGCCGCGATCCGGATGGCCGCCTGCACCTCGGCGGCGGCCCGGGGAGCGAGGCTCGCGTCCGCGAACAGCCCGTCGAGGGCGAGCCCGGGCCCGAAGTCCAGCGCCGCGTTGGGTCTCGACGGCCCTACGCGTCGCCCGTGGCCCTTCATGAGCCGCCGGATCGCCCGGAGCGGGATACGCGCCACCACGTGCCGGTGCCGCTCGATCTTGCGAATCCGCCGAATCGTCGTCGCCACGGTGGACCTGGCCCTCGCACCAGAGTCGCATCGAGGGGAGCATGCCGCAGGCGGCGGCGGGTGTCAAGGCCGGGGATACCGCGCCATGGGAAATTGCGGACGGTATGGGGCGCGGGTCGGCCGTGGCGACAACGGGTCGGGTTCGGCCCGTACGGCGCGACACCGGCGGGCACGAACCCTGGCTGTCCGCTCTGCGCTTTGGCATGGTAGAATAGCCGAACCGTACCGGCCGCCCACCGTGTCTCCGCGGCGGAGACGCCTCGATCAGGGCCGGGGCGGGCACGCCGACTGGGGAAGGAGCAGGGAAGTGCGTTATCGGCGCATCGGGTATCGCTACACCATGATCGTCAAGCAGCCCATCACCCGTGGCGGCGCGTACCAGGTGCGCGCCGGCGACGTGGTGCTGTCCCACCCCCACTGGCACCCAGACATGGATGTGTACGAAACGGCGACCGCTCTCACCGTGACCGTGGAGCTGGCCGGGGTGGACGTGGAGCGGCTCGAGTTCGTGCTGTTCGAGGATGCGCTGGTGATCGAAGGCTCGCGGAGCCTTCCGGTGACCGACGACGGCGTGTACCACGCCGCGGGTATCCGGCAAGGGCCGTTTCGGGTGGAGGTCCCGCTGCCCGTCCAGATCGAGGGGGACCGCGTCGAGGCAAGCTACGACCGGGGATTGCTTTTGGTGCGGGTACCCAAGGCGGCCGGAGGAGGACACCATGGCTGAGGAAACCCGGGAGCCCGCCGAGGATCGGCTCGGCGGCGACCACGCGCAGATCCCCGACCTGCTGCCGGTGCTGCCGCTCCGTAGCGCCGTGGTGTTCCCCCTGGCGGTCGTGCCCCTGGCGGTGGGTCGACCCGGCTCGGTCAAACTGGTGAACGACGCGATGCGCGCCAACCGCTTCGTGGCCCTCATCGCCCAGAAGAACGACGCGGGCGACGCGACCGATCCGAAAGAGTTGCACGCGGTGGGGACATTCGCGGTCATCCACCAGCTCACGCGCGCCGCGGACGGCACACTGCGCATCGTGGTGCAAGGGCTGGAGCGGATCCGCGTCGTGGACTACGTCCGGACCGAGCCGTACCTGGTGGCCAGGGTCGCACCGGCGCCGGATCGGGTCGTGCAGGGAACGGAAGCCGACGCGCTGCGCCGTGCCGCCGTGGACCTATTCAAGCGGGTGGTCGGGCTGGCGGGGGATCTGCCCGACGAGGTGGCGGTGGCCGCCGAGAATCTGACCGACTCGCGGCAGGTCGCCTATCTCATCGCCGCGGTGACCCCGCTGGAGCCCGCCGTGCGCCAGGAGATCCTGGAGACCGATCCGGTGGACGCCAAGCTCCGCCGCCTGGTGGATCTCTTGCAGCGCGACCTGGCCGTCCGCGAGCTGGGCCGGAAGATCACGACGGAGACGCAGGAGCGGTTGTCCAAGACCCAGCGCGAGTACTACCTGCGCGAGCAGCTCCGCTCCATCCAGAAGGAGCTGGGCGAGGGCGAGGAGGCGGACGAGAGCGCCGAGCTGCGAAAACGGATCGAGGCGGCCAACCTGCCGGAGGAGGCGCGGCGCGAGGCCGAGCGCGAGCTGACGCGGCTGACGAGCGTCCCCGCCGCTTCCCCGGAACACGGCATCATCCGGACGTATCTCGAATGGATGGCGGACCTGCCCTGGAACAGGGCGAGCGGGGGCGCCATCGATGTCGCGCGCGCGCGGCGGGTGCTGGACGAGGACCACTACGACCTGGAAAAGGTGAAGGATCGCATCCTGGAGTATCTGGCGGTGAAGAAGCTCCGGCAGGACCGCGCGCCGGCGCCCCGGCCGACCGGGGAGGGCGACGCGAGGCCGGCCGCGTCCCCGCTCGTGACCGGCGACAGCCCGGCGCACGAGCCGATTCTGTGCTTTGTCGGCCCACCGGGCGTGGGAAAGACCAGCCTGGGGCAGAGCATCGCACGGGGCATGGACCGCAAGTTCGTGCGCATGTCGCTGGGGGGCGTGCGGGACGAGGCGGAGATCCGGGGTCACCGGCGCACCTACATCGGCGCGCTGCCGGGGCGGATCATCCAGGCGCTCCGCCGCGTGGAGAACCGCGATCCCGTGTTCATGCTGGATGAGATCGACAAGGTGGGGGCCGACTGGCGAGGCGATCCGTCCTCGGCGCTTCTCGAGGTACTGGACCCGGCGCAGAACCACACCTTCGTGGACAACTACCTGGGCGTGGCCTTCGACCTCTCGCAGGTGCTCTTCATCGCCACGGCGAATACCCTGGACACCATCCCGGCGCCGCTCCGCGATCGGATGGAGATCCTGCAGCTCTCCGGGTACACGGACGACGAGAAGGTCCGCATCGCCGAGCGGTACCTGGTGCCGAAACAGGTGGCCGCCCACGGCCTGGCCGGCGGGGAGCTGACCATCGAGCCGGAGGCCATCCGCCGCATTGCGCGCGAGTACACCCGCGAGGCCGGCGTCCGCAACCTGGACCGGGAGATCGCGACGGTCGCGCGAAAGGCGGCGCGGAGGATCGCCGAGGGGAAGACGGAGCCGGTGCAGGTGACGCCCGAGGCCGTCCCGGAATACCTGGGTCGGCCGCGGTTTTTCGACGAGGTGGCGGAGCGGACCACGCGGCCGGGGGTGGCGACCGGTCTGGCCTGGACCCCGGTCGGCGGGGACGTGCTCTTCGTCGAGGCCACCATGATGCCGGCGAAGGATGAGGGCCTGGTTCTCACCGGGATGCTGGGCGACGTGATGCGGGAGAGCGCCCAGGCCGCAGCGTCCTACCTCCGCTCGAACGCCGCGCCGCTCGGGATCGACCCCGCGGTTTTCGAGGGCAAGCGCATCCACGTGCACGTGCCGGCCGGCGCCATCCCGAAGGATGGACCGTCGGCCGGGGTCACGATGCTGACGGCCCTGGCCTCGCTGGCGTCCGGGCGGCCGGTCTGCGGCGACCTGGCCATGACCGGCGAGATCACCCTCCGAGGCAAGGTCCTACCGGTGGGCGGCATCAAGGAGAAGGTCCTGGCGGCCCACCGCATCGGGATCCGCCACGTCATCCTGCCGCGCCGTAACGAGCGCGAGGCCGAGGAGGTGCCGCCCGAGGCGCGGAAAGCGATGGAGTTGCACTTCGTGGACACCGCCGAGGAGGTCCTGAGGCTGGCCCTCGTCCCGCCCGAGAGAGGCGCTGGCCGCCGCGAGCATCTGCAACCGGAGTGACGTGGCGGTTTGGTCTCGCTGACGCCTCGTCCCGCCTCCGTCTCCCAGCTCGTGCAGCTCGTCGGCCGGGACTTCAAGAACGACCACGCCGATGTCCAGGCGCTGGCACGGTACGGACTCGTCTCCCTCACGGCAACCCGGGCTAGCCGCCGTACCACGGTGCCCCGCGTGCCGTTCTGCGTCCTCGAGGTCCGCACCGCCGTTTGAGGCGGGCGGGGGAAGACCAAACGCACACCCCCGACTTGGTGCGACTGTGGCGCCCCCAAGCCCCACACGCCACGGCGGAAGGCGACCACGCCCGGCGTGCGCCCGGGCGGCTTGACATCCCCTCCTTCTTTCGTGCGCGCACAGTCCGCTGCGGAGCCGGGCCGCGATTCGGCACTCTGCTTACACCGCCTCGATGGTGGAGGGGGGCTTCCGCGCGATGTTGTACGTGACGGAGACGACACCGGGCACGCCGGTCGTGATGCGCCGGGCCAGCGTCTCCAGCGTCGACCAGGCCAGCCGGGTGGGGCGGCCGGTGACGGCGTCGGTGGAGTCCCAGCAGCGGACCTCGACCTGGTAGCCAAATTCCCGCTTGCCCTTTCGGATGCCGGTGACCCGGTCCCCGTGGAGGATGGCGAGGTACTGGAAGGCGCGGGTCTTGGAGAGAACGGACTCCACGATCTTGGTGGCGGCCCGGACGATCTCGACGCGCTCGGGCGTGACCTCGCCGATGATGCGGGTGGCGAGCGCGGGACCGGGGAAGGGGGGCCGGGCATAGATGCTCCTGGGCAGGCCGAGGGCCCTGGCCACCACGCGGACGCCGGTCTTCCGGAGTTGGATCACCGGCTCCAGCACCTGATACCCGTAGACCTTCTCGGTGTCGATGCCGAGCTGCGTCAGGACGTTGTGCTGCCGCTTGATCCCCGCCACCGTCTCCTCCACGTCGGTGTAGTTCGTCCCCTGGAGGAGGAATCGGGCGCCGCTCTCGCGGACAAGGGGGCCGAAGACGGTCTTGTAAAACGTCTGCGTGACGGCCTCGCGCTTTTGCTCCGGATCGGTGAGCCCCGCCAGGGCGTCAAAGAACTGCGCCTTGGCGTCCACGAGCTCGACCCGCACACCGAGCCGCTTGAACAGGGAGACGATGGCCCGGGGCTCGCCGGCCCGCATGATGCCGTTCTCGACGAAGTAGGTCGTGAGGCGCGGGCCGAGCGCCAGATGACCCAGCATCGTGACCGCCGCCGAGTCAACCCCGCCCGAGAGGGCCACCACCGCGGTGCCGTCTCCCACCGTCCTGCGGATGCTCTCCACCTGCTCCCGGATGAACGCCTTCGGCTTCAACCGCGTCAGCGCGATCTCCTGGATGTCCATGGCCTCCTCCTGGGCTGTCACGCGCGGTCCGCGCACCGATGCTCCGCCGCGCCGCCCGCGATCCAGCGGCAAGAGCCTATCATCGACACGCGCGGAGTCAAGGGGCAGTTGCGCGCGCCGTCCGTCACCTCCCCGGGGTCGGCCGCCGGATCCGGGTCGCTGGCGAATCCGCGCTGAAGCACCCGGCGGCCGCGGGCTTGTTCTTCGCGAGGGGCGGTGCGGAGCCGGACCAGAGGCTCCGCAGCAGGAGTTGCGTCGGATCCCCGTAGAGGACGAAGCCGGCCCAGGCCAGGTGGCGGGCGCCCGCACCGGCGCCGGTGCCCGTGTGGGCGCGGACCTTCGCCCGCCGCAGCGCCTCGCCGACGCTGGCGCGGTTCAAGAGCAGCTCTCGGTAGAAGTTGGCGGCCAGCTCGGCGGCCAGGACGTCCGGCACGGGCCAGAGCGGCGCCACGTAGGCGGCCACGCCCTGGTTGATGCAGGCGGTGGCCAGGCCGAAGACGTCCCCCTGGTAGCGGCCGGCCGGCGCCCCGGCATCCATCCCGGCCTCGCACGCATTGGCAAAAACGAGCCAGGGCGGCTCTTCCAATCCCGCCAACGTATTCCGAATCTCCCGCGCCCACAACTCGCCGTCGGAGAGGAGCCACGCGCTCGTCTCCGGGTCGCCCCGGCGGAAGACACCGTGGCCGGAGAAATGGATGATGTGGTAACCGTCCCGGAGCCGCTCGCGCATCTCGGTCACGCCCAGCGTGTCCCCCACCACGCTCTCCAAGTGCAGGGGCGGGAGCCCGGCCAGCTCGTCCCGCAGCCGCTCGAACTCCCGCGCGACCCGGTGGGCCTCCTGCCGGGCTTCGGGGAGCTGGGGCGGGACCGGCCGGCGCCGGCGCCGCAGATCCTCCAGGAACGCCGGCGCGAAGACCGGATCGCCGATGACGAGGACGCGGAGGGATCCCGCCGCCCGCCGCCGCGCCTGCCGCAGCGTCGGGAGATCCGTGAAGACCTGGCGCCCCAGGGCGTAGCGCAGCCCCAGGAGCGCCTCTCCGTCGTGCAGGAGTTCCCACGGGTGGCGCATCAGCTCCGCAGCGATCTGGAGGCGCAGGTGCGGGGCGGCACGGTCCGATTCCCCGACCCCGTCCGCGGGCAGCGGGGCGGCCGCGGCGCGCAGCCGTGCCCCCAGGCGGCCGAGGAGATCCTCCCATAGCGTCCGTCCGAGCGAGACGATCGCGGGCAGCGCCTCGGCGTCGGCGCTGGGATCGTTCAGGACGCGCTCCAGGCGGGAGAGCACGGTGTCGAACGTCCGCTGGTTCACGCGGGCGGTGCTCTCGGCGATGGTGGCGCCCGCGTCGGGGCCTTCCAGCCGCAGGCGGTACAGCCGTTGCGCCTCCACGCGCGCGGAGGGCGGCGCGGCCTGGGTCGCCGCGGGGTCGTCACGCCGCTCCAGGGCGAGCGTCAGGCAGGGCGGGGACTCCAGGGCGCGGAACTGCGTCTTGAGGCTCTCCATGACCGACGCCGGCCCCAGCATCCGATCGATCAGCTCCTGACGGGTGTCGCCTCCGGCGTCCGCCAGGAGGGCGCTCACGAGCCGCCACAGCGCGCGGGGGTGCTCCTCGATGAGGTTCATGCCGCCGAGCAGGGCGGCCCAGTGGACCTTGCGCGCGAACCGCAGGTCGAGGTAGCTCGATCCTTCCAGCGTCGCGGCGAAGTGGATCGAGACGCCGTGCAGCGGCTGCCTGGCGAGCGATTCGCTCGCCAGGACCAGCGGGGGGCCGCCCGCCTCCCCCCGGATCACGGCCCGCGTCCGCGCGACGAGGTCGACCAGCGCTCCGGCCCGCGCCTTCTCCCCGAACGCGTCGGATGCCCGGGTTGTCCGACGCCGGAGCATCGCCTCGGCGAGTCGGAGGAGCTCTCCGAGGTCGAGGTTCTCGGGCCGCTCGATCCCCTGCGCGCGGCGCCGCGTATCCTTGAGCGCCGCCAGGACCGTCTTGTCGCCCAAACACTGCATCAGTGCCAGCGTCAACGTGTCGAGGGCGCGGGCGACGCGATCCAGGGCGCGAAGGTCGATGGCCGACAGGGCGATCTGCGGCGGGTCGGTCCGCTTTCGGTACGCGCCGATCGTCTCGGACACCAGCAGCCGCGCCAGACTCTCGGGGTCCGCGGGACGGCGGCGGCGCCACGCGGCGAGGAGCCGCTCGTACGGCCATCCCGGCCCGGGAAGGAAGGTCTGCGGCGCAACGAGGAGGGTCGCCAGGTCCTCGAGCTGGTACGCGACCTCCAGGAAGGCGTGGGAGCACGAGTCGAGGCCCACGACATCCACACGCCTGCGCCGCGCACGCCTGAGGGATTCCTGGAAGAGATGGCGAAGCTCCGCCGCGTTCAGGGCGTCCTTGGATGTCTCGTCGGGAAACAGCGTGAACAGCTGGTCCCGCACACCACCCGTCTGCGCGTCTTTCGCGGGGATGGCGGCCGCACCGGGGCCGGAGAGGATGACCGCCAGTCGGGCGGAGGGAAACTCGCGCATCCCCCAGGCGAGAAAATCGATGGCGGCGGCGGGGTCGCCGGTGTTGACGTTGCCCAGCGTGGCGACGGGTTCGGGGGGCCGGCGCCGCCGGCCCTCGGGGAGGGCGTAACGGGAGGCGCCGGTCGGCCGGTCGATCTGTACGGCCACGTGCAGGGTCGGTGAGCCCCCGGTGGCGCAGATCTCGCGAAAATCGTCCTCCACGTCTTGGGCGAGATAGTTGTCGCCGCAGAGGTAGAACAGGCACGTCCACGGCTTCCTGGGGCGCGGCATGGGCAACCCTCCGGCGCAGAGGCGGCGCGGGTGCGTGGACATGCAGCCCGCGGGGCTTGGCGGATCAGGGGGCCCCCGGACGGCGTGCCGCCCGGGGGCAAGGGCGCCTCACGCCATCGGCGAGAGGAAGGGCCGATCGAAGTTCGGAGCGCGGCCTTCAAGCTGCGGCACCTGGGAGAACCCGCCGCGCTTGAGCCGCTTCACGGTGCCGTCGTGCAGCTCGCGGTATGTGAGCTTCCCGCGCGCCGCCGTGATCGTGGCGACGAGATGGTAGGTGAGGGCGCCGTTGAACGTGCCGCCGATCTCCGCATCGGCCGAGGTCTGCGTGTCACGACAGCCGGTCACGAGGATCTCCGGGATGTTCACGGCGACGACGTCCTTCGTGCGCCGCGCCGGAGCGGACCGGCGCAGGCGTCCGCGCACCTTACCCCGAAGCATCCGGCCGGACTCCGTCGCCACGAGGTCCCACGGGTTGGGCAGATACCGCGGGATGCTGGGTGCATCCGGGGGCAGGATGGCCCGGGTGTTGGTCCCGGAGTGGCAGCAGTCCATGATGACCGTGAGGTTGACGCCAGCCGGAAGTTTGTCGAAGGTGCTCCGCAGCCAGTCGTCCAACAGCGGAGCCTTCCAATCCAGATCGGTGGGGCAGAGGATCTCGTCGCGGTGGTCGGCCTCGTCGCCGTTCTTGTCGGGCACGTTGGCGCCGTGGCCGGAGTAGTGGAAGAGCAGGACGTCCCCCCGCTTGGCGCCTTTCACGAGCTTCACGATGGCGTCGCACATCGCCTTGGTGGTGGCCGCGTAATCCGTGAGCGTCGTGATGTCCCGGGCGGAGAAGCCGTAGTACGAGGTGAGGGCGGCGCGGACGTTCTTCACGTCGTTGACGCAACCGCGGAGATCGGCCCCTGGGATCTTGTACCGATTGATGCCGACGAGCAATGCCTTCTTTGCCATGTTGCTCCCCTCCTCGGTTCGGACCGGCGCACGCCGGTCGGGTTTGGGGCGCTCAGCCGTTCGTGCCGCCGAGCTGTGGTTGCCTGCTCGGCCGTCGCGAACCCATCCGCGGCGGCCGCGCGCTAGCCCACGCGGACGTCACGCATGGCGTCGTAGATTCTGCCGACGTCTCCCAGCGTCAGCCATTTCAGGACTTCCATTCCGTCCGCCACGTAATCGGGATGGCGCATGCCCAGGAGCACCGTGGTCACGCCCGGCGTGCTGAGGAGCACCCACAGCGCCTTGCGCGACAACGACTCTCCGCGCTTCGCCAGCGGGAGATGTGGGTTCAGCGCCGCCGTCACGCGATTGCTGACCGCCTGACTCTGCCGCGCCGCTCGGGCGCGGAAGGCGCGGAGCACCGCGTCCAGCGCCGAAAGGTACTGCTCCAGCCAGGACCGCCAGGTCTCCTGGATCGGGCCGCTCAACGAGCGGTCCAGCATCTGGACGAGCCGGCTGACCGCCGGGGAGATGGTCCGCTCTTCGATCCGCCGCCAGTGATCCACGCCCTGGAGGCGTCCCGCCATGGCGCCCAGCCGATCCGCCCAGCAAAACCACTCGGCGGGGGGAGGCCCGCCCTCGGCGACGCGGAGCCGCGAGCCGATCTTCAGCCGGAACTCTTCCTCGAGCGCGGCGACTCGCGGCAACGCCTCATCCGGCGCGGGGACCCCTTCCGTGTCGTCCAGCGGGACGTCCGCAAGGCGGATGAGGGTCCCGTTGGCGTACGCGTTGAGCGGCCGGTTCGTCAGGACGGCGATGCCCGACTCCGCCGCCCACGCCAGCACGGTTTGCGCTGCGTCCGCGCCCGTGTTGGCCTGGCGGGCGGCGCCCGTCTCCAGCAGGTTCATGGGGACCTGCACGACGCGGAAGTGGTGGCCCGGTCCCCCCGCAGCGACCGCGGCATCCAGCATGCGCGAGAGCGAGGTTGCCTCGGGGTCATCCGGCGGGCGGACGGCGGTGTTGGACGAGACACCGTACCAGGCGATCCGGCCCGCCGACACCTGCGCCTCGAAGAAGACGAAGGCTTGCGCAAGGCGCCGATAGAACTCCCCGCGGAGTTCCTCCAGATCTCCCGACCGGCGCCGCATGGCATCCGAGAAGAAGTACTCCGGGTTGTGCAGCAAACACACGTCCAACGTCTCCAGCCGGAGGCGCTCCAGCGAGCGGGCGAGCTGATCCTGGAGAAACTCGGGGTGGATGCAGTGCCAGCACCCGTCCATGGGCTTCACCATGTCGGGAAACGGCTTGCCGGCGGCCTCGCGCTCGTGCGCCAGCACGAGGGTCTGCCCCTGCACATAGCCGATCTTGGAGACGACCACGACCTCGCCGCGCGGAACCCGGCCGGCGCGGTCGAGCTGGGCGAGGACCGAGCCCACCAATCGCTCGCTCGCCCCGTCCATGTAGTTGGTCGAGGTGTCGAGCAGCGCGCAGCCGTCGAGAAGCGCCCGGGTCAGCGCCTCGCGGTGCTCCGGGGTCTCGTCGTCCACGCGGTAACACCCGAAGCCGATGCGGCTCACGGTGAGCCCGGTTGTGCCCAGCGCGGCGTACCCGTGCGCCAGCCCTGTGGCCGCAAACCGCCGCGCGCGGGCCGCCGTCGCTTCGGGCGTGGCCCGCCCCGGCCGCCGCGCGGCGATGCCGATACGCGCCTCGTCGGCCGTTGCGGCAGGCCGCCGGGCCAGCGCCCCGTCCAGCTCGGCGGGATCCGTCACCGGCGCGCGGCAGGCGAAGTCTCGGCAGACGTACAACGCCGCCTTTCCGCCCACCAGCCCTTTGCCCTCCAGGAGCGGCAACTCCGGCGCCGCACCCGCGGCCGGATCGTGGTGAGCGACGATCCGGTTGGGAAGATAGCGGCGGCCGACGGCGGCCCGGAGCGCCTCGTATCCGGCGTCGCCCGGCGTGCCGACGAGCGCCAGTTCGACCGGGCCCTCCAACAGGAAGTCCACCACGCACAGGCTCTTGCAGAAGGCGCGCGGGCGCTGCGTCATGGGCTTGGCGTAGGCCTGAATGGCGGCGGCGGCGCGGTCGCGGAAATCGGCGCGGCCCAGGTGCGCGGCCAGACGCGCCAGGACCGAGGCGGCCACGGCGTTGGCGCTGGGGACGGCGCCGTCGGCCCCGTCCTTGTATCTGACGATGAGCGGCTCGTGGTCCTGCGCGGTGTCGTAAAACCCGCCCGCCTCGTCGGCGAAATCCGCCACGATCCGCTCGGCGAGGCGTCCCGCCTCGCGCAGGTAGCGCTCGTCAGCGCCGGCTTCGTACAGGTCCAGGAGACCCTCGGCCAGAAACGCGTAGTCCTCGAGATAGGCGTCCAGATGCGCCGTGCCCTTCCGGAAGGTGCGGAGCAGCCGGCCGTCGGCCCGCCGCAGCGCCCCGAGGAGGAAGTCGGCGGCGCGGCCCGCGGCCGCCCGATAGCGCGGCTCGCCGAGCACCCGCCCGCCCTCGGCCAAGGCCCCCACCATCATGCCGTTCCAGGCGGTGAGGATCTTGTCGTCCAGACCGGGTAGGACCCGCCGCCGCCGCGCCTCGTAGAGCCGGGCCCGCCCGTTTTCCACGCTTGCGCGAAGCGCGTCCGCGGGAATTCCCAGGCGCGAGGCCACGCGCTCCAGCGGGCGGGGCGTGTGGGGGATGCTCTTCCCCTCCCAGTTGCCCTCCTCGGTGATGTCGTAATAGGCGCAGAGCCTGCCGCCCTCCTCGGGGCCCAGGACCGCCTCGACCTCCGCCGGCGTCCAGACGAAAAATTTCCCTTCTTCGCCCTCCGAATCGGCGTCCGTGGCGGAGTAGAATCCACCCTCGGGACCCGTCATCTCCCGCAGGATGTAGTCGAGAATCTCGCGGGCGATCCGGGCGTAGCAGGGCTGACCGGTGACCTGGAAGCCCTCGAGGTACGCCTTGGCCAGCAGCGCATTGTCGTACAGCATCTTCTCGAAATGGGGCACAAGCCAGTAGGGGTCGGTGGCGTAGCGCGCGAAACCGCCGCCGATCTGGTCGTACATGCCGCCCTGAGCCATGCCGTCGAGCGTCTTGGTCACCATGGCGAGCGCCGCGGCGTCTCCGGTGCGGCGGTGGTGTCGGAGGAGGAGGGAGAGCTGCGTGGACGGCGGGAACTTGGGTGCCGGGCCGAATCCGCCGTAGGTCGGGTCAAACGCCGCGGCCAGCTCGCGGACCGCGGCCCGGATCTCTTCCTCGCCGACGGTACCGCTCTGCGCGGCCCCGGCCCTCTCGCGCAGATGGGCCGTCAGCGTCGCCGCCTGCTCCAGAAGATCGTCGCGCCGCTGTTCCCAGAGGTCCGCGATCCGGGCAAGAAGGGTGGAGAAGCCGGGGCGACCGAATCGGTCCGTGGGGGGGAAATATGTTCCGGCGAAGAACGGCCGCTGCTCCGGCGTCAGGAAGACGGTCATCGGCCACCCGCCCTGACCGGCGTTCAGGGTCAGCGTGGCCGCCATGTAAATGGCGTCGAGGTCCGGCCGCTCCTCGCGATCCACCTTGACGTTCACGAAGTGGCGGTTCATCAGGTCGGCCACGGCCGGGTTCTCGAAGGATTCCCGCTCCATGACGTGGCACCAGTGACAGGACGAGTAGCCGATGCTGAGCAGGATGGGCTTGTTCTCGGCCGTGGCGCGGGCCAGCGCCTCGGGGCCCCACGGGTACCAGTCCACCGGGTTGTGGGCGTGTTGCAGGAGGTACGGGCTGGTCTCGTGGATGAGACGGTTCGCTGGTCGGGACTCGGCCATCAAGGTCTCCGTGGGTCGGCGACTGGCCGACTTGGCAATTCGGCAACTGGGCAATTGGGCGAATAGGCAACTGGGCGACTCGGCAATTCTGGTCCGACTCGCCTAATTGCCAAATCGCCAAGTTGCCTGATTGCCGAATCGCCCTGCGGCCACAGCCGCGATCAGTTGAACCAAGCGCGGATCTCGTGGAGCATCTTCCGCGCGCCGCGGTCCGCCGGGGCGAGTCGGGCCGCCGCCTCCAGCCCTCCGAGCGCCGCTTGCCACGTGCCCCGGCGGATATACGCACGCCCGAGGTTCATGTGGGGGACGTGCCGCGGCTCGTAATCGCCTGGTCCAACTCCCTTCGCATCTGGCGGGCGCAGCCCTCCCGGAACAGGACCCTGGCGCGCCCGCGCCGGTCGGCCTCGGTCATGACGCCTCCGCGCCCCCGGTCGAGGGCGCGAGCTGCCGCAGGAGACTCGACTCGCGCTTGTAGAACCCTTCGGTGTGAAACGAGTCGGGGAGCGCCAATAGCTCGTAGTCGAGATGGTGACACAGCTCGTGGAGCAGGGTGCGCAGGAAGCTTCGGAACTTAACGACCTGGTGCCGCTGTGCGGTCCGCATCCACACACTCACCCGGGCGACCCGGCCGCCGGACGCCCCGTTGTAGAGCCCGTGCAACTCCCCCCACCGATAGGTTGGGCGGACGGCCAAGACCCGGGTCCGGAGGGGCGGCACGTGGAGCCGCGCCGTGATCTCGGCCAGCAGGCGGTCGGCGGCAGTCTGGAGCCGCGCGCGGTCCTCCGCGGCGAGGGCTTCGGCGACGGCGTCCACCAGCGGGCGCAGTTCCACGCCGTGCGGAATGGGCACCGAGGCGATGTCATCGCTTTGGCGGTACACCCGCCGCTGGCTCAGGGTCAAGCGGTCGTAATAGGCAAACGGCAAGATATCCTCTCGATGCGCAGAGGCAAGAAACGGCGCGCCGCCTTCAACGCGACGCTAACAGGGCAAGCGGGTGTGCGCAAGGGGGAAGGAGAGGCAACTTGGCAACTGGGCGATTCGGCAATTGGGCGACTGGGCAATTGGGCGACTGGGCAATTGGGCAAAGGGGCGATTCGGCAACTCGGCAAATAAAGAACCGGCACACCCCGGCGGTCGTACTTCCGAATTGCCGCGTCGCTAGGTCGCCAGTCAAACTTCGAGGCGGCGTGCCAGATTCTCCAGAAACGCCTTGGACTCGGTGTAGGCGGCGTCCAGGTTGGGAACGCTGCCGACGTCGACCGCCACGCAGCCGGCGAACGCGTGCTTTTTCAGCGCCAAAAAGACACCCTCCCAGTCCACCGTGCCCGTGCCGGGGACCGAGTGCTGATTGGTCTGCCCGTCGTTATCGGACGCGTGGACGCAGCGGATGCGGGCGCCCAGTTTCTCCACGCTGAGCGGCAGGATCTCTTTCTGGGCGTGCAGATGGCCCGTGTCCAGGACGGCGCCGAAATTGTCGGAGTCCACGGCCTCCATGAGCCGAAGGAGGGCGTCGGTGTTGCTGATGATCTCGCCCACGCGGGGCTCCAGGCAGAAGGCCAGACCCGCCCGGTCGGCCTCATCGGCGCACGCCCCCATGCTGTCGGTGAGCCAGCCCCACAGATCGTCCCAGCGAAAGGCGGGATCCACCTTCACCTGATACCGCTGGCCGTACGTCAAGGCCGTCTTGTAGGGGGTCTCGCCCACGAACGTCAGGGGGGGCGTCGCGCTCACGGTCTGGACCATCTCGCAACCCAGGGTTCCGGCCGTTTCCACTCCCAGCTTGAAGAGATCGAGGGCGTGAATGCGCCTCGTCTTGTCCGGATGGACCAGGTCAGGGAGGATCGAACAGAAGTTGACCACCGTCAACCCCAGATCCTCGCTGCGCTTCTTCAGCTCGTGTCGCGCGTCGTACACGGCGCGGAGGTTCTCCTCGCCGACACCCTTCAGTTCGACGTTCTTGAATCCGAGGGCTTCCATCTCTTCGAGCGCGCGGTGGGTGTCCGGGAGGCTTGGCGGGTACCCGTACTTGGAGACGGCGAACAGCCAGCAGCAACTGATCTTCATTGTCACTCCTCGGCCCGAGGGCCGGCGTTGCACAGGCGGCCCGCGCACCACCGGGAGCTGCCCGTGGACCCACCGATACCGGAATGGCCCGGCAAAACCGACATGAAACTATTGTCTCTCCGTTCCGCCGTCAAGCACCATCTTGCGGTCGGAAGGAGGGCGACTTTGGGCGCGGCGTCTGCGGAAGCCGGTTACCGGGTCGGTATCATACGACGAAATTCGGCCCGCGGCAATCTCCTTCGCGCCCCGGGCGACGACCGAGTGGTTGCCGCCGGGGCATACCCGGTGTATTCTTGGCGCCAGCCGCGATTTCCCCGCGGCGCCCGGAGGCGCCACATGCACCCGCCGACCCTGCAGGATGTGTACCGTGCGCGACGGATCGTGTATCAGCAGCTCGCGCCGACGCCGCTGATTCGATCTGCCGCGATGTCCGAACTGCTCGGGTGCGAGATCTACCTCAAACTGGAGACCGCAACGCCAATCGGTGCGTTCAAGATCCGAGGGGGGCTCAACCTGATCGCCCAGCTGTCCGATGCGGAGCGGGAGCGCGGCGTCATCACGGCTTCCACCGGGAACCACGGCCAGTCCATCGCGTACGCGGCGCGGGCATTCGGCGTCCGGGCCGTCATCGCGGCGCCGGAAGGCGCAAACCCGGACAAAGTGGCCTCCATGCGCCGCCTGGGAGCGGAAGTCGTCCTGACGGGACGCGATTTCGGCGAAGCGCACGGGTGGGCCGAGGCCCAGGCGCAGCTGGAGGGCTGGCGGTACGTACACCCGGCCAACGAGCCGCTCCTCATCGCCGGGGTCGCCACCGCCAGCCTGGAGATCCTGGAGGCTTTACCCGACACGGACGTCATCGTGGCCCCCGTCGGCGGCGGGAGCGGCGTGAGCGGCCACTGCATCGTGGCCAAGCAGCTCAACCCCCGGGTGAAAGTCATCGGGGTGCAGGCGGAGAAGGCGCCCGCGGTGTACCAATCCTGGAAGGCGGGGAAGTGTCTCGAGACGCCCGACGCGGCCACCTGGGCCGAGGGCGTGGCGACGCGAACGGCCTTCGAGCTGCCGCTGGGCGTGATGCGGAAGCACGTGGACGACATCGTCCTCCTGAGCGAGGAGGAGCTGCGCCAAGGGGTCATCTTTCTCCTGGAGTCGGCCCACCAGCTGGCCGAGCCGGCCGGCGCCGCGTCCGCGGCGGCGGCGCGGAAGCTGGGCGCCCGGTTGCGCGGCCAGAGGGTGGTCTTGATCGTGAGCGGCTGTAACATCACCAGGGAGCAACTCACGCGAGTGCTGACCGATCCCCGACCGTGGTAGGCGGGTCACGCCGCCCCGCGGGCGGGCGGGGGTTGCGGGCGCCGGGACGTGCCCTCGGGACGCGGGGGAGACGCGAGATGCCGACGACGCCGTCCAAGCGACTGGAAACGTTCCCGAACCCAAACCCGGAGCGGGACTACGAGATCGACTTCGAGTGTCCGGAGTTCACCTGTCTCTGCCCGCGAACCGGGCAGCCGGACTTCGCCGTCCTCCGCATCCGATATGTCCCCGACCGCCTGTGCGTGGAGCTGAAGTCGCTCAAGCTCTACCTCTGGTCGTTCCGGGGCGAGGGCCACTTCCACGAGGCGGTGACGAACCGCATCCTGGACGACCTGGTCCGGGCCACCCGGCCGCGCCGCATGACCGTCGTGGGGGATTTCTTTATCCGAGGCGGGATCCACACCATGGTGACGGCGACTCACCAGGCGCCGGCCACGCGCCGCCGGACGACCCGCAAGACGCGCGCCGCACGCTGAGGCGGCGGCGTCCGCGCCCAGGGCGTGGCGTCAGCGAGGGAAGGGCATGAAGATCGAACGTGTCGACCTCTACTGGGTGAAGCTTCCGCTTGTCTATCCCTGGCGAACGGCCTACGGCGAGGACTGGGACATCCACTCGGCGCTGGTGAGGCTGGAGACCGACGGGGGTCTGTACGGGTGGGGGGAGACGACGCCGCTCTACGCACCCACCTACTCGCCCGAGCATACGCCGGGCGTCTTCTACACGCTCCGCGATCATTTCGTTCCCCGCATCCTCGGTCACGAGATCTCATCGGCTGTCGACCTCCTGGATCGGCTGGCCGCCTTCAAGGGCAACCAGTTCGCCAAGGCGGGGTTGGAGACGGCCTGGTGGGTGCTCGACGCCAAGCGGCAGGGCCGGCCGCTCCATGAGGTGCTGGGCGGGAAGCGGGACCGGGTGCCGGTCGGGGCCGACTACGGCGTCCAGGATTCGCTGGACATGCTCCTGGGAAAAATCCAGGGGGCCATCGATCAGGGGTATACCCGCGTGAAGCTGAAGTTCCGCCCCGGATGGGATCTCAACATGCTCGATGCGGTTCGCTCCACTTTTCCGACCTTCACGTTCCACATCGACTGCAACGGGGGGTACACGCTCCGGGACGCCGAGCTGTTCAAACGCGTGGATCGGTACCGGCTGGCCATGATTGAGCAGCCGCTGCAGGCCGGCGATCTGGTGGACCATGCCGAGCTGCAGAAGACCATCGAGACCCCGATCTGCCTGGACGAGAGCATCCGGTCGTTCCACGATGCGCAGGTCGCCCTGCGCATCGGAAGCTGCGGTATCGTCAACATCAAGATGGGTCGCGTGGGCGGACTGAGCGTGGCCAAGGCCATCCACGACCTCTGTGCCGCGCACGGCGTGCCCTGCTGGGTCGGCGGGATGCTGGAAAGCGCGCTGGGCGGCAACCTCTGCCTCGCGCTGGCGACCCTGGAGAACTTCACCTACCCGGCGGACATCTTCCCATCCCGCTATTTTTACCGTCAGGATCTCTGCGCTCCCGAGACGGTGCTGAGCGGGCCGGGCGAGATGACGGCGTCGCCGGCACCCGGCGTGCCCAGCGAGCCGGTCCCCGACCTGTTGGCGGAGCGGACCGTGCAGCACGCCTCGTTCCGGGCGTGAGCGCCGCCCCGCAGGCCAGGGTTCGATGCGGATTCTTTTGGTCGAGGACGACAAGAAGGTCGCCAGCTTCATCCACAAGGGGCTGGAGGAGGAGGGCTACGCGGTGGATGTGGCCGCCGACGGCGAGGCCGGCGTCCTCATGGGCCTCGACCGCTTGCACGACCTGGTCATCCTGGACGTCATGCTGCCGAAAAAGCCGGGATTCCAGGTGCTGCGGGAACTGCGCCAGGCACGCGTCGCCACCCCCGTGCTGCTCCTGACCGCCCGCGACACCGTGGAAGACAAGGTGCAAGGGCTGGACGCCGGCGCCGACGATTACCTGACCAAGCCGTTCGCGTTCGCGGAGCTGCTTGCGCGGGTCCGCGCCCTGCTGCGCCGGCGGGCGGAGGCGCGCGCGCCGAAGCTCCAGCTGGCCGACCTCGTCCTGGACCCGGCCACCCGTTCCGTCACCCGCGGCGGGGCGCCCATCACGTTGACCAACCGCGAGTTCGCGCTGCTGGAGTACTTTCTGCGCAATCCCGGGCGGGTCCTCAGCCGCAGTATGATTGCGGACCATGTGTGGGACTACAATTTCGACACGGGGACGAACATCATCGACGTCTACGTGAATTATCTTCGGAAGAAGATCGACGCCGGCCGGGAGCCCAAGCTCCTGCACACCGTGCGCGGGGCCGGCTACGTCTTGAAGGCGGAGTGAGAACGGGGTCGGCCGCATCCACAGATTTCGCAGATTACGCAGATTTCTCGGAGGGGTGGGTCCGGTGAAATCGGTCAATCTGCGCAATCTGCGGATACATTCGAGCTGGTCATGAAGCGGTTGTCGATCCGGGCGCGGATGACGCTGTGGTACACGGGAATCCTGGCGGCGACGGTGCTGGTCCTGGGCGGCGTGGCCTACGGCCTCTTGATGCGCGGTCTCTGGAACGAGGTGGACAGCACGCTGGAGCGGGTCGCCAGAGCGGTCGCCCAGGCGGCACAGCAAACCGAAGCGGGTTTCGTGCCGCCGGACATGAACGATCTGCTGCGCCGCTTTTATGGGCCGAATTTTGCGAACCGGTTTTACCAGTTCCTCGACCCGCGCGGCGAGATCGATCCGCGCCTGCCCCGGGAGCGGGGTGCGCCGCTCGCGGTCAGCCCCAAGGCCCTCAAAAACGCCGAGGAGGGGTACGGGACGTTCGAGACGGTCCAGACCGCCGGACCGCATCCCGTGCGCGTGTTCACGTTTCCCATCGTGGCGCGCGGCCGCATGATCAAGGTGCTGCAAGTGGGGACGTCGCTGGAGGGGTTGCTCCGCGAGCGGCACAACTTTCTCTGGGCGCTGGCCACCCTGGCGCCGCTGGGCCTGATCCTGGCGGGAGGGGGCGGCTGGCTTTTGGCGCGCCGCGTCTTCCGGCCCGTGGACCAGATGACGCAGGCCGCCCGCCGGATCGGGGCCGAACGCCTCGCCGAACGCCTGGAGGGGGCCGAGATCGACGACGAACTGGGTCGTCTGGCCCGGACGCTGAACGAGATGCTGGCCCGTTTGGAAGCCGGCTTCGCCCAGATCCGCCGCTTCTCCGCCGACGCGTCGCACGAGCTCCGGACGCCGCTGACGATCCTCAAGGGCGAGATCGAGGTCGCGCTGCGCAGCGCGCGCGAGCCGGCCGAGTACGAACGCGTCCTTTCGAGCGCCCTGGAAGAAGTGGAGCGGATGGCCCGGCTGGTGGACGACCTGCTCATGCTGTCCCGCGCCGACGCGGGCGCGCTGCGCTGGGAAAAAGGCCCGGTCGAGCTGGATCGGCTGGTGGAGGAGGTCGCAAAACAGGGCGCGGTGCTCGGCCGTGCCCGCGCGGTTCAGGTGTCCATTCAAGGCCTGGAACCGCTCATCGCGCACGGCGACGAGCCGCGGCTGCGGCAGCTGCTCCTGAATCTGGTAGACAACGCGGTGAAGTACACCCCGGAGGGCGGGCGCGTCACCCTCTCGCTGCGCCGCGTGACCGGGGAATCCGCCGCCACCGCTCCGCCGCCGGCCGCCGCGTTCCCCGATCCGCCGATCCCCAGACCGCTTGACGGCGCCGCGGCGGAGATCGCCGTGCAGGACACCGGCGTCGGGATCCCGGCCGAGGCGCGGGTTCGCCTTTTCGAGCGGTTTTACCGCGTGGACGATGCGCGCTCGCGCGACGCGGGCGGGACGGGGCTGGGGCTCTGCATCGCCAAGACCATCGCCGAGGCGCACGGGGGACGGATCGAGGTGGAGAGCACGCCCGGCGCCGGGAGCACGTTCACCGTGCGGCTTCCGCTGGCGACATGAAGCGCCGGCGGGACACCGCGCAGCGGGCAGCGACCGCCGGACCTGCGGCGCCCGCCGCGGCGGCGCACCAGAAGAAAAGACGAGGAGCGCGATGAGCCGTCTGGATATCGCACAGGCCGCGTCGCGGACCGTGGGGTATTCTGCGTGTCCGCACGATTGTCCGTCGACGTGTGCGTTGGAGGTCGAGGTGCTCCCGGGCGACCGGGTCGGCCGGATCCACGGGGCCAGGGCCAACAGCTACACCGCAGGGGTCGTCTGCGAGAAGGTGGGTCGCTACGCGGAACGGGTGCACCACCCGGATCGGCTCACGCAGCCGCTCTTGCGCACCGGGCCGAAGGGCGCCGGGCAGTTCCGCCGCATCGGATGGGACGAGGCGCTGGACCGTGTCGCCGAGGGGTTTGCGGCGGCGGCGGCGCGGTTCGGGTCCGAGTCGGTGTGGCCGTACTACTATGCGGGGACCATGGGCCTGGTGATGCGCGACGGCATCAACCGGCTGCGGCACGTGTTGCGTTACTCGCGACAGAAAAAGACGATCTGCACCGGTTCTGCCGAGGCCGGCTGGGCGGCCGGCACCGGCCGTTTCGTCGGGCCCGACCCCCGCGAGATCGCCAAGGCGGACTTGATCGTGGTCTGGGGCGGGAATCCGGTCGCCACCCAGGTCAACGTCATGACGCACATCACCCGGGCGCGGAAGGAGCGCGGCGCCAAGCTCGTCGTCGTGGACTGCTACCGGAGCGGGACGGCCGAGGTCGCCGACGTGCACCTGTGCCTCCGGCCCGGCACCGACGCGGCGCTGGCCTGTGCGGTGATGCGCTGCGCCTTCCGCGACGGCCACGCCGACCGGGAGTACCTCGCCCGATACACCGACTTCCCGGCGGACCTGGAGACACATCTGGCCGCCCGCAGCCCGGCTTGGGCCGCGTCCATCACCGGGCTCTCCGCCGAGGCGATCGAGGCGTTCGCCCGGCTCTACAACACCACCAAGCGCGCCTACATCCGGGTGGGGTACGGCTTCACGCGATCGCGGAACGGCTCGGCCGCCATGCACGCGGTCACCTGCTTGCCCGCGGTGACGGGGGCGTGGCAGCACGAGGGGGGCGGCGCGTTCTGGAGCAATCGGTCCGTGTACCACTGGAACAAGACGATGATCGAGGGGCTGGACGCGCTGGACAAGCGCAC
Source organism: bacterium (assembly GCA_029580855.1). Lineage (GTDB taxonomy): Bacteria > Methylomirabilota > Methylomirabilia > Methylomirabilales > 2-02-FULL-66-22 > 2-02-FULL-66-22. The sequence goes on along the minus strand of JAKPQH010000082.1, from coordinate 22,843 downwards.
GCGCGAGCTCGACATGTGCCGGATCGGCGCCGCGCTCCTCGGCGATGCGGGCGCCCTCAAGGGTGGGCCGCCGATTGCCGCCATGCTGATCCAGAATACGAACCCGGCGGTGGTCGCGCCGGATTCCGGCAAGGTGCGGCAGGGACTGATGCGGGAGGACCTGTTCACGGTGGTGCACGAGCAATTCCCGACCGAGACGACCCGTTACGCCGACGTGGTCCTGCCCGCCACCATGTTCCTGGAGCACGACGACCTGTACCAGGCGGGGGGCCACACCCACATCCAGATCGGGGCGAAGCTGATCGAGCCACCCGGCGAGTGCCGATCGAACCACGAGGTCCTGCAGGGTCTCGCCCGGCGGCTGGGGGCGGAGCATCCCGGTTTCGCCATGACGGCCATGGAACTCATCGATTGGACGCTCCGGGCCTCCGGCTGGCCGGACGCCAAGACGGTCCTGGCGCGTCGCTGGGTGGATGCGGCCGTGCCGTTTCGCGAGGGGCATTTCCTGGACGGCTTCGGCACGCCCGACAAGAAGTTTCACTTCGCGCCCGACTGGTCGGCGGTGGGCTCGGAGTGGCGGCGGATGCCGCGGCTGCCGGACCAGCTGGATATCATCGAGGCGGCGACCCCGGACCAGCCGTTCCGCCTGGTGACCTCTCCAGCGCGGCGGTTCCTCAATACCACGTTCACCGAGACGCCCGGCTCGCGGGCGCGCGAGAAGCGGCCGACGGCGCTGATCCATCCCGAGGATGCCGATCGACTGGGCCTCGTCGATGGGAGCCGCGTGGAGCTGGGTAACGGCCGCGGGGTCGTGACCGTCCACGCGCGCCGGTTCGACGGCCTCTTGCCCGGCACGGTGGTCGTCGAGGGCGTCTGGCCGGCTGCGGACTTCGAGGGCGGCGTCGGCATCAACACGCTCATCGGCGACGAGCCCATACCGCCATACGGCGGCGGGGCGTTTCACGATACGGCGGTCTGGATGCGGCCAGCCGGCCGCTGACAAAGGCCCATCTGCAACGCTGGTCTGTCTCGGCACTCGCTGCGACGCACCTCCGGTGCGTCTCGCTCGGCTTCCGACAGACCGGCGTGCCTCCGGGCCGTTTTGAGCGGCCCGGTTGAGAACGGGTTGGTTCGCCGAGGCCCGGTCGCTCTCGGAGGGCATCTGTGCGTGACATCGCGGTTGAGATCCGTGCGACGGTCGTGCCGTCGGGCGCCGTGGCCATCTGGTGGCTCGGGCAGTTCAGCTTCGTGATCAAGGGCCAGGGGCGGACGCTGGGTTTCGACCTCTACCTCTCGGATTATCCGGGAAACGTGACCCGATCCTACCCCCCGCTCGTAAGGCCGGAAAAGCTGCGCGGGCTGGACCTCATCTTCTGCACCCACGACCACCTCGACCACCTCGACCCGTGGACGCTCCGGCCGCTGGCCGAGGCGTCGCGTGACGCGGTCGTCGTGACACCGGAACTGTGCGTCCCGCACGCCGCCGAGGCATTTCCGGCCGAACGCGTCGTTGCCAGCCGCGCGGATACGCCGCTTCGGATCGCGGACGTGGAGATCTGGCCGATCCCCGCGGCCCACGATCGGCTGGAGGACGCGGGGCAGGGTCATCGCTGCCAGGGGTACATCGTACGGCTGGATGGGGTCACCGTCTGTCACACCGGCGACACGGTGATGTACGACGGCATGGTCGAGCGGCTTCGCGCCCGAGACGTGGACGTGCTCCTGGCGCCGATCAACGGGCTGGACTATTTCCGCACCCGGCGGGACATCATCGGAAACCTGAGCGCGCGGGAGGCGGCCGAGCTGGCGGTGGCCGCCGGCGTGAAACTCTTGATCCCGGCCCACTGGGACCTTTTCGCCGGGAACGCCGAGAACCCCGGACACCTCATCGAGTTCCTGGCTCGATATCACCCCGAGCAGCCGTGCCACTACATGGCGCGCGGCGAGCGTTTCATCTACCATCCATAGTCGCGAAGGAGGCGAGCAGCATGTCACTCTCGGGAAAAGTGGCGTTGGTGACCGGGGCGGCCCGCGGCATCGGCCGAGGCGTGGCGCTGGCGCTGGCCAAGGCCGGCGCCGATGTCTGCGTGAACTTCCGGACCTCCGGCGCTGCGGCCGTCGAAGTGGCAGGCGCCATCCGGGACCTGGGACGCCGCGCGTGCCTGGCGCAGGCCGATGTCAGCGAGCGGGCCGCCGTCGAACGGATGGTGGCCCAGTGCACGGCGGAGCTGGGGCCGGTCGATATCCTCGTGGCCAACGCCGTGACCAGCGTCCGGCAGAACCTCCTGGCGACCCGCGAGGCCGACCTCCGGCGAGCGATCGATGTCGGCATCGTCGGCGTATTCCACGTCCTCCAGGTCGTCGCCCGCCAGATGGTCGAGCGGGAGACCAAGGGCGCCATCATCTATATCTCCTCGCCGCACGCCCGCCTGCCCTTCAAGGGCGCCATCGACTACAACGTCACCAAGGCGGGCGGCCACATGCTGGCGCTCTCGGCCGCCAACGAGCTGATGTGGCACGGGATCCGTGTGAACCTGATCGAGCCGGGCTGGACCGACACCCCCGGCGAGCGGACGTGGTATCCGGACGAGGCCCTGTACCGCGAGGGCAAAAAACTTCCGTTGGGCCGGCTGGGCAGCCCCGAGGACATCGGCCAGGCGGCGGTCTATCTGGCCTCGGACGCCGCCGCCTACGTCGCCGGCAGCGTCCTCACCGTGGACGGCGGCGCCTTCATCCAGGGCCCCGCCTGGAGCGGCGGCGAGAGCCACGGGGAGGAGAAATAGGCACGCCTCGCGTGCAGCCGACGAACCCGACGATGGGCAGAAGTAGTGCCTTCCTGCCATCCATTTGGGACGGCGACTCACTGGAGGTGAGAGGTGCGGCATGGAGATGGAGAAGTCGCAGTGGCTCGACGCCATCATCGATTCGTCGTTTGACGGCCTGTGGATTTGCGACAAGCATCTGAAAGTTATTCGGATCAACAAGGCCTCGGCGCGCATCAATGAGGTGGATCCAGCAGACGTCATTGGCAGAAGCATCTTGGACCTGGTGGCGGAAGGGGTATTCGACAAATCCGTGACGGCTGAGGTGTTGAGAAAGAAGACGTCCGTCACCATGCTCCAAACAGTCAGGGGGAGAAAGAAGATCCTGGTCACTGGCAACCCGATTTTCGATGAAAACGGCGAAATCTCCTTCATTGTTACGAATGACCGCGATATCACCGAACTAGATCGGCTGCGAAGCCAGTTGCAGGAAACTGAAGAGCTTGCCCGAGGATATGCCTCGAAACTCTCCGAGTTGGAGCTCAGCGGTGTCGACCTCTCGAGCCTGGTCGTCAAGAGTCCCGAATTTCAACGGACCATACAGGTGGCCATTCGATGCGCTCGCGCCGACTCGACGGTGCTGTTGCTCGGCGAGTCCGGCGTGGGGAAGGGGATACTTGCAAAGTTGATTCACAGCAACTCCGATCGCGCCGGGGGCCCATTCATTCGGGTGGATTGTCCTGGTATTCCGGAGCCACTGATCGAGTCAGAGCTTTTCGGATATGAGAGAGGTGCATTTACGGGTGCCAAGAATGAGGGCAAGCCGGGCCTCTTCGAACTCGCCAATCACGGCACGCTCTTCTTGGACGAGATCAGCGAGATTCCGCTTGCAATGCAGGCGAAGCTGTTGCGCTTCTTGGAAAACCGGGAAAGCCTGCGCGTGGGTGGTACCAGATCTCGACAGGTTGACGTCCGTGTCGTCGCCGCAACGAACCGGGATATCGAGGAGATGGTGGAAGGGAAACTTTTCCGGAAGGACCTCTACTATCGGTTGAACGTCGTCCCGATTCGTATTCTTCCGTTGAGGGAGCGGCGAGAGGATATCTTGCCCTTGGTCCTGCACTTCTTAGAGAAATTCAACACCGCCAATCAGAAGAACAGAAGCCTGACGCCGGGTGCGATTGACGCATTATACAACTACGAGTACCCAGGCAACGTTCGTGAACTGGCCAATATGATGGAGCGGGTCGTGGTTGTCAGTGAAAGCGACCGTATCGAAAGAGATGCTTTGCCGTTCGAGGTTCGGCAGCGGTTTGTGGAGCGTGCCAATAGTATTGGCGCTCCCGCGGAGACCACGCTGAAGGAGACGCTGAAGAAGTACGAAATGGACTTGTTGGCCAAAGCACTGCAGCAATACGGCTCTCAACGAGAGGCCGCACGGGCGCTAGGTGTCAGTCAAGGGACGGTCTCGCGGAAGATTCGCAGGCTACATGATGCAGAAATGTATACGTGATGCAGAATAGCATATACGCTAAAATGGCTTAAAACAGAAGCGATTTCACGTTTATCGCAGAAGACAATGATTCACTTTTGCATATATCGCAATCGCTTGCGCAATGCAATTATCTTGCGCGAACAAATGTCCACCCCAAAAACGAAAGCTACTTAGCGCTCGCCACAATAGTCCTGCCGGTCCACGGACCTTCGGCACACCAAATGAAATTGTGGTGTGTAAGGCTTCAGGCTTCGGACGTGCGAAACAGACGGCTGAATGCCCTGCATGCCCTTTGGATTCCAGGGTCATCGTTGAGTGGCCAGTGCTCCCGACTGGGCCATGCAACAGCAATGTCTTTGCCGGCGTGCTGCGCACACCGGATAACTGACCTCGGTGCGAGCAACTGGGCAGTGGTTTGGCGTATCGTCGGGTATCGAGGCGAGACCATTTCCCCAACAGATCACCAGGAGAGCCGGCAGGCCTATGTGGCCATTCATTGCGACGAGAGGCCATCGTGAATAAGCACGAAGTACTCACAGCATTCGACCAGGAAGTGTTGAAAGACCAGTTGCATGCTCACATCCTGCTTGAACTTGAACAACACCAATCGAGTAATAGCGTGATCCCAGTAGGCGAAGTAGCAGCGAGCCTGGGGGGAAGGATAGTCGAGGAGCGGCGGATACCGCCAAAGTGGCTCATGCTCAAGCTGGAGACTACAGACATACAAGGCTTTGCATTGCGGTTGGCAGAACTGGGCCATGTAATTATCAGGGGGATCGGTTCTCGCCGCAGTAAGGGATTGATCCCGCAGAAGCGAAGCACAAGTGAAGGCAGGTAGGAAGGAGAGGCTATCGGCGGAAGCTGTCAACAAGAATGAGACACTCCGGGCCACAGTTTAGTGTGCAACAACCAGCTCTAGCTCCTCCGCGTTCGCGGCTACGGGGGACGCAACCTCCGCTTCGAGGGTCCGCCCGGCCAGCGCGCTCCGCCACTCCGTCGGGCGCGCCACGCGCTCGCCGGGCTCTGCGACGACCGCAAGTTGGTCAGGCTCTGCCAGCGTCCGTGGCCTGTTGATCCACATGGCCTGGGGAAGCAGGGGCGGCATGGGTATCCCACGGACGAACCGCTCCGGGGTCGCCGCGAACACCTTGCGGAGCGTTGCCTCCCGCTCGGCGCGGCGCGTGGCGGCCAGGCCGTAATGGACATCGTACGGGGTCAGCCACCCCAGGGCACTGTGGTGGTGCATGGTGTTGGTCCCAGACGAAGAAGTCGAGCAGGAAGCTCCGCGTGTCCGGGAGCGACCCGAACCGGTCCGGGAACGCCGGGTGATCCTTCAACGTCTTGAACTGGCTCTCCGAGAACGGGTTATCGTTGGAGACGTGGGGCCGGCTGTGCGTGTTGGTCACCCCCAGATCCGCCAGCAGCATGGCGACCGATTTGGCGATCATCGCGGGGCCGCGATCCGCATGGATCGTCAACTTGTCCCGGGCGATGCCCTGCCGGGCACAGGTCTCGGCGATCAGCCGCTGGGCCAAGGTTGCCGACTCCCGCAGGGCCGCCATCCAGCCGACCACGTACCGGGAGAAGACGTCCAGGATCACGTAGAGGTAGAAGTACGTCCACTTCGCCGGCCCTTTCAGCGTGGTGATATCCCACGACCAGAGTTGGTTGGGCCCCGTGGCCAACAGCTCCGGGGCCGCGTACTGCGGGTGCCGCAGTTGCCGGCGGCGCTCCCGGACCTCAGCGTGGTCGTGGAGGATCCGGTACATCGTCCGGACCGAGCAGACGTACGTGCCCTCGTCGAGCAACGTGGCGTACACCTCCGCTGGTGGCAGATCCGCGAAGCGGTCATCGTTGAGAATGGTCAGCACGTGCGCCCGCTCCTCGGGCGGCAAGGCCCGAGGGACCCGACGCACGGGCTTCGGCTCCTCCTCCGGTACCGGCGGCCGTTGCCACCGGTAGTAGCTGGCCCGAGGCACGGCCAGCGCGTCGCAGACCGGGGCCACGCCCAGAGTCGCGCTATGCTCCGTGACGAGCGCCATCAGGGCTTCCCGTTGGTCTGCGGCCGGGCGGTCCCCAGGAGCTCGGCCACTTTTTTTTGGAGCTCCACCAGGGCTTCGGCCCGCTCCGCTCGGACCTTGTACCGGGTGACTTCCCGCTCCAGGGCCGCCACCTTCACCGCCACGGGGTCTTTCGGCTTCGGGATCGGCCCCCGCTTCTTCGGCGTGAGGCCGGCCAACTCCCCGCGCTCCCGTTGCGCGCGCCAGGTCGTCAGGTGGGAGGAGTACAACCCCTCTCGCCGGAGCAGGGCCCCGATCGCCCCCGGTTCGGTACACGCGTCCGCCTCCCGGAGGATCCGCCGCTTGTACTCGGCGGTGAATTGCCGGCGGCTGGCCTTGGCCAGGACCTCCACCTCGGGGGGCTTCATGCCCAGGACCGCTGTTCCGTTCGCTGTACTCATCGCCTCATTCCTCCCCGCCCTCTACATTAAACTCCGAAGAGGGGAGTGTCTCACTCATATTGGCACAGAGGGGGGCCTGCCCATTCTTCTCGGGCGGGTACGGGGACTGCAACGCATTGGAGTGCATATGGTAACCACTTACGCGCACTCCCAACTATTCTCAGCAACCGAGGAGATGACGGGATGAAGAGAATCGCGGTAGTCGGTGCGGGGAATGGAGGCCTCGCTGTTGCGGGACACCTTGCGATCCGCGGGAACGAGGTCCGAGTGATGGACGAGGATCCAGCTGCGATTGAAGCCATCGCCAAGGCAGGCGAAATTGAAGTGGCGGGAAAGATCGAGGGAATTGGGAAGGTGGCACTCGCGACCACTAGCCTGGTCGATGCGGTTCGGGGGGCGAACCTCATCATGATCGTGGTGCCGGCGAATGCTCACGGGTTAATTGCAGAAGCTCTCGCCGCTCACGTGCGAAACGATCAAATCATCGTGCTTCACCCTGGCGGAACCGGGGGGGTCCTGGAATTGGCCACGACTTTTCGGAGACTCAAGGTGGTGGGCCATCCGCTCATCGCTGAGGTGGAGAGTTTCATGTACGGTAGCAGGAAGATTGGCCCAGCCCGAGTACAGATCACAGCGGCCAAGCGCTTTGGTCGTATTGCAGCGTTGCCAGCGCGAGATACAGAGCGTGCCGTTGAGGCACTACAGGACGATTACTCATTCGTGGCTGCAAAAAGCGTCCTCACAACGAGTCTCACCCACATGAATGCCATGCTTCATGTGCCGGGCATGGTGATGAACGCCGGTTGGGTTGAAACCACGAAGGGAGAGTTCGATTTCTTCCGCAACGGACTCAGCCCCGCGGTCGCGCGAATTATAGAGGGGGTGGACGCAGAACGAATGGCCGTCTCGGATGCGTTAGGTGCGGAGGCCATTTCCATGGTCGGATTCTTCAAGGACTCCTATCAAATTGAGACGCCGACCTTGTTCGAAACCATCCAAACTGTGGCCGCGACGATCTACAAGGCCTCCAAGGCTCCAGCCAGTCTGACGAGCCGGTACCTAAGTGAGGATGTGCCGACTGGCCTGGTTCCTATCGCAGCCTTGGGAGAAGCCGTCGGCGTCAGGGTGCCGCTTATAGGCGCGCTCATCGATTTAACATCGCATATCCACGGGGTGGATCATTGGACGATGGGCCGCACCCTGGCCAAGATGGGGCTTGAGGGAAAGAGCTGTGCTGAGATCCAGCGGATAGCAATTGATGGCCACGTCTGACGCGTGGCGGGTTCCCTTGGAGGATCTCATTCCGGGAATCTGATTTCACGCAGCGAGGATTCCCGCCAAAACTGTTCCCATCATAGGCTGCCGAATGGCAGGCGGGTGCGGGCGCGTTGCACCAAGGAGGAAGAGTTGGATCGGACATCGCGACGGCTAAGCGGCAATATCGAGCGAGGCCGATGCGTCACGCTAACGGTCGACGGGGAACCCATAACTGCCTACGAGGGGGAGACCATTGCCGCTGCCCTCTTAGCTACAGGCCGGCGTACCCTTCGCCGTACAGTCCCCGGCGGGCATCCGCGGGGTGTTTTCTGTGGGATCGGCGTGTGTTTCGATTGCTTGGTGACCGTGGACGGCACTCAGGTCCGGGCCTGCGTAACTCCAGTGCGAGACGGATTGCACATCTCAACCAGGGAGAACTAGGAGGCACGAACTGTGCGAGAGGCCGAGATCGTTATCGTAGGCGGCGGGCCGGCCGGTTTGGCTGCGGCGTTGGAGGCTGGGGCGGCAGGTGGTGAAGTGATACTTCTTGACGAATACCACAGCCTTGGCGGGCAGTTCTACAAGCAGTTGCCGGATGCCTTCACAATGAAGCGTGGAAAGATGGAGGCCCACCAAGCTGAGGGGGCCAAACTCATCCACCAGCTCCGAGCTGGCAAGATTGAGGTCCTGCTCGGGACACTCGTTTGGGGCCTCTTCCCGGATCGTACGTTGGCCGTTTTTCGTGACGAGATGGCCGAGCAGATTCGGGCCAAGCAGCTAATTCTTGCTCCAGGAGCGCAGGAGGTACCGCTAGCTTTCCCCGGATGGACGCTGCCCGGAGTCATGCTCGGGGGTGCGGCGCAGGCCCTGATGGTTAATCAGCGAGTTCTCCCGGGCCAGCGAGTAGTGCTAGCCGGAGCCGGGCCGCTACAGCTTAAGGTGGCCAGCCAATTCATCGACGCGGGGGCGGAGGTCGTGGACATCCTTGAGGCTTCAAGTAAACCGCCGACATCCATGGAGAATGCCCTGCGCGCTTTTGGTCATTGGGGCAAGATGCGGGAGGGGTTGGAGTATTGGTTGAAGATCAAGAAAGCGGGCACGCCGTATCACCCACATCACATCCCGGTGCGGGCGGTGGGCGATAAGGAACTGGAGGCAGTGGTCGTGGCCCAAGTCGATGCGGAATGGCGAGTCCGCCCTGGGACTGAACGGACCCTTGAAGTGGACACCTTGTGCCTGTCCTACGGCTTTCTTCCCGCCAATCAGCTCCCCCGCCTGGCGGGCTGTGAAAGTGTGTACGACGCCGAGTTGGGAGGGTGGGTGACACGTCACGACGATCGTCAGGAAACGAGCGTTCGCGGTCTCTACGTGGCTGGCGAAGTCGGCGGCATCGGTGGCGCAGATGTGGCTGAGGAGGAGGGGCGGATCGCGGCCATTTCCTCCCTGCGGGCCCTAGGCCAGGGCAACGAGGAGGAACTTCGGAAGTCGGAGAAGCGGAGCCGTACACGCTTGGCCGACGCGCGGAGATTTGCGCGCTTGACGCGCGAGATGATGCGGCTGAGACCGGCGCTCTTTGACGTGATGACCGACGAGACAGTGGTCTGTCGGTGCGAAGAGGTCTGCGTCAGAGACGTAAAGGCTGCAATCGCGGACGGGGCCCCGACGCTACGAGGGGTGAAAATTCGAACTCGCGCGGGAATGGGGGTGTGCCAGGGGCGGATGTGCGGCTACTTGATCTCTCAGTTGATCGCGAGACAGGCGGGGATAGCGCTAGACCGTATCGAACCTGACACGCCCCGACCGCCGGTAAAGCCAGTGCCTCTGCGTGTGCTGGCGGCCACCTTGGATCAGTAACATAACGATGTGCCGGATAGCGGTGGGAGATACGTGCGCTGAGCTACGGATCAATGAGTCTGGTTACACCTGTTGCAAACCGCGAGAGTTGTTGCCGGGCAAGAATAGAAAGAATGGCCCTCAACAGGCGAACCCGCCGATGTAAGGATGTTGCAGGGGTGATCTTGCAGGACGAGGCGCCCACAGGTGTGACTCGGAGCCTACCATGCAGGCATAAGGCAGTGGAGCCGTCAGCAGCTTCCGAACGAAGCGCGCCAAATCCACCCGTTATGGCGAGCGGGCATCGCCATAGCGGCCCAGTTCGCTGGTCTTGGCACCTGGTTCGACCGCCGGGTTTGGGAAAGGGCCGGGATTCGTCGTTGGGAATCCAGCCGCCCGTGGAGCCAATGTCTGTTGGGAGGACGGCAGTTCTCGGCAGGAGTTGACGGCAGGCGGAATCTAACAACGGAAAGGAGCGAATCATGAGAAGAAGTTTTGCACTCGGCCTAGCGCTCGGACTGATTCTGATCGTTCCCTGGCCATCCGTGGCAGCTGGCCCCAAGCCGCTAGTAATCGCCCAGCCGGTAGATGCAACAACCCTCGATATCCATATGCAGAGCGCCTTTGAGACCATGAATATTGCCCTCAACGTCTTCGAGCAACTCGTGGACGTCACGGAGAGTATGGAGCCGTTGCCCCGACTTGCGACAGCGTGGAAGCAACTCGATCCGGTGACCTGGCGTTTCACGCTTCGCAAAGGGGTGACGTTCCACAACGGCGAGGCCTTCAACGCTCGCGCGGTGAAGTTCAGCTTCGACCGCCTCGTCGATCCCAATCAGAAAGCTCCGATGGGAACGCGTCTGACCTTCCTTAAAGAGGTCAAGGTCGTCGACGACTTCACGGTGGACATCATAACTAAGGAACCGTACGCCCCACTGCTCTACATCCTCAGCCTGTACCTGTCCATCCTTCCGCCTGACACCGTAAAGCAGATGGGGGACGCCCAGTTCGCAAAGGCTCCTGTCGGCACCGGTCCCTACCGCGTCGTGAAGTGGGTGAAGGATCAGGAGGTTGTGCTGGAGGCCAATCCGAAGTATTGGAAGGGGGCGCCAAAGGTCCAGCGGGCGGTGTTCCGACCGATCCCGGAGGATTCGGCGCGCATCGCGGCCCTGCAGACAGGTGAGGCGGACATCATCGCCTCTGTTCCCCCTGATCGCTGGAAAGACCTCCGCGACGATAAGAACACCCGCATCTCGGCGAAGGTCGGGACCATGCTGTACGTGGGACTTGACACATTCAATCCACCCTTCAACGACGTCCGCGTCCGCCGCGCCCTGAACCACGCTATCGACGTGGATGTCATCACCAACAAGATTCTGCGCGGGACTGCAGATCGTATGAACGGCCCGTTCTTCAAGAGCACCCTGGGCTATGATAAGAGCATACCCTTTTTCCGTTACGATCCAGCACTCGCCAAGAAGCTGCTAGCTGAAGCCGGATACCCGAACGGTTTCGAGACGGTGCTCTCGGCCCTGCCCTCTGTAGATGGTGCATCGCAGTGTATCGAAGTCGCCGAAACTATCGCCTACCAGCTTAGCCAGGTTGGGGTTAAGGCAAAGATCGATACACTAGACCGAGCCACCGATTTTCAGCGCTACCGTGCCCGGGAATATAAGATGTACATGTACGCCTGGCCCGAGAACCCGGAACCTGACCGATATCTGTATACCCTCTTCCACTCCAAGGCCCGGGGCTATTACTACAAGAACGATAACGCCGATAAGCTTCTCGATCAAGGTCGTATGACCTTAGACATCGCCGAGCGACGCAAGGTGTACGAATCGTTGCATCGCGTCGTCGTCGATGACGCACCCTGGGTGTTCCTCTACAATCAAAAGCTGGGTTATGGAATACGTCACGACGTGAAGTGGGAGGCCCCTTGGGATAACTATATTCGCCTCGCCGACATTGACGTGGTGCGGTAACCGAGCGACCTGGGACGTCCCTCGATGCGCCGACAGTCGGTACTGATAATTCACCTGATAAGCGTGGTGCTTGGGGTCTCGATCTTTAGCTTCACGTTCATGCACCTTTCGGGCGATCCTGCGGCACTCATGCTTCCGCCGGACGCAACGGAGAGACAGATCGTGGATCTCCGTGAACGGATGGGGTTTAACGATCCCATCCCACTCCAGTATGTTCGCTTTCTCACTGGTGCAGTGCGGGGAGACTTCGGCGTGTCATTGCGCCACCAACAGCCAGCGATGGGACTCGTAATCGAACGGCTTCCGGCTACGATCGAATTGGCCGTCACGGGGATGGCCATCGCACTTCTGGTGGCCATCCCCTTCGGCATCTTGTCGGCACTCCGGCGCGGTTCGATCCTCGACTATGGTGTCATGGCTGCGGCGCTCTTGGGGCTCTCCATGCCCAACTTCTGGGTGGGGATTCTCGGGATTCTTATTTTCGCCGTACACCTTCGTTGGTTGCCGACGGCCGGGCACGGCACATGGGCCCAGCTTGTCCTTCCGGGAATTGCCCTAGGGGCTTATCTCATGGCCTTGGTTGCCCGTCTCACGCGCTCCGGCATGCTTGAGGTGATCAGGCAGGACTATATTCGCACAGCGCGGGCTAAAGGATTAGCCGAACCGGTAATCATCGCGCGACATGCACTCAAGAATGCACTGATCCCTCTTGTCACTGTCATCGGCCTCCAGATGGGCGAGCTCTTAGGGGGCGCCGTGGTGATCGAAACTGTCTTCGCCTGGCCAGGAGTAGGCCGGCTTATTCTTCAAGCAGTGTCCCAACGCGACTATCCGGTTGTGCAGGCCGCTGTCTTCGTCATGGCAATGATTTTTGTGATCACTAACCTCTTTGTGGATCTCGCGTATCAGTACATTGACCCGAGGATCCGCCGTGGCTAACAAAGAGCACACCAACGGCCTGCACAGATCCCGCGTGCTGCGAAAGCTACTTTCGCATCGAGCGGCGATGCTGGGGGCCGCGATCACCCTTGCTGTCGTCATGGTGAGCGTTTTCGCTTCCTGGGTGGCGCCAAAGGATCCATTGGAGCTGGATCCCACTCGGCGTCTGCTGCCACCTGTGTGGATGGAAAAGGGCACGTGGGCCTTCCCGCTTGGAACCGATCACGTGGGACGGGACATCCTAAGTCGACTTGTTCATGGGTCGCGCATATCCATGCTTGTCGGCCTCAGTGCCGTAACAATCTCTGCGACCATTGGGGTTCTTCTCGGGCTGGTGTCTGGTTTCTACGGTGGGAAGATCGAGCGCGTGATCCTTTGGCTTGCCGATGTACAGATTGCGTTTCCCTTTTATCTCCTTGTTATTTCGATCGTGGCCGTGGTCGGCACGGAGTTCGGGACCATCATAATCGTGTTCGGAGTTGCCGGTTGGGTCATTTATGCCCGACTCGTGCGCGGGGCTGTGTTGTCTCTGCGCCGCAGAGAGTTCGTCGAAGCCGCCGAGGCGCTCGGCGCCGGCAGCATCCGCATTGTAGCACGGCACGTGTTGCCGAATGTGCTCACCCCAGTCATTATCCTCGCCACCCTGCGCGTCGCGAGTGTCATCGTATGGGAATCTGGTCTGAGTTTCCTTGGGCTAAGTGTGGCACCCCCAACCCCAACGTGGGGTCGTATGCTGAGCGATGGACGGGCGTATCTCGCTAACGCTTGGTGGGCCTCAACCTTCCCGGGGCTTGCGATCATGGTCACCGTGTTAGGAGTAAACATGTTGGGAGACGGCCTGAGGGACGCCTTGGATCCCCGGCTTGAGTTCCACGAGAAGTGATTCCGAAAGAGAACGCCGGAGGGTGTGCATGCGAATGACGGCAGATGTGGTGGTAATCGGCGGTGGCGTGATCGGCACAGCGACCGCGTTCTATCTCGCGAATGCCGGAAGACGGGTGACGCTTGTCGAGCGGCGCGGGCTTGCCCAAGAGGCCTCCGGGGCAAACGTGGGACTCGTAACTGTATTTACAATTTTCGAGTTGGCTCCGGGACCATTCTTTGGCCTCTCGCGCTTCAGCGCCGACTCCTATCTTTCGCTGAGAGAGCAGACCGGTCTGGACATTGAGTACCAGCGGTGCGGGGGTCTCGTCGTTGCTGAAACGGAGAAGGAGCTTGAGGTTGCGCGTCGCGCCTACGAGGGATACGCCGCACACGATGTTCCGGTTGAGTGGCTTGATCCGAAAGGCGTGCGCGCCTGTGAGCCCGCCCTGGTCTCTGACCGGATTTTGGGTGGTGTCTTCTGTCCGCTTCAAGGTTTTGTGAATCCCATGCTAGCCACCCAAGCCTTGGGGCTGGGGGCCCGGCGGCATGGCGCAACGCTTCTCTTTGGCACCAGCGTGCACGGGATCGCGTGTGACCAGGGGCGGGTGCAGATGGTTCAAACAAGTGCAGGGGATATCGCCTGCGAGTTCGTCGTCAACGCCGCGGGGGCCTGGTCGCCGGAGATCGGCGCGATGGCTGGCGTAAAGATTCCGGTCTTCCCAGCGCGGGGACAGATCCTACTCACAGAGCCCGTCCCACGATTCATGCGGAGCGTCGTGCTGGGCACCGAGATCAGCGCTACGCAGACTCGTCGGGGCAACGTTTTGATTGGCAGCACGGCAGAGAGTGTCGGATTCGACAAGCGCGTGACGGTAGAGACTATTAGCCATTTCGCACGGACTATCCTTCAATACTATCCTCGACTCCGCAACCTGCAGGTCATCCGAACCTGGGCTGGCCTTCGACCGTTTACATCGGACAACTATCCGATCATCCAGCTTATGGAGGAACCCAAGGGCTTCTGTCTCGCGACCGGTCATGGAAAGCGAGGCATGATCCAAGGGCCAGCCACGGGCCAGTTGATGGCGGAATTGATAACAGGGAAACAACCGTATATGCCGTTGGATCCATTTAGCCTTAGACGGTTCGCTGGGCAGCGACCCGATGGGGTGACGACGTCCTAAACGCAATGCGAAAGACTTACCCTCAAGAATTTCTGAACGCAAGGAGATCGGAGTGGCCGACATAACCGCACGATTGACCGAACGGCGTAACCGTGCAGTACCACGTGGAGTTGCAAACATTCACCCGCTCTTCATTACAAGAGCGGAGGGCGCGCTTCTGACTGATGTAGACGGCCGGGAGTATATCGACTTTGCCGGAGGTATCGGCGTCAACAATGTAGGCCATCGGCACCCCAAGGTGGTTGCCGCCATTCGGGAGCAGCTCGACGCTTATCTCCACCCCTGCTTCCACGTCATGATGTACGAGCCGTACATCCAACTCGCTGAGCGACTGAACCAACTGATCCCGTGCCGAGGCGAGAAGAAGACGATGTTTGTCAACTCCGGCGCCGAGGCCGTGGAGAATGCCATTAAAATCGCCCGGTATCACACGCGGCGCCCCGGAGTGGTCTGCTTCGATAACGCCTTCCACGGCCGGACCTATCTGACGATGAGTCTGACCAGTAAGGTGCGGCCCTATAAGCTGCACCTCGGGGCCACGGCACCGGCCGTCTACCGAGCGCACTTCCCGTACTGCTATCGCTGTCCCTGGGGCTTGGCGTTTCCCCAGTGCAAGGTGTACTGCGGCGAGACCTATTTCGAGGAGGACTTCTTCAAGCACCACATCGACGCAGACGAGGTGGCGGCCATCATCCTGGAGCCAATCCAAGGGGAGGGGGGATTCATCACACCACCCCCAGGCTACCTGGCTCAGGTCCGCAAGGTGTGTGACCAACACGGTATCGTAATGATCGTTGACGAAGTGCAGAGTGGCTTCGGTCGCACAGGAAAGATGTTTGCCTTGCACCACTTTGATGTGGAAGCCGACATCGTGACTTCGGCGAAATCCTTAGGCGGTGGCCTGCCGCTCGGTGCCGTGACCGGGACGGACAGGGTTCTTGACGCTGTCCACACCGGCGGGCTGGGCGGGACGTTTGCCGGCAATCCTCTGGCTTGTCGTGCGGCCCTTGCGGTGCTTGCGGTGCTGGAAAGCGAGGGTCTCCTGGAGAAAGCCGAGAAATTGGGTCAGGATGTGCGGAAGGAACTGCTAGCATTCCACCATCGCTACGCAATCATCGGTGAGGTGCGGGGCTTGGGTCCCATGCTGGCCCTCGAACTGGTCACGGATCGCACCTCCAAGAAGCCGGCCGCCGACGCGGCGAAGAAGCTCACGGCCTATTGCCGGGAGCACGGCCTGATCATCGTGGACTGTGGAACCTTAGGAAACAACATTCGGACCCTGATGCCGTTGACTATTACGGCCGAACAGGTCGCCAAGGGCCTGAGGATTCTCGAGGGAGGCCTGAAGCAAATCGCGACATAAAAAGAGGCATTACGATCGTCTTGGCGTGCATGAACTAATCATTCGTGCGTTGAGGGTTTGGGTGCAGGATCTGCCGTGGTTGGTTGAACACGTCGGCCAGGCTAACGGAGCTGGGTTTCGGGGTTCTGAAGGGAGCGAATTCGCTCCCTGCCGGCTCGGATATCGTTTCCCCGTAGAGTGGCGCCTGTAACTGAGGGGGCGAAGTATGGCGAAAGGGGGTGGTGGACTCAGGCGTGTTGCCCGGCCAGGAAAATTGTATCCTCGCGTGAACTGACAATGTCTTCAGATGGGTTTCGCGTTAGGTGGAGTGGACGAGAAAGGTGGCCCACAATGAAAATGCGCTCCATACTTGTTCTTCTCATCATGGTGGTACTCGCGGTGCCGACAGTCGCGACTGCGGCCTCACGCTCGATCACGATCTCGACGTGGGGCGGATTGATGACGCAGACGCAAACCGACGCTTTCTTCAAGCCCTTCACAGAGAAAACGGGCATCGAGGTGAAGGTGACAGAGGCCGGATCAGAACAAACTGCGAAGATTAAGGCGCAGGTGATGCAGAATACGCCAGACATCGATTTGGTGTGTGGCATGTCAGCGGTGGAGAGCCTACTGCTAAGCAAGGACGGATACCTTCTACCGATCGACTACGCAAAGATCCCGAACGCAAAGTACGCTGTCGCAGAGGCAAAGAAAGAGTTCATCATAGGCGCGTATGTCTTATCAACGGTGATCGCTTACAACAAGCAGTTCTTTCCAGCGGGGGGCCCCAAGAGCATGAGGGAATTTTTCGATGCCAAGAAATTCCCCGGCCCGCGTGGGATCAAGGGATTCTCGGCATACGGGATGCTCGAAGCTGCTCTTATGGCAGATGGCGTATCATTTGATAAGATCTATCCGTTGGACCTCCCGAGAGCCTATAAGAAGCTGGACGAGATCAAGCCATCGGTTTCAGTGTTTTACAAGACTGGGGCACAGCAGACTCAATCGTTGGTCGACAAGGAGGTGTATCTGGGGCACTACTACGTCGGTCGTGCTTTGGCCGCAAAGGATAAGGGCGTCCCTGTGGAGATTGAATTTCAAGATGGGTACCTGAACATTGACTACTGGGCCATTCCCAAGAACGTTGGAGACAAGAATGCTGTGCACCAATTCCTCAATTTTGTCTTGGAGCCGGAACGAGAGGCGATCTTCTCGAAGACCATGAAGTACGGCCCAATCAATCCGAACGCCATCAAGTTCATGCCTCCGGAAATCCAGCCCCTCATGCCTACGCACCCAGACAACGTAAAGAGGCAGATCTGGCTCGATGATGAGTACTGGTCCACCCGATACAAGCAGTTGGGTGAGCAGTATATGCAGTGGGTCTCGAAGAAGTAGGATCGTTTTTTTGCTGGGCTTGGGCTAGGGCGAAAACCGGCGGACCGGGGTCCATCGGCCCGCCGGTTGATTCGCACATCGGAAACGGCGCAGTCCCTTACCGGGAGAAAGGTTTGGGTGCTGCCGATCGCCGACGGTGATGTTCGCTGGGACAACGCCTGCAGGGCAGAGTTGTGCAACTTTGCGGGGACGAATTCCCAAGATTGAACGCCCATTGATCCAACCGGCACCCCAAGGAGGAGATTATTACATCCACGGATGCAATGCTCAAATTGAACAAGATTTCCAAGCGGTACGGCGATGTCTGGGCGGTCCGTGATGTGAGCCTCGAGTTGGCCCGCGGGGAGATGTTGGTTCTTCTGGGTCCCAGTGGTTCTGGCAAGACGACCATCCTGAAGACGCTCGCGGGCCTCGAGATCCCGACCGCGGGAGAGATCTGGGTGGAGGGGGTGGAACTCTCCGGAGTCCCTCCCCACCGGCGGGGATTGGGCATGGTTTTCCAGAACTATGCGCTGTTTCCCCATATGCGGGTCAAGGATAACATTGCTTTTCCATTAAAGATGCGGCGGTCTTGGAGCAAGGGGGAGATCGCTGCAATGGTGGAGGATATCCTCCGGATTGTCCAGCTAGAGGGTTATGGAGAGCGATACCCAACCCAGCTTTCCGGTGGACAGCAGCAACGGGTGGCCCTAGCCCGCGCGCTGGTGTTCAAGCCGCCCCTCGTTCTCATGGACGAACCACTGGGCGCTCTCGACAAGAAACTCCGGTCGGCCATGCAGCTCGAAATCAAGCGAATCCAGACGCAGCTTCGACTCACCATGGTTTATGTCACCCACGATCAGGAAGAGGCCCTGACCCTGGCCGACCGAATTGCCGTCATGAACCTCGGCCGCATCGAGCAAATTGACCGGCCCGAGTCCCTCTACGAACACCCCCGGAATCCCTTCGTGGCCGACTTCATCGGCGAGTCAAATCTCCTGGCCGCTAATCTGTTGGGGCGAACGGATTCCAAATGCCTGGTGGAGCTGGCAGGGGGCGTCCGGATCTCCTACGTGGCTCCCGAGGGATGGCTTGCTGGTGGTGGGCTAGTCTTTGTGGTGCGGCCGGAGAAGGTCGTGATCGGTACGGCGCTCCCCGTGGATACGCGCAGACTGGAAGGCCACATTGAGAACGTCATCTACCTGGGGGAGACCGTGAAGTACCTCGTTACGGTCGGGCCGGAGCTTCGCATCGCGGTCAAGGAACAGATCACGGGGGCCAAGGGGATACTCGCGGTCGGCACTGCAGTACAGATCGGGTGGCATGACGATCACTGCCGGCTGCTGCCGCGCGGGACCGCCGAGGTGGCACCGAGGGCCGAACCATGAGCGACAGCGACGTGGGGAAACGTAGTGGAGCTGTCTGTCCATTCCTCCTAATCCTCCCTGCGCTCGCTTTCCTGCTAATCTTTTATTTCTACCCTTTGGCCCTCTTGATTCCCCAGAGTTTCGTGGACAAGGGCGTCTCGCTGCGTCAGTTCGCGCGTCTCGCCGCCGACGAGCTGGCCGTGGAAACCCTCCTACGAACCGTCGAGACCTCGGTGATCGTCACGGCTCTTACCCTCGCGATCGGCTACCCGGTGGCGTACCTGATCGCCCAGGTCCGGGCGCGAACCGCGATGATCCTGATGGCTGTGATTGTCATGTCGTTCTGGATCAGCATTTTGGTGCGAACCTACTCCTGGATGGTGCTGCTGCAGCGGTTTGGTCTGGTCAATCAGACACTTATGGCGCTCGGCGTACTGAACCAGCCCATCCGCCTCATGTACAACCAGGTTGCCGTCAGTGTGGGGATGGTGCATATCCTCCTCCCTTTCGTGATCCTCCCGATTTACGCATCCTTGAAGGCCATCGATTCCAATCTTGTCGCTGCGGCGGTGACCTTGGGGGCCACGCCGACCCAGACGTTCCTACGAGTGACGCTACCGCTAAGTCTCAACGGCGTGGCTGCTGGCGTGCTGCTCGTATTCGTCCAGGGACTCGGTTTCTACGTTACTCCGATGCTCCTGGGTGGTCCGCAGACCCTCATGGTTTCGAGCCTGATCGATCGCCAGATGTTCAGCTATCTCGACTGGCAATACGGTTCGGCCATCAGCCTCGTGCTCTTGTTCTGTACCGTGGTCTTCATGCTAGCTTTTGATCGGTTCTTCGGCCTCGAAACTCTCCACCGGCGGACGGCATGACAGAGCGTGCGGCAAGATTGCGGCCCCGGGGGTGGTCGTCACCCCCTATCTGGCTTTGGGCGTTTTGCACAATCGTTTTTCTCTACATCCTGATCCCTGTCATCATCGTAGGCATCATGTCGTTCAGCGCGGTGGATTACCTGAGTTTCCCGCCGCCCGCGCTATCACTCCGCTGGTATACGGAGTTCTTCCAGAGCGCGAAATGGCTCGCCGCCGCGTGGAACAGTGTCCGCATCGCCGTGGGAACAACGCTCCTCGCCGTGGCGCTGGGCCTGTTGGCGGCCCTGGGCCTCGCTCGGAGCGCCCGCAAAGGTCGGAAGGTTCTACAAGTTATCCTGCTCATTCCGATGATGGTGCCGCCGATCATTGCCGCTGTTGCGATGTATCTGGGATATGCCCGTTGGGGACTGTTGGGGACCTACATGGGGGTGGTCCTGGGGCACGTGTGCATGGCGTTGCCCTTCGTCATCATCCTCATTTCGTCCGCCCTTGCCGATCTCGAACGGAACTACTACGACGCCGCCCTCACACTGGGGGCCGATCCGGTCCGGGCTACGTGGTTCGTGGTGCTGCCGCTGATTCGGCCTTCGATACTCAGCGGAATCCTGTTCGCCTTCATCATCTCTTTCGACGAGGTCATCGTCTCGATCTTCTTGGTGAAGACCGAGACCGCCACCGTGCCCAAACTGATGTTCGATTCTTTGAAGTTCGAGATTAACCCGATCATTTCTTCCATCTCGACGCTGCTGGTGGCGATCACCGCGTCCGTTCTGCTGCTGGTTGTTTTGAACAACGCACGCGCAAGGCGCCTGAAATCGGACAGGCGGACGGTGTCGTCGACGTAAGCGCTCTCAAGGGACACGGCAGGCCGAAGCGGAGAGGTCCGAACGGTCGGCCGGACAATTACCAGGAGGAAGCACATGCGAGACGTGAAGGTGGCAGCTGTCCAGTTCGAGACAACCCCAGACCTCGAAGCGAACAGACGGAAGGCGTTGCGTTTCTGCGAGCAGGCCGCGCGCGAGGGCGCCCAGGCGGTTTGTTTGCCTGAATTCTGGATGACGGGGAATCCCGCCACAGGGGAAAGCGAGCGGCTTCGACCACTGGCGGAACCGGTTCCCGGACCAACGTTCGATCTGTTCTGCAAGAAGGCGAAAGAGTTGGGCGTGTATATCGTTCCTGGAACGCTCGTGGAGCGCGGGGAGGATGGGCATTACTATAACACGTCAGGATTGATCGCCCCGGATGGAACTCTGCTGGCAAGACTACGGAAGGATTGTCCAGAGCAGGCAGCCGGGAAGGCCGAAGTCGAGTTTGGGATCCAGCCGGGCCCGGGCGAATACCCGGTTTTCGATACGGCGATCGGGAGGATTGCCGTGCCCATCGACGTCGATATGTGCGCTGTCGAAGTGCCCCGGATCATGGGGCTAAAGGGCGTCGAGATTCTGTTCTGGCCGATGTGCTGGGGGGCCTCGGTACACGACTGCGTGTTGCCCTACGGCATTGCCGCCTCCTCGGTGAGCGACGCCTACGTGGTGGTGGCCAACCGCGTCGGTCCTGGCCCGATGCTGCGGCTGGGAGGCAGCGGCGTCATTTGGCTCCGCGACTACGTTGTTCGTGTACCGAACCTAGTCGAAGACATTGCAGTCGCTTCGCTCGATCTGGGCCGCGTGCAGGCCAGGCGCGAGGAGTGCCGGGAGCGCTACCCGTACTGGCGGCGACCGAGCACGTACCAGTTGTTGCTCGACAACGAAGCGGAGCGCAGGGTGCGTGGTCGTTTGGGATAAATGGCGGGAGACGGAGTGCGTCGGCGGATTCTTCATCCGATCGACTCCCGAGGCTATGCGGCCAAGGGCGAAGACGCGCCGCTCTGGTGGGAGGTGCGAACGGTAATTGAATACACTTCTCGGGATCGCGGGAGGCCTCGGTGCCGGGCTCTGTTGGGCCACGACCAGCGTCCTTGTCAGGACACTGTCCGGCACGATCAGTCCCGGAAGCCTGAACGCGCTTCGTTCGTTGACCGGCGGCGGACTCCTGCTCGGCGTTTGTGTGCTTCGAGGTGAGGCTGGCGACATACTCGCCACGCCGCTCTGGGCGGTGGTCTCCCTTTGGGCGGCAATCGTATTGGGACAGGTGATTGGCGACACGTTCTTTTTCAGAAGCATCGGCTACCTTGGCGTGACATCGGCGCTAACAATCGGCATCTCGAGTCCCATTATCACCGCGCTGGCGGGAGTGTTCCTTTTCTCCGAGGTGGCGCGCATCAGTCAAGGGATTGGCATCGGACTCGTGATCTTCGGCGTATTCTGGATCATTCACGAAGGGGCAGACTGCCGTCGCCACCCGCTGGTAGGGGGAACTTTCAAGCCTGGGGCACACTTGGGCGGATTGGCCGCCTTAACGTGGGCGGGCAGCGCCCTTCTGTTGAAAGCGCCTGTGGGGATTATGTCGGCCCTGGCTGCAGCCGCGCTACGGCTCCCTGTCGGTGGGCTGATGCTACTGCTGACTCCGTGGACCCGCGGCGCAAGGAGAGAGGTCACGCGAGGGCTACGTACCGAAACTCTTCGGATGACAGCAATCTGCCTGTTGGGCGCGGTTGGGCCATGGTCTTACACCCTTGGTATCAAGCACGGCGGGGTCGCGCTGGGCAGTACCCTATCGGCAACAGCGCCTTTATTCAGCGTTCTCATGGAACTGCTCTGTTTTGGGAAGTGGCCGAGTCGCCGGACCATCATCGGCGCAGTGGTGACGGTCCTGGGCATACTTGTGCTCCGAATCCCCTGACAGTATGCAACGCGTATTGAACGCCTACGATCTCACCGCCGTTCCAATCGCCCGAGCCCCCTGTTCTTGGGCTGGAACCTTGGTTCCCTTCATTCCCGAGCGCCCTCCACGATCACGAGGTCTAGGTCACAAGTCCTCTGTGGCAGTTTCGTGAAGGTAGTGCCAAGGAGGGTTGCCCTTTGAGCGTCTACCTCGTGGTCATTATCGCCTACTTCGCCTCGGTGGTGGCGCTCACGCTGTGGACGAAGAAAGCCGCCAGCCGCTCGGCGGCCGAGTACCTCGTGGCCGGCCGCAACCTGGGACTGTTCGTCTGTGCGGTGG
>JAKPQH010000081.1 GCA_029580855.1 bacterium | reverse complement strand
CGGCGAACGGGACCGCCCCGGCGTCGTGCGTCCTCGTCCTCGTAAGAGTAGGATGATCGGGCGCCGCCAGCAGGCGGTACGCGCGGCCCGCGCCCGCAAGGTGCGCGAACAGCGGCCCGGCTATGTGCTCGTCGAAACGCTCCAGGGCCAGCACCTTCTCCTCGACGTCCCCGGTGTGCGAAGCCTCGTCCGGTGCTTCGACGTGCACGAACACGAAGTCGCCGCTTTTCATCGCCTCCACCGCCGCGCGGCCCTTCGCGGCGTAATCCGTGTCCAGGTAACCGGTAGCCCCGGGGACATCGAGAGGCTCCAGGCCGGCCAGCCTGCCGATGCCGCATACCAGGTCCACCGCGCTTATCACTTTTCCGGTAACGTCGTACAGCGAGGCGAACGAATCGAGCTCCATTCGCCGCCCCTGGCTCCACGGCCAGATCGTGTCCGCGGGCATACCCTCCAGCCCGGCGAGCACGCCCCGTGACAGCCTCATCAGCTCGAGCACCCGCCCCGACCCCTCACCCCGCGGCAGGTACGGCTCCGTCTCCCTCCCGGTTATGTCGTGGGGCGGGGTGCACTCGACGGAGTCGAAGTCGCCCTCGAGGATGAGTATGTTCCGGTAGGACTTGCCGGGGAAGAACCGCGTCCCGGCGTCCCCCAGCGCGTCCTGGAGCGCCTCGATCGCGCGTTCAGATTCCTCCTGGGTGATGTGCCCGGCGCTGTAGTCGATCATGCGCCCGCCGCCTGTGGCGACCAGGTTGCACCTGAAGGCGGTCCACCCGTCCGGTATGTCGATGCCGAGGTTGGCCGCTTCCACCGGGGCACGCCCGCCGTAATGGGTACGGGGGTCGTACCCCATGAGGGAGAGGTTGGCGACGTCGCTTCCCGGCGTCATGCCCGGCGGGACGGTCACCGCGGTGCCGGTTACGCCGGAGGCGGCTATGCGGTCCATGTTAGGGGTGCTCGCGGCTTCCAGCGGCGTGCGCCCCCCGAGCTCGGGCCTGGGTTCGTCCGCCGCGCCGTCGGGGACTATCACCGCCACCTGGAGCTTCTCCATGTTATCTCCGGAGAGCCGTGATCGCGTTCAGTATCGCCTCGGGGGTCGGTTCGACCAGCGGGGGCTGTTCCGACTCGGCGATCGCCCGGTCGGGGTCCTTGAGGCCGTGGCCGGTAAGTATGCACACCGCGGTGAGGCCGGGGCCCACCTCCCCGCTCTCGCGTGATTTCACCAGCCCGGCGACCGAGGCCGCGGAGGCCGGCTCCACGAAGACACCCTCGCCTTCGGCGAGCAGGTGGTATGCGTCGAGTATCTCCCGGTCGGTCACCATGCCGATGTCCCCGCCGCTCTCTTCCGCCGCCGCCACGGCCTGCTTCCAGGAAGCGGGGTTTCCTATCCTGATAGCCGTGGCGATGGTCTCGGGCTTCTCCACCGGGTGGCCAAGCACGATCGGCGCCGCCCCGGCGGCCTGGAACCCCAGCATCCTGGGGGCGCGCTCGATGGCGCCTGAGTCGAGGTATTCGCGGTACCCTTTCCAGTAGGCGGTGATATTGCCGGCGTTTCCCACCGGGATGGCGTGCACCTCGGGGGCCCTTCCCAGGACGTCGCATATCTCGAAGGCGCCGGTCTTCTGTCCCTCGATCCTGTACGGGTTCAGACTGTTGACCAGAACGATGGGATGTTCGTCGGCAATCCGGCGGACGACCCGCAGCGCGTCGTCGAAGTTGCCGTTCACCGCCAGCACCTGCGCCCCGTGCATCAGGGCCTGGGTGAGCTTTCCCAGGGCGATCGCGCCGGAGGGGATGAGCACTATGCAGCGTATCCCGGCCCGGGCGGCGTAGGCCGCGGCCGAGGCGCTGGTGTTACCGGTGGAGGCGCAGATGACCGTATCGGCGCCTTCTTCCACCGCCTTGCTGATAGCCATGGTCATGCCGCGATCCTTGAAGGAACCGGTGGGGTTCACTCCCTCGTACTTGAGATAAACCTCCATCTCCAGCATCGAGGACAGGGAACGTGCCCGTACGAGGGGCGTATTGCCCTCCAGCAGGGTCACGACGGGAGTCGCGCTCGTGACAGGCAGCCATTCGCGGTACTCCTCGATAATCCCCGGCCAGGGCCTGTTCTCCACTGTCACGTCGGTCCCCTCTCTTCGAACGCCCCGGCGGGGCCGTGCCCGGGCCCCGGGCGCCGCGGGCATGCCTTCCCGTCAGGCCCCTTCCACGCGGATGACGCTGGGGATCTCCTCCACCTCCGCAAGCACGGCGAGCCCCTCGCGCGCCGCGCGGAAATCCTTCTCCAGGACCACGTGGGTAATGAGGACTATTTCGGCACGGTCGCCGATGCCCTTCTGCATTACCCTCTCGAGGCTCACGTTGCAGTCGCCGAACACCCCGGCGATCTTCGCCAGCACCCCCGGGCGGTCGACCACCTT
>JAKPQH010000080.1 GCA_029580855.1 bacterium | reverse complement strand
TTGAACGACGGGGCCGCGGGCGCGCTGCTGGTATCCGCCAATTACGTCAAGAAACTGGACCTGAAGCCTAAGATGAGGGCAGTCGGTTTCTCCTACGCGGGCGTCAAGCCGGAACTTATGGGCCTGGGCCCGATCCCCGCGACCGAGAAGGTGCTCGAGCGCACCGGGATGAAGTTCGAAGACATGGACTTCATCGAGCTCAACGAGGCGTTCGCGGTGCAGTGCCTGGCGTTCATAGACAAGTTCAAGATGAACGGCTACAAGGACGAGCGTCTCAACGTCCTGGGCGGCGCCATCGCTTTCGGTCACCCGCTGGCTTCCTCGGGGGGCCGGCTGGTCGCGCACCTCGCGAAGATCTTCGAGCTCAACCCAGACGCGAAGTACGGCCTCACGACGCTGTGCGTCGGTCTGGGAATGGGCGGCGCGGCCATATGGGAGAACGTTAACTGAACGACGGCCCCGCGTGCGGGGTTTTCGAAAGGAGGCAGGATGGCCGACGAATTGGTAACCCAGTTCAAGGTGACCTACTACGATCATCCGAAGGCGGGAAAGCTCGCCGTAATGACCATGGACAACGGCGCGGATTACCGGAAGCCGAACACCTTCGGCGCCGGCGCCCTGGCGTCCCTGAACGAGGCGATGGACAACCTCGACAAGGACATCAAGGGGCTGATGCTGACCGGCAAGCAGTTCATCTTCTCGGTAGGGGCGAACCTCATGGAGGTCCCCTCGATACAATCGGTCGAGGAGGGAAAAGAGGTCGGGTCGCAGGGACACGCGGCGTTCAAGCGCATCATGGACCTGCCCGTCCCCACCCTGGCGGCGATAAACGGCGCCTCCATGGGCGGCGGCGTGGAGATAGGGCTCTACTGCGACTACCGCACCATCTCCACCGGGGCGGCCCCCTACGCGCTGCCCGAGTGCTTCCTGGGCCTGGTCCCGGGGTGGGGCGGCACCCAGCTCGTCCCCGGGCTCATCGGCGCGGAGAAGGCCATCGAGCTCATCATCAAGAACCCGCTGGGCAACAACCGCATGATAAACGGGCCGAAGGCGTTCAAGCTGGGGCTCGCCGACTGGCTGCTGGAGCCGGTGGAGTTCTTCGACGAGTCGATCGAGATACTGGCGCAGATAGTGACCGGCGAGATCAAGCTGGAGCGCGAGAAGCCGGACCTGTCCAACATCAAGGCCGAGGTTGACGCCGCGCGCGAGTTCGTCAGGGGGCGCGTCCACGGCGGCGCCATAGCGCCGTACCGCGCCTGCGACCTCATCGAAGGGTCCGCGGGCTGGAGCCTGGACGAGGGCTTCGCCCAGGAGGACCAGGCGCTGGGCGAGCTCATCATGAGCGATCAGCTCCGCGCCTCGGTGTACGCTTTCGACCTCACCCAGCGGCGCGCCAAGCAGATGGTAGGAATCCCCGCCGAGCAGCCGCTGCCGGTGAACAAGGTGGGGGTCATCGGCGCCGGCCTGATGGCGTCCCAGTTCGGGCTGCTGTTCCTGCAGAGGCTCGAGGTCCCCATCGTGATGAAGGACATCAAGCAGGAGTTCCTCGACAAGTGCAAGTCCTACATCGAGGCCCAGCTCGACGGCGTGGTGGCCAAGGGACGGATGGACGAGGCCAAGGCCGGGTTCCTCAAGAGCCTGGTGACCTACACCCTCGACGACGCCGACTTCGCGGGCTGCGACTTCGTGATCGAGGCGGTATTCGAGGAGATGGGCATCAAGCAGAAGGTGTTCGGCGACGTCGAGAAGGTGGTCAGCGAGACGTGCATCCTCGCGACCAACACCTCCTCGCTTTCCATCGCCGAGATGGCCTCGAAGCTGGAACACCCCGAGCGGGTCGTGGGCTTCCACTTCTTCAACCCCGTGGCGGTGCTCCCCCTGCTGGAGATCATCAAGGGCGAGAAGACCAACGACGTGACCATGGCGACCGCGGGCGCGGTGGCCAAGAAGATCAGGAAGACCGTGGTGGCGATGAAGGACGCGCCGGGCTTCCTGGTCAACAGGCTGCTGATCCGCATGATGAGCACCACCAGCGACATCGTCGACGGCTCGAACACTCCCCAGGAGGTCGACGAGGCGATGGTGGAGCTGGGGCTGCCGATGGCGCCGTTCGACCTGCTGGCGCTGGTCGGGCCGGCGGTGGGGCTGCACGCCACCGAGACGCTGGCCGCGGCGTTCCCCGACCGCTACAAGGTGAGCCCGAACATCGTGAAGATGGTGGAGATGAAGAAGCCGGGCGTCTACCTCCCGATGACCAAGGAGATAGACCCGGAGATAGCGGAGGCCTGGGTCAAGGACGAGTCCAGGCCCAAACTCTCGGCCGACGAGATACGCGCGGCCTGCCTGGAGGCGCTGGCCGACGAGGTACGGCACATCCTCGACGACGGCGTGGTAGCCGAGGTGCAGGACGTGGACACCGGCCTGATCATGGGGGCCGGCTACCCGTTCTTCATGGGCGGGCTGACCCGCTACCTGGACCAGAAGGGCATCAGCCAGAAGGTGAACGGCAAGCCGTTCATGACCGAAGAGGAGTACGTGGCCTACCTGGCAAGGTAGCCCGCTGGAGCTCGCGGGAAAGAGGGCGCGCCCCCGGGGGCGCGCCCTTTCTATGCGGCGGGCCGACCCGACCCTTCTATGACCGACAGGAACTCTTCAAGCAGACCGCGGGCATCCACGGATTCGGGAAGCCGGCACGGAAAGGTGCCGACCCTCCCCGCTTCACCGCGCGCCGCGCGCGAGGGCCGGCCCTCTCCCGCGAGCTCCAGCGCCCCCGTGCCCCGGCGCCCCGGGCGAAGACGGACTTCCTGGAGGCGCCCCGCGAACAGGCCCGGTTTTCTCAGGTAGACCGCCGCGACCGCGTCCCAGGGGACGAAGCCGCCCTTCCAGGGCGTAGGGGCGACGTGGTTGACCCGGTACCAGCGTTCGAGGTGCCCCGACAGGTAGCGTGCGGCGGGGCTCCCCATCGAGCGAACGGCATCGACCTCCCTGCGGGTGAACACCACCTGCGAGCAGAGGTCGGCAGCCAGCAGCACCTTGTCGCAGGGCGCGGCGAGGACGCCCCGGGCCGCCGCGGGGTCCTTGAAGAAGTTGAACTCGAACGCCAGCGGGAGGGGGCCGAAGGGCGAGCAAGAGAACGCTCCTCCCATCATCACGATCCTGGAGACGTTGCCGTAGAACCCGGGGTCCAGCAGCCCCGCGGCGGCGACGTTGGAGAGCGGCCCGATGGCCAGCACGGTCACCTCCCCGGGGTGCGCCGCCGCCGTGCTGGCAAGGAAGGCCGCCGCCGGCGTGCCCGCGCGGTGCCTCCGCCCCGGAGAGCCGGGAAAGACCGGCAGGTCGCGGCGCGACGCCGCCGACAGTATCCCGCCGGCCGCCCGGACGCCTTCGCGTACACTGCAGTTGCCGGCCACCACCGTCAGCCCGAGGACCTCGAACTCCCGGGGCAGCCCCAGCAGGTAGAGGATGGCCAGGGCGTCGTCGATGTCGCGGAGCGCCAGTCCGATGGCCGGGTCGGTGTCGATGATGATTTTTGCGGGTGGCATTAGGCGCTCCCGGTCTCCGGCGTGGTGGTACCATGATATCACCCGGCGGGGGTTCCGGGGCGTCGGCGCGGACCCCAGCCGCGGGGGAGGCCGGCTACGTTCGAAGGCTGGAGAAACATGACTTTCTGCGCATTCGGCTGTGCGCTCGACGTGCTCGACGCGCCGGAGAAGATGGCGATGAAGCTCGCCTACATCAACGCGGTCCGACAGGGGCTGGTCGCATCGCCGCTGGCAAGGGACCCTTACGAACTGTTGATGGGCGAACTCGAAGGGGTGCCGGGCCTGGTCTCGGCGGGCCGCCTGGAGATCGAGGAGTGGCTGACCCCCAGGCCGGGACCCGGGGCCGCCGCGAAAGTTGACGCCGCCTCCTACCGCGAGTTCCTGGATTCCGGCGGATGCGAACAGCTTGCGGAACGGGTCCGGCAGTACACCTGCGACCGGGTGCTGCCGCTGGACCCGCTGCTCATCGGGGTGGACCACTCCCTTACCGGCGGCGTGCTCTCAGCGCTGCGGCGGGGCGGGGAGAGCGACCTCGGCCTGGTGGTCCTGGACAGCCACCTTGACGCCATCCCCGCCTCGGTGAGGAGGGCGGCGCTCCAGGGCGCCGGGGACCGCGCCGGCGGGGAGGACGCGCCGGACGTCTATTCGTGCGGTTCCTGGATACTGGGGGTCCTCGAGCGGGGGGACGTCGCCCCGGAGAACGTGGTGGTCCTGGGGCCCTCGGAGCTTCCCGACGATGCCGGGGGCGGTGAAGAGGCCCCAGCGATAGAAGCGTTCCGCCGCGAGTACCAGGGGCTCCTGGAGCGCGGGGTGAAGATAATCTCCAGGCGGCGGGTGAGGTCGGTGGGGCCCGAAGCGGCGGCCGCGGAGGCGGCGGCCGGCCTGGAGTGCTCCTCGTTCTACCTGTCGATAGACGCGGACATCGGCGCCGGGGAAGCGGTCGGGGCCGTGCGCTTCCTGGACACCATCGGGCTGGAAGCGGACGAGGTCGTCGCCCTGTCCGCGGCCGTCGCCCGCGAGGGACTCTCGCGCGGCATGCGGCTCGCGGGCCTGGACATGATGGAGATGGACGTGCACCTGGCGGACGTCCCGGGCTCCGGGGACAGGACGCTGGAGATGTGCGCGGGGGCGGTCAGGGCGGTGCTGTCCGAAGCGGCCCGGCGGGAGGTGTGAGCTTGGAAAACCGCTTGAGCGCCGGGGACCGCGCCGACGGGGGCGCGCGCCTGGAGTTCGACCTGCGCAGCGGCGAATACCACGTCTTTGCCGGGGAGGACGCCGTATTCTCGCGCGCCCGGGCCGCGGTGCTGGGGCGCCTGAAGAGGTCCGTGGCCCGGCTCGACTCCGACGCCCCCTGGGAGCGCGCGGAGGAGCCGGACGACGGGACGGCGCGCCTTCCGGGGAGCTTCCTGGTGGGCAAGGACCAGGAGTGGGGGCGGGTCCTCTTCGAGG
>JAKPQH010000079.1 GCA_029580855.1 bacterium | reverse complement strand
GGATTGGTGATCTCCAGCGGCAGCCCAGCGCCGTCGAGCAGCACGTCGTGCACGACCGGCGCGCCCGTCGCATCCGTAATCCACCCCACGCCCGCAGCGGGCGTCGAGTACGATGGAATTCCGCCGTCGGCCGTGGCCAGGCGGTGCGTGCCCTGGTCGAGCCGCTCACGCTTCCAGCCGTCTGGGTTCACGTGGATTTCCATGCGGATTTCGTAATAGGTCCCGATCTGGTCCACGCGGCGATTGCCTCCCGGCGGCGCCACCATCAAGAGCGTCCCCGGAGGCATCCCCCAGGCGTAGTCCGCATTCACGGCCCCGCCGTAGGCGGCCCACGTGGCCGGGCTGTAGTAGCGCACCGATCGGGTCACCTCGATCGCCAGGCGGTACCGCGTCACTTCCTCGCGCGGCTTGAACGGCTGCCCCGCACTGTTGGCGATCGGCGCGCCGTGAATGTCCTTGTCGACCGCCTCCTGGTATCCTACCCACCACATCCGCACGCCCGGCAGTGCGAACGTCAGATCGATGCTGCCGCCGGGCCACGTGCCGCTCTCCGAGCGAAGCATGGTGAATGTGCAAGTCACCCGCCAGAGCTTCGGGTTCTGGCGATTCCTCTGGCATCGCTGCTTGGTGCAAACGGCCCCGTAGTCCGTTTCGTTGCCCTTGGCGAACACGGTCAGCGCACCAGGCACGGCCAGGCCCGTCTGCGGGTCGACTGCCTCCGATACGGTCTTCGGCCCGTCCGCCACCGTGTCCGTGAGGACTAAGAAAATTCGCTCGTAGGATCGCCCCTCGATATCAGCGTCGCCGCCGCCGCTCTCCGGATCTTCGCGCACCCAAACGATTGCCATATCACATCTCGAAAACTACGGGTGAGCCGAGCGTCCGCAACTCCAGCACGGTCTCGCGCGTCGACGTGGCCGTGCTCGCCGTGTCGCCGCGCATCTGCCGCACGGATTCGGCCAGCTCCTGCACGCGCTTGATTAGCTCGGCCGAGTCTCGGTCTCCGCGCACGTCGCGGG
>JAKPQH010000078.1 GCA_029580855.1 bacterium | reverse complement strand
GGCGGCGTCGCCGGGCCTGATCACCACCAGGCCCGGTATGGCGCGGAGCGCGGCCAGTTGCTCCACCGGCTGGTGGGTCGGCCCGTCCTCGCCGACCCCCAGGCTGTCGTGGGTGAAAACGTAGACCACGTGCACTCCCATGAGCGCCGCGAGCCTGATCGCCGGCCGCATGTAATCGGCGAAGACCAGGAAAGTGCCGCCGTAGGGGATAAGCCCCCCGCTGAGCGCCATGCCGTTCATCACCGCGGCCATCCCGTGCTCGCGGATTCCGAAGTGCAGGTTGCGCCCGGAGAAATCGTCCCTGCGGATGCTCCCGGCTTCCTTGATGATGGTCTGATTGGAAGGACCGAGGTCGGCCGACCCGCCGATGAGCTCGGGCACCGCCCCGGCGAGCGCCTGGAGGACCTGCCCGGAGGCCGACCGCGTCGCCAACTTCGACCCGGCCTCGAACTCCGGCAGGGCGCTCTCCCACCCGGCGGGGAGGCGCGCGTCCGCGACCCTGCTGTACTCCGTTGCCAGCTCAGGGTGCTGCCGCCGGTAATCCTCGAACCGCGCCTCCCATTCGCCCTGGACGCGGGCGCCCTTCTCCAGGGCGGTGCGCATGTGCTCGAGGACGGCGTCCGGGACGTGGAACTCCCCCTCCTCCGGCCAGCCGAGGTTCTTACGGGTCAGGAGGACTTCCTCGGGCCCCAGCGGCGCCCCGTGGGATTTCTCGCTGCCCTCCAGGTTCGGGCTCCCGCAGGCGATGCGCGAGCGCACCACCACCAGGCTCGGCCTGGAGGTCTCGAGGCGCGCTTCCTCGATGGAGGCGGAGAGGGCGTCGAGGTCGTTGGCGTCCTCGACGAACGGGGCGACGTGCCACCCGTAGGCGGAGTACCTGGCGGCCACGTCCTCGCTGAAGGAAAGATCGGTGCAACCCTCGATGGTTATCCGGTTGTCGTCGTACACGCACACCAGGCCGCCGAGCCCCAGGTGCCCCGCGAGTGAAGACGCCTCGGAGGTCACCCCTTCCATCATGTCCCCGTCGCTGGCGATGGCGTACACGTTGTAGTCGAAAAGGCCGCGGCCGTCGCGTTCGAAGCGCGAGGCGGTGATCGCCCGGCCCAGCGCCATTCCGACGGCGGTGGAAAGCCCCTGCCCCAGGGGGCCGCTGGTGACCTCGACGCCAGGGGTGACCCCGAACTCGGGGTGCCCGGGGGTGATGCTGCCCATCTGGCGGAACTCCCGCAGGTCATCCAGGCTCACATCGTAGCCGGTCAGGTAGAGCAGGGCGTACAGGAGCATAGAGGCGTGCCCCGCCGAGAGCACGAAGCGGTCGCGGCCCGGCCAGCGCGGGTCGGCGGGGTTGTGCCGCAGGAACCGGGTCCAGAGGACGTAGCCCACAGGGGCGAGCCCCATCGGCGCCCCCGGGTGGCCCGATTTCGCTCTTTCGATAGCGTCGATCGCCAGGCAGCGGATCGCGTTGACGCAGAGGCCGTCGATGTCGCGGGCAGGGTCCATCGCGCGCAGTTCTCCTTTCCGGGGCGGGCCACCCGCCCATCCACCCGATACTATATACCAGAGGGGGGCGCCTGGAGGAGATGGCGGAGGGGCGGCTGCCGGCGATGCCGGAAGGGGCGGCAGGATCGCGTGACGCGGACGTGCAACCGCGAGACAAACACCCGCTCGGCCGCCCTCACCCGGCCGCACGCCGCTCCGCCCATCGCCGCATTTCCCGCCGCCGCGCCACCGTACGCCCCGCCCCCGGTTGATATATAATCGCGGCGGCCGAACATCCGACGGACCAGGGGGGCGAGATGGCTCGAAAAGACATCACCGGCAAATGGGCGCTGGTCACCGGTGCCGGCAGCGGAATGGGCAGGACGACGTCGCTCGAACTGGCCCGCGAGGGAGCGAACCTGATTCTCGTGGACATCTGCGGCGAAGCCCTCGGGAGCGTGGCCAGGGAGGTCGAGACCCTGGGCGTCGAGTGCCAGACGTTCTGCGCCGACGTGACCGACTGGGAGCAGATCAAGGGCATGGCCGATACTATAAACGCCAGGTACGGCGGCCTGGACATCCTCGTCAATAACGCCGGCATCGCCCACATGGGTTTCACGCTGGACACCTCGTTCGAGGAGTGGAAGAGGCTCCTGGACATCAACCTGTGGTCCATCATCTACATGGTCAAGGCGTTCGCGCCGGCGATGGTCAGGCGCGGGAGCGGGCACATAGTGAACGTCTCCAGCGGTCAGGCGTTCTTCGCGGTCCCCACCTGGGGGCCTTACGCCACCACCAAGTTCGCGGTCGACGGGTACAGCGAGGCGCTGCGGTACGAGCTCTACATGAGCGGTGTCAGCGTCAGCGCGGTGTACCCGGGTATCGTCAGGACCCCGTTCTACGATTCCATCACCGGCGGGCTGATGGTCCGCCTGGGCATGAAGCTCCTGATGGCGACCGCGGCGAAACCGGAAACGGTCAGCAGGCTCACGGTCCAGGGCATCAAGAAGAACAGGAAGATGATAATCCCGTTCATCATGTGGCCCGTTTACCTGTTCAAGCCGCTGGCGCCGCTCCCGTTCGAGCTGGCCGGTCGCCTGGTCGCCTGGGCGCTGCGGCGCGAGCAGAAGACGGGATGTTGAGCCGGGCACATGGACGATCGCCTGCTGAGGAAGTTCGAGTCCGACGCCTACGCCGCTTTCCTGGGCGTTGAGTTCGTGCTGGTAGAGGACGGGCACTGCGTCGTCAGGATGCCGGTGCGCGACGAGATGATGAACTTCAACGGGGGCGTGCATGGCGGGGCCATCTTCTCCCTGGCCGATGTCGCTTTCAGCGCCGCCTCGAACTCCTGGGGCTCAATGGCGGCGGCCATCAGCGTGAACGTCGACTTCCTCGCGCCCGCCGGCGAAACGGCTTACCTTGAGGCGGAAGCCCGGCAGGCGGGCCGCGGCGGGCGGGCCGTCAACTACGACATGGAAGTGCGCAGGGACGACGGGTCCGTGGTGGCCGTCCTCAGCGGCTGGGTCTACCAGACAAACAGGGACCTGCTCTGAGTTCTCGCCGGGGCCGGCTCCCTGAAGCGCGGCCAGGACCGGCCCGGGGGAGTCGTCGCGGTGACTTTCGTTTGAGCCGACCCCCATCGCGACCCCGGGGAGCGCAAACAAACACCGGCGCCGGCGCGTCTTACGGGTTGTCCGTGGAACTCCGGGTTTCGTACGATGAGGAGCGCGCCCCGCCGTTTGAAGCAGCACCGGCAGCAGGGCGCTTCGCCCCTGAAAGGAACCGCGGCATGAGAAGAAACACCGAAACCGCCCTGGCGGTGTGCCTGGCGTGCGCGCTGTCGCTCCTCGGCTGTCTGCCGGCAGCCGCGGCCGCGCCTTCAGGCCCGGGACCGGAGAAGAGCCCCGGCATGGGCCTGGTTCCCTCGCGGGCGGAGCAGGCCCGGCGGTTCGACGCGCGGCGTTACCTCGCCGGGGGCGCGGGGGCGCCGTCGGCCTCGGTGGACCTCTCGGGTTCCGTTCCCCCGATCGGGAACCAGGGGCCGTACCAGAGTTGTGTGGGGTGGGCGACCGGCTATTACGCGAAGTCCTGGTACGAGAAGAGAGAACATCCCACCTGGAACCTCGCCGACAGGAGATACCAGATGAGCCCGCAGTTCGTCTGGAACGGCATCAACGGCGGAGGCGACAACCCCACCAGCATCGATAACGCCATGAAGTTCATGGAGAACTACGGGTGTACGGACTGGGCGCAGTTCCCGTACGACGGCGCCGGTTTCGCGAGACGGCCGGACGCCGCGACGTACGCCGAGGCGGAGCAGTACCGGATTTCCGGGGACTGGGGATGGTTCTTCCTGAAGGGCAGGAAGGACCCCGACGCCGTTAGCGGCCTCAAAGCCTGGATCAACGCGGGCAACCCCCTCGTCATGGGCATCCCGATATACTCGGACTTCCCCGGCTACGGTTCCAACCCTGCCTCTCCGTACTACGACCACCCGGGTTCCGACACGACACTCGGGGGACACGCGGTGTTCGTCGCCGGGTACGACGACAACGCCGGGGGGCCGGGGCGGGGAGGGTTCCTGGTAATCAACTCCTGGGGGCCCCGGTGGAACGGGAACGGACGGATCTGGCTCAGCTACGGCTTCGTGCAGAACCACGTCTGGGAGGCCTGGCACATGTCCGACAGGGACTCCGCGCCCAGGGTCTCCTCGGTCACCCCGTTGGTCGGCGGCCCCGGCCAGGCCGTTACAATCGAGGGCGACAACCTGGGCGCCTGCCGCAGATCGGCGCGGGTCGGCTTCCAGGGCGGCGCTTCCGGGAAGGTGGTCACCTGGTCCAACCGGCGCATCCGGGTCCGGGTTCCCTCCGGCGCCAGGACGGGGAGCGTCTGCGTGTACGACTGGGAGGGCAGGCGCTCGAACGGCAGGACTTTCACGGTGGGACCGCCCTCCAACGCCGCCGCGGACTGGCTGTTCGCGGAAGGGGCGACCTGGCCCGGCTTCGACGAGTGGGTCCT
>JAKPQH010000077.1 GCA_029580855.1 bacterium | reverse complement strand
CGATGCCGCCAGCGACCACGACCGCGACGGGCTGACCGCGCTGGATGAGTTCCTGAACAGGACACACCCGCGGCGGCGGGACACAGACGGCGACGGCATGCCCGACGCCTGGGAGGCGGCGCACCGGTCCTTCCTCTGCCTCTGGCTGCCGGACGACGCCCTGGACGCGGATGAGGACGGGCTGGACAACTTCCACGAGTACGCGCTGGATTGTGATCCGGGCGACCCCGACACCAACGGTGACGGGCGGCCCGACGGCGAGGAGGCGGACGCGGGCGTGAACCCCCTCCTTGCGCATGCGGACTGGGCGGCCTACGGCACGGCCCTGTTCTCCGTGCGGGTTGACGGACTGCGCGCCGCGCGCCGCGCGGGCGTGTCCGTCGGGCATATCACGCACTCGGGGGTGCAGGAGCGCTCCTACGCCATAGCGGCGGGCTATCGCTACCCGCTGACGGTCGTCGATCTCGACCCCGGCAACACCGTCCCCTGCACGGGCACGGTGCGCATCACCCATGACAACGCCACGTTCATACACGGCTTCACCAACGAGTTCCCGGTGACGTTCCCGCTCTCCACCAACGCCCCGGCCTGTCCGCCCGGCACGGAGATGACCGTGGCCGGCATCGACCTCGACATACCCGACATCATCTGCCTCGGCCCGGACAACAGCGCGTCCTTTTCCGTGTCGGCCGGCTTCGTGCCCGACGGCGAGGAGATCGCGGGGCTGCCGCAGTGGTCCGTCAGCGGCGGGACCGCCACGCCGGAGAGCGGCAGCATGGAGACATGGGTGAACGCGGTCTTCCCCGCGCCCGCGCAGCAGGCCCAGGGGGGCCCCGCGCTGATGGGCGCGGGAACGAACGGTCCGCCGTCGGTCACGGCGGAGATCGGCGACAGAACCGTCACGCGCGCGCTCGAACCGTCCACACCGGGCGCCCCCGACGAGCCCGACCCTTGGGACGGCCTGCGCTTCATCGCCGGCCCCTGCAGTGCCTCGGAGCCGGTGACGCCGACCTACGCGCTCGCGCACAGCGACAGCACCGTGAGGTTCTCTTGGCGCGGGCACTGGGAAGACGAGGTGCTGGAGTGGACTATCGACGGGAACGGGCCGCGCTTCATCAAGAACGGGCAGGAGGTGTCAAGGGTGACACGCGATCTCTCCGTCTCGGTCCTGCCGCGCGGAGAGGTCGCAAACGCCACGATCAGGGCGAAGGTCCGGACGAAAACGGGCGAGATCGTCACGCGGC
>JAKPQH010000076.1 GCA_029580855.1 bacterium | reverse complement strand
GACGACACGGTGGAAAGCGCGTTCAACTCCGTCAGGAATCACTGCGATTGGGTAGTGATGGACAAAGACAGCGGCAACTTTGTATTCTCCTTCGACCTGATGGTTCTTAGAGTCTTCCCCGACAGGATAATTCAATGCCGGGCGGACGCGTCGAGGTTTGCTTTCAACCCCCCCGTGAGGCTGCCTGAAGGAATAATGACGCCGAAATACCACAGCAGCGACGGCACGGGAGACCCGTACGCGCAAATTGATATTTCGACCGAAATCCCGGCGAAAAATCCGGACGGGACTGAAAACTACCGGGAGGACGGCTACTGATACGGATCAAGCCCTGCGTAGGCCACCGCGAGCCTGGCCGCGACCCGCGCGTTGTTGTAGACGAGCTGCTTGTTCGCCGCGAGGCTGCGCCCCTGCGTGGCCTCGTTGAGCCTCGCCAGGATGAAGGGGGTGATCTCCTTGCCGCGCACGCCGCCGGACTCCGCCGCCAGCACCGCCTCCTCGATGCTGCGCGAGATCAGGGCCGGGTCCAGCTCGTGCTCCCTCGGGATCGGGTTGGCTACCACGATCCCCCCCGAGATCCCGAGCGACCACTTGAGGCGCATGATGCGGGCGATGTCGCGGACGTCGTCGGCTCGCTCGTCCACCGGAAAGCCGCCGTCGCGGACGTAGAACGCCGGGAATGCGTCCGTGCCGAAGCCTATCACAGGCACCCCGTGGGTCTCCAGCACCTCCAGCGTCAGGCCGATGTCCAGGATGGATTTCGCCCCCGCGCAGACCACCGCAACCGGTGTGCGGGCAAGCTCCATCAGGTCGGCCGAGATGTCGAAGGTCTGCTGCGCCCCCCTGTGCACCCCGCCGATGCCCCCCGTCGCGAATACGCGCACCCCCGCCAGCGACGCGCCTATCATCGTGCTCGCCACCGTAGTCGCTCCGTCCCCGCCGCCTGCCAGCAGCATCGGCAGGTCGCGCCTGCTCGCCTTGCGGACTTCGGACGAGCGCCCCATGTGCTCGAGCTCCTCCTCGCTCAGCCCGACGCGTATCACCCCGCCGATTATCGCAATCGTCGCGGGCGTCGCGCCCTCCTCGCGGATGATGCGCTCGCAGGTGCGCGCGCTCTCCACGTTCTCCGGGTAGGGCATCCCGTGGCTGATTATCGTGGACTCCAGCGCCACCACCGCCCTGCCCTCCTCCAGCGCCGCCGCGACCTCGGGGGACGCCTTCACCCTGTCCCTGATCACTCTGTCGTCAATCATCTCGCTCCTCCTCCGCATCCAAATCCGCACGGGCGGCCTCCACCGCCGCCACGCTCATCGTCTCGCTCACGGCGCCTTCGCTCGCCAGCGCAAGGGCCGAGGCTTGCGACGCGAAGCACGCCGACCTCTCCATCCCCCAACCGCATAGCTCGCCGTAGACCACCGCCGCCGTGAAGGCATCCCCCGCGCCCGTGGCGTTCACCGGCCGCACCGGCACCGCCGGGACCCTGCCGCACTCCTCCGTGGAGGCGTAAAACGCCCCCTCCGCCCCGAGGGTGATGTAGACCTTCCGCACGCCACGGGCCAGCATGCGCCGCGCCGCCTCCTCCAGGCTCCCCTCCGGCCCGATATCCACGCCCGACAGGAAGGAGGCCTCCAGCCTGTTCGTCTTGACGCAGTAGAAGCGCCCGAGCAGCCGCTCCATTCGGCGGCACTTGCCCACCGAGACCGGGTCGACGAAGACCCTTGGGCACAGGTCCAGCAGACGCGCGAGCGCGCCTTCCGACAGGCACGCGTCCGCCACCGCGAGGGCCGCCCCCGACAGCAGGGGCGCGCACTCGTCAAGCCGCTCGGCGGTCAGCTCGTCGAGGATGCTCATGTCCGACAGGCCGAGCGCCATGTCGCCTTCCTCGTCCATTATCGCCATGTAGGTGGACGACGTGCGCTCCGGCAGCACCAGTGCGTGCTCCAGCCCCACCCCCGCGACGTCGCAGGAGGCGCGGATCGCGCTCCCCCCCGCGTCGTCCCCGAGCGCCGTCACAAGCGACACCGGCACGCCGAGGCGCGCCAGGTTCTCCGCGATGTTCCTCCCCACCCCGCCCGCCCGGCTCTCCACCCTCCCCGGGTTGGAGTCGCGCGGGATCAGCGCGGCCTCCGTGAAGCCCATGATGTCCAGGTTGGCCGCGCCTGCGACTGCGACGCGGCGCTCGCGACCTTTCAAATGCCAACCCCGCCCTCCGCTCAAGGTCGGGCGGCCCCGCCTCGAACCGGTGCCGGAGGCGGACCGCCCGCGATAATGATACACTATTGACGGCAATGGAAGGATGCCCGGCCGCCGAAAGCCGTGCGTCGAGAAGAAATGAAGGGAAGTGTGAGGAATGCGCGCTCAACCTGTGGAAAACAGCGTCTACGTCGGAGATTCGGAGCTTAGGAGATTCATGGAGCAGGCGCTCGAGAGCCTCGGCGTCCCGGAGGAGGACGCGCGGATATCCGCCGACGTCCTCCTGGAGGCCGACCTGCGCGGCATCGACACCCACGGAATAGGGCGGCTGTCGATCTACGTCGGGCGCCTGAAGGCCGGGACCCAGGCCCCGTCCAGCGCCATCGAGGTCGTCGAGGAGGGCCCCGGCACCGCGCTGGTCGACGGCGGGGGCGGCATGGGGCACGTCGTCTCCACGAAGGTCATGGACGAGATCGTCATCGGGAAGGCCAGGGAGAACGGCATCGCCGGGGTGGCGGTCCGCAACTCCAGCCACTTCGGGTTCGCCGGCTACTACCCCCTCATGGCCGCGGAGCAGGGCATGATAGGCATGGCCTTCACCAACGCGCGCCCGTCCATCTGCCCCACCTTCGGCACGGAGCCTATGCTGGGCACGAACCCCATAGCCTTCGGCGCGCCCTCGGACATGGAGTTCCCCTTCCTGTTCGACGCCGCCACCTCCATCATTCAGCGCGGCACCGTGGAGCTGTTCGAACGCATAGAACGCCCCCTGCCGGAGGGGCTCGTCGTCGGCCCGTCCGGGGAGCCGCTCACCGACCCCGCCTCCATACTGCAGGGGATGCTCGAGGACCGGGCCGCCCTGCTGCCGCTCGGCGGAAGAGGCGAGGAGACGGGAGGGCACAAGGGGTACGGACTGGCCATAATGGTCGAGATACTCTCCGCCGCGCTCCAAAACGGCCCGTACCTCAAGCAGGTGACCGGCGTCGGGATGGGGCACTTCCTGCTGGCGATGGACGTCACGCGCTTCGTCCCGCTCGACCTGTTCCGCTCCGTGACCGGGAACATCCTCCGCGACCTGGCGAACTCGCGCAAGGAGCCGGGCCGGGAGCGCATCTACGTCCCCGGCGAGAAGGAGCACATCACGAGGCAGCAGCGCCTGAGGACGGGTGTCCCACTGCCCTCGGGGCTGGTGAAGAGGCTTGAGGCGATGGCG
>JAKPQH010000075.1 GCA_029580855.1 bacterium | reverse complement strand
GCTCAACCCCGTCCGCGCCGGCATGACCGCCCGCGCCTGGGACTACCCCTGGTCCAGCGCCGCCGCCCACTGCGGCCTCGCAGAACCCCACCCCGTCCTCGACCCCGCCGCGTGGGAAACCCCCGTCCCCCCCGAGGAATGGCGCGCAACCCTGGAGGCATGCCTCCACGACAACCCCGGCTACCAGGCCCTCCGCGCCGCCACCAGCACCGGACGCCCCCTCGGCAGCGAATCCTTCCTCGAGTCCATCGAGAATACCCTCAAAAAGCGCGTCCGCCCCCTCCCCATCGGCAGACAAAAGGGCTGGCGCAAGCACCCCGACGGAGCACAAACCCCATGAGGAGGCACATAAATGGTGACTGTGGAGCTGTTGAAAAACCCCCATTGGGCGCCTCCGGCCTTGACATTAGGCGTTATAGTATGATATGATTGTAGCGTTACAGGAGGTAGCGCATGCAGACCAGAAAGGACCGGTGGCAGGGCGAGCTTTTCGTGGCGGGCGGCCTGGAGGGGCTTGTGCCCGCGGACCATGTGCTTCGGCGGGTGGACCGCGCGCTGGACTTTTCGTGGATCCACGAGGAGGTGCGCGGTTGTTACTGCCAGGACAACGGGCGGCCGAGCATTGACCCCGAGTCGGCGCTGCGGCTGATGCTGGCGGGGTTTTTCCAGGGGATCACGGAGGACCGACGCCTGATGCGGGAGGCGCAGGTGAACCTTGCGATCCGGTGGTTTGCCGGATACCGCCTGGACGAGACCCTCCCGGACCACAGCAGCCTGACGCGGATACGCGCGCGGTGGGGTGTGGAGGTGTTCCGCCGGGTCTTCGAGCGCACGGTGCGGGCGTGCATGGACGCGGGGCTGGTGGACGCGCGGACGGTGCATGTGGACGCGACGCTGATCCGCGCGGATGTGAGCTGGGACAGCCTGGTGACGCGGCACGCGGACCAGGTGCTGGAGGACAACACGGAGCCGGAGCCTTCCGGCGACGAGGGCGGGGTCGGCCCGGAAAAGCCCCGGGGCCGCAGACGGCCCCGAACGGAAAAGGCAAAGCGGCACAGCCCCACGGACCCCGACGCTACCATGGCGACCTCGAGCGCCGGCTACCACCTGGAGCCCTCGTACAAGCAGCACACGGCGGTGGAGGACAGCAACGGGGTGGTGGTGGACGTGGAGGTGACGACGGGCGAGCGCAGCGAGGGCGCGGAACTGGAGGGACAGCTTGCGCGGGTGCGGGAGCGGACGGGGGTTCCGACACAGGTGGTCACCTGCGACGCGGGGTACGCCTGGGCGGAAAACTACGATGCGTTGGAGCGCGCGGGGACGGACGCGGTGATCCCCCCCGCCCGCACCGCGCGCAGAGCCGCGGGGACACAGCGCATTCCGGCGCGGCGCTTCAAATACGACGAACACAACGGCCGCGTGGTCTGCCCTGCGGGCAACACGCTGCGCCGCGGCTCCCGGGACCGCGCGGACACGGGCACCTGGTACCGGGCCTGCGTGGCGGACTGCCGGGGCTGCCCGATGCGGGACCGGTGCCTGTCCCCCACGGCGCGCGTCCGGCAGGTCTTCATCGTGGACGGATACCCCGCGCTTCTCCGGGCGCGTCGCCGCAAGGAGAAGGGATGGGACGCCGCGACAAGGGAGCGCTACCGGCGCCACCGATGGCTGGTCGAGGGCACGCACGGACAGGCAAAGACCCGGCACGGACTGCGACGCGCCGCGCGTCGGGGACTGGACAATGTGCGCATCCAGGCCTACCTGACCGCCGCAGTGATGAACCTCAAGAAGTGTGCGGGGGCGTTTTGCGCGCTCTGGAGGGCCATAGGAGCCCTCCTGACGCCTCCGAAACACCATCTCCGGAAAAATCATGCCAACATTCCCGGCGGGGGCCGCCGCATGAGAACTGAACTCGGAAAACGGAAGCTGGAGGGAGTTTCTCAACAGCTCCGCGGCGGGTCTTTTCCCCGGATTTCCGCAGTTATGACAGAATCTTGGAATCGGGTTGCACAGGGGGGAAGCCGCCGCTATACTAAAACAGCCGTCCGGCCCGGGTTTCGATCCGCCGGGGGGCGCGGTTTTGTCGGGTTTGCGGGCGCGGCGGCCTCCGCGCAGGGACAACTTCTCAGGAAAGGAATCAGGGCATGATGGAGTTCTGGCACGATCCCGGGTGCGGTTTTCATCCGGCGAGCGCGAT
>JAKPQH010000074.1 GCA_029580855.1 bacterium | reverse complement strand
GCCGTCGTCACCGCCGATCGTGGGGTCGCCACCCGTGCCGATGCCGCCGGTCGCGGGGCTGCCGCCCGTGGCCGCGCCGCCGGTCGCGGGGTTGCCGCCCGTGGTCGCGCCGCCGGTCGCGGGGTTGCCGCCCGTCGCGGCACCACCCTCGCTCTCGTCGCCCGCGTCACCACGACCGCCGCTGTTCGCGCCGCCGCTGTTCGCGCCACCGCTGCTCACGCCACCCGTCGCCGCGCCGCCCGAGGCGACCGCGTCGTCGCCGCCGTCCTCGCCGCCGCCGCACGCGATCAGAAGCCAGAGACCCAGGAGAACCAGTGAGCCGGACCGTCTCGAGTGAAGACGAACCATGATCGAAACCTCCTCCGGGTCACCCACCGTGATCCGCTGGACGACCGCGTCGACGAGCGCGTGCCTGTTCATGCCCGCCCGTGTCGATTGTGCGGGCAGCTCGGCACCCGCGCCAGGGTCAGCATCGGCAATCTCGCCGCCCCTGACCCAGGGGCGGCCCGGGCGCAGGTTCACCGGGTCAGGGGCGGCTGTGCGGCCCCATGCCGAGGAAGGTCTGGGTGATGCTCCGCCGGGACGGCCGGGGCTGGGACAGTGGAGATTCGACCCCGATCCCGGAAACCCCGCTGGAAACGATGAGCGCCAGCACCTCGGTGCTGGTCACGGCCAGCGGCTCGACCTGCGCGCGCGGCACGACCACCAGGTTCCCCGCGAGGTTGTAGCTCTGCGGCACGTAGACGGCGACGTGGTCGTGGAGTCCCAGGGCGCCGAGCCCGTCGCGGGTCAAGAAGCCGAGCACGCGCGCGCTGCCGGGCAGGAGCGTGATCGCCACCGGGCGGTCGAAGCCCGGTCGGTTGCCCACGAAGTCGTGCAACAGGTCCCGGATCGAACCGCAGACCAGGCGCACGAAGGGCAGCTTCGACATCGCCCCCTCCGCGTAGCCCACCACCGCGCGCCCGATCACGTTCGAGGCCAAGGCGTTCAAACGCACTGGCCGGGGCTCCAGGTTACGAGATCCGCGTTACGCGAGCCAGCATCGAGCACTGATGCTGGGATTTCGGCCAGTGGCTTCTGTAAGGCCCAGAGACTACCAGGCGCATCATTTGCACTTCTTCTCCACAATCGCTTCTGCGGCATCTATGTGCTTTTCGTGTTCACCCCCCAGATCCGTCCCATAGTCGCCTAGGAAGCTATCCCTACGCTGCCCTTGCGCCTTAGCGTTCCTCACATACCTCCCTAACTGGTCGCAGTTTGCACGTTTTAGGGCCTTTACTAGAGCTTCATAGCTCTCTTCGTCTTGACTCAGCTGATACTTGAGATGCAGCCTATTTATGTCTTCGTCACTTGGAGCGCAACCGAATGCAACCAAAGAAATGCCCAATATAGTACCAGAATGAATCAGTAGCCTCTTCGAATATTGTCCTATTCTCATCGTGACCCCTTTTCTATCTCTCTCTATGTCAGCAATTCTTACACGACACGGTAACCAAAACGGTAAACCCAGAGGTACGATGCCAGGTTGCAGGGGCATGCAGCCACCTGATTTGCAGCATCATGCAGCCAGAGGAGCCGGCTGAAACGACCGCCCTGAGGGTGCCTCGTATCGGGCGCGGCGTCGACGAACATCGTCGAGGTCGGTGCCGGTAGCGGCCGGAGAGCCTGTGCAGGGTCATGCCGCCACCGCGACGGGCGTTGGGGGTTCGGAAGCGGCGGCCGTGGCGGTCGGGATCGAGCGCGGCCGAGCGAGGCGAACACGCGACGGCCGCGCCGGTGGAACCGCTCAGCGCTGACGCCGTAAGCGGGCTCGTGGGTGGAGCCTCGCCTTGGGCGCGGGTGGCGGCGGGGTTGGTTCAGAGGGATCCAAGGTCGGAGGAGAGCGAGAGAGTAGTCGGGATCGAGTTCGTCGACCGCCGCCACGGGAGCGAAGCGCCGATCGAGGTCAACGTAGCGAGCAATGACCACGGCCGGAGCTTACTCGTCCGCGTCGAACGAATCGATCCCGCGTGGAGGGCACGAAACATCGCGCCGATCCGCGCCTGCGCTTGGACCCCCGCGGCGGCAGAGCC
The DNA here is from genome assembly GCA_029580855.1 of bacterium. Taxonomy (GTDB): domain Bacteria; phylum Methylomirabilota; class Methylomirabilia; order Methylomirabilales; family 2-02-FULL-66-22; genus 2-02-FULL-66-22. The sequence continues at coordinate 4,853 of JAKPQH010000074.1, read as the reverse complement.
GACGCTTGGGGGTCCCCCCGCACGCGACCGGAGGCAGCCTGCCCTATGCCTGCGTCTGCGACCTGGACGCGGGTCCCCCCGCGGGCGACCGGAGGGAGCCCCGGGCGCCAGCAGCGAAGCCGGTGGCGATGGGGTCCCCCCGCGCGCGACCGGAGGGAGCCTTTGACTTCGACGGCCGCGTCGAGCCCGAGCGGGTCCCCCCGCGCGCGACCGGAGGGAGCCCGCGGGGCCGTCTCCCGACGTGCCACGCGGGGGCAGCTCGCGGCGCGGATGATCGTACCGTCCGACCGCGGACGCCTCAGAGTCGAGCGGAGGCTTTCGACCCGGTCGTCGGCCCGAGCCCCCGTCCTGTCCGCGCCCTACGTCACTGCGGGGACGTCGGGTGAGCGCGGGGGCCCCGCCGGTGCCCAGGACGGCGGCCATCGCTGGAACCCACACGGAGAGCCTGGCCGGGGGCCGTGACGGCCGCTCGGGGGTCGCCACGGGACGCGGCAGAGGCTCCGCCCCGGGGCGGCGCCGCGACCGGCTCGAACAGCGACGCGCCGGTGCCGGCGTCCTGCGCGAGGCGGTACTCGCGGGAGGGGCGGTGCGCTGCCGCCGCGACGCCGAGGAGCCCGGCGGAAACCCACTGACCGTTCACGTGCGGCGCTAGGGTCACCGGCAGGCGGTCATGGGCCCGCAGGGTGCCGGGCACGGGCGAGCGCTCGCCCTCACCGTGATCTTCCCCCCGTACGGTGGACAGGTTGACTATGCGGCCTCCCGGTGGGCGGCGGCAAGCACTTCGTGGTTGCTGGGGCTGACGCGGCCGAGGGCGACTCCGTGCCTGGCACCGGTGCCGTCACCGGCACTGCCGGCACCCACCTGGCCCCAGGCCCAACCACCCGTCGCAAAGAAATGGTTTTCGGCATGGACGGCGGTTTCGGGTCGGCGGTGTGGCGGTGGTGATCACCACCGGGTTCATCCTGCCGCTGGGGATCATCGACGGGACCCCCTCCCCCGTGGCCGGGACGAACCGGAGCGCCGCGGCTGCGACCCGCGGCCCGGGACTCCGCAGGACCGCGCCGGGGTCTTGGCGTAGCGGCGATGGGCGCGGCCCGGGTCGAGCCAGATCACGGCATCCTCGCCCATGTTGACAATGGAGGGCGACTTGCTGACGTCCGCTGACCATTGTTGACGTCTCATCAGCGGTCATCGGGGATCATCCTGTCGCCCTATTCTGTTCCTCCTAACGTACAGTCAGATATGTCCTCCTCACTAAATCAACATGGCCCAAGAACTGCGCGACCTGCCGGGGCACGGATCCGACGAACTCCTCCCGCAAAGCAACGTTCTCAATGTGCTTCTTGAACGCAATGCCTGGCGTGGCGGCTCGGCATGGAAACCCGACCGCATTGGAACGAGAATAGACGTAGGCTCGCGCCTCAACATATGGCGAATCATCAGGAACAGCCAGGGACCAGATCGCGATCACCATCGGTACTCGTTGTACAAGCCGAGAGGTCGGCGAGAGAACAAGCTCCAAGGCTACGCTCTTGGGCAACTCAAACCCAAGCTGAGACGCCAACTGGACGTGCTCGCCAGGCTGAGTACCGTTCTCCAATCTTGGACTCGTAATGTGAAATCCGAAGCTTGATTCGGCATCGTGCGTTTCCCCACTCTGCCGCCCGAACTCGTCAAGCAGCCTCAGGATGTCACCGTCTGCGCGCACCGCAACTTCGACGGACTGAAGGATGTTTCGCGCCGATTTGAGTCGCTCTATGGTCTGTGCCTGGGCACGCCCCTCCTCGTTGTGCAAGACATCAGTTTCGACGAATCGGTTCAGAAGGCGAACAACCTCGGCCCCGCCGATTCTTGGCGAATCGGCCGTCTTCGAGGCGCCAGGACGCAGCGCGCGCAAGCTTTCGGCTAGGTCAACTAGGGGAAGCCTTGCGCCGGGCTCATACGCGGTCAGTGCCTGTGTGAGCGCTTGCGCATCTCGACAACTTTCCCCGAACTCTGCCATCAAATTGGTCCCCGCGTAGGGCAGGATCGGCCCGGGCAGTGGGTCTCGCCCTGCCAACATCGCCCAAAGGGTCTTGCCAAACGAGAAGGCATCAGCGAGGGCATGATCCGAGCCGGCGACTCGGCCTGCGCAGTACTCTGGAGCCATGAAGAGCTGACTCCCGGCCATTTCCAGGGTTGCGGTCAGCCTTGCATCGTCTGCCGCGTAGCAGAGGCCCAGATCGGCCAGTCTTGGGCAAGCCGGGCTCGCAAATAGGATATTTTTCGGCTTGATGTCGCGATGGTAGACGCCATTTTCGTGCATATATAGGCAGGCTTCCACGATCGGCAGTAGCATCGCCGCAGCGGCAGGCAGGTTGCCGGCGTATTCGCGTCGCTGGACGCGATCATGCAACGTGCCGCCGTCGTGCCACGGCATGACGAAGTACGGAGGCGCCTGGGCTGACGGCTCCGCCGGTAGATAGGAATCGATGACGGGGCAAAGATGCTCGTGGGAAAGAGTGCCAGCGACCCTGACTTCTCGACGAAACCTGTCGTAGCGATGAAAGCTTGTTTCCTTCAGGGTCTTCCTGGCACCGTGCTCACCCGTATCAGCAATGACGTGGTCGACGTATGCGTTCCCACCGTGAATACGCGCGCTGTCCTGAACCGGCCGCCATTCCATAGTGCGCATTGTATCATGGGAGCACTTGGGGCAACGGCCAGCGACGTGATCTTCAGTGGCGCCGGTCCGCCCAGCGAGAACTGGCTCCCCGGGGCGATCGAGGAAGTCCGCAGCCTATCCTTGGAGCGCGCGGGGGTCCGTGCGGGACGGGATCCTCGCTGCCTAGCGACGTATCCAAGCTGAGGTTCAACGACGACGCCCCCCCTCGCCAACTGACTGTGCCACGACCTGCGCACGCGCCGCCACCCCCGCCCCACCGAGGTCGAGCAAATACGCCCCCACCACCTCCACCCCGTACCTCTCCGGCAGACACCGCTGAAACTTGCTCAGCCTGTACTCCGGCAGCCTCGCCAGGATCGCCCGCTCCGTCGCCGGGTCGCGCCACCACGCGGGGTCGGCGAGCTTGTCGATCGCTCGCCGCACCGTGTCGTGGCTCACGCCGTCCCCCTCGGTCCGCAGCTGGAAGTTGTCCGCCACCACCCGCCACCCTTCGAGGATTTCGAGCCCGTACTTCAGCGTGTGGTTGACGCGCCCTCCCGCGAACGTCCACCACCGCGCAGCGCGGTCGTCGAGTTGCACGGCCGGCCCCGGGCGGCGGAGTAGATCGCCGAGATCACCGCGGGCGGCGTCGATGACGGCGTGGGCCTGCTCGCTGACGTAGGGGTAGCGCGTGGTCTCGGTGTGGATCTGGCGGATCCGCTGGCACAGCTCGGGGCCGAGCATCTGCGGGATGAAGCCGCCCCAGGAGGGCTTCTGGCCGCGGGGGGCGTCCTTGACGACGACGACGCGGTCCTTGTGGTTCACGTGCTCCACGGCCCAGGCCCGGCCGCCGAGGAGGAACGACGACATCTGCTCGACCAGCCGGTCCACGAAGCCCTGCTCGAGGGAGCCGATCTCGCGTCCGGTGGGGGTGACGACCCGAAACAGCACGGGGGAGCTGAAGACGGCGTACAGCTCGAGGAAGTTCTTCTTGCCGAAAACCCGCTCGGCCTGCTCGCCCATCGAGAGGAGCCCGCCCGACTCGAAGAGGTAGTCCTCACGGAGCATGTGGGCGACGACCGCGTCAAACTCGCTCCGGTCGATGCCGGAGAAGTCCGGCACGCGGCGGAGCTGGTCCCAGCAGCGCTCGGCTGAGACGGCGCCGAACTGCAGCGTGAGGGCGAGGAGCACGTACTGCGACACCTCGTCGATCACGAGGAACAGCCGCCGGCCCGGGGCGCGGAGCCGCATCATCGCCTCGATGGCATCGACCACCTCGCGCACGCTGGTGCCCGCCCCCGTGCGCGCGCCGGCGCGGCTGTCGAGCCAGCTCACGGGATCGCGGTACCGGTCGGGGTTCATCACGTGCAGCACGTGCGAGAAGTGGTCGTCGGCCTGCTCCTCCTCCTTGGCCACCGACCAGTCCTTGCCGAGCACCTGGCGCCCGAGGGCGAGGAACCGGTCCCACTCACCGTCCTTCTCCAGCCGCAGCTCGTGGTCGGCCACGAGGTTGCTCTTCGAGCAGTAGCCGAGGCGCACCTGGAGCTGCCGCAGGGCCGCGCAGTGGATGTGCTCGTCGTCCCGGGCCACGCCGCCGATGTCGAAGACGACCGCGATCGGGCGCTCGACCTTCGACCGCAGCTCCTGCCAGGCGTCCACCAGCTCCTGCCGGAGCGGCGAGTCGTCCCGAGCGAGCAGCGCCTTCTCCAGCGGGGTGCCGTCGGGGAGCGCCACGCCGTCGAGCGCCAGGCCCAGCAGCTTGGTGAACGACGACTTGCCCGAGCCGTAGAAGCCGGAGATCCACGCCGCCGGCAGCTCGGGGCCGCCCTTCTTCGATAGCTCCCGGGTAACGCCGCGCAGCAAGTGCACGAACTGTTCGTGGATGCCGCCGCCGCCAGCGCCCCCGCCCGCACCCCCGCTCGCCGCGTAGCGGCGGGCGCGCGGATCCCCCTCCGGGAAGCCGCCGGTGATGATGTACTCCGACACCTCCGCCCGGACCATCTCCGGGCTCTGCTCGTGAAAGTAGACCACGGGCGGGATGTCGCGGGTGACGTCGGCGGCGAACAGCTCTCGGATCTGCATGGCGAAATGCTCAGGGGTAGATGCGCGGCCGATAGTCGCGGTCGGCGTCGAAGACGCCCATGAAGGACAGGCCCGTCTGGTCCCGGCGCTCGCCCGGGTAGAGCAGCACGACGGGGAGGTTTCGGGT
>JAKPQH010000073.1 GCA_029580855.1 bacterium | reverse complement strand
GGTGTAAAGGCCGCTCCCGACGGCGGTCGTCACCGGATTCACCACAATCCCGTTCCCTTGCGTCAACTGGTACACGGGCGCAAAGGTGTTCGTTCCGCCCGCATACTCCGGTTCCACCAGCTTCCAGCCCGTTGCGGTTGTCGCCTCCGTCCACCCGCCATCCCCCGTCGCATTCACATACGTCACCCCCGGCCCCGTGCTGAACACCACATTCGATCCCGGCAGCAAATTCCACGGCCCATACGTCGCCGCGTGCCGCCCCTGCCAGGCATGCGCCTGGCGGATCAGGTTCGTCACGTTCAGCAGCGCGCCAGTATTCGTGGCCGGCACGCTGAACCAATTCGTGGTCGTGATCGTCGGCCCGTAAAACTCCACCCGGTAATCCCCCCACACCAGGTTGCTGATCACCACACTCCCCCCCGCGCTCGTGCTCCGGTAAATCCGGTCATGCGTCGTCAGCCCCAGCGGATTCGCCGCGTCAATCAGCTCCGGAAACACCGCCAGCCCCCGCGCCCCTTGGGGCGCCAGCGCGGCGTTGTAAAAATCAAACTGCACATGCGTCCCCGCCTCCTCCCCCAGCCCCGCCAGCCCCAGCAGCCCCGCCGCCAGGCACGTCAGAATTATTCGTTTCATCATGCTCCTCATTCTATCGCTCTCCCGGCTTCCGCCCGGGCGCGGGCCGCTCCGGCGCCGCCGTCACCGGGCCGGTGATCTCCAGCGCCCGCAGCTCCCTCAGCCCCAGCCCCTTCGCCAGCGCCTTCATCACCGCCAGCCGGAAATTCAGCTCCGCCGCCGTCGGATACTCAATGCGGCAATTCGCCTCGTGAATGCGCACCAGTTGCGCCCGTTCGGTAATCTCTTCTTTGCTCGCGGCCATACAATGGCCACCCGGTCAACCGTCCCCCACCGCCTCACCACCGCCCCGTCGGACACTCCAGCGCCGCCCGCCACCGCGCCTTCCCCAGGCACCCCCACTCCCGCCGCCGCCCGCAAAGCTCCGTAAAATCCTCCACCACCAGGTGCTCGCACCCCCGGCACGCCGCCTCCCGCGCCGCCAGAAACGCCGGCCGCGCCGGATTCAACCCCGTCCCCGCCGCCCGCGGCCGCCCCCGCGCGCCGGGCGGAGCATTCAAATCAATCACCCTCCTCATCCCGGTTCCGCCCCGCACATCCGCGCGCCGATCACATGCTCATACCCCAGATACCGATACCCCTTCGGCAGCGCCGTCACCCCATCCGCAGCAAACCGCCCCTCCTGGCAAACGCAATGTTGCATCGCCAGCCAAACCAGCCACGGCGTCAGAATCTCCGGCGTCTCATTCGGCACCGCCGGCCGCTCCGCCGGGCCCACCGGCTGCAGCGCCGCATACACCGGCTCCGTCGTGTGCTCCGCGTACGTCGGCGCCAGCGCCGCCCCCGCCGGATACCAATTCGCCGGCCGCACCTCCAGGCACTCCACCAACGGCCGATGCGGCCAAATCACCTTCGGCGGCGCATCCGCGCGGCAACCCCCGTCATCCTCCTCATACTCCACCGCATAACCCGGATACTCCTCATCCTCCTCCCCGGACGGCTCGAGATCCGGCGCCTGCCACCACAAATCCACCATCGCCTGGACAAAAAACGCCGACCACCGGCTCCCGCACCGCCCATCCAGCGTCACATTCCCAAACCCAAACGTCCGCCCATGCGGAAAAGCGTCAATCGGCTCCTCATCCTCCTCATCATAATTCGGGCTCAAACACATCACCGCCGGCCAGCAGCGATCAAATTGCAAGCAGTCCCGGATAATCGCCTCCGCCGTCCCCGGATCATTCGGCGTCGCGCGAAAATCAAACCGATGCCGCACCAGCGAAAAACTCCCCTTCCCATCCGCATCATGCCACCAGAACCCCGGCGCCCCATGCGACTTCACCCGCACATACCCAGCGCCGGGCGCCGCGCCCGCATACGTGAACGTCCCGCCGTCCACGCCCGTCACCGTGTAGCCGCTCCCGCCGTTGTCATCCACCGTCAGCCCGTCGCGCGTCGTAAAATCCACCTTGTCCCCCGCCCGAAGATACTCCGCCGCCCGCTCCAGCGTCACCGTCACCGTCCCGCCATCCTCCGCAAACTCGCACCCCCGATCCCCCTCAATCGGCCAGGCATCGGGATACGCCGCCAAATCCCGGTCGCCGCCACACGGCCCAAACCAATTCTGCGACTTCCAGGGCAACTTGATCTCCGCGTACTTCTGCAGCCACAAATCCCCGCCCGGAAACAAGATCACCCAGGCCCCGTGCGGAAACTGCGCCGCCATCACCGTATCCGTCCACTGCGTCGCCGTCCGCGGCATGCACGCATCCGTCGGGTCCAGCGCCCCGCTCCCGCCGCTCCAGGCCCCAGAATACTGGTACTGGGTAAAATCGCCCCCCGCCGCGCGCCACTGGTAATTCACATGCCGGTGATCGAAGTGCCCCCCCAGCACCCAGGAGAAATCATACGTCACCTCCAGCAAATCCGCGTGCGGCGCAAAACACGACCCCACCGCATCCCCGCCCACCGTCAGCGGCGCCTGGCACGCCAGCGGATTCAGCTCCGGATCATCCACCACCGTCACCACCCCCACCCCATACTCATCCCGCGCGAAGGTATAATGCGTCCCCGCCGCCCCCACAAACGCCTCCACGTATTCCCCCGCATCCTCATCCCAATACAACCGCCGCACCTTCGTCACCGTCGCGCCCAGGTAAGCCAGCTTGTGCTCCGACCCATAATTCGGCGCCTCAAAATACTCCACCTGCGATTGCCCCTCCCACCGCGCCTCCGGCCAGCCGCGCGCAAACGGCTTCCCCAGAATTTCCCCCGTGTAACCCGCGTTCCCATCCACATACGCCGCCGCCCCGAAATTCGTCGCCACCCCATCCGGGCTCACCGCCTGCGGCACCTCATCATACGTCACCAGCGGCGCCACCGTCGTAAATCTATCTCGCCGCCACGGATACACCGCGTCATCCGCCAAATCCCACAACGCCAGCAGCTCTTCGGCATCTTCCTTAACCTCCGCCGCGGTGTAGGGATCGCTCAACGTCGCCGTAAACACCAAATCCACCGCCCAGGTGCGCGAGATTCCCGGCCCGGGCTCCACGCTCCCCAGCGTAAACGTCGCCTCCGTCGCCCCCACATCCGTCGCCTTCAAAATCGCCTCCGCAAACCCCACCGCCCCGTCAATCGGCCCATTATACGGATTCGTCTCCGCTCCCGGCCCGCCATACAACCCGCACGCAATCACCTGCCCAAGAATAGACGACACCCCCCCCGGAGGCGCGGCAACATGCTCGCTGCCGGTCACCCGCTCCCATTCATCCTCCTTATCCGTCTCCGTAATGACCCCGCTATGCCGATTCACCAGGTATTCCCGCACGTACGACAGCGAATACACCGTCG
>JAKPQH010000072.1 GCA_029580855.1 bacterium | reverse complement strand
CGCTGATCCTGCTGGTCGGGATGATCTACCCCTTCTGTCTCGGTGTGTACTACAGCCTCACCAGCTACTTCCTCCAGTATCCCCACCTCTTTCGGTTCATCTGGCTCGGAAACTACCTCAAGATGCCGGGGGACCCCCTGTTCGTCTACTCCGTTCAGTTCACGCTGGCCTACACGGCGGTCGCCGTTTTGGCCCAGGTCTCGCTCGGCATCGGCGTGGCCTTGCTGCTGCACGGCCGGATCGTCGGCCGCGGCGTCCTGCGCGCCATGATGCTGATGCCATTGATGATGCCGCCGGTCATCACGGCCCTGATGTGGAAGGTGATGATGGCCTCGACAAAGGCGGGCATCTTGAATCACCTGCTGGGATTGGTGGGTCTGGGTCCGGTCAACTGGCTGGGATCGGTGAACGCCGCCATGGTGTCGGTCCTCGTCATCGATACCTGGGGGAACCTTCCTTTCGTATCCCTGATCCTTCTGGGCGGTCTGCAGTCCTTGCCCTACGAGCCGTACGAGGCCGCCGTCGTGGACGGTGCGGGCGGCTGGGAGGTTCTACGTTATATCACGCTTCCTTTGCTCAAGCCGTTTATCATTTTGGCGACGACCTTTCGGATCATGGATTCGCTGCGAATCTTCGACGTCATATACGCCACCACTGTCGGCGGACCCGCCGATGCGACCATGAACCTCCACATGCGGGCCTTCTTTTATGCGTTTCAATGGTACCAGATGGGTATGGGGATGGCGTACGCCATGGTCCTCCTTGTGATGGTCTTCATCGCCAGTTACGTCCTCATGCGTTACTGGCGTCGTGCCGCGGAGCAAACGGAGCTATGAGTGCGCCGGACGGAGGCGGTCCCAGCCGCGGGCGGCGAGCCATGCGGCTGCTGCGGGTGGGCCTGCTCACGCTGGCTGCCGTGGCTTTGGTCATCTGGACCGTGTTTCCTTTTTTCTGGATCCTCCTCACCTCGCTGAAGCAGCCATTGGACGTCATCGCGGCACCGCCGAAGCTGGTGTTCGAGCCGACGCTGGACAACTACGCCGGCATCTTCATCGGGCGCCAGCGGGGCTCCTACGCGTCGGCGCGCCCCGATTTCCCGCTGTTCTTCCTGAACAGCATTCTCATTTCCGGAGGAGCGGTTCTGCTGTCCTTCCTGGCTGGAATTCCCGCGTCGTTTGCGCTGGCGCGTTATCGGTTCCGGTTCAAAGAGCAGTTGGCCTTCTTATTCATGAGCTTCCGGTTTGCGCCCTTCATCGCGTTTCTCATCCCCCTCTATATCTTGTTTCAGCGCACGGGCCTGTACAACACGTATCACGGGCTCATCCTCGCCTATCAGATCATCACGCTGCCCTTTACGATCTGGATGCTGCGGAGCTTCTTCATGGAGATCCCCACGGAAGTGGAAGAGGCGGCGAAGATCGATGGGTGTTCCTGGTGGGGGGTCATGACCAGGGTGATCTTGCCGTTGAGCCTTCCGGGAATCGCGGTGACGTTGATCCTCGGATTCATGTTCAGCTGGAACGCCTTCAACTACCCGCTGATGCTCGCCGGACGACAAACCTTCCCGGTGACGGTGGGCGCCATCCAGTTCATCTCCTACGAGCAGGTGCTCTGGGGGCAGATGGCTGCGGCCTCCCTGGTGGCGGTTCTACCCCAGCTGATTCTCAGCCTGTTTGTCCAGAAATACATTGTGCGTGGACTTACCATGGGGGCGATTCGCTGACGGGTGGTCGTCCTGCCCGACCCCGGGCCTCTCAGGGTCAACGCTTCGCGGGCACGCCGTCGGTATCTTCCTCGCAGGCGGTGTGTGTTCTCTGGCGCTATCCACCGTGTGTGTCTGCGGCAAGTTGAATCGCGACAGTCGATGCGCGTATATCCTCTTTTGATGCGGAGTTAGCGCATTTCATTTAGAAGCTGCCGGAGGGAAATGGCTTGACAATCCCGAGGGTGATCGTTATTGTCACGACGCCTATCGCAAGTGCTGCGCTGTTCGGCGAGGAGGCGGGGTGGAAGCGCGCACGCTGGTGAGACGCGGGGTGCGCAGTCGGGGAGCGGCACCGGCAGCGCGGGGGCAGGTGGAGCAGGTCCTGCTTTTCCGCGTCGGGGAGAGTCTGTACGGGATCGGGATTCGCGGTTTGTGGGAGGTGCTTTCCTCCGAGGGCATCACGGGCCTGCCCACGCCGCGATACCAGATTTGCACCGCGCTGGCCTATCGGGGCCGGAAGCTGCCCTTGGTCCGCCTCGGGGAACTTTTCGGGGTTTCGGCAGACACACTGCCGCCGAGCACCCGCGTTCTCTTGATTCAAGGACGCGGGAGGCCGCTCGGCCTTCTCGTAGATGCGGTCTTGGGGGTCGTGGATATCGACCCACAGCGCATTGCGCCGATGCCGGCGATGGCGTCCATGCTGAGCCCGTCGCTTTTTCGCGGGTTGATCGGGAAAGAGGGCCGGGTGATCATCCTGGTGAGCGAAGACGGGTTGGGAGGCATGGCAGAGGTCGCCAGTTTCTCCGAGGGGTAAGCGGGCGTTTGAATCGCCGGGCCCGTGAGGTGCGGATGGCCCCACAGACGCAGGGCGACCGAGGTGCCGGCGGCTCCGGCGGGCCGGCGCAGGTCGTCCTGTTTCAGTTGGCGGGGAAATCGTTTGCGGTGGAGCTCGGTCAGGTCGAACAGATCATCGACTATCGAGAGCCCACGAAGACGCCGCGTTGTCCCCCCCACGTGGAAGGTGTGATCGAGCACCGGGGACGGTACTTGGCGGTGCTCAACCTGCGGAAGCGTTTCGGTGTCGCGGAGCCCGGCCCCCCGCACCAGGCGGTCCTGCTCGTGACGGCTGCGGGACCGGACCCCCGCGTCGGACTCGTGGTGGATCAGGTGCTGCGAGTCCTCTCTCTTCCGTCCGACGGGATCTTGACTCCCCCTCCGCGCGTGTTCGGGATTCGTGCGGAGTACATTCGCGGGGTCGCCAATGCTGGCGGTCGACCCCTCGTCTGGCTCGATGTGTCAAAGCTCCTTGCGGCGGGGGAGGCGATCACGTTGCTGGCCTAGCGAGAATGGGCTGTGGCTTTGCCCCGGGAGGATCCGATGGGCGCTCGAATCCTGGTCGCGGACGATAGCGTAACGATCCAGAAGGTGGTGGAGTTGACGTTTAGCAAGGAAGATTTTGTCCTTGCCCAGGCACGGAGCGGCGAAGAGACGATTCGCGAGGCGAAGGAGACGCGCCCGGACCTGGTGCTGCTGGACCTTGTCATGCCGGACATGAACGGGTACGATGTGTGCGCCGCGCTGCGGGCGGAGCCGGCGCTTCGGTCGGTGCCCGTCATCCTCCTCGCAGGCACGTTCGAGTCGTTCGACCGTCAACGAGCCGCGCAAGTCGGGGCCAACGATTTCGTCACCAAGCCGTTCGAGTCCCAAGTGTTGATCGGGAAGGTGAAGCAGCTCCTCTTCGCAAAGGCGATGGAGGCGAGGGGCGCGGAAACCGCGGCCAAGCTGGCGGATAGCGCCACCACCCTGACGATCTCGCCGGCGGCGGCCGCGGCGCGGGTGGCGGCGCGCGCGCCGGACGTGGCGCCGCCACCTCCGGCACAACGAGTTGCGGCCCCACCCCCGTCTCAGGACGAGTTATGGCAGCTCCTGGCCGGGCCACCCGAGCCGACGCCGCCCGCCGGAAGCGTCGACGCAGCGCGTGGCGAGGTGCGAGCGGTCGCCGGCCCACCCCCCCGGACCGAGAGTACACACGATCTGGAGACACCCGACCTCGAGGACCTTCCTGGAGAGATCGCCTCCGCCGCCGATGCCATGGATGTGCTGCCGCTTCCGGAAAGCCTGTCGCTGGACGATCTGCTTGCGGCCAGCCCGGAGGTTTCCGCGCTGCCGCCGCCGGCCGACGCTGCGGTTGCAGACGCGATTCTCGCCGAACCCGTCTTTGAGCTTTCCGCCGATGCGTCGCCGCTGCCGATGGTCGAAGCCGGAAAGGAGGAGCCCCCGGCGCTTTCGGTTGACGATCTGCTCGCTCCGGTGGCCGGCGACACCGTTCCGGCCGATACCCTCACGATGGATTTACCGGAGCTCGACTTCACGGCGTTCCCGGGGACGGACACTGCGGAAACGGCCGGTTTCGAGACGGTCGTGCCGTCTCTCCGGCAAACGGATCACCGCTTCGGCGAGCTTTCGGATCAGATTACGGACGAGGGCGTGGCGGATGCCGTCGAGCCAACAACGACCGGGACCGCCGCGCCGTTCGAGTGTCCCGCGCCGATTCAGACGGAGGCCGAAGTTTCGGGATCGACGGAGGCCCGCGAATCGGAGCCGGCTCCGGCACCCCTCGGCGTTCCGGCGGAGGAGTTTCCGGCCGACGCGGCGGCACCTTCTGCGTCTGCCGGCCCGGTTGCGGAGGAGCCGGCGCCGTGCCCCCCGATGGGAGTGGCCCCGTCGGAGCTGGCCGCCATGCGCGAGGCGGTCACGGAGCGCGTGGCGAGTGATCTCAAGAGCGAACTGAGCGAGAAGCTACTCGATCGATTCGAGAAGATCGTCTGGGAAGTCGTGCCGGATCTTGCCGAGATTCTCATTACGAAAGAGATCGAACGACTCCGGCGGATGGCAGAAAAAGAAAAATCGTCCTGAGAACGGCTTGAATCGCGCGGGGATGCTGGACCACACCCATCCTGCGGATGGGTGGCCGGGGTCGGCGTCCCCCTTCTTCTTTCGGAGCTTGGCATGACCGAGACGCACGACGCAAAGGCGGCGCGGCCGTCGGACACACCGGAGGCCGGCAGGTCGGGGAAACAGGGGTACGACCCCGAGAGCGTGGAGGCGCGCTGGTATCGATTTTGGGAGGAGCACGGCCTGTTTCGCGCGGACGAGACCTCGACCGCGCCCCCGTACTCCATTGTGATCCCGCCGCCCAACGTCACCGGCTCCCTGCACATGGGGCACGCGCTGAACAACAGCCTGCAGGACATCCTGATCCGCTGGCATCGGATGCGGGGCGACAACACCCTCTGGATGCCCGGGACGGACCATGCCGGCATCGCCACGCAGAATGTGGTGGAGCGGCAGTTGCGACAGGAAGGGCTCACGCGGGACGAGGTCGGGCGCGACGCCTTCGTGGAGCGCGTGTGGACTTGGAAGCGCGAATCAGGCGGGACCATCATCCGGCAGCTGCGGACGCTCGGCGCGTCGTGCGACTGGGCGCGCGAGCGTTTTACGCTGGACCCCGGTCTGTCCCATGCGGTGCGCGAAGTCTTCTGCCGGCTCTACGAGGCTGGTCTCATCTACCGGGGGGATTACATCATCAACTGGTGCCCGCGCTGCCAGACGGCGCTGTCGGACCTGGAGGTGGAGTACCAGGAACAGGATGGAAAGCTCTGGCATATCCGGTATCCCCTCGCGTCCGGCTCCGGCGATGTCGTCGTGGCGACCACGCGTCCCGAAACGATGCTGGGCGACACCGCGGTGGCGGTCCATCCGGCGGACGAGCGCTTCCGTCGGCTGCACGGGCGGCGCGTTACCCTGCCCGTCATGAACCGGGAAATCCCCATCGTGATCGACGAGTACGTGGATCGAGAGTTCGGCACCGGCGTGGTGAAGGTGACGCCCGCGCACGACCCCAAGGACTTCGAGTGCGGTCTGCGCCATCGACTCCCGCAGATCAAGGTCATCGGGGACGACGGCCGGATGAACGAGAATGCGGGCCCGTACGCGGGTCAGGACCGGTTCGCCTGCCGCAAGGGCGTGGTCAAGCAGCTGGCGCACGAAGGGCTTCTTGCGAAGGTCGAGGACCACCGTCACGCCGTGGGCCACTGCTACCGGTGCCAGACGGTGGTGGAACCGTCGCTGTCCCGCCAGTGGTTCGTGAAGATGGCACCGCTGGCCGAGCCGGCCATCCGGGCGGTCGAGGACGGGCGCATCCGCATCATCCCCGGCCAGTGGGAGAAGACCTACTTCGAGTGGATGCGGAACATCCGGGATTGGTGCATTTCGCGGCAGATCTGGTGGGGGCACCGGATTCCGGCCTGGTACTGCGACCCGTGCGGCGAGACCGTGGTGTCCCGCGAGACGCCCGCCGCGTGCCCCCGCTGCGGCGGGGGTCTGCGCCAGGAAACGGACGTCCTGGACACCTGGTTCAGTTCGGCCCTGTGGCCGTTTTCTACGCTGGGGTGGCCCGAGCAGACCCGGGCGCTCTCCGTGTATTACCCGACCTCGTGTCTGGTCACGGGGTTCGACATTCTGTTTTTCTGGGTGGCGCGGATGATCATGATGGGTCTGCGCTTCATGGGTGACGTGCCCTTCCGTGACGTGGTGATCCACGGTCTGATCCGCGACGAGCAGGGCGACAAGATGTCGAAGACCCGGGGCAACGTGATCGACCCCCTGCACGTGATCAACGGCGCGACGCTGGAGGATCTCCTGAACGGCGCCCAGGCGGGCGGTGCGCCCGCCGCGGCGCTGGACAGCATCCGGCGACAGTACCCGGACGGTTTTCCCCGCTTCGGCGCCGATGCCTTGCGATTTACGCTGACCGCACTGGCCGGCCAGGGGAGCGACGTGAAGCTCTCGGTGAAGCGGATCGAGGGGTACCGGCATTTCTGTAACAAGATCTGGAACGCCTACCGGTTTCTCGCGCCGCATCTCACGGATGGCGATGGAGAGCACCTCTCGCCGTTCGACCTCCCGCTCACCCTCGCCGACCGGTGGATTCTGAGCCGCCTGAACGCGGTCACCCAGGGCGTCGCGGAGGCGTTCCAGGGGTACCGCTTCAACGACGCGGCCTCGTTACTCTATCAGTTCCTGTGGCACGAGTACTGCGACTGGTACCTGGAAATCGTGAAGACAAAACTGGCCGGACCGGGCGACGAGGCAGGGAGACGGGCCGGGCGGATCCTGCTGGCGCGGGTCCTGGAGCAGGCGCTGCGCCTTCTGCACCCCATCATGCCGTTCATCACCGAGGAGATCTGGCAGCGCTTGCCCCACCAGGGGCACAGCATCATGGCGGCCCCTTGGCCCCAGCCGGACCCGCGGTTGGAGTTCCCCCAGGCCGTTGCCAGCATGGAGCACCTCATGGAGATCACCCGCGAAGTGCGCAACATCCGCTCCAGTTACAATATCTCCCCCGCGCAGGAGGTGCCTCTCCTCGTCAAGACCGGGAACGCGGAGCAGGATGCGGTGCTGGCCGCCTGCCGCGAGTATCTCGTGAGCCTGGCACGGCTGTCGCGGCTGGAGTTCGGCCAGGGGCTGACAAAACCTTCGCTGGCGGCGACCGTGGTGGTCCGGGGGCTCGAAGTGCATGTGCCGCTGGAAGATGTGATCGATGTGGACGCCGAACGCGAGCGGGTCCGGAAAGAGTTGGCCAAGACGGAAGCGGCGTTGGAGCGGATCGCCAGGAAGCTCGGCAATCCGGATTTTGTCGGCAAGGCGCCGCCGGCGGTGGTGAGCCAACAGCGGGCGGCGCGCGCCGAACTGGCGGACCAGCACGCCAAGCTCGAGGCGACCCTGGCGCATCTCGAGGCGCAGGGGAAGAGCAGCGATTAGCGGTCAGCAATCAGCGTTCAGCTTTCGGGTCATGGGTCCGTGCATTTCGCTGATTGCTGAAAGCCGAACGCTGATAGCTCCAACGGATGGCTGATCGCTGAAAGCTGAAAGCTGCTTCACCCATGACGATTCCCGCAGACATCGCCGCGGAAGCGATCCAGTCGCGGTTGACGAGCCGGATGATCGGCCGGCGCCTCCAGGTCGTGGCCGAGATCGGCTCGACGAACGATGCGGTCCTGGCGGCCGGCCATGCAGGCGAGCCCGAAGGCCTGGCGGTTCTGGCGGACCGTCAGACGGGTGGGCGCGGCCGACGCGGCCGATCCTGGGCGTCGCTTCCAGGTGTCGGCGTCTACACGTCGATCCTTCTCCGGCCGCCGGTCGCCCCGCTGCAGGCGCCGCTTCTGACGCTCATGGCGGGTCTGGCGACCGCGGAGGCCATCGCGAGCGTCGCCCGGGTCCAACCGGCGATAAAGTGGCCCAACGATCTCCTGCTCGACGGGCGGAAGGTCGTCGGGATCCTCACCGAAATGACCACGATCGGGCAGCGCATCGGGCATGTCGCCGTCGGGATCGGCGTCAACGTCCATCAACGCGACGAGGACTTTCCAGACGGTGTTCGAGAGACGGCAACCTCCGTCGATCGGGTGGCGGGGCGCCACGTGGATCGGGGCGAAGTGGTTGCCGCTCTCTACAACGCACTGGACCGCTGGTACGCTTCGGTCTGCGGCGACGGGCCGTCCATGGTCCTGCAGGCGGCGCGAGCGCGGATCGGGACGCTCGGGAAAACGGTGACGGTCGATTCCGGCGACCGACGGTGGCAGGGGACAGCGCTGGATCTGGCCGACGATGGCGCCCTGCTCGTGGTCGATGCGCAAGGCGCCGTCCAACGCATCCTCGCCGCCGATGTTTCGATCCGGTAAGTTTCGCGCCTTCGAGGTGTTTTGTGCCTCTCGTGCGTCTTGTGGCTCCGGGTCCCAATCCCCGGCCCGGCAGGGTTTCGGTTGCTCTCGGCTGAACACCGAAAGCTGAGCGCTGATCGCTGCGACCTCATCGCCGTTCTCCCGCAGGAGTGGCTATGCTTCTCGCCCTGGACGTCGGAAACACAAACACCATGGTCGGCGTCTTCGACGGCTCGGATCTCAGGGCGCACTGGCGGCTTTCCACGCGGCGCGCCGGGACGAGCGACGAGTACGGCATCTTCGTCAAGAGTCTCTTCGATTTCGCCGGGCTGGACTTTCGCGCCATCAAGGCCGTGATCCTGTCCACCGTCGTTCCCACCGTCCAGGGGCCGCTGGAGGAGATGAGTCGTCAGTTTTTTAGCGTGGAGGCCGTGGTGGTCGGCCCCGGTTTGAAGAGCGGGATGCCCATCCTCTACGAGGCGCCGCGCGATGTGGGGGCGGATCGGATCGTGAACGCCGTGGCGGCGTTCGAGCTGTACGGCGGGCCGTGTATCGTGGTGGATTTCGGCACCGCGACGACCTTCGACGCCATTTCCCAGCGCGGCGAGTACCTCGGCGGCGCCATCTGTCCCGGCATCGGCATCTCCGCGGAGGCATTGTTCCAGCGCGCCGCGAAGCTTCCCCGCGTGGACATCGCGCGGCCAAAATCCGTGATCGGACGGACCACGGTCACCAGCATGCAGGCGGGGTTGTACTTCGGCTATCTCGGCCTGGTGGAGGGGCTGGTGGCGCGGATGCGGGACGAGTTGGGCGGTAGCGCCAAAGTCATCGCCACGGGCGGCCAGGCCGGCCTGCTGCTGGCCGAATCGCCGATCGTGGATCACCTCGATCCATGGCTCACGCTCACCGGGTTGCGTCTTCTTTATGAGCGGAACCGGTAGGGCGGGCAACTTGGCAATCGGGCAATGAGGCAACCGGGCTCGACGCGAGGCAGAGGTGTGCTTACGGGGCAACACGTGCTTCCGCAGCGTCCAGGTATACGCGCACCAGGGGTTCCTCGTCCAGGAGTGCCGGGTCTAGTTGGCGAGCCAGCGTGACAATCGCCGTGTAATCTCCCTGGCACCACCAGTGCCGGATGGCGGCTCGGACGGCCCGACGGCCGTAGGCGGTGGTCGGCTCGTGGATGCGCACCCCGGAGGGGCTGGGAGCACCGATCGAGCGAAAAAGCATTTCATCCTCGCGACGTTCTTGGGGATCGCGGAAGGCGCGCCATAACTTGCGAAGCTGGGCCACTTCACGCAATCGCTCGTCCGCCTTTCCATAACATATCGACGTGCTAGCGGCGGGCATCGTCGCTCTCGGTGGATGCGTCAGGTGTACGCTCTTCCGCCGCCTTCAATGCCTGGATGTCGAGTAGGTCCTGAGGGGAGCCGCGCAGTTGTTTTAGCGCAACAAGTCCCGCGGCCGACACGACCCAGAGCGTCGTGTTCTCGAAGGGGACCTGGACGCGGCCGCGCCACGCTTCGGCAACAGTTGGGTGGGTCGTCAGGAGGCAATCGAGCGTCAACACGTCTGGTGTGCCGGGCGCTACCTTGTAGAACCGCAGCATCTGGATGCCGCTGGCGGTGAGATGGATTGGACGAGGGTGGGCCCGAAACCCGAAGGGGGCCAACGCCTGCGTACAGGCATCGGCAAACTCTGGCAACAGGATCAGGTCGATGTCTACGGTCGCTCTCGGCCGTTGATATACCATCAGCGCCAATCCGCCGCAAACGGCGTAGGGAACTCCCGCAGTGTCCAAGGCGTGCAGCACGATCTTGAGTTCCGCGTACAGATCGATCATGGTCTTGACTGTCTTCCTTTCTTGGCAGCGGAGCATAGCATGGCGGTCCTCGTAGAACAACGAGTCCGTCGTGGTCAAGGTGTTGGCACGATGGGGCGTACGGCGAGAGGCGGGTGAAAGTGTCTGCGCGAGCCCCGGCACTCCGGACCGGTTTTTTCCTCCGAGCTTAGATCGCGGACATCTCACCCCGTATCGCGGGCGCTGAGCGCCGCACGCCTCGCTCCGGTTGCCCGTTTGACCACCCTTCGGATCCAGGCTTGATCCACCCGGCTTTCACCCCGTTTTCCCGGATCCCGTTGACGGCCCGTGAGGATCACGCCAATTTCCGATGTCGGCTGCCCTGGATTCCGCGATAGCGAGGGTGATTTCATCCGTCAGTGACGACCGTGCACACCCTGGTCTCCATCGTCGGCATACCTTCGGAGGGAATCTGTCCCGCGGCTATGCGCCTCGGCGCCTTCAGCGGAGGCCCGAGACGTCGTCCAGACCTTTGGGGCATGGTGGTGACATGCCGCAGGATCCGCCCCCACCTGCACCCGAATCGGCCGCATGGGGACAGCGCACCAGAAGGGAGGAACGTCGGGCCAAGGCGTGCCGTTGTGGCCCCGCAGTTGTGAAGCGGATGCTGCTGTCACGCGTTGGCGGATTGCGGTCAGCAGATCCGCGGGAGCTGCTCGCCGCTCAACATGTCCACGACACGCGTGGCGCCGATGCGGCTCTCCAGGGTCACGAGCCCGCGGGATTTTTGGGTGACCGAGCCGATGATGGACGCCGCCGTGCCGAGCGGATGCGACCGCAGGATACGGAGGGCTCGCCCGGCGTCGGCCTCCGGCGCGAAACACACGAAGCGGCCCTCGTTGGCGACGTAGAGCGGGTCGAAGCCGAGGATCTCGCAGGCGCCGCGGACCTCCTCACCGACGGGGACGGCAGCCTCGCGGATGTCCACCTGCAGGCGCGCGGCCTCGGCGATTTCGATGAGGGCGCTGGCGAGACCGCCGCGTGTCAAATCGCGCAGGCAGTGCACTTCGATACCGCCCGAAATGAGGTCCGCGACCAGCTTCGCCAGCGGGGCGCAATCGCTCTCGATGGTCGTTTCAAAGTCCAGGCCTTCGCGCACCGCCATGATGGCCATGCCATGGCGGCCGAGATCGCCGCTGAGCAGCACGGCGTCCCCGGGGCGGACGCTGCCGGGCGCGATGGCGAGCGCGTGCTCGATCCGTCCCACACCCGCCGTGGTGATGAAGATCCCGTCGCCCTTTCCCCGATCCACGACCTTGGTGTCCCCCGTCACGATCTGGACCCCGGCGGCGTCCGCGGCGCGTCGCATGGACGCGAGAATCCGCTGGAGGGTCTCGACCGGCAGGCCCTCCTCCAGGACGAAGCTCGCGCTGAGGTAAAGCGGCGTGGCGCCGGTCATGGCGAGGTCGTTGACCGTCCCGTTGACCGCCAGGCTCCCGATGTCGCCACCGGGAAAGAAGAGGGGCTGGACCACGTAGCTGTCCGTGGTGAACGCCAGGCGTGCCGCACCCACGTCGAGGACCGCGCTGTCGTGCCGGACATCCAGAACCGGGTTCCGGAAGGCGGGGACGATGATCTGTTCGATGAGCTGGTGCATCAACCTGCCGCCGCCCCCGTGCGCCAGGAGAATCCGGGCGTAGTCGCTTTTGGGGATGGGACAGCTGGCGTTGAACCCGGCGGGTTGGGTCACGAGGCGCGCTCCGCGACCGGGGCGCCGGCGGTCTGTAATCGCCGATACCGGTAGTAGGCCGCGCAGGCCCCCTCGGAGGACACCATGGGCGCGCCCAGCGGGCGCTCGGGCGTGCAGCGGGTGGCGAAGGCCGGGCACTGGTGGGGCTTCAAGACGCCCTGAAGCACCAGACCGCTCAGACACCCCGAGTCGGTCTGCGTGGCGGCCGCCGCGGCACCGAAGCGCCGCTCGGCGTCGAAGTCGGCGTACGCATCCCGCAGCCCCAACCCGCTCTGCGGGATCTCTCCCACGCCTCGCCACGTTCTGGGCACCACCCGAAAGACGTCCGTCAGCAGCTTCTGTGCGGCGAGATTTCCCTCCCTCCGGACGGAGCGGGCGTACTGATTCTCCACCTCGGCGCGGCCGGTTTCCAGTTGCGCCACGCACATGGCGACGCCTTGGAGAACATCCAGCGGTTCGAACCCCGTGACGACGATGGGGACCCGGTACCTGGCCGCGATGGGTTCGTACTCTCGGTATCCCATGACGGCGCAGACATGGCCCGCCGCCAGGAAACCCTGCACCCGGTTCTGAGGCGAAGCGAGGATCGCCTCCATGGCAGGCGGGACCAGGACGTGGGCGACCAGCATGGAAAAATTGCCGAGCGCCTCGCGTTTGGCCTGCGCGACGGCCATGGCGTTGGCCGGCGCTGTCGTCTCGAAGCCGACGGCAAAGAAGACCACCTGCTTGTCCGGGTGCTCCCTGGCGACCCGCAGCGTGTCGAGGGGCGAATACACGATGCGCACATCGCCGCCGCGCGCCTTGACGGCGAGGAGGTCGTCCGACGTGCCGGGGACGCGAAGCATGTCCCCGAACGAACAGAAGATGACATTGGGCCGCGCCGCGATCTCGACGGCTTTGTCGATCAGCTCGATGGGCGTCACGCACACCGGACAACCCGGCCCGTGCACCAGGGTGAGGGAGGGCGGGAGCAGGGCGTCCACGCCGTATTTCACGATGGTGTGGGTCTGGCCGCCGCAGATCTCCATGATCGTCCACGGGCGCGTGACTTGCCGGGCGATGGCGCGGGCATAGCCCTGCGCCGTCGCCCCGTCCCGATACTCGTCCACATACTTCATTCGGCCCTGTCCGCGGCGCTGTTCGCCTCGTCGATCTGTCTCAGGTACATGAAGACCTCGTTGGCCTCGGCCTCGTCGAGCCGGCTGATGGCCATGCCCACGTGGACGATGACGTAATCGCCGACCTTCGCCTCGGGAAGGCACGCCAGACTCACATCCTTCATGATGCCGCCGAAGCTGACCTTGCCGGTGCGCTGGAACTGGTCCTCTCCGGCGATGCTGACCAGCTTTCCCGGAACAGCCAAGCACATGATCTACTCCTTCCACCGAGCGGCCGCCACGATCTGCCCCAGGGCGATGCCACCGTCATTGGGTGGAACGCGCTGGTGCCAGTGCGGCGAATACCCCGCCTGGGTCAGGCGGCGCACGGTCCGCTCGGTCAGATAGCGGTTCTGGAAGCAACCCCCGCTCAGCGCGATCTGCCGGACACCCTCGTGTGCCGCGACGGCCACGATCATCTCCGCCAGCGTGTTGTGAAACCTGGCCGCCATGACAGCCACCGGCGCGGCGGCGCCGACATCGGCCAGCAGCGATCGGATCGTCGGCTCCCAGTCGAGGGTCATACTACCGTCTTTGGGTGCGAATCGGAAGGGATATGACTCGTCCGTTGCGACGGCCTGGGCGGCCCACTCCAGTTCCATGGCGGCCTGGCCTTCGAACCGGACCCTGAGGCGCAGCCCGAGGATGGCCGCCGCCGCGTCGAAGAGCCGACCGGCGCTGGAGGTCAGCGGGGCGTTGATGCGATGCACCAGCGCCTGACCAAGGAGCCGGCGGTCCTGCGGAGAGAAGGACCGGAGGGGTTCAAGGTCCTCGCGCGTCAGGATTTCAGATCCCAGCATCTCGTAGAGCAGGCCGACCGCCGCCCGCCGCGGCTCTTTGACGGCCCGATCGCCGCCAGGGAGCGGGAAGGGGCGCAGGTGCGCCACGCGGTCAAATCCCGTATCGGTAATCCGCAGGAACTCGCCACCCCAGACGGTCCGATCGAGCCCGTAACCCGTCCCATCCCAGGAGACGCCCAAGACGGGGGCGCTGAGTCCGTTCTCCGCCATGCACGCCAGGACGTGGGCGTGGTGGTGCTGGACCAGGATCACGGGGAGGCCGGTGGCGATGGCATGGCGCGTAGAAAGATAGTCCGGGTGGTGGTCGCACGCGACCGCCCGGGGCGTGAGGCCGTACAGGCGCGCGAAATCGTCGCAGACCCGGCGAAAGGCGTCGAAGGCCTGGGCGGTCTCCAGGTCGCCGATGTGCTGGCTCACAAACACCTCGGTGCGGTTCGATATCGCCACGGAACTCTTGAGATGCGCCCCGACCGCCAAGACCGGAGGCAGAGACCGGCCGACGTGGATCGGCAACGGGGCATAGCCGCGAGCGCGGCGCAGGACCAGCTCGCGTCCCAGGATTACCCGCGCCACGGAGTCGTCCACGTGTCTGGCAATGGGTCGGTCATGCACGAGGAAAAGATCGGCTATGCCGGAAAGACGCAGGACAGCCTCGCGCTCATCCGTGCAGATCGGCTCGTCGGTCAGGTTTCCGCTGGTGGCGACGACCGGAGAATTCAAGGACTTGAGCAGGATATGATGAAGTGGAGTATACGGAAGCATGACCCCCAAATCGGGGTTCCCCGGGGTCACCGACGGCGCGACGGCGCCGGCCTTCTTATCCGGGTCGTGTCGACGTCGAAGAAGGACGATGGGGGATTCGGGCGACAGGAGCAGCCGCCGCTCCAGCGGAGAGATCTCACAATGCGCTTGAACCCATTCAAGACAAGGTGCCATTATTGCGAGAGGTTTTTCTTCGCGGTGTTTTCTGCTCCGGAGCCTGGAGATCGCCTCGTCGTTTCGGGCGTCCGCCAGCAGATGAAACCCGCCGAGCCCCTTGAGGGCCAGCACACGGCCGTCGCGAACGGCCTGCGCCGCGTCGGCCATCGCCCGGCCGTGCGCGCAGAGAGGCGTGCCCGCCGCATTCCAGAGTTCGACGTGCGGGCCGCAGGTGGGGCAGGCGTTGGGCTGTGCATGAAACCTGCGGTCGGCGGGATTTTCATACTCCGCCGCGCACGCCTCGCACATGGTAAATCGCGCCATGGTGGTGTTCGGCCGGTCGTAGGGCAAGGACTGAATGATCGAGAAGCGAGGACCGCAATTGGTGCAGTTGGTGAACGGGTAGAGGTGGCGCCGGTCGGCGGGGTCGAAGATCTCGCGCAGGCAGTCGGCGCAGGTGGCGATATCCGGAAGGATGAGAACCGTCCGCTCCCCGGTTCCGTCGCTGGGGCGAATCTCGAAGGATTCCAGACCTAACGGGGCGAGGAATGACGACTCGAGACTCTGAATGGAAGCGCGCGGAGGCCGCTCGCCCTCCAGACGGAGCAGGAACGCGTGAAGCGCCTCGGGCGGCCCCTCGACCTCGACGAAGACCCCCTGCGCCGAGTTGGAGACCCAACCCGGCAGGGCCATCGCGGTGGCCAGGCGATAGATGAAGGGGCGGAACCCGACCCCTTGCACCGCTCCTCGAATCACTACCCTGAGTCGTTGCTTTTCGAAGCCCTGCACGGACTTTTCCATGACGTTGCCGATTCTAGGTCGGTAGCCGTAACCCGGCAAGCGCATTGGGCCAACGCGTATGTTTGACAGCACATGATCACCCAAGGCTTCTTGTCCGAGAAGAAGCCCAAGGAACAGCAGCACGGGGGTTCGGAGCATCGGTGCGTTCGTGCTATAGTGGTTCGGTCATTGACGGCGAAGGGAGGTTCCAGGGTGGATGCACCTGACGACAGGGTTGTCGAATTGCTGCGCGGGGCGCGTCGGATCGCCGCGCTGACGGGGGCCGGCGTCTCGACTGCGGCGGGGATCCCGGATTTCCGCGGGCCCCGAGGCCTGTACGTCACCCGGCAATACGATCCCGAGAAGACGTTCGACATCGGATGCTTCGACCGCGACCCGACGTATTTCTTTGCCTTCGCCCGGGACTTCGTCCGGCTCGTCGAGCGGGTGAAGCCGACCGTCACGCACCGGCTCCTGGCGGCACTCGAGGCGCAGGACAGACTGGAGGCCGTCATCACCCAGAACATAGACGGCCTCCACCAAAAAGCCGGAAGCCGACGCGTGCTCGAGGTGCACGGCAGCGTCCGGAGCGGGCACTGCCGAGGCTGCGGCAAGGGCTACGGGTATGAGGCGCTCAAGGCAAAGATCCTCGGCGAACCCATCGCCCGTTGCGACGCATGCGGCGGCGTGGTGAAGCCGGACATCGTGTTCTTCGGCGAGGCGGTCCAGGAGATGGATAGGGCGTCGCGGGCCGCCGCCCGCGCCGATGTCTTCCTGGTGATCGGCTCGTCGCTGACGGTGTACCCCGCAGCCCTGTTGCCGCAACACGCGAGCGGTCGGGTCGTCGTGGTCAATCGGGGGCCGGTGGAGATGGCCTCCGCGGACTGGCTGCGGATCGACGAGGCCGCCGACTCATTCTTTGCACGAGTGGCACCGGGGCTTCATCTTCCGCGTTTGGCTCAGGATGAGCCTCTCGGCGCTTGACAGCCTCCTGCGCCTCCCGTATCGTTGACCCGTCATGATTTCGCCAAGAACGTGCAGGACCAGGGAGAAAGTGCCCGAGGTCAACGAGCGCACGCTGGCAGAGGCAAGCCAGTGTTTCGCCCGGCGCGCCGAGGTGCTGGTTGCCTATTTGTTCGGGTCGCATGCCAGGGGGAAAGCCACGCCGATCAGCGATGTGGACCTTGCCGTGCTGCTCTCGGAGCCGGTGCCGCGCGAGACCTACCTCGATTACCGGATCGCCCTGATGCAGGAGCTGGCCAGGATCTTTCGCTCGGACGAGGTCCAGGTGGTGATTCTGAATCAGGCCCCGCCTCTCCTCGCCTACAAGGTGGTCGTCGAGGGGAAGCCGCTTTTCTGCCGCGACGAGGTGGCGCGGCTCCGTTTCCGGACTGATGCGACGCGGCGCTATCTGGACACCAAGACCCTGCGCCGGGTTCAGGACACGGCGACGGCCCGACGCATTCGGGAGGCCCGCTTTGGTCATAGACCGTGAGGCAATTGCCGCGAGGCTCCGCCGGCTCGACGAATGCGTGGCAGAGCTCAGGGAACTTCGGCCAGGCACGCTTCAGGACTATCTCGCCAGCCGCCGACTTCGCAGTAATTGCGAGCGCGAGTTGCAGGTGGCCATCCAGTGCGCTCTGGACATCGGCAACCACGTCATCGCGGAAGAGAACCTGACCGTCCCGCAAGACCAAACCGATATCTTTCATATCCTCGGCGCGTCCGGCATCCTCCCCTCTCCGTTCGCGGAGCGCATTGTGCCCATGGCAGGATTTCGGAATATCCTGGTCCATGATTACCTGCGGATCGATCACACCAGGGTGTACTCCATCCTGACGCAAGCGCTCGCCGACCTCGAAGAATTCGCGCGTCACGTCCAAACATGGCTCGATAGCAAAGGCTGAGCGCCGTTCGCCACGTTCGCTCGGCGCTGCTGTCGATGCGGGACCATGGCGCTCAGGCGAACATGCGGGCCACGTAGCCCCGGAGATCCTCCTCGAAATTCCGCTCGAACCCGCCGCGGTAGACGATCATCGACGCGATCTCGACGGCCAGCATGGCCGCCCGGTACTTGGACGGAAGATTCCGGACCCGCGAGCGAAAACGCGGGTTCTCCCGGATCATCCGCGGCAGGTGCGCCAGAAGCGCCCGGCGGTAGAGCCGCTGGCCGCCCAGATCCGGTCGCGCCTGGAAGAAGTCGAAGAGCTGGGCGTAATGCCGGTTGATCTCCACGCTGACGGCGTCGGAGATCTCGGTGAAGGTGGTCCGGCCTCGCGCCTCCCGGTGCCGCCGGAAGATCAGCTCGGCCTCGTTGGCCGCTCGCTGCTCCAGGATCTCCAGGACATCGGCGACGTACGCCTCCTTGTGCGTCAGGAACTCCTTCTCGCTGAGGAGCAGGTTGGCGATGATCTCGTACGACGACGAGATGACGCCGCACTTGTTGGCGGACGCATCCCGGATGACCACGATCCCTTTCCCCTGCAGGAGCGTGCGCGCCTCGGGCGAGATAAACGAGTTGGCGCCCTCGACAATGACGCGGACCGTGGCCGTTCCGTCCGGTCCGAAGAAGCGCGCCCAGTTGGACCGGTCGACGGTCTCGGGGCGGCCGCCGGCGGGGATGAACAGATCCGTGGGGACGGTGAAGAGAAGCTCGGAAAATTCCTTCTGGAACTCGTCGAGCGTGACCCATGTCTCCGTCAGGCCCGACGCGGTCCGCTCGACGCGTTTGTAGAGTTCGCGCAGCCCCTCGGTCCGTCGGACGTCCCGGTAGAGCAGAAACCCCCCCGGAGAAAGCCGTGCCGGGTCGAAGCCCTCGACATCCTCCTTCAAGACGATGCGCGACAGCTCGTCGCGATCGAGGCCGTTGAGATCCGCGACGGCTCCCGTGGCGTCGACGATGAGGCGGATGGCGACGCGGGGGCAACGGTCCAGGAGGAGCCGCATGGAGTTCCCGGCCACGTCGCCATTCGGGCCTCCCGTGAACTTGACGCTGAAGGGGTCCGTCCGGATGGCGATGCCCTGCTCGCGCATGGCGACTTCGGCGAATTTGACGACCCCGGTGGACGTGACGCCGTACTGCTTGTGGTTGATGCCGACCACCTTGCTGGACATGATCCCGATGCCGAGGACATAGCCGCGCTTGACGGACATCTCCGCGATGGTTTCGATCATCCGGTCGTGCATGTTCTCGTCGGGGCCCAGCTCGATGGCCTCGTCCTCGCCGTAGTAGTCCACCACGCGCGGGTGCGCGACCTTGCCGTCCCGCGACACGAAGATGTCCAGGAACGCGTTGAGAAAGCCGTACTGGATCTTGTAGAGGAGCTGGTGGAGCTGCTCCTTGCCCCGGACATCCGGCGCGCGCAGAACGACGACCAGCTTGGAGCCGCCCTCGTAGATGTCCTTGTTCTTCAGGTGCTGCGTGTGCGCCAGGACGTAGTTCTCGCGGAACAGGGTGTTGGCCACGGTGACGTAGTCGTCCCGCGTCTGTGTGATGATGGTCCGCCAGCCGCCGCGCGCGATGTCGGAAAAGCCGATGTGGTAGCCCACACCGTGCCGCCCGTAAAAGTAGGTCACCCGGAAAGGGCGCTCCGGCGGCAGGTCGGCGGTGAACTCCGGGCCCAGATCGTCGAGATAAGCCGGGTCGAGGCGGAAGGCGAGGGCGTGCTTCTCGGGCACGAAGAAGTTCGTCTTGAGCGTTCGGTGGATGAAGTGGAGTGTAGCGCGGAAGATGGAGCCGCGAAACGCGTCAAGCTGCTTGTGGCCGGTGTTGTACGCCGCCACTTCGCGCTCGGTCTCGCCGCGCTGGGCTGCGTAGCGCGCCTCGCGGTCCGGGAGATCCGGGTCGAAGCGGACCTTGAAGAGGCGGACCAGCTTTAGCGCCATCTCCGGGTGGGAATGGAAGGCGCGAATCACGTCCTCCAGCGTGTAGCGGTGCGGCTGGTTGTGCGCCAGGCTCGTGTGGCAGAAGCCGATAAAGGCGTTGATGAGGGATGCCTCTTCCCCCGTCAGGAGGCGCTTGACGACGAGGTCCCGGTACGTGGCCGAGTCGCTGGACAGGATCTGGGTGTTGTAGAGTTCGTGCTGGAGCTGGGAGAACAGCTCGGAGTCCTTCTCGACCAGTCCGCCGTCGCGGCGGAGGACGTAGAACGTTCCGAGGAAATACGGGTGTACCCCGGTGGTGATGGTCAGGGCGTAGCACCGCCTGACCCCGAGGTTCAGGCGGTTGAACACCTCGGTCACCTGCGCGAGGTAGCCTTTGTGCGGCGGATTTCCCACGGCGAAGAGCACGCGGGTCTCCTGGGGCGTCCCCGGGCCCGACGCCTCCACATCCAGGAAGATGCCTCCGTGCGTCCGCGCCTGATGGAAGAGCCAGAGGAGCTGGGCGACGCGCCGCGCCGGCGAGACGCGCACATACCGCTCGTTGTTGAGCCAGATCAGGCGGAGCAGCTTCTCGAACTGCCGCGGGGGCATCGGAGGATAGTTCGCCTTCAGGGCGGCGAGGGCCTCGCGGCGGATACGCGGCGGGATGGCGGCGGTGGCGGCGGCGACCTCGGCGTCCGCTTTCCGATCGAACTCGAAGCGTTGGATCTCCAGCGCCTGCTCGGTGCCCGGCACGGGCTGGTCGGAGTGCGTGATCTCGGCATACGAGACGTCCCGGTCCTGGATCAGCTCGAGGGTTTCGTAGACGGAGCCGGGGAGATCCTGGCGGGCGAGGATGAGTTCCTTCTCCTGTTCCACCAGAATCAGGTGGCGGTTGCGCCGGAGCGATGCGAGGTTGGTTGCAAGATGCGCCAGCGCGTCCTGCTCGTCCCGCATGGTGACGAAGAAATACGGGGGCAGGTGCTCGCGCAGCCATTGGAGGTTGCCCGTCGCCGCGCGGGCGGTGGCCCGGATGGCCTTCTGCAGGGAGCGGTCGGGGTGGAGATCGCTACTCGGTCGCATGGCCCACCTCACGTTTCTTTTGTCCTCCAACGCCAGTCTACCAGAACCTAGTGCGCCGCGGTATAGCCGTGTTTCTCGACGAACCGACCGAGCGTCCAGTACGCATGCCCGCCGTACGCCAGGGGGTTCGCCTTGCCCAGGTCGATTTCTCCCCGGGCGTCGAGGATTGCCTCGTCGACCTGCACCGCGACCACCTTTCCGAGGAACACGTCGTGGGTGCCAAGATGCAGCGTTTGGATCACCTGGCACTCGAGGCTGAGCGGGCACTCTGCGATCGTCGCGGTGTGGATGACCTGCGCCGGGACGGCGGTCAGGCCCAGGGCCGGGAATTTGTCCTCCGTGTGCCCGGACACCGTCCCGCACCAGTCCACCATGCGAACCATGGCCGCCGTCGGGACATTCACGGCGAATTCGCCCGACTCTTTCACCAAGCCGTGGGAGCGGCGCGACGGGCGGATGCCGATACCGATGACCGGCGGCTCGGAGCAGAGCGTTCCCACCCACGCCAGGGTGATGATGTTCGGCCGCTCCGCCGGACCGCAGGTGATCAGACTGGCCGGCAGGGGGTAGAGGTACGTCCCGGGCTTCTTGGCGACCTTGGCCACTGGGTCCTCCTCTCTACAGGGGTTCGCGTCCGTGTCGCGGCCAGTTGACCAGAGTCATGCCGGCCACGACCAGCGCGCCTCCCATCAACAAGTGCGCCGTGAGGGGGTCGTGGAGCAATACGCCCCCGAGCAGGATGCCGAAGATGGGTGTAAAAAAGGTGAAGGCGGAGACGTGGCTCACCGGGTACGCCTGGATGAGCCAGAACCAGGCCAGATAACTGGCAAACGCCACGACGATCCCCTGATAGGCGATGGAGCCGAGGACAAGCGGGCCGAGCGCCGTGACCCGCCGCGACTCCAGCAGCAAGGTCATCGCCGACAGCTGCACCGCGGAGAACGCCAGCTGGTAGAAGAGCATCTGGGACGGGGTCATGGACGTGCGCACGATCCGTTTGAGGTAGAGGGATGTCGCCGCCCAGAGAAACCCCGCCGCGAGGCTCAAGAGGTCGCCCAGGAGTTGGAGGCGGGAGGGGGCCTGAAGGCTGTCCCAGAACGTGGCGAGCACGCCGGCGAAGGCCAGGAGAAGACCCGCACCCGTGCGGGCTGTCATCGTCTCGGCGGGCAAGAGCCAGTGGGCGCCCAGGGCGACGAAAAGCGGGGCGGTGTAGAGGAAGATCACCGCATGCGACGCGGTGGTGTAGTACAGACCCAGGTACACGAAAACGAACTCGGTGCCGAACAGACATCCGATGGTCAGGCCGTGAACGAGGGTGCGATCGCGGTGCATCAAGGGCAAGCCGCGCGCCCGCGCCCACAAGGCGACCAGGCAGGCGGCGATGATGGAGCGTGCCGCCGCCTGAAAAATCGGGCTCACCCCGGTGCTGGCCGCCTTGATGGAGACCTGCGACAGCCCCCAGAGAAAGCAGAGCGTCACCACCGTCGCCACGGCCCGACCGTCCAGAGCCCGCTTCGATGTCTGCATGGTCTCACCCCGCGTCCTGGGCGGCGGGACTATAACCCGGGTCGGGCCGGGATGGAAGCGTCCCTCCCGCGGCCGGGTGTCACCCGGTATCCGGGGAATAGAATGCCCGACGGTTGCGGAAATCCTCGGTGTCCAGAGGCTCCGCGGCGGGGGCACGGTCTTTGAGGTCCTCGTAGATCCTGCGGGCCAGCGGGGCGACGGCGGCTTCCACGGCGGGCGTCAGCCCCTCGGCGATAGTGCAGGTGTCGGCGGCCTCGACAGCCAGGATCTCCACCTCCGCCGGCATGCGAATGCCCATCCGTTCGGCCAACCGGAAGGCCACCCCGATGCTCAGGTCATGGACGTTGACGAGGCGGTGGCTGCCCGCGACATCGTCAAGGCTCAGCCGGCGGACCGTCCCCGGTCGGGGATCGGGCATCGTCACGCAGTCCACCAGGATCGCGCGCCCGTAGTCCCGCAGGATGTCGATCAGCTCGAACCCCGCGCGGGTGCTCGCCAGGATATCCGCACCGGGGATCGGCGCAGCCGCGAACATCCGGCGCAGGGCCGCCACAACGGCCAGACCCACAGCGTCGTCGGACAGGACGGGGTTCCCCAACCCGAGAACCACGGTGCGTCCGCCGCCTGACGCGCGTTGCGGCGGCCCGGGCGGGCCACATGCTCCGGAGTTGGTCACGGTGGATCGGGGTGCCGCGGAACCTTCGGCGCCGCCGCTCATGAATCCAGCGAAAAGGGGTGCGAGTTCAACGGTTGTACCCCGAGATACGCGCTCGAACCATCGTCTGCGAGAGCGGAGAGGGGAAGGCGCCGGCGGCGGCACGGGGCGGCCCAGTCGCCGCCGGCCGGCAGCGCAAAAAGTCCGCTCACGCGGGGACGGTGGGGGCCATCTTCACCTCGGAGACCTGGGGTTGACGGGCGCGCGCCTGGACCGCGGCCAGGTACAGGGCCAGCGGGCGATAGAGCAGGTGCGACCACTTGCCGAACGGCACCTCCACCACCAGCATGGGAACCGCCACCATGAGATGGACCAGATACATGACATAGGTGGCCATGGGCTGGTCCAACAGCCGGAACAGGTGGAGCAGGATGCCGGTCAGGCTGGTGAAGAACAGCAGCCCCACGAACAGCCAGTCGGCCAGATCGCTGTGCTTGTGGATCTGGTCGCGCTGCGCGAGGCGATCACGGGCGATCCACAGCGTGGCCCCCAAGAGGATCAGCGTGGCGTAGTACCCCAGCAGGCTGGTCCAGTGGAAGGAGGCGTCCTCCACCTGGAACCAGTAAAGGAAGACCACCACCAGCGCGAACATGGTTCCGTAGGCGGTCACCAGAGCCAGGTGGCGCAGCCAGTGTTTGCTGTTGTCGGTCTTGCATTCCCGCCACCGCTTCTGCGTCATGGCGTGCAGGATCAGCTCCTTTAACTCGACGAGGTACGCGCTCAGCGGGACGGCGGCGCTGTTTCGCATGACGTAATACGTCATCCTGGCCGCGTTGCTGAGGAGCAGGGCGGCCAGACCCGCCGCCATGATGATGTCGCCCCAGTGGACGACCTCCTTGGGTGCAAAAAAGGCCAGCATCACGGTCCGGCGCGCCTCGGGGTGCTGGGCGAGGAGGCGGAAGCCGAAGTTGGCCGGAATCGTGAACAGACCGAGCACGACCGCGGCCACCGCGGCCAGCAGGCCGATCTCCCAGGCCGGCCACCTGTACATCAGTCGGCTCAGACCCGTCCAATCGTACATGCTGATGAGCCAGCGGCGGCCCGCCATCATCAGTTTGCCGGGCTCGGCCTGGCGCGGACAGGTATCCGAGCAGTCGCCGCAGTAGTAGCAGAGCCACGGATCCAGCGATTCCTGCATCTTGCGCTTGAGGCCCATCTGAATGTAACGGATGTAGCGCCGGGGGAACACGCTGTCTTGGCTGGTGAGAGCGCAGACGGCGGTGCAGTTGCCGCAGTTGAAGCACTTCGAGACGGTATCCCCGCCGTACCGCGCGAGGTCCGTGATCACCGCGGGATCCACGCGGACACTCATCGCTCCGACTCCTTGAGGGCGTAGCGGAAGTAGTCCCCCGCACGCCCGGCTTCGACGACCTCGCCGTACCGTTTCAGCGCCATGACGTACCACGTGACCCGCTCCCCCGGCAGGTTGAGCTGCTGTGTGAGCTCGGGAATCGTCCTGGAACCGAACCGGAGCGCCTCCCGCACCGCCTTGCGCGTGTCGCGGTCCGACTTGAGGTAGGCCTTTTTGGCGTCGGTCAGCCCCCCCATCCGCTCGCGGAACACCCGGAGCGCCTCCCGCCATTCCAACCGCTTCGTTCCGTTCATGGCTGTCCCCCGTGGTGTGGTTGGATTACGGGCGGGGGCCGCTGGTCGCGCCGACCGGCCGCGCCGCCCCGGTTCTGTCCAGATACATCGCCGCCTCCATGGCGGCGGCGCCCGCCTCGACGATGGCATCGGGGATGTCCTTCGGCCCGGTGGCCACCCCCGCAAGGAAGATCCCCTCCACGGGGCTCCGCGCGGGTCGCGTGGCCAGCTCGGGGACCTCGAAGAATCCGTCCTGGGCCTCCGGGACGGGGAGCACGTCGCCGGGGTGCCATCCCGGCACCACGCCCTGACTGAGCACCACCAGATCGTGGCGAATCTCGGCTACCCGACCGCCCTCATCGATCAGTTCCACGCGCAAGCTCAAGTCCCGGCCCTCGACCTCGGTAATCTGCGCCACCTTGGCCTTGACCACGCGGATCCCCTCGGCCACGGCACGCCGGTAGAACTGCTCGTAGCCCTTGCCGAAGGCCCGGATGTCCATGTAGTAGATGGTGACCTCGGTGTCGTGCAGCTCGTGCTTGATCATGATGGCCTGCTTCAAGGCGTACATGCAGCACACCCGCGAGCAGTAGGGCACGCCGATGGAGGCGTCCCGACTCCCCGCGCACTGCACGTAGGCGACCGATTTCGGCACCTTGCCGTCCGAGGGGCGGAGCACGCGACCGTAGGGACCGTTGGAGGACTGGACGCGCTCCATCGCCAGCGGGTTCATCACGTTGACGTACCGGTCCCCCCCGTACTCCTTCTTGGCGTTCATGGGGGTGATCTGCAGGCCGCTGGACACGATCACCGTTCCCACCTCGATCGTGCACTCCTCCGGCAGCTGCGAGAAGTCGATGCAGTCTTTGGGGCACACCTTGGCACAGGCCCCGTCGAACATACAGTGCTCGGGATCCAGCACCGCCACCTGAGGGATGGCGTTGGCGTGCGGGATATAGATGGCCCGCCGCGCACCCAGCTGGTAGTCGAACTCGTGGGGGACAAACACGTCGCAGGCCAGCTCGCACAGGCTGCAGCCGATGCAATCGGCCTCGACGACGTAACGGGGCTTCTTGAGCAGACGAACGCGGAAACCGGGGTTCAGCGGCTCCACCTTCTGCACCTCGGTATAGGTGAGCAGAGTGATGCGCTCGTGGTGGGCGACCTCCGCCATGCGCGGGGTGCAGATGCAGCTGCTGCAGTCCAGGGTGGGAAAGACCTTGTTCAGCCCCACCATGATCCCGCCGATGGAGGGCTGTTGCTCGACCAGCAGGACGTGAAACCCCTGTCCCGCCAGATCGAGCGCGGCCTGCATGCCGGCGATGCCTCCCCCGATGACCAGTCCGTCGTACCGATCCTTGATGTCTGCCATGGCGTGACCTTTCTCCGGTCGGTGGTGAACCCTTTCCCCCGCGATCGGATCAGTTCCGGCTTCGCTCGCTGAGAACGGTCCCGTCGGCGTCCCGCACCCGCACCGTCAGCGGCATGTGGCCCGGCAGGCTGTGGGCGGCGCATCCGAAGCACGGGTCATAGGCACGAAACGCCATCTCCACCATGTTCAGGATGCCCTCGGTGACCTCCACCCCCTTCTTGATCAGGCCGTGAGCCGCGCTCTTGATGGACATGCAGATGGCTGCGTGGTTGTTGGTGGTCCCGACGATGAGATTGGCCTTTTTCACGATCCCCCGCTCGTCGGTCACGTAGTGGTGGGTGAGCGTTCCCCGCGGCGCCTCCACGATGGCGATCCCCTCGTGGGGGGTCTTGTCACAGACGACCCGGTAATTTTCGGGATCGGTGATCTCGGGGTGTCGCACGAGTTCGAGCGCCCGCTCCGCGGCGTTGAGGATCTCCACCACACGCGCCCAGTGAATCGCCAGCGTGTGATGGACCGGCTTCTTGCCGCTGCGGTCGCCCGTCAGGGTCTCGAAATACTCCTCGTAGGCCTCTTGGGCCAGCGGGCTGTTCAGGCCGTCCGCGGCGTTGAGGCGGGACTGGGGAGTGGCGCGGTAGACACCGGAATCCTTCCCGTCGACAAAGCCCTTCCAGCCCACCTGTTTGAGGTAGGGAACCTTCAGATAACTCCACGGCTCGACCCGCTCGGTGATGTGCTGTGTGTACTCCGAGGGGCTGTACTTGCACAGCTCCTGGCCGTCCGGGTCCACCACACGAACCTTTCCGTCGTAGAAGTTGGCCCGGTTCTGCTCGTCCACCAGCCCCATGGAGTATGTCCGATGACAGTACGGCCCGTTGAGGATCAGGTCCACGTACTCCGTGTTGGACAGCACGACGTCGTGGAGCAGCTTCAAGGTGAACCGGCCGAAGTCGACCATAAACCGGCAGATCTCCTCCAGGCGGGCACGCTCGTCGGTCTTGAGGGGCTTGCTCACGCCGCCGGGGATGGCGTTGACGGGGTTCACCGGTTTGCCGCCGAAGATGGCCGCGGCCTCGTGGCCCCAGGCGCGGCATTTGATCACTTCGCCGCCGATCTGCAGGCCGACCTTGCCGATGACCCCGATGATGTTCCGCAGGGCCGGGTCGCTGGTCGGGCCCATGACGAAGTCCGGCCCCCCCAGGGCGTAGAAGTGGGTCGTGTGATCGGTCACAAAGAATATGTTGTACTGCAGCTCCCGCAAGAGTCGCGCCGTCAGCGGCAGCTCCACCCCGTAGACGGCGTCACACGCCTTGGCCGAGGCCATGTGGTGCGCCTCGGGACAGACACCGCAGATGCGCGGGGTGATGCGGGGCAGCTCCTCCACCGGGCGCCCTTCGCAGAACTTCTCGAACCCTCGCAGCTCGGGAACCTGAAAGTAGCAGTCGGCGACGTTGCCGTCCGCGTCCAGGAAGATGTCGATCTTGCCGTGGCCCTCGAGCCGGGTCACGGGGTCGATGCTGATTCGCCGGTAGCCTTCGGTCGTCTTCGCGTGCGGACTGGTCATGCCCATTCCCCCTCGCTGGTCACTTCCCGAGCTTCATAAAGCTCGAGGACAGGCTGAACCGATAGAAGGTTCCGGTGGGATCCGCGATCTCCGCCACCATCTCACGCGCCCGGTCCTCCGTGGAGACGTCCAGCAGGGCGCCCAGGGCCCCGACCATGCACGTGCCCTGGTCCTCGGCGTTGGGGGGCGGCCCGTAGCAGCCCTCACAGGCCATGTCGGCCTTGAGGCACAGAGCGCCGCAGCCACTCCGCGTCGCCGGCCCCATGCAGAGGATCCCCTGCTCCAGCAGGCACCAGCCCGGCTCGGGCCGGAACTGGTGGTGACGCCGGAACGCTTTGATCTTGACGAGCCGTTTCTCCCGAGGGCACTCGTCGCAGACGCTCTTCTCCGTGCAGCCGACCCGCACCGCGGCGTTGCGCGGCGGGACCGCGCCGCTCACCACCGCCTGGATGGACTCCCAGACGCGATCCGCTTGGGGGGGGCAGCCCGGGATCTCGTAGTCCACGGGCACGACGTCCTTCAGCCGGAGGACGGCGGGGTAGAACTCGGGGAGCTCCAGCTCGCCCTGCGGGACCTCGTGGAGAGGCTCGGGCACCACGCCGCCCCGGTTGTCGGTGGAGGGGTTCTGATGGTACACGACGTCATAGATCTCGGCCCGGCTCTTCAGGTTGGCCAGGGCCGGGATTCCGCCGCCCACCGCACAGGCGCCGTACGCGATGAGGGTTTTGCTCTTCCGGCGCAGAAGCCGGGCGACCTCCTCCTGTTCGGTGCTGCGGACGCCGCCGTTGTAGAAGCAGACGTCCATGTACCCGTCCGGGTAGCCGGCGGCGTCTCGGTATTTGAAATCGGCGACGCACGGCCAGAACACGACGTCGGCCACCTTGATCAGGTCGAGAATACGCGGCCCGATCTCCAGCAGGGAGATGTCGCAGCCGCCGCAGCTGCTGGCCCAGTACATGCCGATCTTCAGCTTGCCGTTGGTGTGGCCCTGCCCCTGTGCGCCCATGTCTATTCTCCCCACGCCTTGAGGTCCGCGCCGTGCCCGACGCCGCGCTCGCGCATGAGCCGGGGCCAGTCGAGCGGTCCCAACTCCCGGACCTGTTCGGTGACCTCCGCGACCAGCTTGCTGAACTTCTCGCCTTCCGCGGCGCTGACCCATTCGTGCCGGAAACGCTCGGGCTCGATGCCGAGATCCTCAAGAATGCGACGCATCAGCGGCATGCGGACCATGGTCTTGTGGTTGCCGGAGATATAGTGGCAGTCGCCGATGTGGCACCCCAGCACCACGACGGCGTCGGCCCCGTTGGCAAAGGCGGTGGTGATCAGCTCCGGATCGATCCGCCCCGAGCACATCACCTTGATGATGTCCATGTTGGGCGGATACTTCATCCGCGCCGTCCCGGCGCTGTCCGCCCCGGTGTAGGAGCACCAGTAACACAGGAACCCGATGATGCGCGGCTCCCACGCGACGGCGGTCGTCTGCGACGCATGCCCCGTTGTGACGGTTTCGGCCATGATCATCCCCCCTTAGGCGACGGCGTCTGCCGGCGTTCGTCCGAGCAGGGCCAGGATCTCGGATTTCACCTGGGCGTCGGTAAAGCCGAGCTGCGTGATGGCGTTGCAGGGGCACGCCGCCACACACGTCCCGCACCCCGTGCAGACCGCCTCGTTGACCACCGCCACCTTCTTGGCGTCGTCGCGCGCGATGGCGTCGTAGGGGCAGACATTCAGGCAGATCTTGCAGCCGCTGCACAGCTCTTCAGTAACCCGGGCGACGAACGGGTCCAGCTCGATGCTGCCCTGCGAGATCATGGCCGCCGCCTTGGCGGATGCGGCGGCGGCGGCGGCGGTGGACTCCACGGTGTCCATGGGTCCCTGGACCGAGCCCGTCAGGAAGAGGCCGAAAGCGGCCAGCTCCACCGGTCGGAGCTTCGGGTGGACCTCCAGCAGGAACCGGTCGGGCCCCACCGAGCACCGGAAGAGGTCGATGAGGCGCGACATGTCCCGCGCCACCAGGCCGGTGGCGAGGACGAGGGCGTCCAGGGGCACCTCCAGCTCTTCGTTGAAGGTGAGCCGGTCGATGGTCGTCACGAGGAGCGGCTTTTCCTCCTGCGGGTCGCGCTCGACGCGGGGCGGCCTGAGGGGGTTAAAACGCACGAAGGCCACGCCCTGCTCGGCGGCCCGTGTGTAGTAGTCCTCGTGCCAGCGGCCGTACGTGCGGATGTCTTCGTGGAAGTCATAGACCTGCAGATCGGGGTACCGCTGCTTCAATTCCGTCTCGGCGTGGAGACACGCCGTGCAGCACACGCGGCTGCAGTAATCGTTGATCTTGCCGTCGGGTCCGGGGGTATGGATGCCTTTCCGCTGCATGCTGCCGACGCAGTGCATAAAGCCGATGCTTCGGATCTGTCTGCCATGGATGAGGAGCTTGCCGCCGGTCGGCCCGTTCGGATCGAGGATCCGGTTGAGCTGGGCCAGCGTGATGACCTCGGGGAACCGCCCGAATCCGTACTCGCCGAGCCGCGGCTGGTAGAGATCGAGCCCCACACCGATCAGGATGACGCCGGACCGGATCTCGATCTCCCGCGGCTCCTCCGCCAGGTTGATCCCTTTGCCGCCCACCGCCTCGACGCACTTACCACACTTGGTGCAGCTCTTCCAGTCGATGGCCGGGTAGGCCGGATAGCTCCCCTCGGGGGGGCGGTAGATAGCCTTGCGTTTGGTGAGCCCGAAATTGTACTCGTCGTCGGTCTGCTCCGGGCACGCGTCGATGGCGGCCTGGATGTCACCCACGGTGGGCGCGACACCGCGGGGTTGGATTCGGACCGTGGTTCGGAAGTCTCCGATGAACCCCGTGGACTGCACCATTTCGGCGTTGGTGTAAACGGTGACCTTTGGATTGTTGACCGCGGCGTCCATCACCGGGCGAAGCAAGTCCCGCCCCTGTTTTCCGGTGGGAAAAAGACCCGCGAGGTGCGGCACGCGACCGCCCAGAAAGGGGCTGGACTCGATCAATGTGACTGCGATACCGCGATTGGCCAGGTAGGCCGCGGCGGTGAGACCGGCAACCCCGCCGCCGATAACCAGCACCGATGGATGAATGGGGATGACACGCTTCCGCAAGGGGACCAGGTGGGGGAGTCGAGCCACGGCGGCGCGGACCAGGCGGATGGCCTTCTGGGTGGCCAGCTCCTTGTCCGTGACGACCCAGGAGTCCTGCTCGCGAATATTCGTGTGCTCGTAAAGATACTGGTTCAGGCCGGCGCGATTGAGGGTGCGGCGGAATGTCAGTTCGTGCAGGCTGGGGGAACAGGCGGCGACGATGACGCGGTTGAGGTCCAGTTCCTTGATCTTCTGCTCGATCATGGCCTGACCGGGATCGGAACAGGCGAACATATGGGTCGTTGCGATCACCACTCCCGGGAGGCGGCCGATTTCCTCCGCGACGCGTTTGACATCCACCACGTCCGAGATGTTCCCGCCGCAGTGGCAGACGAAGACACCGATCCGCGGCTCGTCGCCTCCGCCGTTCCCCGATGATTGCGTCTTGGGTGCATCCTGGCTCATGGCGCGATCTCCTCACGTTCGGTTTGGACGTCGGCTTGAGGGTCCGGTCCGATCGGCACAGTCGCCGGGTCCGAGCCGTGGCGTCGCTGCACGGTTCTCCAGTCGTAAAACCGAGACGCCGGCGGTCCGATGGCCAGACCGGTCGTCGCATGAAAAAAACCCCAGATCGTTTCCGGTGGGGGCGAGAAGAGCGGGACCGAACAGCCCAAGGCTGATTGGTTGCGGGAAAACCTTCGCTTGGATTGAACTGGGCGTGTCGGTCAAACCGGCCCTCGTCTGGAATCTGCGAACCGATCGACCCGGGCAGTCGCAATGCGATCCGGGGTGTATGCTTACCCAGGCGAAATATTAGGCCGTGCCGCGTGCATGTCAAAACGATTATTTGGATTTGTCTGGGGGCGCAGTCATATGTCGCGCGACGACGGACGGCAGGGCATCGCGCGCGCGGGCACACCGACGCCCGCAGGGGCCGTGGGGGATGCGTGGCGGGGGCCGTCGAGCCACCCCCCTCAGCGAAGCGCCTGCTCCAGATACCGGTACCAGGCGTCCATGCCCTGGCCCGTCTTGGCGGAGACCTCGAAGACGACCGCCCCGGGGGCGGCGCGGCGGATGTTGTGGAGGGCGGTTTCGTGGTCGAAACCCGCGGCCTCCGCAATGTCCATCTTGTTGACCACGACGACCTGGGCGCTCCGGAACATGACCGGGTACTTGAGCGGCTTGTCTTCCCCTTCGGTCACCGACAGCAGGACGACCCGCGCGCTCTCGCCGAGGTCGTAGACGGCGGGGCAGACGAGGTTGCCCACGTTTTCGATGACGAGGAGCCGCAGGGCGTTCAGGTCCAACCGCTCCATCGCCCGGGAGACCATCTCGGCGTCCAGGTGGCACACGCTGCCGGTGGTGATCTGGACCGCGGGGATCCCGCGCCCGCGCAGGCGGACGGCGTCGTTTTCCGTGGCCAGGTCGCCGACGATGACACCGAGCCGTACCCGCTGCCCCAGATCCGCCGCGGTCCGCTCGATGAACGCCGTCTTGCCCGCGCCCGGCGACGCCAGGATGTTCAGGACATAGACACCCTTGGCGTGGAAATATCCGCGGTTCCGTTCGGCCAGCCGGTCGTTCTTGTCGAGGATCCGCTGTTCCACGCTAAGCGTCCGGTGCGCCCCGTCGGCGTGGCCGTGATCATGGTCGTGGTCGTGGCTGTGTTCGTGATCGTGCGGGTGTCCGTGATCGTGGTCGTGGGGGTGGTGGTGATCGTGCGCGTGGTGGTGCGCGGAGGTGTGAGGCGCCGCGCTCGCGGGCACGCCGTCGATCGCCACACCGCCGGGAAGCCCACATCCGCATTCTTTGCACACGTCAGGATACCTCCAGGCTGGTCACCTGCAATTCGCGGCCGCGCCGGATGTCCGCGCTCGGGCGCCGGCACTGCGTGCACTCGCAGACAAGATCCGCCGGCTCGAATTCCCGGGCGCACTCCGCGCAGTAACAGCGGACGGGGACACGCTCGATCTCGAGCGTGGCCCCCTCCGCCATGGTTCCCTTGGCGACGATATCGAACGCGAACTCCAGCGTCTCCGGGACGACTCCCGACAGCGCCCCCACCCGCATCATGATCCGGTGAATGTGTCGGGCGCCGGCCTCCCGCGCCTGTCGGGTCGCGATGACGACCGTGTCCTGCATCAGGCTGAGCTCGTGCACGTGCCCCTCTCCGCCGGTCTCCGGGACCCGGGGCCAGTCTGGCACAGCAAGCCGTCCAGGGCAAGACGGGCGCCACGGTTTGTCCGGAAAGACGCAGGACCGCCGAGCGCTCGCGCCTGGCGGCGGGGGGAGTCCGGCGCAGGTTTTTTGGACCGGCGGATGCGCCGATGGACAGGATCCGCGGTCGCGGCCCACGGGGGTATTTCGCTTGACACGTCCGCGGCGTTTACCGCAGAGTCGCCTTCGACCGGTGGGCGAAGACGGGACGCCTGGG
This sequence comes from bacterium, assembly GCA_029580855.1. Classification (GTDB taxonomy): domain Bacteria; phylum Methylomirabilota; class Methylomirabilia; order Methylomirabilales; family 2-02-FULL-66-22; genus 2-02-FULL-66-22. Next base: position 4 of record JAKPQH010000072.1, on the reverse strand, counting down.
GTGC
>JAKPQH010000071.1 GCA_029580855.1 bacterium | reverse complement strand
ACCTGAGTCACGCCCCGGGCCTCAGCCCATTTGGCGGCGATGTGTTCCGCGCCCTTGGGGCTTCCCCCGTGCAGGAGAACCATGTCGGGATGCTTGGCCCGGACCTGATCGAGCTTGCCCCAGATCAGGCGGTGGTCGTTGAAGTCGGTCCCACCGGTGAGGGCGACCTTGGGGCCTACGGGGAGCATCACCTCGGTCTCCGCACGGCGCTTGGCGGCCAGGAAGTCACGGCTGTCGATCAGCGCCGCGGTCATGTGCTGGCGGTTCACCATCGAACCGGTGCGGGGGCGCCAAGTGGAGCCCGTGTGATGGACGAACTCGGTGGCGGCGTGATCGCGCATCATGTCCATGCAGTTCCGCCGTTCGATCAACGTCAGGCCTTCGGCCGTCAGGCGCTCGAGTTCGGTGGATTTCACCTCGGAGCCGTCTTGCTCCCGCTGAAGGCGGCGCTGCGCCTGCTCGTTCTCATCGAGCGACCGCTCGATCCGGGCCGTGGCGCGGTGGAAGAGGTTGACCTGACCCCAGAGCACCTCTTCGAGGTCGGGCTCCATGCGGGTGTCTTCCAGGGTCGCGACGAGGGCGTCGAAGATGTCGGCGACGGCGACCGCAAGGCGCTGCCCATCGGGCATCGGGCGCGGATCGGGCTCGTCAAAGGGGCGGTAGCCATAGAGCTGCAGCTCGTCGAGCGCATGGGCGGTCTGGGATGCGGTGTGGGCGGGTTCATACGCGTCGTCGTGGGTGTGGATCGTCATCGGTTCTTGCCTCCGGGCCTCAACTCGTCCGCGCGTCATCCCGCGCGGCCTTCATGGGCTGCGAAAGCCGTGGGAGGGGACGCCCCTTCACCCCGCCTTCGGGGCCGGAACGCATGTGGAGGAGGACGGGGGGCGGCTGATTTGTCTCGCGATGCAAAGGCGGGGCCCGTCCCCGCCGGCGGAAATCAGTCGCCCCCCGTCCTTGAAGGGGCGACACCTTTGACGGCCGCCTGCCCATCTCTTGAAGGCCGTGTGGGTGACGGGTGGATGAGACTGCCCGGGAAGAGGTAAAGCGACGATCCACAGCCATGACAGGGACCCGTGATCCCCGCCCCGCACTCCCGGACAGCCCCTTGCGCGATGCAGTTCAGAGCAGCAGGCGTTGCCGATCCTCAAGCC
>JAKPQH010000070.1 GCA_029580855.1 bacterium | reverse complement strand
CGCTCCGCTTCCCCCAAAGACAGAGCCGGTCGCGCCGACGCCCATCAAAAAACAGCCGGAGCCTCCTCAACCTCCCGCAAAGGAACCGGAGGCGCCGCCCGCCAAGAGAGAGGTTCCGCCTCCCCCGACGAGGACGCCCGCCCAGGCGCCCACCCCCCCGCCGGTCAAGAAAGAGCCGGTCGCGCCGACGCCCCCTCCGCCTCCGAAAAAGGAGGTCGAACCTCCACCGGAGAAGAAAGAACCGGAGACCCCTCCGCCCGTCCTTGCGCCACAGGTCGGGGACGAGGAGCGGTTGAAGCGGACGACCAGTTCCCGGATCCAACAGGCCGAGCAGTTTATCGGCCAACTGGAGGGCAAAAATCTCAGCAACGAACAGCAAGAGCGTTTGATGACCGTCCGGAGCTTACTCGGTAACGCAAAAGAGGCGCTGGCGGCGCAGGATCTAAACAAAGCCTCCAATCTCGCCGACAAGGCGCGGCTTCTGGCCGAGGAATTGTCTCAGAGTCTCAAGTGATCCGACCCTGGGTGTGTAAGTTTTACGTGTTCGTTGACATCTTAGACGTTCTTTCTTTCCGCCACGCAAGCCACGAGCGGTACCCCAGAAGTTGAGCGCACCATAACATTTTGAATTCCTTATAGTTCCGCAGACCGGCGTTTCGGAACACGACTGGCACGTATGTTGCCGGAGTTCATACATTACGATCACGGTCGTCGGAAAAGCCACGAACACCGCCGAGAAGCCTCCGCGGAACCGGGGTACACCATGCGACGACGGGTTCTCTTGGTGGAAGACGATCAGCACAGCCGGAACGGGCTGCAAGTGTCCCTCGTCGCAGAGGGGCACGGCGTTGAAGGGGTCTCGGACGGGTGGCAAGCGTTTCGAAAGATCAAAGAGGGCGTTTTTGATCTCGCCGTGGTGGATCTGGACCTGCCCGCCGTCCTGGGAGTCCCCGTGACGGGGTGGGACGTCGTGCGCATCCTCCGCGCCTATTCCCCCGAGATTCCGATCATCATGATGAGCGCGCAAGAGGACGAGGGCATCCGGCGTCTCGTTAAACGCTTCAGGGTTTCGACCTTCATGGTGAAACCCATCGACCCCGCCGACGTCAAGGCCTTCATCCGGGGACTGGAGCAACAGGCTTCCCGGACCGAAGTCGTGGATTGCGGCGTGTGTTGATGGCGTGGACGACCGTTCGGGGGATGTCTACGGGCCCCCGTCAACCGAAACGAACCACGCAAAAAAATCCGGGTACGCGCAGACCAGGGGAGGAGTCGGATCCGGTGAGAACACGGATGGGTGTGCTGTTTCTGGTCGTGATGCTGGCCTCGGCGGGGTGTGGGGGCCTCGCGGCGCGGGAGAAGGGGGCATTGGTGGGCGGCGCCGGCGGTGCCGCCGGTGGGGCGCTGTTCGGCGCCGCGGCCGGGAACGCCGCGATCGGCGCAGCCATCGGCGGACCCGTCGGTCTGCTCGGAGGCTATCTGCTCGGCCACAAGTTCTTCAAGGACGATCCCGGCCGGAAGTAATGCGCCGGGGGTCGTCACGTCGAAGAATCCGCTCGGGTCGTGCACCGACGAGATCCGGTGACCGCTCTTGGCCAGAATGTGCATTCCGGACATCGCGCGGCGGGCGGTCGGTCTCGTGACCGTGGCTGCCGTCATCGGCGGCGTCTGGGCGGGTGTCGGTTGGCTCCTGCCGCTCCCGACGCAGGCTTCCGCGGGAGGTCCGACCCTTCGGCTCTACGCCGGGACGGAGGAGATCGCCATCCTCCACGGCCTGAGCCGCCGGGCGCAGATCTGGCAGCCGTTGGAGGAGTTCCCGCGGGGCGTGGTGGATGCGGTGCTGGTGGCAGAGGATCGACGCTTTTTCCGCCACCACGGCGTCGATATCCCGGCGGTGTTCCGCGCGCTTGCGGCGAATACGCGGCGGGGCGAGATCCGGCAGGGTGCCAGCACGATCACCCAGCAGTTGGCGCGGACGCTCTTCCTCACGCGGGAGCGGGATTGGGGGCGAAAGCTCCACGAGGCCGCGCTGGCCTTGATGCTGGAGTTCCGCTACTCGAAGCCTCGCATCCTGGAGGCTTACCTCAACACGGTCTACATGGGCCAGGACGGCGATGTCGCCGTCCACGGCCTGCCCGCCGCCGCCCGTCATTTTCTCGGCAAAAACCTTGCGGCGGTCCGTGCGGATGAAGCCGCGCTGTTGGCCGGGGCCATCAGCAGCCCCAACAAGACCCTCGGCGACCGGCCGGACCGGGCCCGCGCGGCACGGACCGCCGTTCTGTCGGCGCTGCGACGCCGCGGGCTGCTCGACGAGGCCCGGGCCCGGGAGGCGATGGCGAGCCCGCTTCCGGCCGAAGGGGGCCGCACCCGCGTGCGGGCGCCGTATTTCGTGGACCTGGCCCGCGAAGAGATCCGGGAGCGCGTGTCCCTGCCGGACAAGGGCGAGGTCCGCATCGCCACCAGTCTGGACCCGGCACTCCAGCGTGTGGCGGAGCGGGCCGTCCAGGAAGGTCTGGAACGCATCGAGCGCCGGCAGGGGAGTGGGCCCGGAACGATGGAATCGGCGCTTGTCGCGATCGAACCGGCCTCGGGGAGAATCCGCGCGCTCGTCGGCGGGCGCCGGTACCTCGACAGCCCCTTCAATCGGGCGACGCGAGCCGCGCGGCAGCCGGGATCGCTTTTCAAGCCCCTGGTGTACCTGGCGGCGTTCGAGTTTGGCGCTCGCGGGCGGTCCGCCCCCATCACACCGGCGTCGTTGATTCCCGACGCGGCGCTGACGGTGCAAGCCGACGGCCGACCCTGGACGCCCAGAAACGTGGATGGCCGCCTCCTCGGGAATGTGACCGTGAGGCGGGCTGTGGAGGAGTCCCGCAACATCCCCGCTGTGCGCGTGGCGCTGGACGTCGGGCTGGACCGCGTCGTGGAGCTGGCGCGGCGGTTGGGTATCCGAAGCCCGCTGGCGGCCGTGCCATCCCTCGCCCTCGGCACGTCGGAGGTGACACTTCTCGAGATCACCGGCGTCTATGCGGCGCTGGCGAACCGAGGAGTTCGTGCGGCGCCCACGACCCTCGCCGGCGGGGTGCCACCGGCCGGAACGCAAGTGAACGTTTCTCTTCCCGCCGCGGCGCCGGCGGTGTCGGCCGAATCCGCGTTTCTGGTGACCCACCTGTTGCGCGGCGTCATGCGTCACGGCACCGGCCGCACCAGCCGCAGATGGGGGCTGAGCGACGTGACGGCGGGGAAGACCGGGACGACCGACGGTCTTCGGGATGCGTGGTTCGTCGGATACACGCCGGAATTGGCCGTGGGCGTTTGGGTGGGGCGGGACGACGGGAGCCCGCTCGGACTCAGCGGCGCCGAGGCTGCGCTCCCGATCTGGGCGACCACGATGGCGGCCGCGGTTCGCGGGGCACCCCCAAAACCCTTTGCGCCTCCGCCCGGCGTCGTTCTGGTCGCCGTGGGTCGGGACACCGGTGCTTCGCCGGCGTTCTGGTGCGATCGGGGGCAAACGGTCGAGGAAGCCTTCCGGGTGGGGACGGAACCTGCGGCGGGGTGCGGTGGCGGGGCGATGGTGAGCGCCGGCCGCGGGCTCCTGAGCTGGCTCGGCCGGCTTTTCCGCTGACGCCGACACGATGCAACGGGGACGCCCTTTGCTTAATTGATTTCATGAAATACCCGCTGCGAAACACACCGTAGAAGTGTGTTTGGCGTTAAGTTAAATAAATAAAGGGCGTCCCCTTTTTTGACTGATCGTGCTCCTCGTGCGTTTTCCGACGAAACCCTCCGGCTTAGTCTGCTATCCTGTGATCCGTCCAGCATGATTGCCGTTTGCCGCGGGCAGCGGCACGACCGCGCCCTAGCCCTTTCCGGAATCGAGGATGCCATGACTTCTGCCAGGTTGCCGCGGACCGTCGTTCCCAGCCGATACGACATCCACATCGAGCCCGACCTCTCCGCCTCCACCTTTGTCGGAGAGGAAACCATCGAGGTGCGGATCTGCGAGCCGACCCAAGAGATCGTCTTGAACGCCGCCGACCTCGAGATCCGCACCGCAGCGATCGAGGGCCACGGGCGGCGACTGCCCGGCTCCATCGAACTGGACGAACCAACGGAACGCGCCGTGCTGCGCTTTCGCGAAGCGCTCCAGCCCGGCACCTGGCGGATTTTTCTACACTTCTCCGGCGTCCTGAACGACAAGCTCCGCGGCTTCTACCGCAGTACGTTCACCGCCGACGACGGGCGCCAAGCCACGCTGGCGGTCACGCAATTCGAGGCGACGGACGCCCGCCGTGCTTTTCCCTGCTGGGACGAGCCCGCGTTCAAGGCGATATTCCAGCTCACACTGGTCGTGGATGAGGACCTGGCCGCCATTTCGAACACCTCCATCGCCGGCGTGCGGCCGGTTCCGGGCCGCGCAAAGAAGGCGGTGGTTTTTTCCCCGACCATCCCGATGTCCACGTACCTCGTCGCCTTTGTGATCGGGACGCTGGAGCCCACCGGATCGGGAGAGGTGGGCGGGGTCCCGATCCGGGTCTGGGCCGTGCCGGGAAAGGGCCGTCTGGCGGACTTCGCGCTGCGGGTGGCCGCCTTCTCCCTGCGGTTCTTCCAGGACTACTACGACGTGCCGTACCCGGGAGACAAGCTGGACCTGATCGCCATTCCCGATTTCGCCTTCGGCGCCATGGAGAATCTCGGGGCCATCACCTTCCGGGAGACGGCGCTGCTGGTGGAGGAGGCGAGCGCCACTCACGGCGAGCTGGCCCGCGTCGCGCACGTCGTGGCCCACGAGATCGCCCACATGTGGTTCGGCGACCTCGTGACCATGGCCTGGTGGAACGGGCTCTGGCTGAACGAGGCCTTCGCCACGTTTATGGAGGTGCTGGCCGTTGACGCGTGGAAACCGACCTGGCGACGGTGGGATCAATTCGGCGTATCGCGGGCCGCGGCCTTTCTCACAGACGGGCTGCAGTCGAGCCGACCCATCGAATTCAACGTCGCCGCCCCCAAGGACGCCGAGGCCATGTTCGACGTCCTCACCTACGAGAAGGGCGGGGCGGTGCTGCGCATGCTGGAGCAATACCTCGGCCCGGCGACGTTCCGCGCCGGCGTCAGGAGATATCTCGCGGCGCATGGCTTTGCCAATGCCGAGACGACGGATCTCTGGAAGGCGATCGGTGAGGCAAGCGGTCGGCCGATTCCGGACGTGATGGACGGCTGGATCTTCAGGCAGGGGTACCCGCTCGTGACCGTGGAAACGGAGGGCGCCGGCGACACGGTCCGGTTCGGCCAGCGCCCCTTCCGCTACCTCCGCGACGGCGGCGGCGCGGAGACATGGCACGTGCCGATCACCTATCGGGCTCGGGTCGACGGCGACATCCTCCATGGCCGGCTGCTGCTGTCGGCGGCGAGCGACTGTGTCCATCTCCCGGGGCGGCCGGACTGGGTCGTGGCAAACGAAGGCGGGCACGGGTTCTACCGCGTGCATTACGCGCCCGACCTTCTCGCGTCGCTCCTGGCCGCTCCGGCCGAGACCATGACGCCCATCGAACGGTTCAACCTGGTCAACGACGCCTGGGCAGAGGCCGTGGCCGGCGCGCGGCCGGCGTCCGCCTTCCTGGATCTGGCGGCTCGGTTCGTCGGGGAGACCGACCGGCACGTGTGGACTCCGCTGCTGGAATCCCTCGGCTTTCTGGCGCGCGTCGTCCCGCGCGCCCTGCGGTCGCCGCTGGAGCGGTTGGTGCGCGCGCGACTGGGCGATGTGACGGCGCGGCTCGGATGGTCGCCGCGCCCGGAGGACGACGACTTGGTCCGCGAACTGCGCGGGAAGGTCCTGCAGGCCATCGGCACCCTGGGAAACGACCAGCCGGCGCAACACGCGGCGTGGGACCGTTACGCCGCCGCCGGGGCCCCGGCGGCGGGCGACCCCAACGTGCTCGCGGCTGTGCTGGCCATCGTCGCCCACACGGGCGGCGAGACCGAGTACGCGGAATTCCTGGCCCGGTTCAAATCGGCGAAGACACCCCAGGAGGAGCAGCGATACCTTCGTGCGCTCCCCGATTTCCGCTCACCGGAGCTGGTTCGGCGGACGCTCGATCTGAGCCTCAGCGGCGAGGTGCGCACGCAGGACGCGCCGTTTCTTGTGCGGGATCTGCTCATGGGCACGCACAGCCGGGAACTCGCCTGGACGTTCGTCAAGGAGCACTGGGCGGAGATGGAAAAACGGTACCCTTCGCAGAGCGGCATGCGACGCCTGTGCGAAGGGATCACGGGGCTGGCCACGCCGGAACTTGAACGGGACGTGCGGGCGTTCTTCGCGACGCGGAACGTGGCCTTTGGCGGAAAAACCCTCCGGCAATACCTGGAGCGGCTGCGCGTGGCCGTCGCATTCCAGGAGCGCGAGGCCGAGCCGCTCGGCGCGTACTTGGCGCGGCGCTGACCGCGGGAGCTATGCGGCTCGCGCGTCTTGAGGCGACACTCGCCTGTCGGATGGCGCCATAGTCGCTCCGTTCGGGGTCCCGGGGCCCGTCTGGCGGCGATCGCGGCGCTGTCGAGTCACGCTTCGGCGCCCCCGGTGCACGGGCGCGGCGGCGGGGCGCCCGAGGCCTGCGGCGGTCGAGAAAACGCGGGCAGGGGGAAATCCTCGCCGCGCGCCGCGACCAACTCCCGCTTCTCCGGGGTGAAGCCGATCTCCTCGTCGGTGAGATAGCACGCCGGCTCCGGCGCCCACGGGTCGTTGTGGACGAGGTCGGCGCGCACCCGCATGGCGCCGCCGCAGGCGTCGAACCACTTGCAGATGTCGGGCGCGCAGCGTCCTTTGATCTTGGCCCGTCGGTTCTTGAGGCCCGCCATGAGCGGATTGGAGGTGTCCGTCCAGATCTCGCTGAAAGGCCGCTGCCGGACATTGCCGAAGGAGTGGTGCATCCAGAACTGGTCGGCGTGGACGTTGCCCAGGAAATCGATGTCCGCGATTCCCACCCCCGAGCTGTAGAGACCGCCGCCGTTCCACCTGAGGAGCTTCAGGATCCGCTCGGCCCGCGGCGGATCCTTGGCCAGCAGTTTCATGTAGAGGTAGATCCCGTCCACATGGTTATCCACGGTCAGGATCTCCTTGTTCAGCCCCCGGCGGTGGAAGTCCTCCGTTCGCTCCAGGATGATATCGAGGGCTTGGCGGGTTTCCTCGCGGGAGAGGTCGTCGCCGGCGATCTGTCCACCCCGGCCCGAATAGACCAGATGGTAGAAACAGGCCCGGTCGATCTGCTCGCGCTCGATGAAGTCGAAGATCCCGTGCAGGTTGGCGAAGTTGTGCCTGGTCAGGGTCAGGCGCAGGCCCACCCGTTGGCCCACGGCGACACACGCCTTGAAGCCGCGCACCGCGCGCTCGAACGCTCCGCCCACGCCGCGAAACCGGTCGTTGACCTCGCCGATCCCGTCCAGGCTGATCCCGACGTAGGTGAAACCCGCCTCCCGGATCCGTCGCGCCGTCTCATCGGTGATGAGCGTGCCGTTGGTGGAAAGAGTCGGACGGATGCCCAGCGAGCGGGCGTACGCCACCAACTCGAGGAGGTCGGGCCGCGCCAGAGGCTCGCCGCCAGAGAAGAGCAGGGCGGGAATCTCGAAGCCGGCCAGGTCCCGGATCAATGTCTTGCCTTCCTCGGTGGTCAACTCCCCGCTGTATTTTTTCGCTTCGGAATCCGTGTAGCAATGAATGCAGCGGAGGTTACACGTGCGGGTGACGTTCCATACGGTGACGGGACGCCGCTCCGCAGCCGTTCTGGAGGTGGGCGGGGCGCCGCCACCCACCGCCGGACCTTGGCCGCCGTGACCGTACCGCAACCCGTCGCTCTCCGCCGTCCCGCCGCAATACAGTTTGCTGATGCTGATCATCGATTCCCCCGAGGTGCAAAGCTCCAACCGAAACTCCCGACCGCCAGGCGGCCGAGAAGGCCGCGAGTGGCACGAACCAGGCCGCCGGGAGGGCCCATCGGACACGTCGAATCCTAGTCCAGCAACACGGAGACGGCAAACGTTTTGCGGGTCGGGTCCGGGCGTGGCGACGGTGCGGGGTCCACGAAGGGGGATCGCGGTCCGGCCACCCCGCGGCACAGCGGCTCCCCCTACGTCGCGACATTCCGCTTGACACGACGACAGAAGGAAGACATCTTGCAAGGAGTCAGACACCAGTGATGCCCTGGATTTCCGGCGCGAGCAGCGGACGCGGATGCGGGTCATGTATACAGCGCACTTTGGACTGACCGAGCCCCCTTTCTCGCTCACCCCCAATCCCCGATACCTCTACATGAGCGAGCGTCATCGCGAAGGATTGGCCCATCTGCTCTACGGGATCCGGCAATCCGGTGGGTTTGTGCAGCTTACCGGAGAGGTCGGGACCGGCAAGACTACGCTGTGCCGGTGTCTGCTGGAGCAGCTTCCGTCCGAGGTCGACGTGGCCCTGGTCCTCAACCCGCGGGTCACCGTGATCGAATTCCTGGCGACGCTGTGCGACGAGCTGCACATCGTTTACCCCGCCGAGCCTACGAGCGTCAAAGCGCTGGTGGATGCGCTGCATGCCTACCTCCTGGACGCCCACGCCCGCGGCCGCCGGACCGTCTTGATCATCGACGAGGCCCAGAACCTGTCCGCCGAGGTGCTGGAGCAGATTCGCCTCTTGACGAATCTCGAGACGGTCGCCGAGAAGCTTCTCCAGATCATCCTGATCGGCCAGCCGGAACTGACCCGTCTCTTGGCGGGGCCGCAGCTCCGGCAACTGGCCCAGCGCGTCACGGCGCGCTACCATCTGTTGCCGTTTTGCGTCTCGGACAGCATCGCGTACATCCGCCACCGCCTGCGCGTGGCCGGCAGAGGAGGCGAGCTTTTCACGTGGGCCGCAATGCGGTGGGTGCACCGGCTGTCGGGCGGCGTCCCCAGATTGATCAACGTCATCTGCGATCGGGCGCTGCTCGGCGCGTACGCCCACGATCTGCGCCGGATCGACTCCGCCATAGTGCGACGGGCGGGGCGCGAAGTGCGCGGTCCGGCGCTGTGGGACGGCCGCCAGAGGCGGCTGGCGTGGATCGCCGGCGTGACGGCGCTCGGGATCGCCGGCGCCGGTCTGGTCGTCCTCGGGACCTCGGCGTGGATCTCGTTGCGGCAGACCCATCAGGCGGATTCGCCGGTCCAAACCGACCGGCGTGCGGCCCCGGCGGGGGCGGTGGGCGCCAAGCCGCGGGCCGGGGAGATCACGCCTGCCGGCGCGCCCAGACCGGAGCCAGCGCGCCCAGTCGTGTCCGCCGCAAACCCGGCTCCCGACCGGCCGCAACTGGCCGATCTCTTGGGCAACCCCGCCGCGCGGGGCGACGACCACGCGGCCTTCGCCAGCCTCGCTTCCCTCTGGCGAGTTGACTACCGTATCCCGAGTAGCGGTCTGGGCTGTGACGCCGTACGGTCGGCGGGACTCCAATGCCTGTTCAGGTCCGGGAACTGGAACAGACTGCGCCGCCTGGATCTCCCGGTGATTCTGGAGCTGAGCGGACCGGCCGGCGCACGGTGTCGCGCCGCGCTGGTCTCGCTCGAGGGGGAGCGCGCGACCCTGGCGGTGGATGGAAAAGCGTACACTTACCCGCTTGAGGAGATCGACCAGGTCTGGGATGGCTCGTTCATTTTCGTGTGGAAGGCGCCCCCGATCCGGTCGCGCCTTATTACGCGCGGGATGCAGGGGGCGGATGTGGCCTGGCTTCGCGCGAAGATCGACGCGCTCGAGGGCAGGACATCCGAAGATCCCGGACCGGCTGTGTACGATGCGTCGCTGGAGCGGCGCGTCGTCGCCTTCCAGCGGAGCCGCGCGTTGACGCCTGACGGCCTTGTTGGCGATGAGACGCTTTTGCAGTTGACCCTGGCGAGCCGCGAACCCGGCGTTCCGTCGCTGTCGTCGCGGGTCCCGTAGCGAGACGTTTGAGCGATGTCGTTTATCCTGGACGCGTTGAAAAAGGCCGATCGGGAGCGGAACCTCAATAAAGTTCCAACCTTCACGACGGTTCATATTCCCGTCGATGTGACCGGTCGGCGAATGGTCCTGTGGGTCGTCGCCGGCGGGCTGCTGGGCGCCGTCGCACTGGTGTGGTGGCTGCGTCCGTTTACGGAACCGCCGGTGGCGGCGGTCCAGCCGCGGCCGGGCGTTTCGGTGACTCTCCCCGCGGAGCCGATCGAGCCGGAGCGTGGACCGGCATCCGCGGTTGCGGGCAGCGTGCCTCCGGCTGTCTTGCCCGAGCCCGTTCCCGTGACGCCAAGCGCCGCGGCGCCGCGGGCTCGGCGGCAGGCAGCCAGTGAGCGCGCGGCCGGTCTCCGTCCGGCGTTGCCCGTGCCCAAGCTGTCGCCCCAGCCGCCGCCTGCGGCGCTCCCGGCCGAGGCAGGGGGAACGGCGCCCGTGACCTCGGCTTCGCCGGCTTTGCCGGCACCGCGCCCCGAAACGCAGGCGCGTCCGGATATGATCCGGCCACCCTCCGCAACGATCCCGGGCGTGTCTCCGCCCGCGCCTCCGGCCCAATCGACACCGCTTCCCGGGGCACCGCCAACCGTGGAAGCGGCGCGGATCCCGTCCGTGGCGTCTCCTCGTGCGCCACTGCCGCCCGCGGCTCCGGCCCAACCGACACTTCGGGAAGCGCTTTCCAAGATGACGCTGGATGTTTTTGTGTATACGGAGGTCGAGGCCGACCGCATGGTCGTCATCAATGGCCGGCGCTACGTCAAAGGTCAGCTCGTCGATGGGCTTTATCTTGTGGAGGGCATCAACCCCGACGGGGTCGTCCTCACGTATCGAGACGAGCGAGCCGTCCTGCGCCCTTAGCCACGCCAGAGGCGACGCACCGGCACAGGTCCCAGGGAGCGGGCGGAGGTCTCGCGGCACCGGATACAGGTTTCGGCACGGGACATGCCCCGCCGATCCCGTGGATGAAACGCTGGAACCCATCCTGACGTATGGTAAACCGAGTGGAAGTCGAGGGCAGGTGTGGGCGTCGGCGGGGGCTCTGGGAGAGCCCACCAGAGACGTCGGCGCTAATTTTCCCGTTGACCGGAGTCGCCCGGACCCCGTCACAGTTTGAAGGGCAACTCCGCAGCACCCCACCCTCCGGGAAGGCGCGGCGATGAACAAAAAGGTCTCCGTCGGCATCCCAACGGATGGACGGCGGTTGTGCTTCCGGCGACTCCGTCCGGCCCGCAGCCGGAAGGACGGATGAGATTATGCGGATGAGACTGCCTTTCTTCGCGTTGATCGGCGTCGGGCTGTTTCTGGTTGCCGGGTGTGCCACGGTTCCGACCGGACCCAGTGTGATGGTGCTGCCGTCGCCGGGCAAGCCGTTCGAGCAGTTCCAGGCCGAGGATGCGGCCTGCCGGGAATGGGCCGCCCAGCAGTTCAGCGCGCAACCGGGGACTCCACTTACCCAGAATACCGCCATCGGCGCCGGCATAGGCACGCTGGTCGGGGCGGGGTTGGGTGCCGCTCTTGGCGCGGCCGCGGGCAATGCGGGCGCGGGCGCCGCCATCGGCGCCGGGTCCGGCCTCCTCATCGGCGGGGCGAGCGGCTCGAACGCCGATCTGGCGTCCGGGTGGGAGGCACAACGCCGCTATGACATCGCCTTCCAGCAATGCATGTATGCGAAAGGGAACCAGGTTCCCGGCGCGGTAGAGCAGCAACGCGCCCCGCGGACGCGTCGTCTCCCTCCACCCCCACCACCGCCGCCGGGATACACGCCGCCGCCGGCCAACATGCCGCCGCCGCCTCCACCACGATAGCGGCCGGGGGTTTTCCTCGAACGCTTGCAGATTGCATGGTATAGTGGGTGCGGAACCCGCGCTCCAACGGCGGCGGAGAGAGCGCGTGTGACGGCGCAAATCATGCGGCGGCGTACCGTCGGCGGCTCGCCCCCGGTCTGGGCGCGATCGGGGTCGCCGTCACGGTCCATTCCATCCGGCCCGCGAACTTCGCCGGCGTCTTCCTGAACGAGCGGTGGAATCACCCGGCGAACATCCGCTTCCTGAAATGGGGATCGCCGAGGAAGCCGACCCCACCGGGCGGGCTTTTTACGAGGCCTGGCTGGCCGAGGAAAACGGATATTTCGAAGAGGCCATCCGGAGATTTCGGTCCCCGCGGGCTGCGCGGCGCGCCGGGCCCGCCGCCCGGCGAAAGGCCTTCCGGCTCGCCTTGAGAATCGCCCATCCATGACACCAGCCGCTCCCCCTTTTCATCAAAACGCGGTGCTCTTCGGCCACGATGCCGATCCACGGCTGCTGGCGTTCGAGTTGGCCGGCGACGCGCAGGTCCGCGTCTTTGCGCGCGCCGTGGATGGCGCGACCACGAGCCGCGTCCGGGAGTTTCGCCCCTGGATGCTTGTGGCGGGCACGGATCTCCTGGCGGGCTGGGGGGCCGGCTACGACGTCGAGCCGCTGGAGGGCGATGGGCGCTATCGCTTTCTGGTACTCTTCCATGGGTGGGGGGACGCGCTGAAGGCGCGGTCACATGTACAGAAAGCCACGGGAAAGACGCAGACGGCTCCCGACGCGCCCTTTCTCTTTCTGACCGACCCGGTCCAGCAATACCTCATGCGCACGGGCCAGACTCACTTCGTGGAGTTGGCCTTCGGGGATCTCCGCCGGATGCAGCTGGACATCGAGACATACTGCACCGCCGGTTACGAGTTCCCCAGCGCGGCGCGCCCCGACGACCGAATCACGGCCATCGCGCTGTGCGACAGCACCGGGTGGGAGCATCTGATTTCCGGAAAGGCGCTGAGCGAGCCGGAGATGTTGCGGGAGCTGGTCCGGATCGTCCGGGAGCGGGATCCGGACGTCATCGAGGGCCACAACCTCTTTCGCTTCGACCTCGAGTACATCCAAGCGCGCGCACGCCGCCACAAGGTGCCGCTGAAGCTCGGACGGGGCGGCGAGACGCTGCAGGGGCACCCCTCGCGGATGCAGGTCGCCGAGCGGGCGATCACGTACCGAAAGTACGAGATCGTCGGACGCCATATCATCGATACCTGGATCCTCGCCCAGCACTACGACGTCACCGCGCGCGAACTGGAAGGGTACGGCCTGAAAGAGATCGCGCGGCACTTCGGGTTGGCGGCGGACGATCGGACCTACATCCCCGCCGACAAGGTCTCCGCCTATTTCGACACCGACCCGGATACGCTCTTCCGTTACGCCCTCGACGATGTGCGGGAGGTCCGCGCGCTCAGCGCTATCCTCAGCCAGAGCTACTTCGTCCAGGCTCAGATCTTCCCGCTTTCGTACCAGAACGTGGCGCTCCGCGGGAATGCCACCAAGATCGACGCCCTGCTCATGCGCGAGTATCTCTGGCAGCGACGGGCCATCCCCGCCCCCGACCCGCCCCAGGAGGTCCTCGGGGGGTACACCGAGATCGCCTTCCAGGGCGTGGCCCGCCGGGTCCTGCACTGCGACGTGACGTCGCTCTACCCGTCGGTCATGCTGACCTTCGGCTACTTTCCCCGGCGGGACAGCCTGGGGGTCTTCCCGACGCTCCTGCGCGACCTTCGCGGTTTTCGGGTGGAAGCCAAGCGCCTGGCGCGTTCCGCGGATACCGCGGAAGCGCGTGCGTACTACGAGGCCCTCCAGACCACGTTCAAAATCCTGATCAACTCCTTTTACGGGTATCTGGGTTTTTCTCTGGGCCGCTTCAACGACTACGCCGCGGCCAACCAGGTGACGGCCAAGGGACGGGAGTTGATCCAGGCCGTCATGGCGTGGCTACGCGCACGCGGGGCCACCGTGATCGAGGTGGACACCGACGGCCTCTATTTCGTGGCGCCGGAGGACGTTCGCTCGCCGCAGGACGAGGACCGGCTGCTGGCCAATCTGACGGCGACTCTGCCGGAGGGGATCACGCTGGAGCTGGACGGCCGCTACCAGGCCATGTTCAGTTACAAGATAAAGAACTACGCCCTTCTCGACGAGGCCGGCCGGCTGACCATCACCGGCTCGGGGCTTCGGTCGAGGGGGTTGGAGCTGTTTCAGCGCGAGTGGATGGAAGAGATGTTTCTGCACCTGCTCCAAGGCGAGCCGCAGAAGATCCGAGAGCTCACCCGGCGATACGCCGAGGCGTTCGAACGGCACACCCTCGACGTCCGCAAATTCATGAAGACGGAGACGCTGCAAGATTCCCTGGACACCTATCGCGAGAAGATCAGGGGCAGCCGGCGCAACCCGGCGGCGGCCTACGAGCTGGCGCTCCGGTCGGAGCGCCAGCTCCAACCGGGAGATCAGGTGTCCTATTACGTGGCCGGAACCTCGAAGCGCGTCAAGGTGCACGAGGCCGCCAAACTGGCCAGCCAGTGGGATCCGCAGAACCCGGACGAAAATGTGGAATACTACAAGGCCAAGCTCGTCGAGCTGGAGGAGAAGTTCCGGCCCTTCTTTACGCAGGGCGCGATCGGCGCCGCCGATCCGGTGTGAGGCGATGCGTCGAACCACGAGCGACGCCGGCGGCATCGCGGGTTGGGCTCGGTCGACGCGATGTGGAGTCCATCGCGCTCCTGGCGCTCTTGATGGAAACGTGGTATGACGGCACTGGCAGGCCATGGCGTCGATTACCATGACCGGCCCTGACGTCTACCTTCCCGAATCGTTGGACGACGTGGCTGCGCTGCGCCTGGCGGCGGACGGGCCTGCCCGGCCGGTGGTGGCCGGGACCGGAGTCTTCGCGGAGGCGAGCGGTTCGGCCGGACTGACGTCCATCGTCGTGGACGTGGCGATCTTCCGACGCCACGGCTGGTCGGAGATGTCCGTTGAATACGGTGGGTGACTCCCCGTGAAATCTGCGCAATCTGCGGATCTATCCGGTCCTTCCATAATCTGCGGTTTCTGCAGGAGCGGCGATGGACATCGAAGGCAAGGTGGCGCTGGTGACAGGAGCCGCGAAGCGCGTGGGGCGGAGCATTGCGCTGGCACTGGCGGAGCGGGGGGCCGAACTGGTGGTGCATTACCGGACCTCCGAGCGGGAGGCGCAGGAGGTCCTGGCTCTCGCAAAAAAAATGGGCGGGAAACCAGTCGCGATCCAGGCCGACCTTGCCGTCCCGGCGGAGCTCGACACGATGGTCGAGAGCGCCATGCGAGCTTTCGGCCGCGTCGATATCCTCGTGAACAGCGCCGCCATCTTCTATCGGACCCCCTTCCCGACGCTGACGGAGGCGGATTGGGATCGATTTCTCGCCGTGAACCTCAAGGCGCCGTTTCTCCTGTGCCGGCAGGTAAGCGAGATCATGTGCCGGCGGGGTCGCGGCAAGATTGTCAATGTGGCCGACATCGCCGCCGCCCGGGTCTGGGCGGACTTCATTCCGTACTCGGTATCAAAGGCGGGTCTGCTGGCGCTGACCACGGGGCTGGCCAAGGCGCTGGCGCCCGCGGTTCAGGTCAACGCCATCTGTCCGGGTACGGTGCTGCTTCCGGACGGCAGCGCCCCCGACGAGCGGGCGCGGGCCGTGGAGCGCGTCCCCTTGCGCCGGCTGGGCGAGCCCGAGGACATTGCCCGCGCGGCCGTGTATCTGGTCGAGAGCGATTTTGTCACGGGCGAAATTCTCACCGTGGACGGCGGCCAGCGGCTTCTGTGAGCGGCGCGTCCCCGACGTCGAGGTTCGCCGAGCACGCCGACACCGCCTGGGGTCCGCGCAGACCGCCAAATCGGATGCGGGGTCACGAAAGGAGACGTGATGTTTGGGCTGGGCATGCCGGAACTCATCGTCATTCTCGTCATCGCCGTGCTGATCTTCGGCGCGAACCGCTTGCCGGAGATCGGGAGCTCGCTCGGGAAGGCCATCAAGGGGTTCAAGGAGGCCTCGGAGAAGCGCGAACCGGATGAGGCCGAGACCAAGGGTCGGCTGGACGAGGAGTCGAAGAAGATCTGCCCACAGTGTGGGCGTCCGCTATCGACGGAAGGCGCGTTCTGCCCCGCGTGCGGCAAGAAACTCTCCGAGAAGGGTTGAGGCGGTGTCCTCCGCAAAAGACAAGGCCCCCGGGGTGACCCGGGGGCCGTCTTCGCTCCGGCTGATGCGACGTGTAACGGGTTAGGCGGTGCGCGTCACGTTCGCGGCCTGCAAGCCCTTGGGACCCTTGACCACGTCGAACTCGACGGCCTGTCCCTCGTTCAGGGTCTTGAAGCCATCAGCCTGAATGGCGGAATAGTGCACGAACACATCCTCACCGTCAGGTCGCTCGATGAATCCAAACCCCTTCGCATCGTTGAACCACTTTACGGTTCCCTTGCTGCGCAACTGACAACACCTCCTTCCTCTCTGGCGCTCCCGCGCCCGGCTGGGCGCGTTTGACCCCTAGAAACAAAAAACCGCACGAGCGGTGTCTGCTCCTGCGGCTCCTCCTCGGGGACAACCTTACGGAACATCACCTACCAAACGGCGCGTAGCATAGCCAGGGACCACCGTCCTGTCAAGTATTATCTGCAGCGCTACGCGTCAGGGTGGCGACCTCTATCGCCCGTGTCACATTGTCGAGGTCCCGTTTTTCGTAGACCAAGCTTAATCGGGGGAGCGCCGACGCCCGGGAAGAGGATCGGTGTTGCCCTGACAGGGGAGTCACTCGGCTGGCTCGGCGTATCCAAAATCTGGACACGTCGGAGGCATTCGTGTGAAAGTGTCAAACGTGGCAACGTCCCCTCTGCCGTCCGCCGTCCCGCATCGTCCGGACCAACGAGGGTGCGTTCACGCCGGTGGAAGCGAGAACCTTCCGGGGGCAGTCGGTTTTCGACGGATCCGGGGGGGCCGGCTTTAGGGTGAGTTCGGTGACATCCTGCGGCGGCTCGACTGCGGGGCGCTCGCGGGGCATCGGGGCCCGAGGAGGGGACGGATGGCGGCCGTGTGACCGCTCAAGAGTCCGGCGCCCGATGCCCGGACGGGGGGCGGATGCCTCGCTGCGCCAACTCCGCGTCGGTCATTCGACGGCCGGAAACCCAGTGGGTTGCCGGACCGGGGCCGGAGGCGGGTTTGACCCAATCGAAGCCGTTCCAGGTCTCGACCCAGCCCCCGGAACTGTCCTTGACGAGTCGGAGGACGGTGTCTTTGAAGAGGACGGGCTCGCCGACGACCTGCGATGCGCCAAACGGCGCTGCGGAAGCTGTGGTGGAACGGGGGCGCGGCATGGGCTTACACCTCGAGGGCCCTCGGCCATCGGTCTCGCGTTGGAACCGGCCGCGATGGGTCGGCCAACCAAAGCGAACCGCACGCTACCACGTCAGGCCACACGGTGCAACGCGTCGGCCGGCCGGTTTCGGCGAAATGTCTATACGACCGGACATCATCGCCAACACCACGGTCTCGGCTGGGCGCCGCCGGATGCCTGCCATGCGCCGTCCGTACGGCGCACCGGTTGCGCCAACGGAAAAGCGCTACAGCCGGCGCTGCTGGCTCGGTGGGGTCGGCGTGCGCTCAGCCCGGTCCCCGCGGGATACCGCGGCGCGGGAGGCGCGGTCGGATGCACCGCTTGACAGCCATCCAAGTTCGGCGTAGCTTCGCGCGAGTCGTTTGGATGGGATGCGGCCCGTCGCGGGCCTGTCGGTTTGGACGCGAATCACCAGGGGGCACGGACTATGGGGGCGATGCTGGACCGCCGGAGGGTGGCGCGAGTCGCCGTCCCGTGGCATCTCAGCGCACGGGTGCTCGACAGTTACGAAGCGCGGATTCTCGATCTCAGTACCGCCGGCGTCGGCATCGAACACGCCGTACCCCTCCAGCCCGGAACCACCTGCTCCCTGGAATTCCCGCTTCCGTTCGGGTCGGTGCACCTGGCCGCGCGCGTCGTATGGAGCCTGCTCAAAGGGGCCGGCTCCGTGGTGGAGGGCGGGGAGGGCGATCGCGGGTTACGCTACCACAGCGGCCTGGCGTTCACCGAACTCACGTCCGAACAGCAGGCCGCGCTGGCGCGTACCCTGGAGACGCTCGAGGCTACCGGCGACGCGTGCGCTCCGAGGATGCCCCGCTGAATCTCCGTCGCGCGGCTTTCCGCCGCCGCGCGCTGCTCCTGCGCCTTCCCTCGGCCTTCCCCGTGACGGTGCTGCGGTGCGGAGCCGCCGGTCCGCCGGTGTCCCGCCGCGCCCCGACTCCCGCATGACTTCTTGACGGCTTTGGGGGCGTCTGATACCGTCTGAACCGGCCGCTCCGCCGAGGCGGCGCGGGCTGCGGGCGCGGCCGATGGCGACCCGCGCCGCGGCGCGCGCTCCGCTGGGGGTGTGCGCGGCAAGCGCGTCCCGGTCCACCGGGCGTATCAAATCCACGGAGGTGTCGATCCCATGCGCGATCTCATCATTCTCGGATCCGGACCGGCCGGGTTGACGGCCGGCCTTTACTCGGCGCGGGCGCACCTAAAGCCCTTGATCGTCGACGGGCATGAACCCGGCGGACAGCTGACCCTCACCACCACGGTGGAGAATTTCCCCGGCTTTCCCGAGGGGCTGATGGGTCCCGACCTCATCCGATCCATGCGACAGCAGGCCGAGCGGTTCGGCGCGGAATACCGCCAGGGCGCCGCGACGGCCGCAGA
Source organism: bacterium (assembly GCA_029580855.1). Classification (GTDB taxonomy): domain Bacteria; phylum Methylomirabilota; class Methylomirabilia; order Methylomirabilales; family 2-02-FULL-66-22; genus 2-02-FULL-66-22. Next base: position 36,126 of record JAKPQH010000070.1, on the reverse strand, counting down.
CCTCAGCCGGAGACCCTTCCGGATCACGATCGACGGCGCGACGGAGGAGTGCCGGAGTCTGATCATCGCCACGGGGGCCTCGGCCAAGATGCTGGGCCTGGAATCGGAGCGCAAGCTGGTTGGACACGGCGTCTCCACCTGCGCGACGTGTGACGGCTTCTTTTTCCAGGACCAGGAGGTCATGGTGGTCGGCGGCGGCGACTCCGCCCTGGAAGAGGCACTGTTCTTGACCAAATTCGCCAAACGCGTGACCGTGATCCATCGGCGAGACAGGCTGCGGGCCTCCAAGATCATGCAAGACAAGGCCTTCGGAAACCCCAAGATCGCGTTTCTGTGGGACTCGGTTCCCGAGGAGATCCTGGACGTCGCCCAGCAAAAGGTCACCGCCGTGCGCGTTCGGAACGTGAAGACCGGCGCGGTCGTCGACCACCGAGTGGACGGGGTGTTTGTCGCCATCGGCCACACACCGAACACGGCGGTCTTTCGTGGCCTCATCGAGATGGACGCGGTCGGTTACATCACGACGCACGACGGAACCAAGACCAGCGTCCCCGGCGTGTTTGCGGCGGGCGATGTGCAGGATCACGTCTACCGCCAGGCGATCACCGCCGCCGGTTCGGGTTGCATGGCCGCCATCGACGCGGAGCGGTTCTTGGAACACGAGGGGTAGGGGCGATTCGGCAATCGGGTAACTCGGCAACTGGGCAACTCGGCGATCTGGCAATTCGGCGATGTGGCAACTCGGAGGGTCGGTCCGTTGTTCCTACTTGCTAGTCGCCAAATTGCCTAATTGCCCGTTTCTTGGTAGTCGCAATGGACGCAAGTGTCGGGCTCGTTCGCGCGCTGCTGCCCACGACTGTGGCCCTGCGGGTGCAGGTTTCGTCGGATCATCGCTCGGTGGCGATTCTGGGCGACGAGCGGATGGGCTCGGCGGTGATGGTCGAGCCTGGCGTCGCCCTGACCGTGAATTACGTGGTCATGGGAGGCCGCTCCATCCGCGCCACGTTCCCCGGCGGCGAGAACTGCCAGGCGGAAATCCTGGCACAGGACTTCGAGAGCGGGCTGGCGGCGCTCCGCGTGTCCCGGCACCCGGGAGCGTTCGCCGCGCTGGGCGATTCGCGGGCCCTGCGCAAAGGGCAGGAGGTGTTCATCCTGGCGAGCACCGGCGCCACGGAGCGGCGTGTGAGCACGGGCGTCGTCACGGATCTGGGGCCGTTCGACGCCTATTGGGAGTATATGCTGGAGTCGGCCATCCAGTCCTCCGCCATCAACCCCGGGTTCGGGGGCGGGGCGCTCTTCGACAACCGAGGGCGGCTCCAGGGAATCACCTCGCTCAGCTTGGGGCAAGCGGGGCGATTCAGCATGGCGATTCCCGTCCACCTGTTCGCCGATCACCGACAGGACTGGCTGCGGTTCGGCCGCATCCCGGGGCGCATGCGGCGGGCCTGGGTCGGGATCTACGCCGAACCCGCGGCGACGGGGGTGGTCGTGTCCGGACTGGTGCCGGACGGACCCGCGGCCCGCGCGGGGGTCCAGGAGGGGGACGTCATCGTGGCCGTGAACTTCGCCGAAGTTGCGACACGGGAAGAGATGTACCGGCAACTGTGGGAGCGGTCCGCCGGTTCCCTCGTGCACCTGGGCGTCGTCAGAAAGGCGGAGCGTCTGGTCATCGACGTGTCCAGCGGGGACCGAGCCGAGTTCTACGCGTAGACCGTCCGGGCAGGCCCGATGCGGTCGCACGCCGTCGAGTTCCGGTGAGGTGGAGGCGCCATGGGATCCGAGATCACCAGGGACAAGCTGCGGGGCGTCCTGGATATCGTGCACCTGGCCAACGCCGAAAACGATCTGGACAACATCCTGGCGCTGGTCCCCCAGCAGGCTTGCACGCTCCTGGAAGCGGATCGGGCCGCGCTGTATCTGGTCGACAAGGCGGCGGGCGAGATCTACTCCGCGGTTGCCCTCGGCCTGACGGACAAGACCATCCGCCTCAAATTGCATCAGGGCGTGACCGGGATGGTGGCGGGCACCGGGAAGTCGATCTTGATCACCGACGCCTACGCCGACCCGCGCTTCTACCGAGGGGTTGACGAGATCACCGGGTATCGCACGCAGCAGATCCTCTGCGTGCCCATCAAAAACCGGCGCGAGGAAATCCTGGGCGTGCTGGAGCTCTTGAACAAGCGCACCGGCGACTTCACGCCCGAGGACGAAGAGGTGCTGAGCCTGCTGGCCGCGCAGATCGGCATCGCCATGGCCAACGCGCAGCTGTACGACGGGCTGCGGACGAGCCTGGACCGCCTCTCCCGTCTGATGAAGATCGGCGCCGCCATCAGCTCGGAATTGGACCTGGATGCCCTGCTGCGCACCATCTCCCAGACCACCTCCCACCTGCTCCAGGCCGAACGCAGCACCGTCTTCGTGGTCGACTCGGTCAAAAACGAGCTGTGGTCTCGCGTCGCGGAAGGTCTGGGCAACAAGGAAATACGCATCCCGCTGAGCGCGGGCATCGCCGGCCTGGTGGCCACCACCGGGAACCCGGTGCGCATCAGCGACGCGTACCGGGACCCGCGCTTCAACCCCGAGGTCGACAAGAAAACGGGCTACCAGACCCGCAGCATCCTGTGCGTTCCGATGCGGAACCGCCGCGGCCAGGTGATCGGCGTTTTCCAGGTCCTGAACAAACGGGACGCCGAGTTCACCGCGCTCGACGAGCAGCTCCTGGCCAGTCTGTCGTCGCAGGCGGCGGTCGCGGTGGAGAACGCCAAACTCTACGAAGAGGTCCAGCGCACCCTGGCGCAGTTGCAGGCCCTCGACCGCATGAAGACGGACTTCCTGAACGCGATCTCGCACGAGCTTCGCACGCCGCTGGCGCCCATTCTCGGGTACACCGAGATCCTCCTGGGCGGCGGCATGGGGACCCTCCCCGCCAACGCGGTCCGCGGCGTGCAGGCCATCGCCGACAGCGGAAAGCGCTTGCTGAACCTCATCGAGAGCCTGCTGGCGTTCATCCGCCTGGACCAGGGGGCCATGGCGCTGAAGCGCGAGCCGACGGATGTGCCGGCGTTGCTCCGGACCGTGGCGAACGCCTTCCAGAGCCGAGCCGCCGAACGGAAACTCACCCTGCAGGTCGCGACGCCCGACGGACTGCCGCCCGTGTCGGCTGACCCGCAGGAATTGACGATGGCCCTCAATCATCTGCTGGACAACGCCATCAAGTTCACGCCGGCGGGAGGCACCGTCGTCGCCGGGGCGCGGCAGGCCACGGGCGAGGATGGGCAACCCGGCGTGGAGATCACGGTCCAAGACACGGGCATCGGCATTCCGGCGGATCAGCACGAGAAGATCTTCGAGCGGTTCTACCAGGCGGACAGCTCCCTCACGCGGCAGTACGGCGGGGTCGGCATCGGCCTGGCCGTGGTGAAGCAGACCATCGAGGCGCACGGCAGCCACGTGGCGGTCGAGAGCGAGCCCAGCAAGGGATCGACGTTCCGCTTCACCCTGCCGCTGGTTCAGTAGGGGCCCGGTCGCGAGGCGGGCCGCCGGCACATCCCCCGCGAGCCGATGCCGTGACGTCTCGGCCGGCGTCCCGGTGCCGTGCGGCAAGCACCCCCGGCCGGTTGCGGCCGTCCGACGGCCGGTCTGAGCGAGCGATCTCCGTCGTGCCTCCGCGCATTCGTCCCATGACTCGCCGCGACCTCGCTCGGGTCGCGGCCATCGAGTTGAACGTGTTCGGCCGCGACGCGTGGCCCCTCCACGCTTTCCGGGACCTACTGGCCGCCTTCTCTCAGGCGAGACCCGTTCGGGGCGCCATGTGGGTCGCCGAGGATCCCAGGACCGGCGAGCTGCTCGGTTATGCCGGGGTGGAGGTGAGCGCCCTCTGGGGCGAGATGGACGTCATCAACATCGCCGTGGCGGCCGAATACCGCCGGCGCGGGATCGGACGCCTGTTTATTGAGCGCATCGTCGGGCTGTGCCGCCGGCGCGGGGTGCCGCTGCTCTGGTTGCGGGTCCGGGCGTCGAACCGCGGGGCGCGGCGCTTCTACCGGCGGATGGGCTTCCGCGAGCGCGGTCGTTTCCAGCGTTACTACGAAGACCCGGCCGAGCCCGCCGTCATCATGGCCATGGACGTGTGAGCGGGCTCGCGGGGCTCAGCGGCAGCCGTTGCCCGCTGTGCCCTGCGGTGTCGAGGCCAGAAGTCCCCCCGCGCGGTCCGCGTCCGTCCGCGGTTCGACGGGTCCCGTCGCGCCCGATCGTCGCCGCCTCCGAGTCGCGCGCCCGCGGGGACCCTTAGCCCGCCCAGCGTCAGGTTGTGATTGCCGCCCCCCCCTGCGGGCGGCCTCACCCCTTCTTTGCCCGGGGACGCGCGGGCTTCCTTTTGCCGGCGCCACCGGCAGGCGCCGCGGCTTTCTTGGCGCGTGCGACCGTGCGGGGGCGTGGGGCGGCCCGCTTGCGGGCCGGGGCGCGGGGCGCCGGCTCGGGCGCGGCGGCGGGGACTTCCTCGGTCGGCGCCGGTGTCTCGGCGGCCTGGGCCGGTGGGCCCGCGTCCGCCTCGTCGGGGGGCGGCTCCGGCGCTGCGGGCGGTTCGGCCGGAACGGGGACGACATCCTGCGCGGCACCGACCTCGGCCTGGGGCGGCGGCGCGGCATCCGGTGGCGGTGAATCGAGGACGGACGCGTCGGGAAGCGGGAGCGCCCCGGGTGCCTGCGTCAGCTGCTGGTACTGGGCGCCGGGGTGGACGCGCACGCCCCCCTGCCGATCGCGGTCGAGCCGAAACAATCCCTCGCGCTGTCCGAAACGCAGGGCGTCCAGGATGCCGGCGAACCCGTAGCGACGCTCGTCGAAGCTCTCGTCGAAGGTTTTCATGAAGTGCCTGACTTGGCGCACGTACATCGGGAAGCGCGGCTTCGCCTCGACGCGCGAGAACGCCTGGATCATGACGCGGAGACCCTCCGCCGGTCCGGGTCGCAGCGTGCCCTCCGCCCCAGCCGATGCGGGGTCGACCGGCTTCGGCATGGGTGTGCCGGCAGCGTGCCCCCCGCTGTCGCTTGCCCCGTTGTCAGCGGGGTGCGCCTGGAGTCGTTCGCGGCCGTGCGCGGGGATGGGCGGCCGGGCGGTTTCGGGCGGCTTGTCTTGCGCCCGCGGCTCCGCCTCGCCCGGCTCGCGCAGCTCGACGTAGAAGCTGCGATCCGCCCCTTTCAGGGTGACGTAGCCGGCCTTGCCGAGCTTCTCGATGAAGTCGCGGAACGAGCCGGCGCCGTAGGCTCGCTCCGAGAAGCTGGAGTCGAGCTGGAGCAGGGTGCTCTTGAGCAGTCCGAGGTGGGGGGTCATTTCGCGGTCCGCCAGCAGTTTGATCGCGCGGCGAATGAGGGGCATGGCCGCCGCGATGTTGGTCACGACGCGCGTGCGTCCGCCCTCCTGCCGTCCGCGGCCCGGACCGCCGCAGATGTCCTCGTACGCGACGAACTCCGTACAGTTCTTCTGCATGACCTGGCTGGTGAAGGACCGCCCGCCCACCACGAACACCTTGCGGTCGTACTGCTTGAGCTTCTCGACCAGTGTGATGAAGTCGCTGTCCCCACCGACGATGACGAACGCGTTGATGTGGCCGTGGGTGAAGGCCATCTCGAGGGCGTCGAGGGCGAGTGTGATGTCGGCGCCGTTCTTGTCGCCGCCGGGCGTCATGTTGCGCTGCACCATGTGGATGGCGTGCTGGGACATCGAGCGGCCGTAGTCGGTCGCGCGGGTCCAATCGCCATAGGCGACCTTGCTGACCACCTCGCCGCGCTCCTTCACCGTTTCGAGCACGGCGCCCACGTCGAAGTGGGCGCCCAGGCTGTTCCGGACGCCGATCTCGATGTTGTCGAAATCGATAAAAACCGCGATCTTCAGTCGTTCATCCGCCACGTTTTGTCCTCGTCCGGCGAATCGATCGGGGCGCCGCGACTCGCCGCTGGGTCGAGACCGCCGGTCTCGACGTGAAGCGCCCGCCCATCGGCGGTTCCTGCGGGAACCGCGGCACAATCGGCCGTGACGCGCGTCCCTCGGCGGCAGGGGGGGGCGATACCGCGGGCGCAAAGCCGAGCACACTTTAGCGGTGCGGGTCGTATCGCGTCAAGAAAAGACCGCGCCGCCCGGGAAAAGGGCCGCCGCACCCATGAGGTCCGCCGCGGGCGGCCGTACCCCGTCCATCGCGACCAGACGGCCGGGGTCCGCATGGCGGCCGTAGCTTCTGAAGCACGCTGACGGCGCACCGCGCGACGAGACGATGGTGCTATCGCCCGCGCCGCCTCAAGGGGAGGCGAGGAAGCGGTTGAACCGAGAAGAGCCGCGGCTCGCGGCATGCGGGTGCGCCGAACGGCAATGGGTGCTCATCTCGGCGGCGGCTCTGCGCCGCCACCAGACAACGCCGTCGCGGGCCGTCTGGTCGAGCGGTAGTCGGTGCCGGCGGTGCGGCCGAACCACGGGGCCGCAGGCGGGTTGCGGCCCAGGCTGGACGATTATCCCTCCGCTTGATATGATCCCGCTCGGTTTGCACGACGCAATCCTCCTTGTCCCCGGAGGTTCTGATGATCTCACTGGACGATTTGCAGGCTCTGGCGCGACCGGCGCAGACGAAAATCGTTCTGCTGGTGTTGGACGGCGTCGGCGGGCTGCCGCGGGCCTTTGACGGCAAGACCGAGCTGGAAGCGGCACAGACGCCCAATCTGGACGCTTTGGCCGCCAGAGGAATGCTGGGGCTGGCGGATCCCATCGCGCCGGGGATCACGCCCGGGAGCGGCCCCGGGCACCTCGGCCTCTTCGGGTACGATCCGCTCCGGTTCCGCATCGGGCGGGGCGTCTTGGAGGCGGTGGGGATCGACCTGCACCTGACCGACAAGGACCTTGCGGCGCGGGGCAACTTCTGCTCGGTGGATGTGCAGGGACTCATCACGGACCGGCGCGCCGGGCGGATACCGACCGAGACCTGCGCCCGGCTCTGCGGCCTGCTGGAGCAGATCCGGATTCCCGGCGTGGAGCTGGTCGTGCGGCCGGTGCGGGAGCACCGGTTCGTCGTGCTGTTCCGCGGAGAGAACCTCGAGGAAGGGTTGTCCGAGACGGACCCGCAGGACATCGGCAAGCCGCCGCTCCCCGTCCGTGCCGAGGTGCCGCATGCGGCGCACGCCGCCGAGGTCGCCAACCTGTTCGCCGAAGAGGCCAGGAAGACGCTCGGCGCCGAGCACCCCGCCAACATGGTCCTCCTGCGCGGGTTCTCCAAATACCCGAAGATCCCGAAACTCACCGAGATCTACGGCGTCCGCGCCGGCGTGATCGCGGTCTACCCCATGTATCGCGGCCTCGCCCGGCTCGTGGGGATGGAAGCGGTCAAGGCGGGCGATACCGTGGCGGACGAGTTCGCCGCTCTGGAGACGCACGTCGGCCGGTTCGATTTTCTCTTTGTGCACATCAAGAAGACCGACAGCTACGGCGAGGATGGAAACTTCGACGCCAAGGTCCGCGTCATCGAGGAAGTCGACCGCGAGCTTCCGCGCCTGCTCGCGCTCCAACCCGACGTGATCGTGGTCACGGGTGATCACTCCACGCCGGCGGCGCACAGGGCCCACAGCTGGCATCCGGTGCCGGTGCTGCTTTGGTCGAAGTGGTGCCGGCCCGACGGCGCCCAGGGCTTCTCGGAGCGGGAGTGCCGCTTCGGCGGCCTCGGCCGTGTGCGATCGGCGGAGTTGATGCCGCTCATGATGGGATACGCGGAGCGGCTGACGAAGTTCGGCGCGTAGGTGAGTCGCCGGGTCAACTCGTCGATTCGTCAATCGGCTTTTCGGCCGCCCCGCCGCTGGCGAGGGGCCATCAATCGTGATGAGACGGATCGGCGCAACGCTGCGGGCCGTGGAGGAGCCATGAGCTTGGATGGTGAGATGGGCGCGGGGTCGTCCACGACGTTGCAGGCGATCTGGAAGGAAAACGCCGCCGCCCGCGCGGCCCTGCACGCCGAAGTCCGCGGGCTGAGCGAGGCGCAGCTCGGTTTCCGGCCGGCGCCGAACCGCTGGTCCGTCGGCGAGATTCTGGATCACCTGTCTCTCGCGGAGCGCGCCATGATTCGCAGCATCTCGCGCCTCCTGCAACAGGCCGCCGGCCTCGGCCGGATTGCCGAGCCCGGGTCCATGGAGATGCCGCCGTCCGCCATCGATCTGGCTGTGTACAACCGACCGGCGGGGGCGCCGGAATCCGTGCTCCCGACACCCGATCGGCCGCTGGAGCGACTCCTCGCCGCGCTGGAGGAGAGCCGGGAGCGTCTGCGGGAAGTGGCGATGCGAGCGGAGGGGCGGGTCGTGGGGAACGTCACGCTGCCCCATTTCCAGCTCGGCGAGCTGAACTTTTATCAGTGGCTGGCCGTGCAGGGGGCGCACGAGGCGAAGCACACGGCGCAAATCCGCCGGATCAAGGCGGATCCCGCGTTTCCGAAAAAGTAACCCCTCCCATGACCTCTCGACTCGGCCCGATTCTGTTTCCATCCCCGCCGCGATCCCTCCCGTACAACCGCGGGATCGGCATCGGCTTTCGAACGCTGCATCTGCTGGCGTCGGGTCTCCTCGTCGGCGGGCATGCCTTCGAGGCGGAACCGCAGCGGTTGGTCGGGCTGCTCTACCTCACCGTGGGGAGCGGGGTGGGGCTCATCCTTCTGGAGCTGTACCGCTCGTGCGACTGGGTGTACCAGGCGATGGGGGTCCTGGTCATCCTCAAGACGGCGATCACGGTTCTGGCGGGTTTCTGGTGGGCGCAGCGGGTTCCCCTGCTGTGCATCGTCGTCGTGCTGGGCTCCGTCGGCTCGCACATGCCCGCCAGCTACCGGCACTACTCGGTCCGGCACGGCCGCGTCCTTTACGACCAGAGCTCCAAGCGCCGGCCGTCCACCTCCAACCTCTGACCCTGCCATGCGGTACCGCCGCCTCCACGCCTGGGACGTCACGCCGCGGGAGGCGATCCGTCTCCAAGAACGGCTCCGCGGGCGGGTGGTCGTGCGGGACGACTCCTCCCGCGCGCTGCGGACCGTCGCCGGGATGGACGTTTCCTACGATCGGCGGTCGCCGTGGATCTTCGCCGCCGTCGTGGTCCTGCGGCTGCCGACGCTGGAGCCGATCGACGGGGCGGCGGTCCGAACCCGGACCGGCTTCCCGTATGTGCCGGGCCTCCTCTCCTTCAGAGAATCCCCGGCCGGCCTGGCCGTCTGGGAGCGCCTCCGGACGCGGCCCGACTGTCTCCTCTGCGACGGGCACGGCTACGCCCATCCCCGGCGTTTCGGGTTCGCCTGCCACTTCGGGCTGCTTGTGGACCTCCCGACCGTCGGCTGCGCCAAGAGCGTCCTGGCGGGGGAGTTCCGGGAGCCGGACGAGAAGCGCGGCAGCCTGTCGGATCTGATGCTTGACGGCGAGGCGGTCGGTGCCGTGGTGCGCACCCGGGATGGGACGCGGCCCGTCTTCGTGTCGGTGGGCCACAAGGTCAGCCTCCGCAGGGCCGTCGAGACCGTGCTGATGTGTTCGCCGACGTATCGAATCCCGGAGCCGATCCGCCAGGCGCACGCGCTGGTGAACCGCTTGCGGCGCGTGGAACGGTCTGGGCCCGGCGATGAGGACGGGACCGCCCGGAACGCGTCGCTCGAGGAGGCAGTTTGGGGTGGTCGGCGCGCACAGCCCTCATTATCTTAGCGATGGGTCGACCATCGCCGCGCCGTGTCCATCGGCGGCTCAACGCCGCTTTCCCACGCCGATGCGTGGGCACAATTCGCGCACGGGGCAGACGCTGCAGAGCGGTGAGACAGGCTTGCAGATATTCTGGCCGAAGGTGACGAGGAGGTCGTTGTACGGGATCCAGTGGCGGCGGGGGAGGACCTGGCGGAGGGCGAATTCGGTTTGCTCCGGTGTCTTGGTGGCGACGAATCCAAGCCGGTTGCTGATGCGATGGACGTGGGTGTCCACGCAGATGCCCGGCTTGCCGAAACCGACGGTGAGAACGAGGTTGGCGGTCTTGCGCCCGACCCCCTTCAGGGCCAGCAGCGCGTCCATGGTGTCGGGAACCTTTCCGCCGTGGTGTTCGAGCAGAGCGCGGCAGATCCCGCGGATGGTCTTGGCCTTGGTCCGGTAGAACCCGGCCGGGTAAATGGCGCGGGCGATGGTGGCCGGCGGGAGCTCGGCCATGCGCTGCGGGACCCTCGCCAGCCGGAAGAGCCGGGCGGATGCCGCGGCGGTCACCTCGTCTTTCGTCCGCAGGCTGATGAGACACGAGATCAGGACGCGGAAGGGATCGCGCGACTCCCCGGCCACAACGCCGACGGCGGTGGGGCTCCAGTCGTGGCTGGTCTTGGTCAGGGTGCGGACGATGCGGTTGATCTCGGCGACCGTACGCGGCATGGGGGCGTTCCTTTCCGAGGTGAAGTGTGCAGAGTCGGCGGAGTATAGCACGAGGGGGCACTGAAGAGCAGCGGGCAGCTGGCAGCGGACGCAAAGCGCTGGGCGCAGAGCGCGAAGCGCACAGGTGAACGCATATCGCATAGCGTAAAGCGTAGGTGGCACGCCAAGCGCCATGCGCTATGCGCCCTGCGTTTTGCATGGAGAGCGGCCATGGATCAGGCATGGGTTGAGGCGACGTTTGCTGGGATCGCTGGATTCGGCAAGGGGACGCGGGGCTTCAACCGCCTCGTGTTCACGGAGGCGGACTGGGCGGCGTGCGACTTTTTCGCGGACCTGATGCGCGACGCCGGTCTCACGGTTCGAACGGACGCCTGGGGCAATCTGATCGGACGCCTGGAAGGCGCGGAGCCCGGCGCGCCGGCCGTCGCCACCGGATCGCACCTCGACACGGTGCCGGAGGGCGGGAACTACGACGGCGGCGTGGGCAGCGTGGCGGGTCTCGGCGCCATCATGCGGCTCAGGGCGCGCGGGCCGCTTCGACACCCGCTGGAGCTGATCGTCTTTCGCGGGGAGGAGTCGAGCCGGTTCGGCATCCATACCATGGGAAGCAAGGTCATGAGCGGCATCGCCAGCGTGGAGGCCTGGCGGGACGTGAAGGATCGGGACGGCACGCCGCTGGCGCAGATACTGGCGGCGCGGGGCCTGGACCTCGCGCGGCTGCCCGACGCCGTCCGGAGGCCGGGCGAACTGAAAGCGTTCGTCGAAGTGCACATCGAGCAGTGCTTTGTCCTCGAGCAGGCCGGGATCCCCATCGGCGTGGTCGAAGCCATCGCGGCGCCGATCCGCTTGAAACTCACGGTCGAGGGGGTTGCCTCGCATTCGGGCGCCACCCCCATGGGCAAACGGCGCGATGCGTTGGTCACCGCCGCGCATCTCGTCCTGGCCGTCGAAGACGAGGCCAGGAAGCGGGCCGAACGCCGCATCGTGGGCACGGTCGGAATCCTGAAGGTCGCCCCCGGCGCCTTGAACGTTGTGCCCGGCCGGGCCGAGCTGTGGGTGGACATCCGCGGCATCGATGAAACCAGCCTGATCGAGACGGCGGGAGCGGTCACCGCCGCGGCGGAACGCATCGCGGCGCGGGAGGGCACGCAGGTCGCGGTGGACACGCTGGCCTCGGACACGCCGGTGCCGATGGATCCCGGGGTCATCGCGGCCATCGAGGCGGCCTGCCGGCGGCTGGGCGTGCCCTACCGGCGCATGCCGAGCGGCGCAGGACACGACGCGATGAACATGGCGCGGATCGCTCCCGCGGGGATGATCTTCATCCCGTGCCGCGGCGGCGTCAGCCACAACCCGGACGAGTACGCTGCGCCCGCCGACATCGTGCGCGGCATGGACGTCCTCACGGAGACGCTCGCCGCCTTGGCTGCGTAGGGCGGCAATTGGGCAACTGCCAAATCGCCAAGCTGCCAAATCGCCCAATTGCCTGATCGCCTCTTTCCGGAGGAAAGCCATGCGCATCTTCTTCGCGGGTGCGGCGCGCACCGTCACCGGGTCGCAGCATCTGCTGGAGTTCGACGGGGCGCGGCTGCTCCTGGACTGCGGTCTCTACCAGGGTCGGCGGCGCGAGTCGAACGAGCGGAACCGCAACTTGCCCTTCGATCCTCGCGGCGTGGACGCCATGGTCCTGTCGCACGCCCATATCGACCACGCGGGCAACATCCCCACGCTGGTGAAGAACGGCTTCCGCGGCGGCATCACCTGCACACCCGCCACGCGGGACCTGTGCAGTGTCATGCTGCGGGATTCCGCGCGCATCCAGGAAGCCGATGCGGAGTTTCTCAACCGGAAATACGGCGACCGACTGGACGAGCCCGTCGTCCCGCTGTACACCGAGGCCGACGCCATCAACGCCTTGGCCCGCTTCAGGACGCTCGGGTACCGCCAGCCGGCAGCGGTGCTCCCCGGGGTGACCTGCACCTTTCTGGACGCCGGGCACGTGCTGGGGTCGGCCATCGTCCAGCTCGACATCGACCGTCCTTCGGACCGCTTGCGGCTGGTCTTCAGCGGGGACCTGGGGCGGCGTAACATGGCCATCCTGCGGGACCCCGAGATCCCGGAGCTCCCTGACGTGCTCCTCCTGGAAACGACGTACGGCGACCGCCTGCACTCGCCCATGTCCGGCATGGAAGCCCAGCTGACCGAGGTGGTGAACCGGGCGGTGGCGCGCCAGGGGAAGATCCTGGTGCCCAGTTTCGCGCTGGAGCGCACGCAGGAATTCGTGTACGCCCTCCACCGCTTGACCGACAGCGGAGCGATCCCCGCGATTCCCATCTACGTGGACAGCCCGCTGTCGGTGCGGATCACGGAGATATTCAAGCTGCACCCCGAATGCTTTGACGCGGATACGCGGTCGTTCCTGCGCCGGCGCGGGGATCCGTTCGGCTTTGAGAATCTGCGGTATATCAGCGATGTGGAGGAATCGAAGGCGTTGAACGGTCAGGACGGGCCGATGATGATCATCGCCGCGTCGGGGATGTGCGAGGCGGGTCGCATCCTGCACCATCTGCGCAACGCGGTCGAGGACGCCAAGAACATGGTGCTGATCATCGGCTACCAGGCGCAGCACACGCTGGGCCGGCGCATTGCCGAGCGGAAGCCCGAGGTGAAGATCTTCGGGGTGGAGCGTCCGCTGGAGGCGGAAGTCGTGGTCATGGACGCCTTCAGCGCCCACGCCGACCGGGACGACCTGTTGGATTTTGTGGAACGGTGCGGCGGCCGGCTGCGCACGACGTTCCTCGTTCATGGCGAGGAGGAGCAGTCCGAGGCTTTCGCGAGGCGTCTGACGGACACGGGGATCCCGGGCGTGCAGACGCCGATGCTGGGCGAGTTCGTCCGCGTCTGAGACGCCGCCGGACCTTTTTGCGCCGGCGGACCCCGATGGATCTTGCGCAACCGACCGGCCCCGCCGCGCCGCGAATATGGCGCCGTGCGGGGGGCGGATTGACTTTTGGGGTCTCGGCCCCTAATCTGTCCTGCGGTTTGCGTCGAGCCGGTCGCGCCGCCGAGGGCGGCGGCCGGCTCTTTCCGACAACTCTGCACGCGGAGCCGCGACGATCCCGGAGAGGCCGTGCCGATGTCACGAGACCGGCGGCCGGGCTCGCGCGGACGAATCGGAGAGGAAGCCTCATGCAGGAGCCGCTGCACTTCTTGACCTTTGGGCCGCATCCGGACGATGCCGAGATTGGGACCGGAGCGTTTCTGCTGAAGATGAAACGCCGGGGCTATCGCACCGGGATGATCATTCTCACCGAGGGGGATATGGGCAGCGGGACGCCCGAGATCCGCCTGGAGGAGACGCAGCGCGCTGCGCGCGATCTTGAGCTGGACGTCCACGAGGTCCTGGACCTCGGGGACACGCGTCTGGACGATTCGAATGCGAATCGGGCCATCGTCGCCTCGCTGGTGCGCAAGTACCGGCCGCAGATCGTCCTCGCACCGTACTACGATCTGGAGCCGGGGCGGGGGCGCGGCCACGCGGACCACATCGCCTGCGGGCACGTCGTCTCGCACGGCGTGAACTTCGCCCACCTGGAGAAGTTTCCGGTGGCGGGGCCGCCCCACGCGGTGAGGAGGGTCCTGTACTATTTTCTCCCGCCGTTTATGAAACCGACATTCATCGTACCGGTCGACGAGGAATTTCCGCTGGCGATCAAGGCGCTCGCCAATCACAAGTCGCAGTTCGAGCGACCGGATCGACCGAAGTTCTTCCCCACCCGACTGGAGGCGTTCGCGGCGTATCTCGGGGCCCAGGTCGGCGCGAAGTACGGCCAGGGCTTCTACGTTCAGGACGTCCTGAAGATCGAGGACCCGCTGCCGCTGTTTGCGTAGGAGGTTCGCGGTGTGCGGTTCCGGGTGGTGCGGTTCAACGGGACCGCAGGGTCGCCCCCTGTGGGGAGGGTTCCACCGCGGACCGCGGACCGGAGGCCTCGGGCGGCGACCTCCGCACCTGCGAGACGGGCCATGGAAGAACTGAGGCCCTGGAAGCGACTCGGGAGCCGTACGCTGCATCGGCACGACAGGGTCGTGATCCGGGAGGACATGGTGCAGCTGCCTGCGGGGCGCAAGCGGTGCTATCCGGTCATGCAGCTGGGCCAGAGCGCCGGGGTCGTGCCGGTGGCCGCGGACGGGCAGATCCTGTTGGTCCGCCAGTATCGCCACGTCGCGCAAAGCTTCTGCTGGGAGATTCCGGGGGGCGGTCTGCATCCGGGGGAGTCCCCGGACGAGGCCGCCCAGCGCGAGCTGCGCGAGGAGACCGGGTACCGCGCCGGCCGCCTGCGGCGTCTCGGGAGCTTCTGGCCAAACAACGCCTATCTGGATGAGGTTATCCACGTTTATCTGGGGGAGGATTTGACGCCCGATCCGCTTCCCGCCGATCCGGACGAGCAACTCGAGCGGCGAGCGTTTCCATTCCCCGAGGCGCTGGCCATGGCCCAGGACGACCGGATCACCTGCGGCGCCACCAAATTGGCGATTCTCTGGGTGGCGACCGTGCGGGCTGCGGCATCGACCGGATGAGGGGCCGCCGCGTTCCCGGAGCGTCCGCCCGGCCGAAGCGCACCACGGGTCCGTGAGCGATGCAGATGTTACGATGGCTCAGAGACAAACCAGCCACGGCCGATGTCGCGGAAAACGGACCGCCGGTCACCTACGTCGTCGGAGACATCCACGGCTGCCTGGGTCCGTTGGACCGACTGTTGGCGAAAATCGCCCCCCGGGCCGAAGACGAGGTGGTCTTTGTCGGCGACTACATCGATCGCGGTCCTCAGTCCCGGGGGGTGGTCGATCGGCTGCTCGGTCTGCCGTACCGGGGTGTCTTCCTGATGGGCAACCACGAACGGATGCTGCTCGATTTTCTTGCAGGTGAAGACGAGGAGATCTATCTGGAGAACGGGGGGCGGGCGACCCTGGAGAGTTACGGGGGGAGCCCCGACGGGATCCCGGCGGCACACCTGGCCTTCTTCCGAAGTCTGCGGCTGATGTACGAGACGCCCGACTACCTTATCGTGCACGCCGGCGTCCGCCCGCTCACCCCGCTTGCGGAGCAGAGCGCCCACGACCTCATCTGGATCCGCCAGGAGTTCTTCAAGTTCATCGGCAGGTATCCGAAGCCGGTGGTCTTCGGCCACACGCCGCTCCGGCAGGTCCTCATGGCCGAGGACCGGATCGGCATCGACACCGGCTGCGTCTATGGCGGAAAGCTCACCTGTCTCAAGCTGCCCCAGCGCGAAATCATCCAGGTCCCCGGCTGGCGGGGGTAGGCGTAGGCCGTCGCGCCGCCGCGGCTGCCGTCCGCCGTTGCGGCCGCGCCGCTTGCGGGACACCCAGACACCGATCGCCGACGCCGTCCGCCCGCCCAGGACCTGATCGACAAAAAACGGACACGGCGGGCGGCGCGGCGCCGACCGCGTCTTTCGGTTGGAGAAGGAAGGCCGAGGATGCTACGATACCGGCTCGGACGCCGGCGGGGGCGGGTGTTTCCGGCCGCCGCGCCTCGTTCGGGCCGCACGCCGGCACGGCGTATCCGGGCCCGGCGGTCATGACCCCCCCGGGCGGAAACCGCCCCCGATGTCGGCACACCCGGCTCCCGTCGAGACCAGCATGAGTGACATGAACCCCGATTTCCTCGCTCCCCTCGCGGCGATCGGCCGCGCGATGCAAGATGCGTTTGACCCCCACCGTTTCCTGGCCGAGTTCTCCACGCGCCTTCAACGTATGCTCCCTCACGATCGCTCACTGATTCTGTATCTGGAGGAAGGCGGGCGCCTGTCCGTTTTCGCCGAGTACGCCGCTCCGAGCCAGCCGCAATACGAGGGATCCTACACACTCGATTTCGATCCTGGTGGCCGGTACGCGCCGGCTGAGCTGTTCCTGGGGCCGGTGCTGACTGGGGAAACGGCGCTCGTGGGCGATTTCGAGACCGACCCGCGATTCGCGGGGCAGGGCGCCGATCCGGGCGGCGCCTTGCGCCTCGGCGTCCGGTCACGGATCACGGCACCGCTTACCAGCCGGGGGAAAGTCATCGGGGCCCTCGTGATCGGGAGCTACACACCCGGGGCGTACTCGGCTGCGCATGCCGCCGGGGCTCGCGAGATAGCCGACCTGATCGCGCCGCTCATCGAGAACGTGGTCCTCCTCCATCGCGAACAGCGACGTCGGCGCCGGCTGGCCGCGCTTGGCGGGCTGGCGCCCGTCTTTGGCGCGAGCCTGAATCTCGTGGAGAACTTCGAGCGGGTGGCGGAGGCCGTGCGCCCTGCGCTGGATTTCGATGTGATGGGCGTACGTCTTCTCGCGGAGAGCGGCCGTGATATGGAGCTGGTGGGTCGGGTGAGCGACGCGCCCGGTCCGGCCTCGTCGGCGCGAATCCCGTTCGACGATCTCTCGTTCTCCGTCACGGTTCAGGCCGGAACCCCGGTGTGTATCCGCGACGCCCAGCGGGAGCTAGACCCGGCCAAGCCGGGGGATCGCCGCATCCTCGACCACGGCAATCGCTCCTTGCTGTCAGTCCCGCTCTGGCTCTACGAGCAGGTCGGCGGTGTCCTGTTCTTCGTGAAGCGGCCTCCCGAGTGGTATGACAGCGCCGACGTCGAGATCGCGCAGGCGATCGCGGCGCAGGTGGTGGTGGCGGTCCAGCACCAACGCCTGGCCGCAGAGCAGCAGCACCGTGTCGAGGCCGAGGGCCGGGCTCGCCATCTGGAGCAGCGCCTCAGCCGGTTGCGCCAGGAATTGGCGAACCAATACGGCTTCGAGCGGATCATCGGGCGCGCGCCGGCGCTCCGCGAGGCCCTCGCCCGCGCCGCGAAGGTGGCCCCGACAGAGACGACGGTGCTCCTCACCGGCGAGAGCGGGACCGGAAAGGAGCTGGTCGCTCGGGCCATCCATTTGGCCAGCCCGCGCGCCGAGGGGCCGTTCGTGGCCGTCAACTGCGCCGCCTTGCCCGAGACTCTCGTCGACTCGGAATTGTTCGGCCACGAGCGGGGCGCCTTCACGGGGGCGGACAAGCAGAAGCTGGGCCGCTTCGAGGTGGCCGCGGGCGGGACCCTGCTCCTGGACGAGATCGGGGATCTCGCGCCGGCGGTGCAGGCGAAGCTGTTGCGGGTGCTCCAGGAGCACGAGTTCCAGCGCGTCGGCGGCACCGCGACGCTCCGGGCGAACGTGCGGCTCATCACCGCGACGAACCGGGATCTGGCGCGCGCCGTGGCCGAGGGGAAGTTCCGCGAGGACCTCTTCTACCGTCTGAACGTCTTCAGCGTGCACCTGCCGCCCCTGCGCGAGCGCGGCGAGGATATCCTCCTGCTGGCGCACCACTTCGTGCGCGAGCTGGGTCCGCGCATCGGGCGTGGCGAGTGCGGCATCAGCCGCGACGCCCGCAGCCTGCTCCTGGCCCATCGGTGGCCCGGCAATATCCGGGAGCTCCAGAATGCCGTCGAGCGGGCGCTCATCGTCGCGGAGGGGGGCCTCCTCACCGCGGCGCACTTCGGCCTCGTAGCTCCGGCGCAAGAGGAGAACGCCGCCGCCCGTCCGTCGGCTCCGGCAGGGCCCCGCTCCCTGGCTGATGTCGAGAAAGATACTATCCTTGCGGCCCTGGAGCGCGCGAAAGGGAACAAGGCGCAGGCCGCGGCCGCACTCGGCATCACCCGCACCAAGCTGTATACCCGCCTACGGCAGTTGGGCCTCTCTCTCGACTAAGCCAAGCTGTCCAGCGGTGGACGTGGCGTTCACCGCTGGACGCCCTCGCATCCACACTTGGACGGGTTCGGATCTTTGCTCGTGTTGTTTTTCCAATATTGCCTGCATTCGCGCCGGGGCACGTGGGCATTGAGGTGTGGCACGGTGTCTGCAACATCGTCGGCCATCGCACCGCGCCGTGATTGAAACGACGACGGGACGCGAACGTCGGGGATCGGGAGGGAGGGCCCGTCGAACGACCCTGGGATCGCCGGAAGGCATACCGAGAACGCACAATCGCGTTCACACGACGCATGTCTCCACGGTGATCCAACGGGCCACGTAAAGAAAGGGGAACAGAAAGATGAAGACCACAATGAAGAGTCTGTTTGCGGTACCGCTGCTGGTTTTCGCGCTGGCAGTCTCGACTGCCTTTGCCGCTTCCGTAAAATCTTTCGAAGGCACGATTGCCGGCGTGTCTCCGGACGGGACGACGGTGACGCTGGTGAACGGACCGACGCTGTCCGTCGCCCGGCGGCTCTCGGTCGAGCCGCTCAGGATCGGGCAGCAGGTGACCATCATGTACGTGACCAAGAAAGACGGTACGAATATGATGACCGGCTACTTCATCGACGGTGAGGACCTCGGGGCCCAATAACCGACAAACCGGGTTTTCGCCCATCGCACCCTTCGGGTCCGCCGCGTTTTTTGCCTCTGCGCGGTCCCGAGGGGTGCCTCGCTTGTGCCCTCCGGGTCGCCTCGTTGGCTCTGCGCACGCAAAACCGGGTCCGTTGGGTCTCGCTCCGCATGCCGGGAGCGCAGATTCTGTTTGACTCGCATCGTGAAATCGGTGGGTCCATCCCCCAGCGGGCGACAACACGACCGGCCCGCCGCCACGCCACGCCGAGAACGGTTCGGAGCGGTCGTGACGCCACGTGTTGGACGAGGTCGGGGTGTCCACGTCTGGACACATTTGTCCAACCAAGCCGTCCAACGATAGACGCTTTCCGCAGCGTCCAGTGCCTACGCTCGGTCTCAAGGTTGCGATTTTCCGAATCGTCTGTGTCCGGAGGCGACTTGGTGATTTGCTTGCATTTGTCGCCGAGGGAAACGGTGGAAACACCGTACGGGGGAGCCGTGAGTCACCGGAGATCCGGGTCGCCCGGCCTCGGCCCTCCCCCGAGGCGACGGATCTGAACCCGGCGCTCGGGGGCGGGCGGCGAAACCTCGCACCCAGTGGAAAGGACGGACGGTCATGAGCGAGCACCCTCTCCTGGATACCCCGGAGGTCCTGGAGCGGGCTCCGGCGTCGTCGAACGGGGATGGGGCGGCCGAGGCGGCGCCGCCGGGCCCCGCCCGGCGATGGCTCCAAAATCCCCTGCGGATCGGACTGCCGGCGGCGGCAGCGCTGATCCTCGCCCTGGTTGCCGCGCACTACTACATGTACAGCCTCGACCACGAATCCACCGACGACGCGTTTATCGCGGGTGACGTGGTCGCGGTCAGCCCCCGTGTGGCGAGCAGCGTGGCGGCGGTGCTCGTCACCGATAACCAGCACGTGAAACGGGGCGATGTGTTGGTGGAACTGGATTCACGCGATTTTGCCGCCAAGCTCGCCCAGGCCCAGGCCAACCTCGAGGCGGCCAAAGCACGCCAGCGGAGCGCCGAGATCAACGTTCGGGTGACGGACACCACCGCCGGGGCCGGCGTCGCGCAGGCCGTCGCAGGGGTGGACGCGGCGGCGCGGCAGGTGGATACTGCCCGCAGCCGACTGGAGCAGGCGCGGGCACAGGTGACGGCCGCGGCCGCCGAAGCCATGCGCGCTCGGTCCGACGTGGAACGTTACGAGCGTCTGTTCCAGGATCGCGCCGTTTCTGCTCAGGAACGGGACAGGGCGGTGGCGGCGGATCGAAGCGCCACCGCCGCACTCGAGGCGTCCCAGAAGGCCGAGCAGGCGGCCAGCGACGGCCTCCGCCAGACCGAATCCCAGCTCGGGGAGGCGCGGGCGCGCCTCGAAGCCGCAAAGGCGGCGCCAAGCCAGGTCGCCTACAGCCGGTCGCAGGTGGACACGGCGACGGCAGAGATCGCGCAGGCGGAAGCCGCCGTCCGCCAGGCGCAGCTCGACCTGTCCTATACCAAGATCGCGGCGCCGGAGGCGGGGCGGATCACGCGGAAGAGTGTCGAGCCGGGCGCCTACGTCCAGGTCGGGCAACCGCTTCTGTCCATTGTCCCGGATCGTCTCTGGGTGGTCGCCAACTTCAAGGAGACGCAGCTTCGCGCCATGCACCCGGGGCAGCCGGTCGTGATCGCGGTGGATGCCTATCCCGATCGGACGTTCCGAGGCCACGTGGACAGCATCCAGGCGGGCTCCGGCGCGGCGTTCAGCCTCTTGCCGCCGGAAAACGCCACGGGGAACTATGTAAAGGTGGTCCAGCGGGTGCCCGTGAAGATCGTATTCGACGATGCGCCGGATCCGCACTACGTCATCGGGCCCGGCATGTCCGTGGTGCCCACGGTGACGGTGCGGTGAGAAAGCCGGAGCCGGCGTGGACGACCGGCCTCTCCGGAGAGTCCAACCGGAGGGCGACGGCTCGCTCCCGGAGGCCGAGATGAGCGTGCCCCGCCGGAATCCCTGGCCGGTGGCTGTCGCCGTCATGTCCAGTGCCGTCATGGAGGTCCTGGACACCACGGTGGTGAACGTCAGCCTGCCGCACATCGCGGGCAGCCTGTCCGCGACGGTAGACGAGGCCACGTGGGTGCTCACGTCGTATCTTGTCGCCAACGCGGTGATCCTGCCCATCACCGGCTGGCTGGCCAACTACGTCGGCCGGAAACGTCTCCTCATGACGGTGGTGACGGGGTTCACCGTGTCGAGCGCCCTGTGCGGCATGGCGCCAAGCCTGCCGCTGCTGATCGTCTTCCGCGTGCTGCAAGGCACAACGGGAGGCGGCCTGCAGCCCCTGTCCCAGGCCGTCCTTCTCGAGGAGTTCCCCGTCGAGGAGCGCGGCAAGGCCATGGCGTTCTGGTCCCTCGGCATCATCGCCGCCCCGATCCTGGGACCCACCCTGGGCGGGTATCTGACCGACAACTACTCCTGGCGCTGGGTCTTCTACATCAACCTCCCCATCGGGATCTTCAGCCTGATCATGCTGTCGCTCTTTCTCGCGGACCCGTCCTATATCCGGCGCCGGTCCTCGCGCATCGACCTGTGGGGTCTGGGGATGCTGGCGCTGGGGATGGGCGCGCTGCAGATCATGCTGGACAAGGGGCAAGAGGCGGACTGGTTCGCGTCGCGGTTCATCGCGACCCTCGCCGTCACGGCCGCGGTGATGCTCACGGCGTTCGTCATCTGGGAACTGTACGTTCCGGACCCTCTCGTGCATTTCCGGCTCTTCGCGGATCGGACGTTCGCCACCGGGATCCTGCTGGTCACCGTCCTGGGGTTCGTCTTGTACGGCAGCCTCGTGCTCCTTCCGCTCTTCATGCAGACGCTTTTAGGCTGGACCGCCGTCACCGCCGGCGTCTGGACCAGCCCGCGAGGGATCGGGACGGCGCTCTGCATGCCCCTGGTGGGTTACCTCCTGGGAAAGGGCTGGGACGGCCGCAAGATGCTGACGTTCGGCTTCCTGGTCACGGGCCTCGCCTTCTTCGGCTACTCCCACATGAATCTGAACTCGGGGACCTGGGACATCCTCTGGTATCAGATCACGCAGGGTATGGGAATGTCCTTGGTCTTCGTCCCGCTCACCACGCTGACCATGGCCCCGATCCCGGCGGCCGAGACCGGCTATGCGACCGGCCTCTACAGCGTGATGCGCAATATCGGCTCCAGCATGGGTGTCTCCTTTGTGACCACCTGGGTGGCCCGCCGGTCCCAGGTCCACCAAACCGTGCTCGCCGCCCATGTGGCGCCCGGCAACCCGGCATCCCGGCTCGCGCTGGCCGGCGCTCAGCGGGCTTTCCAGGCCGGCGGTTCCGATCCGTTCACGGCGGGCCGACAGGCGCTGGCGGCGCTGTACGGCATCGTGCAACAGCAGGCTGCTCTCCTGAGTTATGTCGAGGCGTTCCGGCTGATGGGGATGCTCTTCTTGGCGGCCATCCCCGTGGTGTGGCTCATGCGGCGGGCTCACGGACGGCCTGGGGCAACGGCCACACATTGACGGAGAACGACCGTCATGGTCAAGCGCCGGGCCGCGACCCTACGCCCCAACAAACGAACCGAAAGCGCCGGAGGCTCGGGGCCACCCATCACTGGAATTTGGTGTGACGGCTCGGAGCGCCGCCCCTTGACGTTCCTCAGCTATGGGCGTAGGAATGGCCAGGACCGGCAACCCCAACCAGGAGCGTGTCCATGTCCACCCAGGCTGGCCCGGCGTCGCCCACACCGGCTCCCCCGCAGCGCATCGCGCTGCGCCGGATCTGGGCGCTCCTCCGTCCCTACTGGTTTTCCGACGACCGGTGGCCGGGACGAGGGTTACTCGCGCTGGTCCTCGGCCTCAACCTCGGGAGCGTCGCCCTGACGGTGTTGCTGGCCGATTGGAATCGGCGATTCTACGATGCGCTGCAGGGGAAGGATTATGCCGCCTTCCTCTCGCTCCTGGGGTATTTCACCGGCCTCGCGGCGAGCTACATCGTCGTGGTGGTGTTCGCGCTCTACTTCGCCCAGATGCTGCAGATCCGCTGGCGACGCTGGCTGACCGACGAATACACCAAGGAGTGGCTCACGGGACGCGCGTACTACCTGCTACAGCTCGTGCCGTCCCACGCCGAGAACCCGGAGCAGCGCATCCAGGACGATATCAACCTCGTCGCGAACCTCACCCTGGACCTGTTGACCGGCGTCCTGAACGCCGTGGTCACCCTGGCCTCGTTCCTGGTGCTGCTGTGGACCCTTTCCGGAACCCTCCGCGTGCCGTTGGGGAGCCTCACCCTGGCCATCCCGGGCTACATGGTATGGGTCGCCGTGCTCTACGCCGCCGCGGGATCCGTGGCCACCCACCTGGTCGGCCGGCGCCTGATCGGCATCAATTTCACGCTGGAGCGCGCCAATGCCGACTTCCGCTTTCGCATGATCCGGATCCGCGAGAACGCCGAGAGCGTCGCGCTCTACGGTGGGGAAGCCGACGAGCAGGAGCAACTCCGGACCTCCTTCGGTCACATCTGGCGGACGTGGTGGCAGTTGATGAAGGCCCAGCGGCGGTTGACGTTCTTCACGGCCGGGTATGGCCAGGCCGCCACCATTTTCCCCATCCTCGTGGCGGCGCCGCGTTTCTTTTCGGGGGCGATCTCCCTCGGCGGGCTGACGCAGACCGCCTTTGCGTTCGGCCAGGTCCAGTCGTCGCTGAGCTGGTTCGTGGACGCCTATCCCCGGATCGCCCAATGGACCGCGAGCGTGAACCGCCTGATCGGTTTCGATGATGAATTGACCCGGGCCACGCAGTTGCCGCGGACGGTGGGGGCGATCCAGGCCGCACGCGCCGCGGGATCGACTTTGACGGTGGAGGATCTTCAGCTGCGTCTGCCCGATGGGCGCAGCCTTCTCGAAAACACGTCGGTACAGATCCACGCCGGAGAGCGCGTGGTGGTGAGCGGACCCTCGGGCGCGGGCAAGAGCACGCTGTTCCGCGCGCTGGCCGGCATCTGGCCGTACGGCACCGGCAGGGTGAGCATTCCCAGGGGTCGGCGTATCCTGTTCTTGCCGCAGCGACCATACCTGCCCATCGCGACGCTGCGCCAGGTGCTCAGCTATCCGGAGCGGCTCCCCGAACACTCCGACACCGCCTTCCGGCAGGCCCTGGTCGACGCGGGGTTGCCGTATCTGGCCGGGCGCCTGGACGAGGAGACCAACTGGGCGCTGGAGCTGTCGGGCGGCGAGCAGCAACGGATCGGTTTCGCGCGGGTCCTGCTGTATCGACCGGACTGGCTCTTCATGGACGAGGCCACGTCGGCTCTCGACGAGGCGTCGGAGCAGGCGCTCTACGCGTTGGTTCACGCGCGTTTGCCGGATACCACGGTGATCTCCGTGGCGCATCGGCCGGCGGTGGCCGCCTTCCATCGTCGTCGCCTCACGCTCCACCCCGAGACCCGCTCTGTCGAGGACAGCCTGGTCAGCGCTCTCACCGGCTGAGGTCGCGTGTGTGAGCCGGGCGGCTGGAGCGAGGATTGCGGATCGTGGGCCAGGGATGCGACCGGAGACTGTATCGCACTTCATGGAGTGCAGGCCCGATGCCAAGTGGCGGTCCGAATCGCTGCGCGCGATGCGGCGGGAGTCGCCCGAGCATGACTGCGTGGATGATTGGCGGTTCACTGGTGTCCAGCTCTGAACGCTTTGTCCACGGCCATGCAACCGACTGTGCGACACCGGACAGGCCGAGGGTTCTCCTTCTCCGTCCCGATACCTTTTCGTAGGATTTGCCAGGAGTTCGGCAGAGGCCAGCCCCTGGCACCGGCCGTGCATATTCCCTGGCCAGCGGGAACCGCGCTTGCTCACATGGCGAACGGGCACGCGGTGCCCGAACGTTCAGAACGCAGCGAGCGAAAGGACCACGAGATGCCGACCACGCTTCAGGAGGCCGAATGCCCGGTCTCGCGGGATGACGTAGGTGCTCTGCCGGACGCGACGGTGACGCCGGCCATTCGCACGCGCGACCTGACGAAGCGCTTCGGGGCGTGCCTGGCGGTGGACGGGGTGTCCCTGGACATCGCCCCGCAGGAGACCTTCGGGCTGCTCGGCCCGAACGGGGCGGGGAAGAGCACGCTCATCAAGATGCTCACCACACTGCTGCCGCCGACATCCGGCCAGGGATGGGTGACGGGCCTCGAGATTGGCCGGGAGGCGGCCCGGGTGCGAGCCGCCATCGGGTATGTCCCCCAGATGCTGTCGGCCGACGGCGCCCTGACCGGGTACGAGAATCTGCTGACGGCGGCGCGCCTCTACGGCGTGCCGCGCAAAGAGCGGGCGCCGCGCATCCAGGAGGCGCTGGACCTCATGAGTCTCGGGGACGCCGCCCATACCCTCGTGCGCGGCTACTCGGGGGGTATGATCCGGCGCCTGGAGATCGCCCAGGCCATGCTGCACCATCCGGCCGTCCTGTTCCTGGACGAACCGACGGTCGGGCTGGACCCCGCGGCGCGCGAGGCCATGTGGGCGCACCTGCGCCAGCTTCAAGAACACCTGCAGACGACGATCCTCCTGACCACACACTACATGGAGGAGGCCGAGCAGCTGTGCGACCGCGTCGCCATCCTGGACCGGGGGCGCATGGTGGCGGACGGCTCGCCGGGGGACCTGATGGCCCGCGCGGGGCAGGCCGCGAGCCTCGAGGAGGCGTTCATCCGTCTGACGGGATCTCAGATCGAGTCGGGAGGGAACTACCGTGACGTCGTCCGCACACGCCGCACGGCTCGCCGCCTCGGTTGAGTCGGCCGGTCTGCGCCGTTTCGAGACACAGGTCTGGGCCGTCGCGGCTGCCGAGGTCCGCAAGCTACGCCACGATCCGCTGGAGCTGGTGACGCGCGCGGTGCAGCCGATGCTGTGGCTGGGCGTCTTCGGCAACGTGATGGCGCAGGTGCGCGGGTTTCCCACCGGCAACCTGGCCTATCTGGACTTCCTCGCCCCCGGCGTCCTGGCGCAGAGCGCCCTCTTTGTTTCGATCTTCTACGGCATCGCGGCGATCTGGGAGCGCGACCTGGGGATCCTGCAGAAGTATCTGGTGAGCCCGGCATCCCGATCGGCGCTGGTCCTGGGAAAGGCGCTCTCGGCGGGCGTGCGGGGTTTGTCGCAGGCGGCCATCGTATACCTGCTGGCGTTCGCCATGGGAATCGATTTGAACGTCAGCCCCCACAACGTGCTGGTGGTGTTCGTGCTGATCCTGATCGGCTCGGGGCTCTTCGCCACGGTGTCGCTCATCATCGCCTGCATCGTCAAGACGCGCGAACGGTTCATGGGCATCGGCCAGGTGCTGACGATGCCGTTGTTTTTCGCCAGCAATGCGATCTACCCGATCGGGGTGATGCCCGGATGGCTGCGGGTGCTGGCGAGGATCAACCCCTTGACCTACCAGGTCGACGCCCTGCGAGGCCTCATGATCGCCGGCGGATCGAGCACGATGGGCGTGGGAACGGACCTGGCGGTGCTCGTGGGCGTGTTCGCCGGTGTCGTGGCCGTGGCCGCCCGGATGTATCCCCGGATGATTACCTGAGGGAGCGGCCCCTCCGACCTCGGGAGTCGACCGCGCGCCCCCGGGGGGCCGGCGGGTCGGGAGGGCGGACCCCCCGCGCAAACGGGGGCGGCGCGGCCATGCGCGTGGCGTGAACCATGAGTCAGGCAGCGGTGGAAAGAATACTCGGCAAACTCATCACGGATGACGCCTTTCGAGACCGCTTTTTCGCCAACCCGGCCGTCGCGAGCTTCGCCGCGGGGATTGAGTTGTCCGGCGCAGAGCTGGACGCGCTGTCGAGACTCCCGAAAAAGGCGCTCGCGCGGATCAGCAAACTGGTGGATGATCGCATCTGCCGGGTGCCTGCAGCCGAAGACTGAGGGCGCGTCCCCCCGGGCGTGGCCGGGCGGGTATCCGCCCGGCGGCGACGGGTCAGGCGGACCGCGGAGGCTCCGCACGCCGCAGGCATGCGTCCACGCAGGTCAAGAGATCCCTCAGCCCCACCGGTTTTCCGAGCGCGGCGTCCGCAACGCCGCGCGCCGTTTCCCGATCGAAGCCCTGGTTTCCCCAGCCGGTCAGCAGGACCACCGGCAGCGTGGGCGCTTGACGCTTGACGGCTTGGGTGAACTCGAGGCCGTTCATGCCCGGCATTCCCAGGTCGGTCAGCACGAGGTCCACCGAACGCTCTGCCAGGCAGGTCAAACCGGCCGCGGGGCTCTCAGCCTCCACGACGGTGTGCCCCGCCGACCGGAGCATCTCGGCGATGGTCTGGCGGACGTGCGGTTCGTCGTCCACGAGCAGGATCCGCCGGCACGCGGAGACCGGGGGCTGCGGGTCACCCGGCGCCCGGACGACGCCGTCCGGCGCGATCTGGAACCGAAGCGTGAAGATGCTGCCCTGACCCGGGACAGAGGCGACGCCGATGTGCCCCCCGCGGCGCTCCATGATCCCGTAGACGACCGAGAGGCCAAGCCCGGACCCGTGGGTGCCTTTGGTCGTGAAGAACGGATCGAATACCCGCCGCCGGACCTCTTCGGCCATACCCGTCCCGGTGTCGGCCACGTACACCTCGACCCACCCCCGTCGCTCCGCGCCGCCGGGCTCGACGACGCGCCCGGTGATCTCCAGCGACCCGCCCCCCGCCATGGCGTCCACGGCGTTCGTGATGAGGTTCGTCAACACTTCCCGGATCTCCGCGTCGTCGCCCAGCACGGGCGGCAGATGCTCGACTGCCGTCCGGACCTCGATCCTCGCACCCCGGTGCGCGGGCTCCTCCTTCCAGCGATGCCGCGTGATCGTCAGCGCTTCGCTGACGACGGCGGCCAGGACGACGGGCGCCGACGGTCGGCCGGGTCGTTGACGGCTGAAATCCTGAAGGCGCTGGATGATCCGCGCGCCGTCTCGGGCCGCCATCTCGAGGATGCGCAGCCAGCCGCGGGCGTCGGGGTCCGTCACGTGTATCTGCAGCAGCTCCGCTTGCCCGAGGACCGCGGCGAGCACATTGTTGAGATCGTGGGCGACCCCGGCGCTCATCTCGCCCAGGGCGCGGAGCTTTTCCGCCTGGATCAACCGCTCCTGCGCGCGTTGCAGCTCCCGGTACGACTGCCGCGATTCGGCGAAGAGTCGGGCGTTTTCCATGGCGATGGCGGCTTGGGTCGCCAGGAGGGACAGAAGGCTCTGATGCTGCCCGGTGAAGGTCCGGCCCGGTTCCACGTGGTATACCACCAGGACGCCCAGCAATCGGTCCTGATAGACCAGCGGCTCGGCCAGGGCGGCGGCAACCAGGGTGTGGGCGAGCACCGCCGGGCTGGCATAGGGGGAGGACGCGTACGCGTTGGTCAGCAGACCGCGGCGTTGGGCCGCCGCGGCCCCCGCCAGGCCTTCGCCGAGGCGCGGGCGAATGTCCGCGATCCGATGGCCGCACCCGTGCCAGGCGCGCGGAGCGAGGGTCTGCGCGCGGTCGTCCCACAGCATGAAGACGCCCCCCTCGCCGCCCACCGATTCCACCGCGCGGCGCACGACCAGCTCCAACAGACGGCCCGGGTCCAGCTCGCGGCTGATCTCGACGCCGATGGCCCGCACCGCCTCCAGCTGCCGCGTCCGCTCCGCCAGCGTCCGCTCGGACTGTTTCCGCTCGGTGATGTTCCGCTCGATGACCAGAAGCGTCTCGACCGTGCCGTCGGGCCCGCGCTCCGGCACGACACGCGCCTCGTACTCGCCCATGCCGTCCGGCGTGCGCAGGCGGTATTCCACCATGCGATCCCGTCCGTCGCGGAGGGCCGCCCGCAGCGTGTCCTCCAGGATGTCCACGCGGTCGCCGGGGAGCCCCAGGTCTCGAGTGGTCTTGCCCAGCACCGCGGGCGCCGGAATGCCCAGCTCCGCTTCCATTTGCTTGTTGACGAAGATGTACCGATAGGCCCCGTCGAACCGGGCGATGGCGTCGGGGAGGTTCTCGGCCAGCGAGCGGTGGTGCGCCTCCTGTCGTCGAAGGGCGGCCTCGGCCTGGCGGCGCTCGCCCAGTTCGAACCGGATGGCTTCGTGGACGTGGGCGTGATGCAGGGCCGCCGCCGCCAGCTGGGCAAAGGCCGTCAGCAGCGAGATCTCCCCCTCGCGGTATTGGCGCGGTTCGGGCGTGTTGAAGACGAGGACCCCGAACAAGCGGTCGTGGTGCGCGATGGGAAGGCCGAGAAACGACACACGCCCGTGCCGGCGCGCCAGATCCGGGTCGCGAAGACGCGGGTCCTGGCGCATGTCGCTGACGGCCAGCGGGAGGCGGGTGGCGGCCACGTATCCCGACAGCCCCTGGCCGACCGGCACGGCGAAGTCCCGTTCGTCCTCGAGCGGCAGACCGACCCCGATCTTGCAGCGGAGCAGCCGCGCCGCCTCGTCCAGGAGAAAAAGGCGCACCGTTGGGATCCCGGAGACCGTGGCCGCTTGGGCGGCGATGGCTTGAAGGCTCTGCGTGACGTCGAGCGAGGACGCGAGGATCCGGCTGGCGTTGCGGAGCGCCTCCAGCCCTCCTCGCCGGAAGGCGTCGCCTGGCGAGGCGTCGTCCGGCGCGGGCCCAGCCGGTCCCGTGGTCTGGTCCATCCATTCGCTCCGATTGGTCTCCACGGGCTGCGACGGACGATCAATCCCTTTCGCGCGCCGCGGCGCGGCGGGACCGAGGGGTCGGGCCCGCTCCTCTCTGCCGCGTCAGCCTAGAGAACAACCGCCCGTGGGTCAAGCGCCATGGCGCCGAGCGCCGGACTGCACGCCGCGTCCGGTCGGGCGGGGAATCGGCCCCACGCGTTCCGGCGCCGGGGCCCGTCAGTCGGCGATCCGCCGTTTCAGCGCCGCCCGCGCCAGGCGGGTGACGTAGATCGTGACGGCCAGCGTGGACAAGAGGCCAAAGGCGTAGAGGGCCCAGTCCGCCGGTGTGTGAACCCGCTGTCCGGATCCGAGGAGGACCAGGTTCCCGGCGAGGGAGCCGAGATAGACATACATGACCGTGCCCGGCATCATCCCGATCCAGGACGCCAGGACGTACTCGCGGGGCGACACGCGGGTGACGGAAAAGGCGTAGTTCAGCAGTATGAACGGGAACGCCGGCGACAGGCGGACCAACCCGACGATTCTCCATCCCTCCCGCGCGACGGCTTCATCGATGGCCAGAAGCGTGGGGTTCCCCTGGATCAGCCTATGCACCCAATCCCGGACCAGGTAGCGCCCGACAAAGAACGCGGCGGCGGCGCCCAAGGTCTCGGCGATGGAGACGAGGACGAACCCCTTGGCTATTCCGAAGATCGCTCCGGCGCCCAGCGTGAGAACGACGGCCGGGAGGAGGAAGATCGCGGCCAGGATGTAGACGAGCACGAAGATGACCATACCCCAGACACCCAGCTCTTGTATGCGCGCCAGCGCCGCGCGCAGGAGCGCCGGCGCGTCGGCAAGCCACCCCAGGAGCAGGAGACCGACGACTGCCGCCAGCCAGAGGAGGAGCCGCGTCCGTGCCGGGACGACGAGCGTCCGGGTGATGCCGTTTCCCATCCGCCGCTCCGGGTTGAGGATGCGATCCGCAGGGGCCGGAAAACTCGGCACGATCTTAACCAACAAATAGGCGGGAGGATACGACAAAACACTCGCGCGGCACCGACGGACGACGCGCTCGCCGAACACGCCGCGCGTTCGGCGACTGTGTCGGGCAGCGGTCCGGGTGCGGTCGTGTGGCCACATGGCCGTTGACGGCTCTCGGCCAAACCCGTATATTGCCCCCGATGAGCGCCGCTGCACCCTCGATCGGCGATCCGCCGCGTAGGCGCCGGGCGCCCCGTCGTTCGCGCCGCGGGGACCAGAGCACCCGTTTGCCCTCCGTCCTTCTCGCCCTGGCCCTCATCGCGTCCGCGTGCGCCGCGCCGACGCGTACGACAAGACCCCCGCCACCCGCGGGCGTCGTGCACGTGGTCCAGCCGGGGCAGAACCTCTTCCGTATCGGGCTGGCTTACGGCGTCCCGGTCGCCAGGCTGATGGAGGTCAACCGCCTCAAACCGTCGGCGCCGCTCCAGGTGGGTCAGCGCCTCGTGATTCCCGGCGCCACGGCGATCCGGCAGGTGGAGATTCCCGGGCAGCTCACGACCGACGAGCGCACCGCCTTGGAGCGGTCGCTCCAGGAAGACCTATCGCTTCCGCCGACGCCGCCGCCGGGGGACGCGCCGGGCCCCGCGCCGCCCCGGGTCAGGACCGACGCCGAGCTCGTCTGGCCGCTCTCCGGCCCGGTCACGTCGCCTTTTGGGCCGAGAAACGGCCGGCTGCATGCGGGGATGGATATCGGCTCGCCGCATTACCAGGAGGTGGTTGCCGCCGCGGACGGCGAGGTGATCTACGCGGGCAACACCGGCGGCTCGCTCGGCAAGGCCGTTGTCCTGCAGCACGGGCAGGGGCTTCGCACCGTGTACGCCCACCTGTCCATCATCATCGCGCGCGAGCGCGACACGGTCAGACAGGGGCAGGCGGTCGGCGGGGTCGGGGACACCGGCCGCGCAACCGGCCCCCACCTCCATTTCGAGGTGCGAAAGAACGGTGTTCCCGTCAACCCCATGGTCTATCTGCCGGCCACCATCGACGAGCTCGTGCGCGGCCTCTCGACACCCAGGTAGGCTGCGGGTGACGTACCGCCGACCAACGACACCCGCGAATGCACAACCGACAACCGACAATGCAAAACCGGCCAATGGTCAGTTGTCAGTTGTCGGTTGTTAATTTTCCATTGGAATGGACTCCCCGCGCTCGATAATCCACCTCGACATGGACGCGTTCTACGCGTCCGTGGAGCAGCTGGACCATCCCGCCTTCCGCGGCAAGCCGGTGGTGGTGGGCGCGGACCCCAAGGGCGGCTCCGGCCGGGGCGTGGTGGCGGCCTGCTCGTACGAGGCGCGTCCGTTCGGGATTCGCTCGGCCCTCCCCATCGGCCGTGCCTTCCGGGCGTGTCCAACGGCCATCTTTGTGCGGCCTCGCATGACCCGTTACGTCGAGATGTCGGAGCGGATCTTCGACATCCTGCGGACGTACACCGACCTGATGGAGCCGCTCTCGATCGACGAGGCGTTTCTGGATGTGACCGCGAGCCGGCGTCTGTTCGGCCCCGCCGCCGAGATCGGTCGGATGATGAAGACCAGAATCAGATCCGAGCTGGGGCTGGTGGCGTCCATCGGCCTGGCGCCGAACAAGTTCCTGGCGAAAGTCGGCTCTGACCTCGGGAAGCCGGATGGCTTTGTGGTGGTGGCGCCCGGCGAGGAGCGGGCGTTTCTGGATCCTTTGCCGATTTCCCGTCTGTGGGGGGTCGGGCCGAAGACCGAGGCTCGCCTTCGCGAGCTGGGGTATCGGACCATCGGGCAGATCGCGCGGACCGCACGGGAGACACTGGAGGAGACGCTGGGCCAAGGGGGGTGCGACCTGTGGGAGTTGGCCAACGGCCGCGACGATCGCCCCGTCGAGCCGGAGCAGGAAGCCAAATCCATCGGTGCGGAGCACACGTTCGCCGAGGACACCGCCGACGGCACGCTCATGCGGCGGACCCTGTTGGAGCTTGCGGACCGGGTCGGACGCCGGCTGCGCTTTGACGAGGTTCTGGCCGGGGGGGTGACGCTCAAGTTCCGCGACGACGGGTTCCAGACACGCACCCGGGCGGTCATCCTGGATGCTCCGACGGACGTCGGCGACGATCTGTTCCGCGCCGCGTGGGGACTGCTGGGGCGCGTGGACTGGAAGGGGAGACGGGTTCGTCTGCTGGGGGTGACGGCGACGCGCCTCCAGCGGGCCGGCCACGCTCCCGCGGGGCAGCTGGCGCTGTTCCCGCGGGGACGTGACCCCAGGAGAGACCTGGCGCGCACGGTGGATATGATTCAGCAGCGCTTCGGAAGCGACGCGATAACGCGGGCCTCGCTGCTTGTGACCTCGTCCGGCGGGAAAGCGCGGGGGCGGCGAAACGCGAGGAGGGGGGCCTGATGGCCGGGGTGCCGCGCACGCATCCGCTCTTTCGATTGTTGACGGAACTGGTGCACCACAACTTCACGGCGCATCTCGGGTGGCCGGATACGGAGGTCATGGGATACCTGAGCGAGGTCCTGGTGGACTTTGTCCACGTGGATCGGTTGTACAGGATCCGCGACGCGCGCGGGCGGCGGGTCGAGGAAGTTGCGGAGATGCTCGCCGAAGGCGATCTGATGCACCGGGCGGATTCGCTGGAGCGGGAGCGGACCGTCCATAAGCACATCGGGGACTACACGCTGTTCATGGCCGGGGTCTTTCCCGAGTTCGTCCGGCGGCTCCGGGCCTCGAAGATCCTGATCTCCGCCGACGCCTTTCTGGACTACGTCCAGATCGGGAAGCGCTCGTATCGGATCGTCTCCGAGTTTCCCTCGGACTTCGCGGGGGGCCGGTCCCCGCTCTTCCGGAAGCTGTCCGAGAACTTCGAGCTCTGCGTCTTCGGGTTGGGTTACGTGCGCAGGGACCTGGACCGGCTCCGCGATCCTCGCTTTCAGGCGGTCAAGGGACGTCTGCTCGGATAGCGGGCGGAGGGTGACCGATCCGTGGGCATCGCGCTTCACGGCGGGCCCGGCGGGGCGATCCGCGGTGATCTACGGGCCGGCGTCGGTCGGGACGGTCAAGGACAACATCCCGGCCGGAGCCCCGGAGCGCGTGATACACCCCTGCCAGGCCGCCGAGGAGATCCTGCGTTTCTCCGCGTGGCGGGGAAGGCGGCGAGGTCGAGAACGGACTCGCTCCGCAATCCGCGCGTGCGGGCGCGGCGCCTGGGGTTGTACAATGCAGAGTCGTCCGGCTGTCAGCCGCCAGCGACGGGCGGCGGATTGCATCCGGAGGCCTGGCGTGAGGCCGGCGCGTTGCGAACGGTGCGCCGAGGACCGTTCGCGGACCGCCGCACGCTCTCTGATGGCGAAAAACCGCTTGGCATAGTACCGTCGACCGGTGGAACTGTTCTCGTCTTGCGCTGGTTGCCGGCCGCCGAAAGCTGGGAGCCGATCACCATGCCACTCAAGCTTCCCATCTACATGGACCACCACGCCACGACCCCCGTGGCACCCGAAGTCTTCGAGGCCATGCGGCCGTATTTTCTCGAGCATTTCGGGAACGCGGCTTCGCGGAACCACGCGTTCGGCTGGGCCGCCGAAGGGGCGGTGGAGACCGCGCGGGCGCAGGTGGCCCGTCTGATCGGGTGCAAGCCCATCGAGGTGGTCTTCACCTCCGGCGCCACGGAGTCGGACAACCTGGCCCTGAAAGGCGTCGCCTACGCCTATCGCGACAAGGGGACACACCTCGTCACCTCGCAGATCGAGCACCACGCCGTCCTGGATACGTGCAAGCGGCTCGAAAAGGAGGGCTTTCACGTCACCTACGTGCCCGTGGGGCGCGACGGGATCGTGGATCCGTCCGCCGTCGCCCGGGCGATCACCCCGAAGACCATCCTGGTCTCCATCATGCTGGCCAACAACGAGGTGGGAACGATCCAGCCCCTGGCCGAGATCGGCCGCATGTGCCGGGAGCGCGGAGTGCTCCTTCACAGCGACGCGGTGCAGGGCGTCGGGAAGATCCCCGCGGGGGTGGACGAGCTGCACGTGGATCTCCTCTCCCTCACGGCCCACAAGCTCTACGGCCCCAAGGGGGTCGGCGCGCTGTACGTCCGGATGGAGAAACCGCGGGTCCGGCTTGTGCCCCAGCTCGACGGCGGCGGGCACGAGAAAGGGCGGCGCAGCGGGACGTTGAACGTGCCGGGTATCGTCGGCCTGGGGAAGGCGTGCGAGCTGGCCGGCCGCGTGATGCCTGAGGAGACGGCGGCGCTGACGGCCCTGCGGGAGCGGCTGCGGTCCAACCTCTTCCTGCGATTGGACCACATCCATCTGAACGGCCACCCGACGCGCCGGCTCCCCGGCAACCTCAACGTGAGCTTCGATTTCGTCGACGGCGAGGCGCTGCTGATGTCGCTCAAGGAGATCGCGGTCTCGGCGGGCTCGGCGTGCACGTCCGCCTCGATCGAGGCGAGTCACGTCCTCCGCGCCATGGGGTTGGGGGAAGCGCTGGCGCACGCCAGCATCCGGTTCGGCCTGGGCCGCGGCAACACCGAAGAGGAAGTGGATTACGTCTGCAACCGGCTGGTGGAGGAAGTGACGCGCCTGCGCGCGATGGGCGCATAACGCAGCGGTTTCGACCTTGCGGTGATTCCGGCCGGTCGGACGTGGTGTGGTCTTGCGCGCCGTGCGGCGGAGCGCCACATGGAAAGGAGTCCCTCCCGTGTTCCAGTACCGCCATCACATCTTCGTGTGCATCAACCAGCGGCCGGCGGGGCATCCGAAAGGGGATTGCGCCTCCAAGCAGTCGCGCGAAGTATTCAAAAAGTTCCAGGAGGAGACCGAGAAACGCCAGCTCTGGGAAACGGTCGCCGTCAGCGGCAGCACGTGTCTGGGGCCGTGCGCCATGGGGGCGAACGTGGTGATCTACCCCGAAGGCGTGTGGTACGGGCAGGTCGGCGTGAAGGACGTCGAGGAAATTGTCGAGCGGCACGTCGTGGGCGGCAAGCCGGTGGAGCGGCTCCTGCTCTCGAACCTCATGCCCAAGACGGGCGCGTAGCGACGAATCGCCCTCCGACGGACTTGCGGGACGCCGGCGAGAGGGCTAGAATGCCCCGCGCACTGGGGGATCGTCCAATGGCAGGACTCCAGACTTTGGATCTGGCTATCTAGGTTCGAATCCTAGTCCCCCAGCCACGCCCGCCCGCGGTCACGATGCCGCCGCCCGAGAAGGCAGGAAGATTGCCGCCTCGACCTGCAAGAGATGTCCTACCTGTCAACATGGGTAACACTTCAGTCGCGTGATCGCCCGGTACGCCGGGAACGCGCGGTACGCCGGGAGCGGGGGGCGGCCCCGCAGGCGGGCCCCGGGGTGGACGCGCGGATGGGTGGAGTGCCACAGCCAGCGGGCGAAG
Organism: bacterium; assembly: GCA_029580855.1. Lineage (GTDB taxonomy): Bacteria > Methylomirabilota > Methylomirabilia > Methylomirabilales > 2-02-FULL-66-22 > 2-02-FULL-66-22. The sequence goes on along the minus strand of JAKPQH010000070.1, from coordinate 364 downwards.
GCGCACCGGAGCGCGGCCCGCGGAGCGTAGCGCCGGCGATGGTAGAACTCCTGGTCATCGGTCTGGTGCGCCCGGTCCACGCGCCCGGTCCGGCGGGGCGTCCGCGGGGGGATCAGTCGGGGTGGCGCCCCGCAGGACGCGACCAGCCCCGGGAACGGAGGGGCTTGCACCGGGCGGGCCCAGGGCGTCTGGGGCCCGGCGGGGTCCCAGGGCGTGACGATACGGTCGGTGGCCGGCTGGACCAGCCGCACCGCGAACGGGAAGGTGCTCAAGACATACGGCGCGAACGCCTTGGCTGTGGAGATCGTCATCTCCTCGGCGAGGGAGACCAGCCGCAGCCGCGTGCAGCAATCGATCGCCGTGA
>JAKPQH010000069.1 GCA_029580855.1 bacterium | reverse complement strand
CCTAACCCGGCATAGCCGGAACCAAACAGGCTCTGGGTTTCCGATCTGCTGATGGCAACTCTCGCGTCTTAGCGCTAGACTGATCGGTGCTATGAACACGTTCCTCGACCGCCACGCCGACAAGATCCGCGGAGTCCTCTCCTGCTTCGACCGGGTGGTCCTCACCGGGACACTTCCCGACCTCTGCCACGCAGACGCCATGGCGCGCTTCCTGGGGACCCGGCAGATCCGCCTATTCGACTACCCCCGCTGGGCCGAGCCGTTCCGGGACACCATCCGGACCCACGCCGAGCAGCTCGCCCACGAGCACGGGCTCACCATCGAGTTCATCCGCCGGCTCAAAGCCTTCCGCAAGGAGGAGCGGATCAAGGCCATTGTGGCGCAGCGTGGCGACGCCCCAGGGCTCGTCCACATCTTCTCGGCCAGGGAGGCGTGCCCGTCGTACAAGCCGTGGCGCGACAAGGCCACCGGGAAAACGGTCCTCAAGCCGACCGACGGCAAGTGCCTGCACTACTATTTCTACGTCATCGACCCGGCCCTCGGCCTCTGCTACCTCCGGGTGCCCACCTGGGCCCCGTTCCGGCTCCAGTGCTCCTGCAACGGGCACGGGGTGCTGGCCCGCCAGCTCACGCGGAAGGGCATCGGCTATACCCTGCTGGACAACGCCTTCGTCGAGATCGCCGACTGGGGCCGGGCGCCAGCCCTCGCCGACGCCTGGGACGTCCACCGCCTCCACCGGCAACTGGACCGGCTGGCCACCGCCTCCTGCCCAGTACTCGGCGACTTCCCGGCCGGGGTCCCCTGGAGCGGCATGCAGGTGGAGGACGCCACGGACGTCGTCTGCCAGCGGCAGGCCGACTTCCAGCCGCTGTCTGGGGCCCTCACCGCCACCGCCATCCACGCCGTGAAGCCGGACCACGTCGCCACCTTCCTGGGGCGCAAGCTGACGGGCCGCTATCAGGACGAACTGGGGAATGACTTCTCGACCCGGATCCAGGGCACCCGGATCACGCACCACCTGGGCCCGGCCGCCCTCAAGCTCTACGATAAGTTCGGGCTGATCGCCCGCATCGAGTGCACGGCGAACGATGGCCCCTTCTGTCAGCACCACCGTACGGTGGAACACCGGGACGGGACCACGGAGTTCAAGCTCGCCCCCGTCCGCAAGTCCATCGACAGCCTGCCGGTCCTCCGACACCTCCTGGGGGCGGCTACCCGCCGCTACCTCGACTTCCTCGCGGCCATCGAGGACCCGCGCCCCGGCCTCCGCGCCGTCGAGACGCTCGCCACCCCGGTCCATGAGGGGGAGCGGAGCTACCGCGGCTTCAACCTGTTTCACGGCCCCGACCTCGACCTCTTCCGCACGATTCTCCGCGGCGAGTTCACCATCAGCGGCTTCCAGGCGCGGCCGCTCCGCCAGCATTTGCCCGACCACTCAGGCCCGCAACTCTCGCGTCTCCTCAAGCGTCTGCGCACCCACGGACTCATCAAGAAGATCGGGAAGCGCTACAAGTATTACCTTACGACGCTCGGTCGGACCGTGGCCACCACGGCACTGAAACTGCGAGAACTCGTGGTCATCCCGCTGCTCACCCAGCCGGGCGTCGCATGACACGCAAGTCTTGTCCCTTTTGCGCACGATCGGACTCGTAAGAGACTAACAGATCCGCAAATTACCTGCGCGCCGAATGCAGGCAGGCGGGCGCAAATTGGCGGATTTCACGAGGCCATCCTTTACTGAACGACTCTGCGAAATCTGCGTAATCTGTGGATGCCTTCACCTAAGGCAGCTTGATGCCTTCGATCAACGCCCACCCCGCGTCGAGGAACTGGGCCAGGGTGCGTTGGGTGGGACCGTAGGTGATGAAATCCTCCGGTGCCATCCCGTGCGGCTCGTACGCCTTGACGAATTCGGGGATGGTCATCAGGCGCTGGATCGCGTCCGGGGCGATCGGCCGGTCGATCCGGAATTCCCGTGGCACGCCCGGCTCGAGCAGCTGGGCCTGGATGTTCGGCGCGGTGGACATGACCATCTCGGCGCCGACCAGCTCGGTCATGTGATAGATGCCGCGCAGCGCCGCGGGCAGGATCACCGCCTCGTAGCCGCGCTCCTTGAACAGGCTGTAGGACCGCTTGGCAACGGCCAGTCCCGCCTGGCGGATATCGGATTCCTCGACGGCGGCCTTTCGATCGTGGGCCACGTCGCGCAGGTAATCGTCCAGTCGGCCCACCATGAGCACGGCGAAGCAGCGGCCTGGCGTCTTCCCGGCCGCGCGCGCGCGGAGAGCGCCTTTCCGATGGCGCTCGCCGATGGCCAGGACCTGGGGGACCGTGAAGCTGACGGTGGCCGTGATGGTGATCCCATCGGCCACGCAATCCTCGAGGACGTCGAGGGCGGCGGCCGTGGCGGGAAGCTTGACGGCGATGTTGGGCGCCCATGAATGATATCGGCGCGCCATGGCCGCCATCGCCTCGCGGTCCGCGGCCCGGCCCGGGTTGACCTGACCGCAGACGTAGCCGAGCCGCCCCTTTGTCGACTCGTACTGGGGCGCGAGCATGGCGGCCGCTCGCTTGACGACGTGGCTCATCAACTCCTCGGCGCGCCGCTCGCTCGGCAGATCCTTCGACACGGTCCTGAGGGCGTCCGTCCAGATTTCGGGCCGGCCCCGCAGCGTGCGGGCGGTGAGCAACGGATTCGTGGTGACGCCGGTGGCCGCATGCTCCAGACCCCTGCGGAGCTCGTCGGGGTCGGCGGAATCGTGCCACCAGGTCGTGGGTGTTTCGCGGGCGAGCCACTGCAGATAACTTGCCTGTGCCATGACGCTCCTCTCTCTCTTTGGCGGAGGGACGCTCGACGGAATCCCGGCAACCGGCCACACGGCGGATCCGGACCGGACGCCGCCTATAATTCCGCAGGCGGCCTGCCGGTGTCAAGGACGGCCCGCGAGTTGTGAGGTGGATCGACCACGTTGAGTTCATGCATCCCGTCGCACGGGTAGTCGCCCAAGGGCATTTGAGGGTATTGCATCGGGCATGGGAACTGTGATACCCGTTTGGGGCCGGTGCGGTCGTGGTAACGCCGGGTATTTATGCGACGGAGGAGTGGCGGTGGCCCAGGTTCGCGCAGACCGATGCCTTGCCGGCGCGGGGAAAGGAGTTCGCGAATGAGCGTTTCTCCAAATTCGAGCCCGGGGACACCGCGCCGCGCGCGGTGTCCGCTGATTCCTCCGATGCGTGAATCTCCGTCCATTCCCGATTCAACCGAACGGTGCGTGCCGGGATTTGACGCCCGATGACCCACGCGGCGGTTTCCCCCCCTCCTGTATCCGGCCATCGCTTCTCCGTCCTCTATCGCCTGGCCGGCGACGAGGCGGCGGCTCGCCGGCGAGCACAGGATATCTGCCTGGAGCAGACCGTCGAGATCCCGGAGACATTGGTTCCCGAAGGGCTCATCCGAGATCACGTGCTTGGGCGCGTCGAAGCTTTTGAGGCGCGCCCGAACGGGGGCTACTCCGCACGCGTCAGCTACGCCGTCGAGGTCGCCGGCGCCGGTCTGACACAGCTGCTCAACGTGGTGTTTGGGAATATCAGCATCAAGACGGGAATCCGGGTCGAGCGGCTGGATCTCCCGGACGTCATGCTGCGGGCGCTTCGCGGACCCCGGTTCGGGCGGCAAGGTCTGCGGGAGCTTCTCGGTGTTCCGACGCGCCCGCTGCTCTGCACGGCGCTGAAGCCCTTGGGGCTGTCGCCGGAAAGTCTGGCGGGGTTGGCCTATCGCTTTGCGCTGGGCGGGATCGACATCATCAAGGACGATCATGGCCTGGCCGATCAAAGCTTCGCCCGGTTCCGCGAGCGGGTGGAGCGCTGCGCGGAGGCCGTGGCGCGCGCCAACCGCGAGACCGGCAGCCGTTCGATCTATGTTCCCAACGTGACGGCGGGCATGGACGCGATCGACGCCCGGGCCCGCTTCGCGCGCGCGCATGGTGCGGGCGGGTTTCTCATCGCGCCCGGATTGACCGGCCTGGATGCGATGCGCTGGCTGGCGGACGACGACGGCCTCGCATTGCCGATCCTCGCGCACCCGGCGTTTCAGGGGACCTACGTCCTGCACCCGTCGTGCGGAATGTCCCATGAACTGCTCTTCGGGCAGTTGCCCCGCTTGGCCGGCGCGGATGCCACCATCTACCCGAATTTTGGCGGGCGTTTTGGATTTACCAGGGACGAGTGCCTCGGTATTGTCCGGGGCACGGACACGGCCATGGGTTCCCTCAGGCCCATCTTTCCGACCCCGGGCGGAGGCATGAGTCTGGACCGCGTTCCCGAGATGCTGGAGGCGTACGGTCGCGACGTGATCCTGTTGATCGGCGGCGGCCTCATGAGCCCCGGGTCGGATCTGGTCGCAACGTGTCGGCGTTTCCGTGCGTTGATCGAACGCTGACATGAAATGCCGGGACTCGCCATGAAGCGGAGATGGGTCGCGGCGCTGGTCTGCGCCCTCTCGGCGGTGTTCGCGGCGCTCGCGGGTGTGGAAGTAGTCGAGGCGCGCAAGGGGGCGCCGGATATTCCCACGGTCAGCGTCGAGGACCTTCCACAGGGGGTGCGCGACACGCTGGCCTTGCTCAAGCAGGGTGGGCCGTTCCCGTACAAGAGGGACGGCGTCGTCTTCGACAATCGCGAGCGGAGCCTGCCGTCCCGTCCGCGGGGTTACTACCGCGAGTACACCGTGCCGACTCCCGGTGCGCGTGATCGCGGCGCGCGCCGCATCGTTGCGGGGACCGGGGGCGAGCTCTACTATACGGACGATCACTACAACACCTTTCGACGGATACGCGAATGACCCACGCAGGTCTCCTCGGCGATCCCGCGCGCTCGGGCGTCTATCGGTTGCCCGAGGGGGCCACCTGGCTCGCCCGGGCTTCCAAGGCCAACGGATTCGCGTTCTGGCGGGTGGATCTGGCCGCGGTCCGCGACAAGTCGGGGTTGCTGACCGCTTTGGCCCTTGCGCTGGATTTCCCCGACTGGTTCGGCGGAAACTGGGATGCCCTCCAGGATTGCCTCGGCGATCTGTCATGGAAGACCTCGCCCGGATACGTCCTTGTGGTGGAGCACTGCCAGGACATCGCAAAACATGCGCCTGCGGACTTCGCGACGCTCCTGGACCTGCTCGCCGCTGCGGGCGACGGCTGGCGCGAGCAGCGCATCCCTTTCTGGGTGTTCGTCGGCGGTGTCTCGACAGGCCTGCGCGAGCTCCCACAGCCCGACACGAGACGCCGGCGTGCCGTTTAGCGAGCCATTGGGTCGGATCAACTCGGCATGTCCAGGGCACCTTTCGGCAACGGTCCTCCCAAAGTCGAGGGCTCCACGGCCTTCGAGAGACCGGCGGAGGTCTCCCGTCCGCCGGCGGGTGTCACGATGCGTGGATGGTTTCCTCGGGATGAGAATGCCGCCACGCGCGACTGGCCCGTGAACGGCTCTCCGGCCTCGGGGGCGGCGGTGCCGGCGGCGTTTCTGTCAAGACGAGGAGCGCTTGCCCACAGCCGGCGAGGTCCTCGACGACGACAGCATTTGAGGCGAGATGCGGGCAGCGGTGGTGATCCCCCGGCTGGGCGATACCCCCACCGCCTTATCCACCCGCACTCCACCTCCATGTTCACCCCGGACACATCCCTGGAGATCGCCTGGCTCACATGCCCGGAAATCAACCATCACGCCATCGGTCCGCCGCTCGCCGAGCTGGGTCCACATTTTCGCGGGGTTCAGTCGGCCACGCGGTCCCCTCATCCGCGGGACGCTCACGCCGGACGGGGCCAAGATGCTCGTGGGTGCGCCGGGCGCCCGCGGCCCCCACCTGCTCGTGGCGGTCGAAGACGCCCGCGAGGCCGATCTGCTCCGCCCGGTCCCGGGGATGTCACACGGGCCCGGCCCCCGGCGGATTGCGCCGCTATTGTTTCCACGACCTGACAAAGTATCCGGTGCCCGAGCCGCCGGTTGACACCGGCGGGCGTTCCGATCCAAGATCATTGCAAGAACATTTGACTCTGCAAAAGAGTTTGCATGAAGCATCCCAAGTTTCGATTCGTCGAAAAGGTCTCGCACGCCCACACCAAGCTCACGGCCAGCGACCGGAAGATTGCCGACTACCTGCTGCGGACCTATCCGGCCGGCCTGCTGGAGAACGCCTCCAGCATCGCCCGCGCGCTTGACGTCAACGTCTCGACCGTGTCCCGCTTCTTCCCCAAGATCGGGTACCGCAGTATCCGCAGCGCGCACCGCGAGCTCAAGGATGGATTGGACTTTCTGATCGCCTCGCCGCTGACCCGCAGCCGGGCGAGGCCGCGGCCGGCGCCCGACGGCAGGGGATTGTTCCAGGACGTGCTCCGCCTCGACACGCGGAATATCCAGGACACCTTCCGCGATGTCTCGTTTGCCGACGTGCGTAAGCTGATGCTTCTCCTCCGGGACCGCACACGCAGCGTCTATTTCTTCGGGCCGCGCAAGCACCACAGCCTGTGTTACTACGCGTTCATCCAGCTCAGCGGTATCCGCGAGAACGTCGTCCTGGCCCCTACGGACAACTATTTCGTGGCGGATCTGCTGGCGCGACTGCGCGCCCGAGATGTGCTCTGGCTCTTCGATTTCCGCCGATACCCCCGGCTGAGCGGCAAGGTGGCGGAATACGGCGCCCAGGCGGGCGCCGCCATCGTCCTCTTTACGGACTCCGCGCTGGCGCCGCTGGTGCCGTATGCGGACCTGACGTTCACCGTCGCGACGCGCGGCGTGTCGTGGTTCGACTCGTACACGGCCGGCGTCGCGCTCATCAACGCACTTCTGGCGGAATACGTGCGCCGGGCCGGGAATTCCGCTCGGGAGCGGTACGCGATCCGCGAGCGGTTGTTCCGCCACTTCGAGATCTTCGCGGGGCGCGGGGCGCTCCGGGGCGGTCCGGAACGCCGTGAGGTCGAGACGCTGTTGCCCGCGCAGGGGCAACGGGGGCCCGCCGGGGTCAGGGACGCTCAAAGCCCGGCATGAGGAGGGACAAGCGATGACCGACACGCGGATGGCGGGCGGCAGAAAGATCGTGGTGCTGGCCCACTGCATGCTCAACCAGAATACCAAGCCGGATCGTCGCGCCCGTTTTGCGGGCGCCGTGCAGCCGGTCCTGGACGTGCTGGCGGAGGAAGGGCTGGGCATCTTCCAGCTCCCGTGTCCGGAGATCGGCTTCGCCGGCCCGTGGCGTTTCTCGCAGGTGATCCAGCAATACGACACACCCCGCTATCGGGATCACTGCCGGAATCTCGCCGTCGGGACCGTGGATCAGCTGGAGCACTGCCTGCGGCCGATGGATGAGGGCGAGGACTACCGCGTCGCCGTCGTCGGGGTCGAGGGCAGCCCGTCGTGCGGAATCACGAAAGTCGGGCGGAGCACCGCGTGGCGCGGGTTCCCCGGTGCGGTGGCGTTCGACGGGCGGTATCCGGTCGGGGACGGCATGGGGATCTTCATGCGGGAATTCCACCGCGAGATTGAGCGGCGGCAGCTGCGAACGCCGCCGGTATTCGGCCTGGGTCTGGATATCCCCGATTTGGATGTCGCCACGCTGGCGGCCGAGTTCCGATCTCGACTTCGCGCGGTCTTCGGCGAACCGACGCCCTGAGGAGGTGGGGGCGAGCGCGGGGAGACGTGGGGTAGCCATCCGGCGGGGACAACGGTCCTTGCCAAGAGAAAGGAGCGATCGATGGGGAACGGAGCGGTGAAACGATGGGGCGCAGCTCTGGCCGCCCTGCTGGTCGGGTTGGCCGGAGCCGTCGCACAGGCCGGCACCATCACCATCAAGTACACGGATCACGATCCGCCGGGAGGCATCCGGACCAATTACGTGAAGAACGTCTGGTTCCCGGAGATGATCAAGCAGACCGGCGACAAGATTGCGATTCAGGATTACTGGGGCGGAGCCATGGTGAGCGCCCCCGAGGCCCTGAAGGCCATCGCGGATAACGTGGCCAACATGGGCTTCATCTTTCCCGAGTTTTACTCCAAGCAGCTTGCGCTCCACCAGGGCTTCAAGTTGTTCCCGGTGGGGCCGGCGTCGTGGGAGAGCCAGCGCTGGCTCTACAAGCAGGTCTACGACGGGATCCCGGAGTTTCTGGGTGAGTTCAAAAAGTTCAACCAGATGCCGCTCCTTGTCACGGCGGGCCTGCCCGCCGCGTTCACCAGCACCAAGCCGATCACGAAGATCGCGGATCTGAAGGGCCGCAAGTGGCGCGCGTCGAGCCGCTGGGTACTGGCCTACATCAAGAACGCCGGGGCCACGCCCGTTTCGGTACCCTGGGCCGATTGCTACATGGCCCTGCAGACCGGCACCATCGACGGCGTGCTGACGAACTACGACGGCGCGGCCATGACCAAGCTGGACGAGGCCGGCCCCAACATCCTCGTGGCCAAGGAGCTGTGGTGGGCCACGCCGTTCGTGCACCTGGTGAACATCGATTTCTGGAAGGGGCTGCCCAAGGACGTCCAGGACGGGATCCTGAAAGCGTCGGAGACGGCGTCGACGCAGTTCGGCAAGGCCTACGACGACGCCTTCGATCAAATCGTCGCCGCGGAGAAGAAGGCGGGCCGCAAGGTCAACCTCATGGGGGCCGACGAATTAGCGAAGTGGGAACAGGCGACCGGGTACCAGGAACAGCAGAAGATCTGGGTGAAAGAGCTGCAGGACGCGGGTTACAAGAACGCCGATCAGATCCTGGCCAAGCTGACGGCTATCCACAAGGAAGCCATGGCCAGAGACAAAAAGTAACCACTGGAACCGCCGGGCCGCGGCCGGGATACCCTATCCCCGGCCGCGGCACCGGGGCGCGGGTCACGCGATGCGGGCGCTGTTTCACCGGGTCAATCAGGCGCTGTCGGGGTTCTGCGGCGCGCTGATGTTCATCATGATGGTCCTCCTGGTAGTGGATATCGTCAGCCGGACGTTCAACCGGCCCATCTACGGACTCGCCGAGTTGTCGGTGTTCGTCATGATGATCACCATCTACCTCGGCATGGCGCGCTGCGAGGAGAACCGGGAGCACGTCCGGCTGGAGCTGCTGCTGGACAAGCTGCCGACCCGCATCCGGCGGCCGTTCGAGTCGGTGGTCTTCGGCATCGAGTTCCTGACCGTCCTGATCTTTTTCTACGCGGTGCTGCAGGATTTCATCAAGGCATATCAGACCGACGAGTCGGTCCTCGGGGGCACCATGGAATTCTATCTCTGGCCGGTCAAGGCGTTCGTGGTGATCGGACTGGTCTTCTACCTGGTGGAACTGGCCTTCAAAAATCTGGGCGGTTTTCAGGGGGGCAGCAAGACCGACCCGGAAGTGTTTTAGGAGCGGTGCAGGCGGTCGAGCGGCGGCACGGCGGAAATTTTGCGGTGAGGCCAGCATGGATGTCTTGACGGTCGGCTGGATCATGATCGGACTGTTACTCCTGTTTATGGCTATCGGCGTCCCGGTGGGCGTGACGTTTATCATCGCCGGCGTGATCTGCAGTTATCTGCTCATGGGCGTCAAGGGGTCGCTGTCGATGCTGGGGCAGGTCTCCTACCATTCCGTCGCCACGCCGACCTGGGTCTGCATTCCGCTCTTCATCCTGATGGGCGGCTTTGCGGCCATCGGTGGGTTCGCCCAGCGCGCCTATTACAGCATCAGCGTCCTGGCGGCGCGCCTCCCCGGCTCGCTGGCCATCGCCACCTGTTATGCATGCGCCGCGTTCGGCGCCATGTCCGGCTCATCCATCGCCACGACCGCCATCTTCGGGCGGCTGTCGCTGCCCGAGATGCAGAGGTACGGCTACGATACGCGACTCTCGGCGGGGTGCATCGCGTCGGCGGGCACCTTCGCGTCCATGATTCCGCCCAGCATGATGTTCATCATCTACGCGATGTTCACCCAGACCAGCGTGGCGAAGCTGTTCGCGGCAGGCGTTGTTCCGGGGATCATGACGGCGACGGTCTACGCCATCTACATCGCCATCCTGGCAAAGCGGAAGCCGCAGGTGGCGCCGATGCCGCCCAAGGAGATCGTCGACCTGCCGGTACGCCAGAAGCTCCGCATTGCCACGCGGATCTGGCCGATCGCGGTGATCGCGGTGCTGATGATGGGGGGGATGTACAGCGGCCTCTTCACCGCCACGGAGGCGGCGGCGGCGGGCGCGCTGCTTTCCTTGGTGTTCGGCTATCTGCTGCGCGAGATCCACAGCGCCAGCGTGGTCGTGAAGGCCATGAAGGACGCCGCCAATACCACGGCCATGCTTTTTCTGATCAACATCGGCGCCCTCTATTACAGCCGTATCCTGGCCATGACCCGCGTCCCCACCATGATCACCGAGGCACTACGGGACTGGCATGTGGCGCCCCTGGTCGTGCTCCTGGGGGTCGTCGTCGTCATGTATTTTCTGGGGATGATCATGGTGCCGGTGGGGATCTATGCCCTCACACTGCCCATCGCGTTCCCGCTGCTGGTGGGCGTGGGGTACGATCCGATCTGGTTCGGCGTGATCGCGCTGAAGCTCACCGAGATCGGCTGCCTCACGCCGCCGGTGGGTCTGAACGCCTTCGCGATGAAGGGGGTCGTGGGGAAGGACATCTCCCTGGAAACGATCTTCAGCGGCTGCATGCCGTTTATCGTGCTGGAAAGCGTGTGCCTCGTCGTCTTGATCGTGTTCCCCGGGCTCTCGACCTGGCTGCCGTACGTGCTCTTCGGGCGGTGAACTGCGGGGATGGTCAATCGAAGTCCACGGAGGAGACGCCATGCTGGATCTGCTCGTGAAGGGCGATGTGGTCCTGGGGCACGGGGTCGCGCGCGACGGCGCCGTCGGTGTCCTCGACGGAAAGGTGGCGGGCCTGTACGCATCCGCGGGTGCGGCGCCGGCGGCGAAGGAGACCGTGGATGTCTCGGGCAGCCTCATCTATCCGGGCATGGTGGACGCCCACGTCCACTGCCACAGCAACCAGGCCGAGACCATCGAGCTCGCCACGCAGGCGGCGGCGGCGGGTGGCGTCACGACGATCCTGGACATGCCCTACGACATCGGCGCGCCGGTCAACACGGTTGAGATCTTCCGGGCCAAAGTGGCGGAGATCGGGCGCGCGGCCCGCGTGGACGTGGCCATGCTGGCGACGCTGCGCAAGCAGGCCGAGGCCGACGAGGTTTCCCCGCTGGTGCGGGAAGGCGCCTGCGGCTTTAAGATGAGCGTGTACGAAACGGATCCCGATCGGTTCCCGCGGATCGACGATCACGTGCTCTGGCAGGTCCTGCCGGCGATCGCCAAGAGCGGCGTGCCTGTCGGCTTCCACGGGGAGATCGATCTGATCATTGAGGATCTGATCGCGCGGGCCAAGCGCGCCGGCCAGACCTATCCCCTGGCGCACTACGAGACCCGCCCTCCGGTCAGCGAGACGCTGGCCATCCTCAAGCTGCTGGAGCTGGCCTACTGGACCCGGGTGAAGCTCCACGTGTTTCACACGTCGCAGCCGCGCTCGGTGGAGATGGTGCAGTGGTTCAAGGCGCAGGGCGTGGACGTGTCGGTCGAGACATGCCCGCATTACCTGCTGCTCGACGCCGAGAAGGACTTGCCCCGCGTCAAGGGCTTTGCCAAGATCAACCCCAGCATCTTGAAGCAGCCGGAGCGCGACGGCCTGTGGGGCCATCTCCTGGCGGGACGGGTGGATATCATCTCCAGCGACCACGCGCCCTGGCTGCCGGAGCGGAAGAACAAGGAGAACATCTTCGAGAACGCGTCCGGGGCGCCGGGGCTGGAGACCAGCCTGCCGCTCATGCACGACGCCCTGGTCGTCAAGCGCGGCCAGGACCCCTCGGTCGTCGCGCGGCTCCTGTGCGGTAATCCGGCAAGGCGCTTCGGTCTGGGCGCGCGGAAGGGGCGGATCGCACTGGGGGCGGACGCCGATTTCGCCATCCTCGATCCGCGCAAGCCGTTCACGGTCGAGGCGAAAAAGAGCTATTCCTCGGCCAAATGGTCCCCCTACGATGGTTGGACGACCCAGGGGCGCGTGACTCGGACGATCCTGCGCGGCCGGACGATCTTCGACGGCACGAGCGTCGTCGCCCCGGCCGGCTACGGGCAGTTTCTGCCGGGGCCCGGGGCGGCCCGATGACCGACGTGACCGTTCCGCGGATCAACGGGGAACGGCTCTGGGCGGACCTCATGGCGCTCGGGGAGATCGGTTTCGCGCCCGGGCGCGGCGTAACGCGCACGGCGCTTTCCCAGGCCGACCTCGCGGGCAAGGAATGGCTGGTGGGGAGGTTTCGGGACGCGGGACTGGAGGTGCGCACCGATGCCGCCTACAACGTCATCGGCCGGCTCACGTCGGGGAGGCCGGGGGCCAAGCTGGTCGCCATGGGCTCTCACCTCGACACGGTGCCCCAGGGCGGGAAGTTCGACGGGATGCTGGGCGTCCTGGCCGCGCTGGAATGCGTCCGAACCATCCTGGAGCAGGGGATCCGCCTTCCGTGGGACCTGGAGGTGATCAACTTCACCGACGAGGAAGGGTCGCACAACGCGGGGACGGTGGGCAGCCGGGCCATGATGGGCGACCTCAGCCCAGGGGAGCTGGAAAAGAGCGTGAAGCAGGGGCGGCCGTCGTTCGCCGAAGACCTGCGCAGGGCCGGCAAGGACCCGGCGCGCATCGGCGACGCGCGCCGCAACCCCGCGGACTTTTTCTGCTATCTGGAGCTCCACATCGAACAGGGAGCGCGCCTGGAAAGCCAGGGGATCCAGATCGGCGCCGTCACGGCCATCGTCGGGATCTACCGCTATCTGGTGACCGTGGAAGGCGAGGCGGCGCACGCCGGGACCACGCCCATGCTGCTACGGAAGGACGCCCTGGTGAACGCGGCGCCGCTGTTCACGCTGCTCCCGGAATGGGTGAAGGCGCGCGACCCCGAGATGGTCGGGACCGTCGGACAGATCGAGCTGTTCCCGGGCGCAACCAACGTGGTACCGGGTCGCTGCCGATTCGTGGTGGAGGTCCGGTCGCAGTGGGCCGCCGACATGATCCATCTTCGCGAGGTCCTCAGGACATACGCGGCCGGCCGGCCCGGGTGGCAAGTGGACACCATCCTGGAGAAGGGTGGCACGCCGTGCGCCGAACACCTCATCCGGGCCGTGGCCGACGCGGCCGCTGCCGAGGGGCTTTCCTGCATTCGCATGCCGAGCGGCGCCGGACACGACGCCCAGAGTCTAGCCGCCGCCGGCGTTCCCGTGGGGATGATCTTCGTCCCATGCCGGCGGGGGGTGAGCCACAGTCCCGAGGAGTGGATCGAGCCGGCGCAGGCGGCGCAGGGGTGCCAGGTGCTGCTGCGAACGCTGCTGAGCCTCGCTTCTGGGGTGTGATAGGGCGACTTGGCAACTGGGCGAACTGGCAACTGGTCGACTTGTCGATGGGTCGATTGGGAAGAGAGGGGCCGAGAATTGGAAAGAGTTGGCATCCTGACGATCGGGCAGACGCCCCGGCCGGATCTCGAAGCGGTCTTTCGCCGGCATCTGCCGGGCGTGGAGTTGATCGTCCAGGGCGCCCTGGACGGCATCTCGAAGCACGCGATCGAGGAGACGGCCGCGGCGGGAGGCGAGTATCCGCTGTTCACCATCCTCCGCGACGGCACGACCCGCGAGATCTCGCTGTATCGGCTCAAGCCGCTGCTCGATGAGCGGGCGAAGGCGGTCGCCGCGGCCGGGGCCTCGGTGGCCGCGCTCATGTGTGCCGGGAACTTTCCCGATCTGGCGAGCCCGATCCCGGTCCTCTATCCCAGCCGAGTGCTCTCGGCCGTCGTCCGGGGCGTGTGCCGCGGAAACAGGATCGGGATCGTGCTCCCCAACGCCGGCCAGGTCGGCGTCGCGGTGGAGCATTGGCGCGAGAAGGGCTTCGATGCGACGCCGGCCGTGGCCTCGCCCAAAGACCCCGCCGCGCTCTCCGAGGCGGCGAAGGCGCTCGCCGATCCTGGACTGGAACTGATCGTGCTCGACTGCATGGGCTTTCCACCCGAGGAGGCCCGCCGGATGCGCGCCCTCTGCGGCCGGCCGGTTCTCTGCCCGCAGGGGATTGTGCCCCGAATCATGGCCGAGATTGTTGGAGTCTGACCGGCCGGTGAAAAAGGTCCAACCGCAGGGTTGGGTGAGGAGGCCCGGGTGGAATTTCGATGCGCAGACCTGGACCAGCAGTCCCGTTACAAGCTGCTCATCGGCCTGGTCTATCCGCGGCCCATCGCTCTCGTCTCGACGATCAACGCCAACGGCGTCCTCAACGCGGCACCGTTCTCGTTCTTTAACGTGGTGGCGGACGAGCCGCCGCTGATCGTGCTCAGCTTCAACCGGCGGAGCGACGGGACGATGAAGGACACGCTGAAGAACATCCGGCGGACGGGGGAGTTCGTCGTCAACCTGGTGGACGAGGCCATCGCCAACGGCATGGTGGCGGCCGGCGAGGAGTTGCCCGAGACGGAAAGCGAGTTCTCCGTGGGACGGTTCACACCCGCCGCGAGCGTCGTGGTAGCCCCGCCGCGCATCCGGGAGGCGCCCGCCAGCCTGGAGTGCCGACTCCACCAGCGCATCGAGTTCGCCGCCGGCCGGGAGATCATCCTCGGCGAAGTCGTTCGCATCCATGCGCGCGACGGCCTCGTGGACCCCGCGACCTGGCGGGTGAGCGAGGCGTACCGCCCCATCGGCCGCCTCTACGGCGACCGGTACTGTACGACCCGCCAGCGCTTCGACCTCCCCGGCCCGCTGCCGGAGTGAAGGGGACAAACTCAACACCGCACCCGTCGTAGGTACCTTGCGGTAGTGGTGAGACTCATCTTTCTGGCACGAGCGTCGGGACCGCGTCCTGTAGGAACAGGTATTGAGGTGGGCGGATGAGCCACGCCAAGAATTGCATTCTGAGAGGTACCGTTGCGCTCGCCGCGGACACGGCATGATGTCCTAGGAGGAGAACGGCTGGGCGCTGTTCGGGGCCGACCGCCCCATCGCGTCGCTCATCCTACGCGGCGATAACGGTTGGCCTCCCTGATGATGCGAGTGTCCGGCCACTGGCGTTGATCCGCAGGGAGATGAATTCGCCGCCCAAGGTGGGTCCGAAAATCAGAGAGACCACCGTGTAAATTTAGCGTAGTAAGCTGAAGCTCTTGCCGCGGGTTGAGCTGCATGAAGTAGTTCTCGTCGAGATATATCAAACCATTGTCGAACGCCCGATGAAACGTCGGCGCCAACGCAACGCCATTTCGTACGTCGTCCATACTCCCGCTAGCACCAACTGGAAGGATATGGGCAGCGTCGACTAAGCGCAGTTGAGCTCTTGTGACTGCACACCGATGCCCATATGCCGTGAGAACCGTGTGCCTGAATGCGCCCTCGCGCGCGAGCTGGCTTAATTGCCGGACCACTCTCTGTCTGGGCTGCGGGAGTTGCGCAACGGCTCGTTGCGGAATGGGTTGGAGGGCAGCGGCTTGTGTCAGAAGCTGGTACATCTGGGCACGGGAACCATACCTGTGGAGCTGGCTTGCGTTGGCGATGTAGTTGGTGAGTTGGTCGGGGCGGACACCCACAGCAATCTCATCATTCGTCTTCCGGTCAAACCCGAAGCCGTTCTGCAGCGCAGCATGAAGACAGCTGAGATCAACCTGCACTGATGGAGAACCGGGGGTGAACGCCTTATGCCGTTCTATATCGAACCCCGCAAATACACCGATGTCAGGCTTATAACCTAGAAGCGCGGTACAGCCGTTCGGATTGAAGGCGAGCGGGGACGAGACCGTTGTCATTTGAATTCTGAATTCGTCGGGTAAATTGGGTCGTCCGCCGGGAGTCAGGGTCCAAATGTAGATCCAGACTTCAAAATTCCCGGCTGACGTCTGCACGAGCAGCCGCCGAGGGTGTTCGGCAATCGTTGGCGAAAGGAGAACCGCTGGCGTCTGTGACTGTTGAAAAGCATCGATGAGCGCTTCGATGATTTGGCGCGGCCGGACCGCTGGCACTATTCGCCTCCCTTCGACCTTCTCACCTTCCTCTTACCTGTCGTGTCCAAACGGGGTAACAGGTCGGAGACGGCCGCCTTGCGCGTTAGCGCGTCATGTGATGTCGAATCTGACCTCGGCTTTCGGGCGACACGGATCTTCCCACCGTCACATCGCAGGGACTCCTCGTCGGAAGTAACCCACGTGGCCGACGGATGGTAAAGCCGGTAGAAGATCTCACGCGGTTTGGCCGCCTTTGGAAACAGCGCCTGTTTGGCGAATCGTCCGAGAGCACCCTTCAGATAGTCCTTCTCAATGTCGCAACAAATCCAACGTCTACTGAGACGCTCCGCAACTTCACCAACGACACAACTCCCGGCGAACGGATCAAAGACGAGATCGTTCTTGTCCGTCACCATTCGCACGAAGAACTCTGGTAGCTCCGCAGGGAACCGCGCCGGATGCATCGGCAGGCCGCGGTCCCTGCAGTAACGCATGTAGTATGAGTTGCTCTCCGTATTGGGGAGCGCAATGATATTCGGCGGTATGGCAGCCTTGTTGTCTCGCGAGAAATTGTCGCTGATGTCGTGTCCGCTTGGTCGAAGTTTCGGCTTGTAACCATTCTTGAGGAGGGTTTTCATAGAGTCGCTGTAAGGAGCTAGAACCCGCCGATTGCTTGCCTTTGGCCACGGTGTGGGTGATAGCCACCATACACAATCCACTGCGTCTTTCACGCGAACACGACGCACGGTGACCCACTCTGCCGGACTGGGTAGTCGCGATGGGCTCCACCAGAAGAATTCCTGCGCCAAATGAAAACCGATTTCCTTACACAGCATGACAAGCAGTTCAAAATGATACAGACTTCGCGTCGGCTGCCCAGGAATCCAAGAGCCGCCAATGTCGATCACAAGGGAGCCGGTCGGCTTCAAGACACGAAAGAACTCCTTCCCAAACGGCCGAAACCACTCAACGTATCCATCGGCGTCCACGTTGCCGTACGATTTCTTTCTAACGAGTCCAAAGGGTGGGCTAGTCACGACGAGGTCAATCGAGGCGTCGGCCACTATCTCTCTCATGAACACGAGCGAATCGCTGTGAACAATTGTGCCCAGCTTTGTCTGAAAAAAAGGATCTGCACTCATGCTGCGAAAAATACCCGAAACCCGGCTAGAAATAAAGGAAGAAGAATGAGCAGCGGGTTTCGCGGACGACCTGTTCTGCCCACGATCCTTCGAGACAACCGAGCTGGAAAATGAACGAGTGCCTCCATGGGTGAGTCAGGCTGCGGTCGGGGCCGCAGCGTAGGACGCCGCCCCGGCCTCCCGCCGTCGGGGCCGGGCGACCTGACGCTTGCTCCGTCGGTCCGTGAGCAGCGCCGCAGGGTCACCGCGGTAGTAGTCCCCCGGGGGGGAGGTACTGCAAGGCGCTGTGAGGCCGGATCGTGTTGGAGGTCTGGACCCACTCGGTGATCAGCGCCAGAGCCGCCGGAGAGTCGGCCGGTTGCTGACCGGCCCAACCCGCTTCTCGGAACGTGCGGTGGGAGCGCTCCAGGGTGCCGTTGGACTGGGGGTGGTAGATCCGGGGGCGAAGGTGCTTGAGAGTCTCGGCCTTGCAGGCCAGGACGACGTCCCGGCCGATGAACTCGGGGGCGTTGTCGGTGACGATCTCGGGACTGGCGCCGGGGGTCCGATCCAGGGCGATCCGGAGGACCAAGGCCATGGCGACATCCGTGAGCTGCCAGCAGAGGTCCCCGGCCACGACATCGCGGCGGGAGGCGTCGATCCCGGTCCCGAGGAAGTCCCAGCGGCCGCAGCCCCAGAGGTACAGCACGTCGCGGGGCCAGCGCTGATCCGGCCGGGGGGCCAGCGGGGGGCGGCGGAGCGTCGAGTCTGCCCGGGGCGGCCGGTACAGCGTGCCCGCGGCGCGCAGCACGTCGGAGACGGCCGAGGAGGAGGCCAGGGCCACCTCCGCATCGACCATGGACCAGGCGAGGCGGCGATAGCCGAGCGTCGGATGGGTCTGGGCGGAGGGCACGATGGCCTCTCGTTCCCTGGGCAACAGCGGGGCGGTCCGCGGTGCCTGCGGCGGCGGATCGGCCAGCCGATCCGTCGTCGCCCGGTCCCGCCAGCTGTAGTACACGGCCCGGGGGATCGCCAGGGCCTGCCGGATCCGGCGAATCGCCCACTGACTGCGCTCGTGCGTGCGCTGGACGAGCGCCACGACCGCGGCTTTCGTCTCGGCCGGGGGCCGGGACAGCTCGCCCCGCTTCCGCCGTTTTTTCGGCGGTCCCGGTTCTCCGCGGTGACCTCTGCGACGCCGGCGCGGAGCCGCTCCCGCTCCGCGGTGAGGCGCGCCCCGGCGGCGTCGACCTTCGCCTGGCCCTTCCGGCCGGCCGGCTGCCTCAGAGCGTGTTTCGCGGCCTGGCGGGCCTGTTCCCGCCCGGGGTAGAACTGCCTCGTGCCGATCCCGTGCCGGCGGCCCAGCTCGGCGCTCTGGACGCCGGGCTGCTGGGCGTCGTCCAGAATGCGGAGCTTCTCCTCCGCGGTGAGGAGCCGGCGATTCTTCGCCTCGGACATAGGGCCTCGCTCCACGGTGTGGCGCCGAGTGTAACACACTCGACGCTCGGGGTTGGGAGGCACTCACTCAGTTCAACGCTCGACAGTCTGGATTCGGGGGGAGCAGTACAACTCGAGTGGAGTTGGGACGCGAAGTCTTGAGCCTTGGCATTGCAGCCCTATGCAAATTTCGCTTGCCGGCTCCGGGATCAAGGCCTGCACGGTCTCGCTGTGGACCTCGAGCGCGGTGTCGTGTAATCCAATTGAGTCCGCGCAGTAACGCAGGTGTCTCCTGACGGTCTCCCCGTGTTTCTCTTTGAGCTATGCTCGGCCTTTTGCTCAAGGATCTTCCCTTGGCTAGCATCCCACCGTAATATGAGCCAAGTAATGATGTAGTGTCTCTCTCTTGATCACATGTCAAATGAGCACCTGACTCGGGACCACCGAATGCCCTTATCGGGACGTACGTCGGTGCTCGCCGGATTGTACTGGCCGGCACTTCCATTTCTGGCCGTATCATGAGACATTCCTATTTGTTCGACGGCTTTCACGATCCCGTCCGCGCCTGGTTTGGGGCGGCGTACGGCGCGCCGACGCGCGTCCAGGCCTTGGGATGGCCTGCTATCCGCGCGGGTGGCGGAGCGCTCCTCCTGGCGCCGACCGGGTCGGGGAAGACGCTGGCGGCGTTCCTCGTCGCCATCGACCGGCTGATGTTCGAGCCGCCGCCCGACCCGGCGGCGCGGTGCCGCGTCCTCTACGTGTCGCCTCTCAAGGCGCTGGCCGTGGACGTGGAGCGGAACCTGCGCGCGCCGCTCGTGGGAATCCTCCGCACTGCAGAGCGAATGCGTGCCGAGGGTGCGGCCGGTCTCTCGCTGCACGAACCGACGGTGGCCATCCGCACCGGGGACACGCCGGGTCGGGAGCGCGCGGCGTTCGCCCGCCGTCCCGCGGACATCCTCGTCACTACTCCGGAGTCGCTCTATCTCCTGCTGACCAGTGCCGCTCGCCAGACGCTCCGGTCGGTCCGGCAGGTGATCGTGGACGAGATCCACGCCCTGGTGGGCACCAAGCGCGGCGCGCACCTGGCCGTGTCGCTGGAGCGACTGGAGGAACTGGTCGGCGCTCCGCTCCAGCGCATCGGCCTCTCGGCGACCGTCCGGCCCGTGGACGAGGCGGCGCGCTTCCTGGGCGGCTTCGACGAACGCGGCGCAGCCCGCCCGGTGACGGTCGTGGACGCGGGGCACCGGAAGGCCCTCGACCTCACGGTTGCCGTCCCCGTCGACGACATGGCAAAGCCGGGCCGGGCGGGCGAGACGTCGGACGGCCCCGCCTCGGGGCCCGAGCGCGGCGCGGGCATCTGGCCGGCGATTCACCCGATGCTGCTGGACCTCATACGCGGCCACCGAACCACGCTGCTCTTCGTCAACAGCCGACGGCTGGCCGAGCGGCTCACGGCGGCGCTGAACGAGCTGGCGGGTGAAGAGCTGGTCCGGGCCCACCACGGCTCCATCGCGCGCGAGACGCGCGCGCAGATCGAGGACGATCTCAAGTCCGGTCGACTGCCGGCACTCGTCGCCACCTCGTCGCTGGAGCTGGGCATTGACATGGGGGCCATCGATCTGGTGGTCCAGGTGGAATCGCCTCCCTCGGTCGCGAGCGCGCTGCAGCGAATCGGCCGCGCGGGCCACCGGGTGGATGCGCCGAGCAAGGGCGTCATCGTCCCGAAGTACCGTGGCGACCTGATCGCCGCCGCGGCGCTGACGGCGCAGATGCGGGCCGGGGCGGTCGAGAGCACCCGGTACCTCCGCAATCCCCTGGACGTGCTGGCGCAGCAGATCGTCGCCATGGCGGCTATGGACGAGTGGGAGGCCGCGCCGCTCTTTGCGCTGCTCAGGCGGTCGGCGCCGTTCGCCGGGCTGCCGCTCTCGGCCTTCGAGGGGACGCTCGACATGCTCTCCGGGCGGTTCGCGTCCGCGGCGTTCGGCGAACATCGGCCACGGCTGGTGTGGGACCGCCTCGGCGGGACGCTGCGCGCGCGCGCGGGGGCGCGGCGGATCGCGGTGACGAGCGGTGGGACGATCCCGGATCGCGGGCTGTACGGCGTCTATCTCTCCGGTGCGGAGGGCGTCCGGGGCCGGATCGGCGAGCTGGACGAGGAGATGGTCTTCGAGACGCGCGTCGGGGAGACATTCCTCCTGGGGGCCAGTTCCTGGCGGGTGGAGGAGATCACGCACGATCGAGTGCTCGTGAGCCCGGCCCCGGGCGTCCCGGCCAAGATGCCGTTCTGGCGCGGTGAGCGGGCCGGCCGCACGCTGGAATTCGGGCGGGCCATCGGCGCCCTCACGCGCGCGGTGCGGAGCCTCCCCGAGGCGGAGGCCACCCGGCTGCTCCGGGAGAAGCATGACCTGGACGCGCGCGCCGCGGCGAACCTCGTCCAGTACCTGCGCGACCAGATGGAGGCCACAGGAGCGGTGCCGGACGACCGAACGATCGTCGTGGAGCGGCACCTCGACGACATGGGCGACTGGCGCGTGTGCATCCTGAGCCCCTTCGGCAGCAGGATCCACGCGCCGTGGGCACTGGCGGTCGGGGCGGCGCTCCGCCGCGGGGGCGACGGCGGGTGCGCCGCGGACGTCCTCTGGACCGACGACGGGATCGTGGCCCGGGTCCCCGAGGCCGGGGAGGCGCCACCGGTCGACCTGGTCCTACCCGATCTCGACGAGGTGGAAGCCATCGTCACGCAAGAGCTGAGCGCCGGGGGCGAGCACGCCTCCGGTCAGCATCCGCTGTTCGCGGCGCGCTTCCGCGAGGCCGCCGCGCGGGCGCTCCTCTTGCTCCGGCGCGCCCCGGGCAGACGGTCGCCGCTGTGGCAGCAACGGAAACGGGCTGCGGAGCTTCTCGCCGCCGCCTCGGCGTACCCCTCGTTCCCCATCCTGCTGGAGGCCCACCGGGAATGCCTGCAGGACGTCTTCGATCTGCCGGCGCTGATCGAGGTCCTGCGCGGCATCCGCTCCCGCGCGATCCGGGTCGTCACCGCGGACACGCGCGTCCCTTCGCCGTTCGCCTCGGCGCTGCTCTTCAGCTATGTCGGGAACTTCATCTACGAAGGAGACGCGCCGCCGGCAGAGCTCAGGGCGCAGGCGCTGACCGTGGACCTCGGACGTCTGCGCGAGCTGCTGGGAGAGGCCGATCTCCGCGAGCTTCTCGATCCCGAGGCGATCTCGGCTCTGGAGCGGCGGCTGCAATGCCTCGAACCCGACCGTCAGGCCAGGCACCCGGATGCGGTCCACGACCTCTTGCTCCGGCTCGGCGATCTCACCCGGGAGGAGGTGCGGGCACGGTGCGAACCGGAGGAGGCCGCGGAGGGGTGGATTGCCGGGCTGATGCGAGAGCGACGAGCAATTGCGGCGACGATCGCCGGGGAGGAGCGGTTCGTGGCGGCGGAGGACGCCGGCCGCTACCGCGACGCCCTCGGCGTGCCCCCTCCGCTGGAACTGCCCGGCGCCTTCCTCGATCGCGTGGCCGACCCGCTGGGTGATCTCGTCGCGCGCTATGCCCGGACCCACGGGCCGTTCCGAGCGGAGGAAGTCGCCCGGCGCCTGGGCGTCGGCCCGGCTCCGGTGAAGGCCGCGCTTCGCGCGCTGGAGATGGGCGGGCGCGTCCTGGAGGGCGCGTTCCGTCCCGGCGGGAGCGGCCGTGAGTTCTGCGATGCCGACGTGTTGCGGACGCTGCGGCAGCGGTCCCTAGCCAGGCTCCGACGCCGGGTGGAGCCCGTGGGGCAGGATGCTTTTGCGCGGCTGACGCTCGCGTGGCAGGGGGTCGATGGGGCGGGGGCGTCGCTTCCTCAGGGCCCCGAAGCGCTCCGCACTGCAGTCGAGAACCTCGAGGGCGCCGCCATCCCGGCGTCCGTCCTGGAGGCCCAGGTACTTCCGGCTCGCGTCGGAGACTACCGGCCGGAGATGCTGGACGAGTTGACCTCGTCGGGTGCGGTTCTCTGGGTAGGGCGCGAGTCGCTCGGGCCGAGCGATGGGCGGGTGAGTCTGTACCGCGCCGAGCACGTGGCATTTCTGCTCCCGCCGTCGGGCCCTGGGAGGCCAGACGATGAATTGCACAGGAAGATCCGCGAGCAGCTGACGTCGCGCGGGGCATGCTTTTTCCCGCAGATCCAGGCGGCCACGGGGGGCTTCTTCCGCGAGACGCTGGAGGCGCTCTGGGATCTGGTCTGGGCGGGAGAGGTGACCAATGATACACTCCGCCCCCTCCGGGCACTGGTGCGCACCCGTCTTCATCGCCGCCGGCGGATGGGCGACGTGCCGCCGGAGGCCTCGGGACGGTGGTCGCTCGTGCGAAGCTACGTTTCGCACGAGCCGTCGCCCGAGGAACGGCAGGCGGCGGTGGCCCGGAGCCTGCTCGACCGCTACGGCGTCGTGGTGCGCGAGGCCGCCCACGCCGAAGGAGTGCCCGGCGGATGGGCGGCGCTCTATCCGGTCCTCCGAACCATGGAAGAGGCAGGTCGCGCCCGGCGTGGCTACTTCGTCGAGGGACTCGGGGCGGCCCAGTTCGCGACCGCGGGGGCGGTGGAGCGTCTACGCGCGCTCCGAGAGCCGGACGAGGCGCCGCGCACTCGTCTCCTGGCCGCTACGGATCCGGCCAACCCCTACGGTGCGGCGCTGCCGTGGCCCGAGGGCGCGGCGGGACGCAAGCCGGCGCGCATGGCCGGAGCCGTGGCGATCCTGGTGGACGGCCGGCCGGCCGCCTGGATGGGCCGGAACGAGCGACAACTGCTCACGTTCGTGGGCCAGGTGAAGAATCGCAGCACCAGGGCGGTCACCCGCGAGATCGCGCACGCGCTGGCCGCGTCGGTCGGCGTGAAGGGACGCCGCGCGCTGCTGATCGGCGAGGTGGACGGACAACCGGCGGCCGAGTCGTCCATGGCCGAGGCGCTCCGGGACGCGGGGTTCGTCGTGACGACCCGCGGCCTCCTCAAGCGCCTCGGGGTGTGAAACCGCAGATTGCCTGCCCGCCGAATGCAGGCAGGCGCGCACAGATGACGCAGATTGGTCCGGAGAGGGGTCGTACCCGTGAATCTGCGCAATCTGCGCAATCTGCGGTTTCTCGGTTCTTTGCGTGTGCCTGGTGACGGGCAGGGAGGCGAGGCGATGCCGGACGGGGATGTCGCGCGCTGCATGAAGCGACGCCGGCTTTCTTTCCTTCTTGGCATCGGCACCCTTGTCCTTTGCACTCTGGGTTTCGGGCTCGTCGTCGTCGCCCTTCAAGTCCCCTTGCTCCCAACTCACATTGCCAAGGCCCGCTTGTACGGTTTCGGTATCAGATCGCTCGCGTTCGCCTCGGGTCTTTCAGTCCCTCTTCACCGTGTGCCGGTTGCTAACGTCAGGGCGGATGGTCTGACGGCTCTGATTTCGAACGTCAGCCCGAAAGAGTCATCCGCCGTGACACTGCGAGGCGAGGTCGAGACGCTTGTCCTCCAGGACCTGAAACTGACGTACCGACTCGGCGCGACGCCCGGCGGAAAGTTCGACCTCGCCTTCCTCGAAAAACTCCCGAAGATCCGTCGGCTCGAGGTCCGGAACGCCGAGGTCTTTGTGAGCGTGGAAGGGGGGCCCCAGCAGGTCAAGCTGAGCGACCTCAACCTCGACGTCAAGGACTTCTCGTCCACGACGGGCGGCGGCATCACGTTCCGGGCGAACTTTGCCGCCACGGCGCCCGGCGACACGACGATCGCCGCCGGCGGCAGGATCAGGGGGGATTTCGCCCTGACCGCCGTGCATCCGAAACCGTTCGGCAGAGGGACCGTGGAGCTCGTCGTGGATTCCGCCGGGTACGCGCGCGGGAATCGGACGGCTTCGCTGAGCGGCCTCACGCTTTTCGCCGACGTGACGTACGACCAGCAGACAGAGACGGTCAGGATCGACACGCTCCGCGGCGCGAGCAAGGACTTCGGGACCATATTCGGGGCGGCGAGGGTATCGCTGGGCGGGGACATGCGGTGGAGCGCGCATGTCTCGGCGGCCTCGATCGATTTTGCCCGGGCGTTTGCGGCGATCCGGTCGCTCGTGCCCGAGGCGTATCGCGCCTGGGCCGTGCAGGGGCAGGGGACAGCCGAGACGCAGGCGGAGGGCACGTTCGCGGACGGCGGGGCCTCGCTCGACGGCAGCGTGGTGTTTTCGTTCGACCAAGGCGGAGTCAGCTCACCCGATGGCACAAAGGCGGCGCAGGGCGTCGGCGGGAGGCTCGCCTTGAAACTGGCCTATGGATCGCAGGAACGGAAGCTCACCTTCGGCGTTCGTGCCATGCAGCGCGACGGCGAGTATCTCTGGGGTGCGTATTACAACAACCTCGCAGGTCGGCGGGCGTCGCTGGCGCTCGACGGCGAGTATTCCTCGGACGGCACCCGGCATTTTGAACTCACGGGCTCGATGGATTTTTTCCAGACCGGTGAGTATTCGTTCAACGCCAACGGAACGGGGGGCGACTGGGCTCTTCAATTCAGGGGCGTCGACATCTCGCACCCACGAATCGTCGAGACGCTGCTGGGGGAGTATCTCAAGGGACTGTCGCCACGCCTCGCCGGTCTTTCCGTCACCGGCCGCTCCTCGCTCGAAGCCACTACCCGTCACGAAGGCGGCGCGCTGGCGATCACCGGCACGTACCGGACGGATGGGGCGTCCCTCGTCGCACCGGACATACCGCTGTCCATTCGGGGGATCACGGCGAACGTGCCTTTTGCGCTCAGGTACCCGCCAAGCGATTCGCTGAAGCCGGCGTCCCCGCCTCCGGGGTTCGTTCGTTTCCAGGCGATTCAGCGCAGGAGACTCACCGTAGAAGACCTGCAGATCCCCCTGGTCATTTCCGAAAATACGCTCGAGGTGCCGGAGCCTGTCGTGGTGCCCTTCTTCGGCGGGAAGGTCCACCTGTACGGCCTGCAGATCGACGACGTGCTGTTCCCAAACCGTTACCGATTCGGTCTCAAGATTGCCGAGGTCGATCTGGGGCGGATGACCCGACGATTGGCGCGTATAGAAATTCCCGGCACCATCAACGCAGACTTGGGTATGATGCGCTACGAGAACAACCGAATCGTGTCCGAAGGACGAGCCCTCGTGACAGTGTTCGGCGGCGCGATCGAGGCGACGGATCTCTTTGCCGAGAACATCCTGTCGCCTTCGCGGAGGTTCGGCGGGGACATCACCTTCAGAAATATCAGCCTCGAGGAATTGACAAGAAAGATCCCCGTCGGCAAGATGACCGGAGTGATCCAGGGATCGCTCAAGAATTTCACCATGGAGTATGGCGAGCCGGCGAGTTTCATCCTGGACGTCGAATCCGTCCCGACGCCAGACGTCTCGCAGTCGATCAGCGTGGATGCGATCCAGAACATCTCTATCCTCGGGACCGGTGCGGATAGCGCGCTGAATCGAGGAGTCACGCAGCTCTTCAAAGAGTATCCGTACCGCAAGATCGGACTTCGGTCTGTACTGAAGAACGATCAGTTCTCGGTCAATGGGACGATCCACGACGGCGGGAAGGAATATCTGGTGCGACGCGGTGTGTTGCGCGGGGTCGATGTGGTCAACCAGAACCCGGACAACGTCATCAGCTTTCGGGATATGACAGAGCGAATCAAACGAATATCGCAATCACCCGAGATCCAGCCGGGCGGAATCACGGTAGAATAGGGGGCACGATCCGGACGTCAAATGTTGAGGATCGCCCGGTCCGTGCGGCGTCAACTGCACGTTTCTCGCTCCTGCGTGAGGAGAAGGACATGACATCGAAGAGACGGTGGCTCATCGGGCTGTTGATGGTACTTCTTGTGTCTTGCGTTACGGTGAACATCTATTTTCCTGCTGCGGCAATCCAAAAAGCGGCGGACCAGATCGTCGATGACGTTCGCGGGGCGCCGGAGCCGACGCCAGAGCCGAAACCGGGGCAGACTCCGGACAGGAAGAGCGGAATCGAGTGGTTCCGTGTCGTGGCGATCGGGGTGACGGCGGCGCATGCGGCGGCGGTCGACGTCAATGTCTCGACCCCGGCGATCCGCGCGCTCAAAGAGTCGATGGCCGCTCGGTTCCCGCAACTTCAGCCGCTGTACGGCAAGGGCGCGGTGGGCGAGACGAACAACGGGCTGGTGACCGTTCGTGACACGGGCGCGCTTTCGCTCAAGGAGAAGGCCGACGTGAACCGCTTGGTCAGCGAGGAGAACCGGGACCGCACGGCGCTGTACACGGAGATCATCAGGGCCAACAACATCGACATGGGCACGCTTCCCGAGGTGCAGAGAATATTCGCCAACAGCTGGCGCGGGAAATCGGCGCCCGGCTGGTGGATCCAGCACGACAACGGCCAGTGGGCCAAGAAATAGACGCGGCCTCGAAGACCAAACCGCTTGCCTCCGCCCTCGCCGCAGAGGGCACGGTGCGCCGGGGGGTGCTGGGGCACCCACCGAAGATGGGTCACTACAGATGGGCCTTTTCAGCGGCCGGTCAGCGGCGGCTGGCACCGCAACGGGCCAGGACTTCGCGTCGCTCCGCCTCCGAGGTCACCCGATCGAGGGCGGGATAGAGGATATTCGTTTCGCGGAGATCATGGTGTTCCATGAGATTCTTGAAGGTCGCCTGGCGATCCAGCAGCCACAGAATGCCGCGCTTGCGGCTGGCGGGGTTTTGCTCCAGCGAGGACAACGCCTGCCCGAACCCGGCGAGTAGCTCTCGCATCCGTTTGTGCTCGCCGGTGAAGAGGACCGGGGGGCCGCCGGGAATCACTCCCGCACGCTGGTAGATGGGAAGGAGCAGCTCTTCCTCTTCCCGGATATGGTGGAGGAGCCTGCGCTCGAACTCCTCAAGCCGTTCCCGTGCGCGGGCGAGATCCGCGTCGAGCAGCGCCTCTTGATGCTGAAGGAAAAGCTCCCGCAGGACCTGGTGGATATCGAGGAGGGAAACAAAGCTCAGCTCTGGCATGGCGTGTCCTCAGGATATCGGTCGAAGCCGTCCACGGGCGGCATCACGGGTTTCGCGTCAGGTCGTCGAGAAGCCGCAAGGAGGCCGCACGGCGACCGCTCTCGATTTCCTGCCGCTCGAACTGCGCGAATTTTTCCGCCAGTCGCGCCTGATCCGCGTCGTCCAGGAACTGCTCCACCATGGGAAAGACCGTGGTGTCCTCGCGATCAATATGCGCGCGCAGGAGTCGGATGTATCCCCGTCCGTTCTCGACGATCGTCTTCGCGGCTGCGGGGTCGGCGTCGAGGGCGGCGGCGGCCTCGCCGATACCGCGAAGGAACTCGCGCCCCTTGCGATGCTCGGTCGTCAAGACCGCCACCGGCCCGCCGTCACGCGGGTAGTCCAGCTCCTCCACCATCATCGTGAAGAGGATGTCCTCCTCTTTCCCATGGTGACACCGGTCGGCAAAGGCGCGCAGGAACTCCACCGCGTTTTCGAAGAACACGCCGCCGGCCGTGGCGCCCGTCTCCAGCCTGGCGAGCCTCCCCTCTAGGGCGGTCAGCGCTTTCAGGATGAGGCTGTGCTCGTACCGGAGAAACTGGACGGCGGTCTTCTCGGGGGAAAGTGGATCCAATCGAGCGCTTGGCAGGGAATCGGCAGACGCGGTCATGTGCGGCCTCCGTCAGAACGACGAACACGGTTTCATCACGGGTGCGGTACGCTCCCGCTATCGGTCGGATGCGGGGCCACGACCCTCTGAGCGTAGGGGGAACCGTTCCGTATATCCGTGACCTTTGTCATCGGGACCCGTTTTCCCTTGCGTTCCCCCAGGTTCCTGTCCGCGGGTTTTCCGGTTGACACCGCGGATCCGGTTCTCTAGCGTGGCAACACCGGATCGAGCGCGGTGGGGAGCACGAACGCAACCGACGTTCGCTGCGAGGCGTATCCGTGTCTCTTCGCCGGCCTCCAAAGCTGGAGGGCATATGAGCCAGGATCTGCGAAAGCGCCGCAAGGGGTTCACGCTCATCGAGCTGCTCATCGGTGTCGCCATCGTCGGTCTGCTGGCCATGATTGCCATCCCCAACGTGATGAAGGCGAACCGCAAGGCCAGATATGGACGCGCGGCGGCGGATTCAAAAACCGCGACGACGTCGGCGGTCACGTACGTTCTCGACAGGAACATGTACCCGACCAGCCTGGCCGTCCTGCGGGCGAACGCTTACGGGAGCATCGGAGACATCGACCCGTGGAAGAGTCCCTACGAGCTTGCTCCGATCCTCCTCGGAGGCGGTCCGGCCCTGTCGGGTCAGGACATCTACGTGTTCAGCAAGGGGGCGAGCGGAGCCGGCGTCTACCCCAGCCCCTTTGTGGCGTACAGCGGGCCGGGCGGCTCCGTGGGCTACTCTTCCATCTATGGCGCCTGGACGGGCGAATGACGCGACGGCGGTGCCGTCCGTTCCCCCGCAACCGGCGGGCTCGAGAACCGCAGACCCGCCGGTCGGCCGCCCCCCGGCTCCTCGGCGAGTGGCACCATCCGGCGCTCCCGCCGACGCGGCGGCCTGCGGCGCGCCGCGTCAGATCATCGCCCGGTGGAGCCCCCCGTCCACGATCACAAGACTGCCGGTAATGTAGCTCGCCCGCTCGGATGCGAGGAAGGCCACGGCATCGGCGACCTCCTCGGGCCGGCCCATTCGCTTGAGGGGGATGGCGGCGGTGGCTTCGCGCTCCGCGGCCTCGACGGAGATCCCCTTTGCCCGCGCCGTATCCTGCAGGAGCGTCGTCTGCCGCTCGGTCAGGATCGGCCCGGGACACACGGTCGTCACCAGGATGTTGTTGGCCGCCTCGGCGTCGGCCAGCGCCTTCATGACATTCAGGATTCCCGCGTTGTTCAACCCGACCGGCATGGCGAGCGGACTCGGCTGAAGGCCGGCGACGCCCGCGATGTTGACGATGCGGCCCCATCCATTCTTCCGGAGATGCGGGAGGACCTCCCGGGTCATGCGCAGATAGCCGAACAGTTTGAGCTGCAGGTTCTCCAGCCAGCCCTCGTGCGTGAGTTCGTCGAAGGGGAGCCCGCGCGCGGCGCCGGCGTTGTTCACCAGGATATCGATTCGACCCCAGGCCGCCGCGGCCGCCTCCGCGACCCGTCCGGCCGCCGAGGGCTCCGTCAGATCCGCCGCTACGGTCAGGACCCGCCCGGCCCCCATCGCCTCCAGCGCCCGCCGGACGTCCGCGAGCGAGTCTCTACCCCGAGCGCATACCGCGACGTGGGCCCCTTCGCGACACAGCCGCTCCGCCGCGGCTCGGCCGATACCGCGGCTTCCCCCCGTGACGATCGCCACGCGTCCCGCAATTCCAAGGTCCATTCGCTCCTCCCGTCACCGATAGGTGGCTGGCGTCTTGTCCGAGCGTGCCGGTGGACGACCGCCGTGTCCGGTTTCGTCGCCGGAGACGCCGTGCGGGTCGGCACCCGGCCACGGGTGCCGGCCGGGGCTTCACTCGGCTGAACATATCGCCTCCGTCGCCATCCCGTCCTCACGCGGATCGGATGCGCCGTTCGATCGTGGCGGCGGTCGGCGGCCGGCGGTCGCGGCGCAAGCGGGCGTACAAGGCTTCAATGTCTTGCAGGGTGCGGCGGAAGGGGCCTTCGGCTTCCAGCTTGAGGCTGGTGACGGCGGCGGCCCACATCACGGCGTCCTCGGGCGGGGCCGTCAAACGCCGGGAAAGGTAGGAGGCCGTGCACGTGTCGCCGCGGCCGCTGCGCCCCCGGACCGCCTCGGGCGTCCACGGCGCCTCGTGGAAGGCGCCGTCGTGGTACACGAGCACGCCGCCGCGGTGCGTGAGCAGGACCTCCTTCGGCCCGTAGCCGGCAAGCGCCGTGGCGGCGGCGCGGAGGTCGGACGCTCCGGTGATCAGCTCCGCCTCGACGGCGTCCGTCTTCAGGACGGTGACGTGCCGGAGGACGGCCTCCTTGCCCGGCCAGCCGTCCGAGACCAGGGCGCCGTTCCGGACGACGCGCAGAAAGCCCTGGACGTCCAGGGCAAGGATGCCTCGCTTGGCGGCCAACGCCCGAACGACGTCGGTGGAGGCCTCGCCGCGGACCGAGGCTCCGATGGCGTACACCCGCGCCTCCAGGGGCGCGATCTCTTCCAGGGTGAAGGGGCCCGCGGAGCTGGTCAGCTCCAACGTCCGCTGGTCCAGGTTGTCCGTGGGATAGGTCAGTCGAAGACAGGTGGAGCGCGGCGTCGCCTTCGCGAACGCGGTCACGCCCAGCGCCTCCAGCGCCTCCACCACATGCCAGTCGTCGCGGGCCAGCCGTGTCACCACCGCGACCCGGAGGCCCATGCGCGCCGCGACGTTCGCTCCGTAGTTGATCGCGCCGCCGTCCACGGTCCGGGTCCCCGTAGGGGAGACGATGGTGTCCTTGGTGTAATGACCGACGAAGGCGATGTCGAAGGTCATGCGGGCCTCGCTTTCTCGTGACGCGATGAGGGGTGCGCGAGGAAACGGGTGCCGTCAAAGCGTGTTGGCCGCAGATTGGTATGGGATACCCCCGGAACCGACCGGAGTCTAGCACAGCCTTTCGCGTTGAGCACGCCCGGCGGTGGCCGCCCCGGCCACGCCGCTTCGGGGCGCTTAAGCGGGCAACCGGGGCGAGGGGCGGTCCGCCTTGACACGGGCGCGAATCGCTTGGTAGGTTTCACCGGAGCGCGCGGGCGGGGGGTTGGGCCGGAAGGCAGCGCAGGATGAGCTGCGGGACGAGGGATGACCATGGCGACGATCGGGGTAGCGGTGGCGGGATGCGGCATGATCGGCGGGGTGCACGTGACGGCCCTCAAGGAGATTCCCAACGCCCGGGCGGTCGGCGCGTGGAGCCGGTCAACAGAGCGGACACGGCAGTTCGCCGCGCAGCACCGGATCCGAGGGTACACGAGCTACCAGGAGCTCCTGGCGGACCGGGCGGTGGAGGCCGTGATCGTCGCGCTGCCGTCGGGCTATCATGCGGAATACGGGATCCGGGCCGCCGACGCCGGCAAACACGTGATCGTCGAGAAGCCCATCGATGTCACCGAGGCCAGGGCGCGGAGCCTCATCGAGGCCTGCCGGAAGGCCGGCCGCCACCTGTCCGTGGTTTTCCAGAACCGGTACGCGCCGGCGTCCCAGAAGGTGCGGAAGGCCCTGGACGCCGGGGTGCTGGGCCGGCTGGTTCTCGGCGATGCGTACATCAAGTGGTGGCGCTCCGCCCAGTACTACACATCGAACCCCTGGCGGGGGACCAAGGCCATCGACGGCGGGGGAGCCCTCATCAATCAGGCCATCCACACCATCGACCTGCTCCAATGGTTCATGGGCGGGGCCAAGCGGGTGTCGGGTGTGGTGCGCACGTCCACCCACGCCATCGAGAGCGAGGATCTCGGGATCGCCACCGTGGAATTCCTCAGCGGGGCCGTGGGGGTCATCGAGGGCACCACGGCGGTCCAGCCCGGCTTCAAGGAACGGCTGGAGATTCACGGCCAGCGGGGTTCCGTCGTCTTGGAGGGCGGCTTTGTCACCTCCTGGAAGGTGGAGGGGTGCGCCGAGGGGGACTACGTGGACCCGCAACCCGGATCGGTTGGGGGGTCCGCTTCGCCTGTGATCTCCCACGAGCGGCACCGGGCGCAACTCGCCGACATCCTCGCCGCGATCCAGGCCGGCACCCCCTCACAGGTCAGCGGCGACGAGGGCCTGAAGGCCCTCAGGATCGTCCTGGGCATCTACGAATCATCGGCGACGGGCCGCTGGGTGGACGTGGGCTAGCGTGAACGTTTGCACGCGGCTGGTTTGGGATCCGGGCCCGGCCTGTCGTCTCGCCGGTTTTATGTTTTTCCCTCGCGCCGGCTGATCTATAATGCCTTCCGCTCCGGCAACCCGCGGCGGCGCGGGGTTGGACGGCGGGGTCGGGCGTGCGCCGTGAGGCACGGCGGCCGTGCCCCAACGGAAAACGGTCGGCCCTCGGCGGGAACACCCGGTCGCCGCGTCGCTGAACGGCGGCGGTCGGGCAGCGCCTCGTGTCTTTTTTCGGCGGATCGCCCATGGCCGACCGCTGGACCCAAGGAACCGATCGCCCCATGCTCGAAGATCCCATCCTGTGCGATCTCAACCCGCCTCAGCGCGAGGCGGTGCAGCACGGCGACGGCCCGCTCTTGATCCTGGCGGGCGCCGGGTCCGGCAAGACCCGGGTCATCACGCGGCGCATCGCCCACCTGATCGCGCGTCGCGGCGTGCAGCCGTGGCAGATCCTGGCGGTGACGTTTACAAACAAGGCCGCCGACGAGATGCGGAAGCGCGTCGAGCTGCTCCTGGGCGCGCGCGGTCTGAACGTCGCGCTGGGGACGTTTCACTCTACCTGCGTCCGCATTCTCCGGAAGTGGCATGCCGAGCTGGGCTTCCGGCACAGTTTTGTGATCTACGACGACGCCGACCAGTTGAGCCTGATCAGGGACTGTCTGAAAGGGCTGAACCTGAGCGAGCGGCTGATGAACCCCCGCGCGGTGGCGGCGCGGATCAGCCGCGCGAAGAACGAGATGCTGACCCCGGGTGAGTACGCCGGGATGGCGGCGGATTTCACCGAAGAGCGGACGGCAAAGATCTTCAGCCTCTATCAGGAGCGGCTTCGGGCCAGCCACGCGGTGGACTTCGACGACCTCCTGATGCTGACGGTCCTGCTGTTCCGGGACCGCCCGCACATCCTGGAATACTACCAGAATCTCTGGCGCTACGTCCTGGTGGACGAGTATCAGGACACCAATCAGGCGCAGTACCAGATCGTCAATTTTCTCAGCCGCCGGCACGGCAACCTCTGTGTGGTGGGGGACGACGATCAGTCGATCTATCGCTGGCGGGGAGCGGACCTCAGCAACATCCTGGATTTCGAGCGGGACCACCCGGGTTGCCGCGTGATCAAGCTGGAGCAGAACTATCGCTCCACGCAGAATATCCTGGACGCCGCCGGGGACGTGGTGGCGCACAACGTGAGCCGGAAGGGCAAGACGCTCTGGACGGAGAACCCCCACGGCGACCCCATCGTCGTCTACCACGCGCGGGACGAGCAGGCGGAGGCCGACTTCGTCGTGCAGCGCATCCGGGATCTGTCGGCGGAGCACGGGCACTCGCTGGACGACTTCGCCGTCTTCTACCGGACCAACGCGCAGTCGCGCGTTCTGGAAGACGCGCTGCGGCGCGACCTCACGCCCTACGTGATCGTGGGTGGGCTGCGCTTCTACGAGCGGAAGGAGGTCAAGGACCTGGTGGCCTATCTCCGGCTGGTGGCGAACCCGGACGACGCGCAGAGCTTCAAGCGCGTCGTGAACGTGCCCGCCCGTGGGATCGGAGCGGCGACGGTGGAGAAGCTGGAGGGCCTCGCGCGGGCCGAGCGGGTCTCGCTCTGGGAGGCCGCCAAGCGCATCGCCGATCGCAGGATCCTGGGCCCCAAGGTCCTGAAGGGCCTCGCCGAGCTGGTGGGACTCGTCGAGCGGACGCGGGCCAAGCTGGACGTCCTGACGGTGGCGGAGCTGATCGTGGAGCTTCTGGACACCACGGGCTACCTGGCCGATCTGCAGAACGAAGGGAGCCTCGAGGCGGTATCCCGCATGGAGAACCTTCAGGAGCTGGTGTCCGCCGCCCGGGAGTTCATGGAGCATAGCGACGACCGGAGTCTGCAGGCCTTCCTGGACAGCGTGGCCCTGATCGCCGACATCGACGAGATGTCGGAAGGCACCGGGGCGGTGACGCTGATGACGCTCCACTCGGCCAAGGGGCTGGAGTTCCCGGTGGTCTTCATCACCGGCATGGAGGAGGGGGTCTTCCCGCACGCCCGCGCGCTGAGCGACGACGACGAACTGGAGGAGGAGCGGCGCCTGTGCTATGTCGGCATGACCCGCGCCAGGCAGCACCTGTTCCTCAGCGCCGCCCTGTCCCGGCGGCTCTACAACACCGATAGCTACAATCTTCCGTCTCGGTTTCTCGATGAGGTGCCCCAGCGGCTGGTGCGGCGATGGAACGGGCTGGGATGCGCCGAGTCCCGAACGCGGAGCGCCGCGGATGACGCACCGCGGGTCACGCCCCCAGCCCCCCGGGCCGATCACCCCGAGTCACGCACCCAGCGCTCCGGAGCCGGTACCCGGGGCCGGGACTGGCGAGCCGGGGGTCGCGACACGACGCGGACCGCGTGGCCGTCCCGCGTGGACCGACATGACGAGTCCGGGGTGCCGTTCGTCGACAATCTGCAGGTGGGAATGCGGGTGCGACACCCGGAGTGGGGGGTCGGCACGATCAAGGAGCGCATCGGGGAGGGGGAGGATCTGAAGGTCGTCGTCACGTTCGCCGGCGTGGGCCGGAAGAAGCTCGCGGCGAGCTTCGCGCAGTTGGACCCCGCCTGATTGGCAATTGGGCGACTTGGCAATTGGGCGACTTGGCAATAAGGCAATTTGGCGACTCGGCAAGTCGGAGATGAAGTCCTTGCATCTCCAAATTGCCAAGTTGCCCAATTGCCCAGTCGCCTGTTCTTAAGAAGGAGAAGTCGTGGCGAAGATCACGCGGGCGGAGGTGGACCATGTGGCCCGGCTGGCGCGGCTGAAGCTGAGCGAGGAGGAGAAAGCGCGGATGACGTCCCAGCTCGACGCGATCCTGGGCTATATGGACAAACTGCATACGCTGGACACGAGCGCGGTGGAGCCGACGGCGACGGTCATCCCCATGGTCAGCGTCATGCGCGAGGATGTGGTCCGGCCCTCCCTGGAGCGGGAGGACGCCCTGGCCAACGCCCCGGACCGCGAAGGGGTGTTCTTCCGTGTGCCACGGATCATCGAAGATTGATTCCACTGCGGATGGCGGAGCGTGGAGCGCGAAGCGGAGAGACGCTGAAACCGGCGAGGGCGGTTCGTGGCTGGTGACGGCCTGTGGAGGCGAAACGGGTGGAGCTGTTCCGGCTGACCATTCATGAGCTGCGGGATCTCATCCGGAAAGGGGAGGTGTCGCCGGTCGAGGTGGTGAAGAGTTATCTCGGCCGCGTCGCGGCCGTCGAGGGGCGGGTGCAGGCCTTCAACGTGGTGACCGGCCAGGAGGCCTTGCGCGCGGCGGAGCGGTACCGGGCGATCCAGGTGAAAGGGGGGCCCCTTCCCGCGCTGGCGGGGATCCCCCTCGCCGTCAAGGATGTCATCTGCACGCAGGGTGTGCCGACGACCTGCTCGTCCCGCATGCTGGAACGCTTCGTACCGCCCTACAGCGCCACCGTCATGGACCGGCTGACCGCCGCCGGCGCGGTGGTCCTGGGCAAGACCAACATGGACGAGTTCGCCATGGGGTCGTCCACCGAGAACTCGGCCTTCAAGACGACGCGGAACCCCTGGGACCTGGCGTGTGTCCCGGGTGGGTCCAGCGGAGGATCTGCGGCGGCTGTGGCGGCGGACATGTGCGCCGGGGCGCTGGGGACCGACACGGGCGGGTCCATCCGGCAACCGGGCGGCTTCTGCGGCATCGCGGCGCTGAAGCCCACCTACGGCCGCGTCTCGCGCTACGGGCTCGTCGCCTTCGCGTCGTCGCTGGATCAGATCGGCCCCATGACCAAGGACGTCCGGGACGCGGCGATCCTCCTCGGCACCATCGCGGGCCACGATCCCGCGGATTCGACATCGGCGGACGTGCCGGTACCCGACTACGAGCGGGCGCTCACCGGCGACCTCCGCGGGCTCAAGATCGGGATGCCTGCGGAATACTTTATCGCGGGCATGGAACCCGAAGTCGACGCCGCTGTCCGCGACGCCGTCACGACGCTGGAGGGCCTGGGTGCCGCGCGGGTGGAGGTGGGGCTGCCCCACACCGAATATGCCGTCGCCGCCTACTATCTCGTCGCGACCGCCGAGGCAAGCTCCAACCTCGGGCGCTACGATGGGGTCAGGTACGGCTACCGCACGCCGAAATCCGAGCACCTGATCGACATGTACATGAAGAGCCGTGACGAGGGCTTTGGCCCCGAGGTGAAACGGCGGATCATGCTGGGCACGTATGCGCTCAGCGCCGGGTACTACGACGCGTATTACCTGAAGGCGCTCAAGGTGCGGACGCTGATCCGCCGGGACTTCACCCAGGCCTTCGAGCGGTGCGATGTCCTCGTCACGCCCACGTCGCCGACGGCGGCCTTTCGGATCGGCGAAAGGACGGGCGATCCGCTCCAGATTTACCTGACGGATGTCTTTACCAGCTCCGCGAATCTGGCCGGCGTGCCGGGGATCAGCGTCAATTGTGGTTTCACGGCCACGGGTCTCCCCATCGGTCTGCAGATCCTGGGCAAGCCGTTCGACGAGGCAACGATCCTGAAGGCGGCTCATGCCTACGAGCAGGCGACGCCGTGGGGAACGCGGCGGCCGACCCTGTAGGGGGGATGGGCGACATGGGGCTTCACAGTCGAATCGGGAGGGGGGCCGGGATCGTGGCTGTCATCGCCATCCTGAGCGGGGCCGTGACGCAGCCGGCCTGGGCGGCAGCCGCAGCGACTCGCGACCTCGTCGTGCTCGACCACGAGCGCTGGCTGGACACGCTCAAGGGGACCGTCAAGAACTACAGCAAGCGGTCGGCCCGCGACGTCACCGTGATCGTCAAGTTCCTGGACAAGAAAAAGAGGGCGCTGGGTACGCAGCGCGTCACCGTGGGGGACCTGCGCTCCGGCGACCAGGCGTCCTGGAGCCTGGCCATCGGCGAGAAGCACCGCGCCGCCGCGCAGTACCAGTTCGAAACCCACGCGATTTGGGAGTAGGACGTAGAGGCGTTCGGCGGTTCGACGGTGCGGCGGTTCGACGGATTGGCCGTTCGGCGGGCCCGAACGATCGAACCGCCGTCCCGCCGAACCCATGCTTGTCCGAGGCGAGGAGCAGGACCAGTGCCCGGCATAGTTGGCATTCCTGAGTACGGTTCCCACCGAGGGATGACCATGCCCGAGCTCGAAGCCGTCATCGGCTTGGAGGTCCACGCCGAGATCCTCACCCGCTCCAAGATGTTCTGCGGCTGCAGCGCCACCTTCGGCGCGCCGCCCAACACCCACACGTGTCCCGTCTGTCTGGGTATGCCGGGCGTGCTGCCGGTCGTCAACCGCCGCGCGGTCGAGTACGCGATCCGCACGGCACTGGCGCTTCACGGGACGATCGCGCCCGTGTCGCGCTTTGCGCGCAAGAACTACTTCTACCCCGATCTCCCCAAGGCCTACCAGATCTCCCAGTACGAGCTGCCGCTGTCGGAGCACGGCCACGTCGCGTTTGTCCTCGCGGGAACGGAGCGGCGGATCGGCATCCGGCGCGTCCACCTGGAGGAGGACACGGGCAAGCTCGTCCACGCGGGGATCATGGAAAAGGCGGAGTCCAGCCTGGTGGACTACAACCGCTGCGGCGTCCCCCTCATGGAGATCGTGAGCGAGCCGGATCTCCGCACACCCGAGGAGGCCGCCGAATACCTGCGCACGCTCCGGGCGATCCTCGTCTATCTGGAGGTGTGCGACGGGAACATGGAGGAGGGGAGCTTCCGCTGCGACGCCAACGTGTCGGTCCGACCCGTGGGCGCCACGGAGCTGGGGGTCAAGGTCGAAGTCAAGAACATGAACTCCTTCCGGAACGTCCAGCGGGCGCTCGATTACGAGATCCGGCGCCAGGCCCGGGCGCTGCGGGACGGCGCGACGCTCGTCCAGGAAACGCGCCTCTGGAACGCGGATCAGGAAATCACCCTGTCGATGCGGAGCAAGGAGCAGGCCCACGATTACCGCTACTTCCCGGACCCCGACCTCGTGCCCCTCGTGGTCGAGCCGGCCTGGGTCGACGAGATCCGGCGCCGGCTGCCGGAGCTGCCCGAGGCAAAGCGGCGTCGCTTCGTGGAAGACTACGGCCTCCCGGAGTACGACGCCGGCGTGCTCACCGCGACCAAAGAGCTTGCCGAGTACTACGAGGCCTGCATCCGCGCGCAGTGCGATCCCAAGGCCGTCAGCAACTGGGTGATGGTGGAGCTGCTGGGCCGCCTCAACAAGGACGGCAAGGACATCGCCCAGAGTCCGATCCCGCCGGAGCGGTTGGCGGCCCTGCTCGGATTGCTGGCCAAGGGCGCGATCAGCGGCAAGATGGCCAAGGAGTTTTTCGACGAGATGTACGCGTCGGACGCCGATCCGGCGGAGATCCTGAAGGCGAAGGGCGGACAGATCACCGACGCCGGCGAGCTGGAGGCCATCGTGCGCGCGGTCATCGCGAAGCATGCCGGCCCCGTCGCCGAATACCGGAAGGGCAAGGAGACGGCGCTCAATTTCCTGGTGGGGCAGGTGATGCGCGCGACACAGGGCAAGGCGAACCCGAAACTGGTGAACGAGCTGCTGGCGAAGGCCCTCGCCCCGTGAGATCGTCCGGCGCGCCGTGAGGAGTGTTGCCGACGGGAACGGGTGTTCCCGCCGTGGACCGGAAACGTCCAGCCGTGTGGGCAAGAAACGGAGGCCACAGACCATGGCGAGCAAAATGCACCTGCCCGACGATCGGTATTTCGGCCCCGATCCGCGCCAGAAAGAGGTCGCGCAGCGCCTGTACGCGCAGGTCGCGAACCTGCCGCTCATCTGTCCCCACGGCCACGTGGACCCGCGCATGTTCGCGGACCCGGACTACTCCTTCGGGTCCCCCGCCGACCTGCTCATCATCCCGGACCATTACGTGTTCCGCATGCTCTATTCGCAGGGCGTGCCCATGGAGGCCCTGGGGATTCCCCGGAAGGACGGCGGCACGGTCGAGAAGGACCACCGGAAGGTCTGGCAGACGTTCGCCGACCATTTTCGGCTCTTTCGGGCCACCCCCACCGGGATGTGGCTGACCCACGAGCTGTTCTCCGTCTTTGGTGTGGAGGAGAAGCTCTGCGGCGAGTCCGCCCAGCGGATCTACGATCAGATCGCCGCCAAGCTGGCCACGCCGGAGTTCCGGCCGCGGGCCCTGTTCGAGCGGTTCAACATCGAGTTCATGTCCACGACCGATGCGGCCACCGACCCCTTGCCGCACCACCAGGCCATCCGGAAATCCGGCTGGAAGGGCCGGGTCGTGCCGTGCTTCCGGCCGGACGCCGTCGTGAACCTGGACGCCGCCGACTGGCGGAAGAGCATCCAGGCGCTGAGCGCGGTCAGCGGGATCGAGGTCAAGAGTTACAAGACCTACCTCGCCGCGCTGGAGAACCGGCGGGCGTTCTTCAAGGGGATGGGAGCCACCGCGACAGATCACGCGGCGACCACGGCCTACACCGGGGAGCTGTCCGTGCGCCAGGCCGAGACGATCTTCCGGCGGGCGCTGGCCGGGAAGGCGACGGCCGAGGACGCGACGCTCTTCACCGGGCACATGCTCATGGAGATGGCCCGCATGAGCATCGAGGACGGGCTGGTGATGCAGCTCCACGTCGGCTCTTTCCGGAATCACAACCCGCTCCTCTACGAGCGCTTCGGGGCCGACATGGGGGCGGACATCCCGACCGCCGGCGAGTTCACGCGGAATCTGCGCCCGCTCCTCGGCAAGTACGGGAACGAGACCCGCCTGACGCTGATCCTGTTCAACCTGGACGAGTCCACGTACTCGCGGGAGCTGGCGCCGCTGGCCGGCCACTACCCGGCGCTCCGCCTGGGCCCGCCCTGGTGGTTTTTCGACAGCCTGAACGGCATGGAGCGGTTCCGCGAACTGGTCATCGAGACCGCCGGCCTGGCCAACACCGTGGGATTCAACGACGACACGCGTGCCTATCCGTCCATTCCCGCGCGGCATGACCTGTCGCGGCGTGTGGACGCCAACTGGATCGCCGGCCTGGTGGTCCGGGGCATCGTCGACGTGGAGGACGCCGAGGAGATGATCCAGGATACGGCGTACCGGCTGGCGAAGCAGGCGTACAAAGTGTAGGCACGGGAGGCGGCAGCGGGCGGCTGGCAGCAGGCAGGCTGAACGCTGAAAGCCGACCGCGCGTCTCACCGTCCGGAGGGCGGCGGATTCCCATGCCGGGGCGCCACGGTCCAGAGCAGAATGCATGAGAAGCAGATCAGTCCCAGGGCTCCCCAGAACGCCGCCGCATAGCTCCCCGTGACATCGAAGATCTTCCCGCCGGCCCACGCGCCGGCCGCCGTGCCGAACCCCAGCGAGACGTGAATCGACCCGAAGATGGTGGAGAAGCCGGGGCCGCCAAACAGCGCGCTGGCGGCCGCCGGGGCGAACGGGGCGGTGATGGCGTAGCCGAGACCGAGCACGACGGCGTAGAGATACGGCAGCACCGACAGCGGGTAGGCCCCCGCCAGGGCCAACCCCCCGATGGACAGGGCGAAGCTCGCGCAGGCCAGCGTGTACACCAGCTCCCGCAGCGTCCGATCCATCAGATAACCCCACCCCGCTTTCCCGACGATGCTGATCAGGCCCACGAGGCCCCCGACGGTCGCCGCCACCATGGGCGGGACGCCGTGGTCCACCAGATAGATCACCTGATGGACCATGAACAACGTGATGGCGGTGTTGCCGGTGAAGAGGACGACGCAGAGTCCCCAGAAGCGCCGGGAGCGAAGCGCCAGCGAAAGGGTCCAGTGCGGGGCGAGAGCGGCGGAGCGCCCGGCCGCGGGCGGCCGAAAGGTCCCGGCTGCCGGGCGCTCGCGCAGCAGCCAGAGCGTCGCCGGCACCAGCCAGCATACCACCGCGGCGGCCAGCGCGCGCAGCGCCCAGCGCCAGCCGAGCTCGTCGATGAGAAACTGGCAGAGCGGGATGAGGAAGGCGATGCCCACGCTGATCCCGGCGGTGGCGATCCCGACCGCGGTGCCGATCCGGGTCGGAAACCACCCCCGGATCAGGATCACCAGCGGGACGTACCCGCTGAAACCGATCCCGACGGCGGCGATGACGCCGAAGGCCAGGTACAGGTGCCAGGGCTGCGACGTCTGAGCGGCAAGCACCAGACCCAGCGCCAGCACGCACCCGCCGGCGAGGATAATCCGACGCGGGCCGACCCGCTCGGCGACGGGGCCGAAGAACGGCCCCACACCGGCGTGGACCAGGGCGAACGTGGAGAAGGCCCCGGCGGTCACGGAGCGGCTCCAGCCGAACTCCCCGAGCAGGGCGACCAGAAAGACGGAATAGCTGTACCAGAGCCCGTAGAGGAGGGCCATGGTCACGAACGCCGCCCCGACGACGACCCAGCCCCAGTGACTTTCGGATGCCGATGCACGAGTCATAAACATGCTCGGTGTTCGACGGTTCGCCGGTTCGGCCGTTCGGCGGTACGCCTGAACCGCGGAGCTGCCGTACCGCCGTGCCGCCGAATGCGTGTCCTAGGTTGGCGGCGGGTGGGGGCGGCGCGGGGCCGCCACCCACATCATCGCCGGGGCAACGACGGCGCACGCGAGCGCCATCCAGAGGGCCCCGGCGTAGCTGCCCGTCCCGTCGAAGATCTTTCCGGCGCCCCACGACCCGGTCGCGGCCCCGAGGCAGAGCAGGCTGTGCAGGGAGCCGAAGATCGTCGCGAAACCCGGCCCGCCGAAGAGGTCGCTGGCGGCGGCCGGTGTGAGGGGCGCCGTGCCGGCGTAGCCGAGGCCGATCAGGACACCGTACGCGTACGGGAGCAGGGTGTCCGGAAACCGACCCGCGAGAACCAGGGCGCCCACGCTGGCGGCGGTGCACGCAAAGGCGAAGGTGTACGCCCACTCCCGCCCCACCCGGTCCGAGAGCGACCCCCACGCCAGCTTGCCGACGATGCTGGAGGCGCCCACCACCCCGCCCACAGTCGCCGCGGCCAGGGCCGGGACGCCGTGATCCACGAGGTAGGCGACCTGGTGGACGAGGAGCATCTGCGTCACCACATTCCCGGTGAAGTGCACGACGGCCAGGGCCCAGTAGCGGCCGTCGCGGACGGCCAGGGCCAGCGTCCAGTGGCGGGTCGGCCCGGCCGATGTGCGGCCGGAGGCGCCGGTCGTCGGCGCCTCGAGCGAATCGGGGTCGCGGATGAGCCACAGCGTGGCGGGCAGGACCCAGCCGACGATGAGAACGGCCAGGCTCCGCATGGCCCAGCGCCAGCCCACCCGGTCGATGAGGTACTGGGCGAAGGGGACGAGCAGCGAGATCCCCACGCCGATGCCCGCCGACGCGATACCCACGGCCGTGCCGACCCGGGAGGGAAACCACCCCCGGACGCACAGGACCGATGGGAGCCAGCCCGACATGGCGATCCCGGCGGCCGTGACGCCGCCGAAGGCCAGGTAGAGGTGCCACCACGCCGTGGTCCGGGAGGCCAGCACGAGACCGACCCCAAGGGTGCAGATGCCCACGAGGATGATGCGCCGGGGGCCCGTGCGCGCGGCGACGGTGCCGATGAAGGGGCTGAGCGAGCCGTGGAGCAGGACGAAGATGGAAAAACCGCCGGCGACGACGGACCGACTCCAGCCGAATTCCCCGAGGAGCGCCACCAGGAACACGGAGTACGAATACCAGGCGCCGTAGATGGCCGCCAGGTTGACAAAGATGGCTCCCAGGATGAGCCACCGGCGGCCCATGTTGTCGTTCCTGGGCGGCGGCCTCACGAGACGACCCCGGCGCGATGCGGCAGACGCCGCGGCGCCACCGACCACATGAGGAGCGGGGAGATCACCGCCATGGCCAGCCCGAGCCAGAGGGCACCGGCGTAGCTTCCGGTGACGTCGAAGATCCACCCGGCACTCCAGGTGCCCGCTGCGAGCCCCAGGCCGCCCATCGTGTATACGGCGCTGAAGATCATGGAGAAGCCGGGGCC
This sequence comes from bacterium, assembly GCA_029580855.1. Classification (GTDB taxonomy): domain Bacteria; phylum Methylomirabilota; class Methylomirabilia; order Methylomirabilales; family 2-02-FULL-66-22; genus 2-02-FULL-66-22. The sequence continues at coordinate 91,947 of JAKPQH010000069.1, read as the reverse complement.
CGCGAAGATGTCGTTGGTGAGGGCGGGCGGCAGGGGCGCCATGGCGGCGTACCCGATGCCGATGAGGACCGCGTACACGTACGGGAGGCAGCTCGTCGGGTTCCGGCCCGCCAGAACCAGTGCGCCGAGGCTGGCGGCCACGAACGCGAAGGCGAGGCTGTACGCCAGCGGCCGGGACGTCCGGTCAGAGAGCGTCCCCCAGCCGATCTTTCCCCCGATACTGACCAGCCCGACGACACCGCCCAGCGCGGCCGCGGTCATGACGGGCACGTCGTGGTCGACCAGGTAGGCCACCTGGTGGATCAGGAGCATCTGCGTGACGAAATTGCCCGTGAAAAAGACGCCGGCCACCCCCCAGAACCGCCAGGTGCGGGCGGCGCGGGCGAGGGTCCAGCAGCCGGTCGCCGTCTTTCCGCGGTCGGCACGCCCGGAGGCACCCTCGGCCGCGCGGGGATGGGCGCACGGCGGATCGCGCACGAGGCAAAGCGTCGCCGGCAGCACCCACGCGACGACGGCCACCCCGAGGATCCGGTAGGCCCACCGCCACCCGAAGGCCTCGATGAGCACCTGGGCCAGCGGGATCAGCGCGAAGATGCTGACGCCGATCCCGCTCCCCATGATGCCGATGGCCGTCCCGTAGCGATCCGGGAACCAGCCCCCCACGAGCACGACCGAGGGGATCCAGCCGGCCAGGCTCATGGCGAGGGCCGCGACGATCCCGAAGGTAGCGTAGAGGTGCCACCACCGGGTGGTCTCGGCCATCAGGCACATGGCGAATCCCATCAGCACGGCGCCGGCGACGATCAAGTGCCGCGGACCGAACCGGCGCAGCAGCCAACCGATGAGCGGCCCGAGGAGGCCGTGCATCATGACGAAGGTCGAGAAGGCGCCCGACACGAGCGAGCGGCTCCAGCCGAATTCGCCCAGGAGGGCGACCAGAAAGACCGAATAGCCGTACCAGACCCCATAGATGAGGATCTGCGTCACGAAGGTCGAGGCGAGGACGAGCACGCCGCGTCTCGAGGGGGGCTCGATTGTGGGTACGGTCGACATCGGGTGCAGGATCCTCGGGTGTCGTCCGGTTGGGACCGATGCATGATGACGCAACTCGGCCGTGATGTCGAGCGCGGGTGGGGATTTGATCGTTGGAGCGGACGCAGGACGCCCCCCGCCCGCGGCGGGGCGCCGGGGAAAACGCGCACGGGGTGGCAGGGTGCGGGAGCGCGCCGGCGTCTCGTCAGCCGCCGGGCTGTCGATGGCGGGGGCGGACCAACACGTACTGGCGGGCGCGGAGATCGTCCTCCAGGTGGGGGAGGCTGCGGCGCTGCGCCGCGCGCCGGTCCTGTGCGACGGGCAAATCCAACCGGCGGCGCTCCGTCTGCCGCCGATCGAGGATCACCTGGATCTCGGGGATGTGCTTGAACTCGCGGGTCAACGCCTGCCACAGATCGTGCTGGTTTCGCGCGACGACGATGAAGCCGCCCGCGGGATCCTCCGCCGAGGTCTGGTTTGCCGGTGTGGTCTCATTGAGCATGCACTCTTCCTCCGGACCGCCGTGTTCTCTCAGTGCCCCCCACATGCCGAAGCACAGAACGTGCCGAACGCTTTCGGAGCACGGAGCGCGAACCGTCTTGACGCGTTATCTTACGGTAGACTGGGCATTTGCGGCAAGAAAACTCGACGGGGGCGCCACCCGGCCGAGTCCCGTCGTGTGCGGGAAAGTGTCAGCCAAACCGACGCCGGCTTCAGGGCCGGGGCCGGATAACGCTCGCTTTTTCGCCGCTGAGCACATTAAAATACCGTCCATGGGGATTCGGATTCGATGTCGGAAGGATCCGCCATGACCCGCGCGGTCAAGTGGATGGGGACGGGCATCGGCGGGTTGCTCCTCCTGGCCGTCCTGGCCGTCGTGCTGCTTCCCGCGCTGGTCAATCTCGAGCGGTATCGCACGCTCCTGACGCAGCGAGTGGGCCGCGCCCTGGGCCGCGACGTCACGCTGGGCGCGTTGCGGGTCAGCGTCTGGCGCGGCGTCGGCGCCGAGGCCAGAAGCATCCGCGTCGGCCAGGCGCCCGGGTTCGGGGCGGAGCCATTGCTCTCCGCGGAGGCCTTGCGGGTTCGCGTCGAACTGCTCCCGCTTCTGCGGGGCCAGGTGAAGGTGGCCAGCGCCGTGCTGGAACGACCGCGGGTCCGCCTGGTCCGCGGCGGGGACGGACGCTGGAACGTGGAGGATCTGTTTCAGGGTCGCGCCACCCAGAACGCGGCCCGGCCGCCGGCGGAACCGGCGCGCCCGGGCAAGGCGTCGCTCCTCGGCGGGCTGCTCCTCACCGAGCTTGTCGTTCGAAACGGGGAGATCGATCTGGTCGAACCGGGGTGGCCGGCGGCCGCAATGGTCGCGCTCGTCGACGTCGGCGCGACGGTCCGCCACGACCAGCCGTCGGAACCCTTCGATGTGCGGTGGCACGCCCGTCTGGCGGGAGGCGGAAGCGGGCAGCTCGACGCCGCGCTGCGGATCGCGCCGGGCGGGAAAGAGGGGCCGACGGCCGACGGCACCGTGTCCTTCACCGAGGCGGAGGTCAGGGCGTGGCAGGCCCTTCTGCCGAGCGGCGCGGATGGGCCGATGTTCGACGGGCCCGCCTCCGGAGAGCTGCGACTGGCCGGACCGCTGGCGCGCGCCGCCTTCGTCGGCAGCCTGGACCTCAGATCGACCACGGTCCGCGTGGGCCCCGCGTTCCGCAAGCCGGCCGACGAGGACGCTCGCGTCGCGTTTGAGGGGCGGCGCGAGGGCGGCGGGCTGCGCCTCACGCATTTCGCCATCACGTTCAGGGACGCAACCCTGACGGGCACCGCCCACCTGGCCGACATGCGGGCGCCCCACGTCGTCTTCACGGCGGCATCGCCACGACTGGACCTCGACCGGTGGCTGGCTCCTGCGGCGAAGCGGGCGCGGCTGTGGCCGAGCGCGGCCTGGGCGGCGGCGCCGTCGCCGGGGGTCTCCCGATCGGGCGCGACCGGTCCCAGCGCCCAGGGCAAGGTGAGTCTCGGCGAACTCACGTGCCGCGGCATGACGTGGAGCGCCGTCGAGGCGGACGTGGAATACCAGGGGGGGGTGTTGCGGCTCCCCGAGGTGCGCGCCAAGGTCGCGGAGGGGCGATTGCAGGCGCACGGCGAGGCGGATCTGCGTCAAAGCGTGCCGAAGGTCTCCCTGACCGCTCGGCTCGACAAGGCGGCGACGGAGCCTCTGCTGAAGGCCTTGGCCGTCGGGCCGTGGACGCTCAGGAGCGGGCTGGACTTCGAGGGCCAGTTCCAGTTCGCGGGCGTGGCGCTGCCGGACATCCTGGGATCGGCCGTCGGCCACGGCCGGCTGGAACTGCGATCCGGCCGCATGATCGGGTACCGCCCACTGGATCGGCTGGGCGAGATGGTCGCGCCCATCCTCGCGGCCCAGGGCATCCGCGTGCGTCTGGACGAGTTTGACCAGGTGCGCGGCCACTACACGGTCGAGAAGGGCATCGCCCGGACGACCGACCTCACGCTGACCAAACCCGAAGGGACCATCGCCGCGGCGGGGACGCTGGGTCTCCTCGACTCGGCCCTGGACTTCGACGTGGTGGCGAAGTTCGGCCGCTCCACCATCGAGGCCAAGGTCACCGGGACGACGGCGCAGCCCGTGGTCGTGCCCAAGCTGGGCAAGACGCAGCAGAAGATCGAGCGCGAAATCGACAAGGTGCTCCCCGGCGAGACCGGCAGGACCCTCAAGGAGATCTTCCGGGGACTCTTCGGCCGTTGACCTCGCACCGCGGCATTCGCCGGACACCATGATCCTGGCGCTCATCACCCCCTTCTATTTTCCCTCGGTCCGGGGGAATTCCATCACGGTCCAGCGGATCGAGTCCGGCCTGCGGGATCAGGGCATCAAGGTCGTGGTGTACCCCCTCGACGGACACGGCGCCGCCGCGACCTTGGCGGCGCTCACCCGTGTTCGACCGGATGTGGTCCACGGTTTTCACGCCACCGTGAGCGGACCGGTGGTCGCGGCGGCCGCACGCGGCCTCGGCATCCCGTCGGCGATCACCGTCACCGGGACCGACGTCAACCACGATCTGTTTGACTCGACCCGGCGTCCTCTGGTCCGGGAGGTCCTGGACGCGGTCCACGCCGTCGTCGTCTTTCACGAGTCCATGGGCGAAAAGATCCGCCAGGAGGTACCCGCCGCCTCCGACAAGATCCGCGTGATCGGCCAGGCGGTCCTGTGCGACGGGTCGCGCTACGATCTTCGCGCCGCCGCAGGTATCCACCCCGGCGATTTTGTGTTCTTCCAGCCGGCCGGCGTCCGACGGGTCAAAAACATCCCGATCGTGATCCCGCGGCTGGCGGCGCTCCGGCGCAGGCACCCCGGCCTGCGGTACGTCCTCGCCGGGCCCGTGATCGAGCCGGAGGAAGCGACGCGGGTCACCGCCGCCTTGGGCGGCCTCCCCTGGGCCACGTACCTCGGCGCCCTCGAACACGCGCAGATCTGCGCCGGACTCTCGGCGGTGCAGGCGGTCATCAACTCTTCGCTGTCGGAGGGCGGGATGTCCAATGCGGTCCTGGAGGCCATGAGCAAGGGCGTGCCCGTTCTGGCCTCGGACATCGAGGGAAATCGATCCGTCGTCGCCGACGGCGAGGACGGGTTTCTCTTTGCATCGGCGGCGGAGTTTCAGGAGAAGGCGGAGCGGTTGCTGAGCGACCCGGCGCTGCGCGTCGTCATGGGGCACCGTGCCCGGATGAAGATCGCCGCGTACTTCCGGCTGGAGGGCGAGATCGACAAGTATCTCGCGCTCTACCGGGATCTGGTCGCCGCGCGAGGAGGGTAGAGTTCATCGACCTCGACACGTTGGAGGTATTCCGCGCGCGCCCAACGCGATCGCCGGGCTCGTCTTCCTCGGCTTCGCGGGGAAGAGTCGGTTTCAGATCACCGTTCCGTTGGGGACGACGGTGTCCTTGGGGATGACGACGACGCCGTCGCGGATGTGGTAGAGGGGGTGATCCGCGGTCGCGGGCTTGCCGTGCGGCGTGATGACGCAGCGGTCGCCGATGCGGGCGTTCTTGTCGATGATGGCCTCGTCGATGCGGGTGTACTTGCCGATGCCGATGCGCGGACGATCGGCGGCCGCGTTGGCCGCCAGAGCGTCCGGCGACTCGTAATAATCGGCGCCCATGACCACCGTCCGGGTCAGGTGACTCCCGATGTCCACCATCGACCGGACCCCGATCACGCTGTGGGAGATGTGGCAGTGGCTGATGATGCACCCGTCGGAGATCATGGCGTGATCGATGGACGCCCCGTTGACTTTGGACGGCGGCACGAAACGCGGGCGGGTGTAGATGGGGGCGGTCATGTCGAAGAAGTTGAAACGGGGCAGGTCGGACGTGAGGTTCAGGTTCGCCTCGAAGAAAGAGCGGATCGTCCCGATATCCTCCCAGTACCCGTCAAAAACGTACGCGAAGACGCGTTGACCGGGAACCGCCGCGGGGATGATGTGCTTGCCGAAGTCGGGGCAGTCGTTGTCCAGTACGCGGAAGAGGACCTCGCGATTGAATACGTAGATGCCCATGGAGGCCAGGAAGCGTTCCCGGTCGCCCGCCGCCCCGAGCCGGCCCAGGGTCGCCTGGTCGAGCGCCAGGCTGTCGAGGAGCTCGGGTGAACGAGGTTTTTCCACGCAGCGAACGACGCGCTGCTCGGCGTCGATCTGCATGATCCCCAACGATGGCACCGCGTCCCGGCCGACCAGGACCGTGGACACCGTGAGGTCCGCGCCGGATGCCACGTGCCGCTCCAGGAGCCCCCGGAAGTCCATGCGGTAGAGCTGGTCGCCGCTCAGGATCAAGGCCCAGTCGTAGTCCCGCTGGCGGAAGTGCGTGAGGTTTTTCCGGACGGCGTCCGCCGTGCCCTGGTACCAGGACGTGTCGGTGTGCGTCTGCTCCGCGCTGAGAATCTCGACAAAGCCCTGCGAGAAGTGGTCGAACACGAACGAGCCGTACACGTGCCGGTGGAGCGAGGCGGAAAGAAACTGCGTGAGCAGGTAGATCCTCCGCATCCCGGAGTTGATGCTGTTGGAGATGGGGATATCCACCAGGCGGTACTTCCCGGCCAAGGGGACCGCGGGTTTGGCGCGCTCGCGGGTGAGCGGAAACAGGCGTGCGCCTTGGCCGCCCCCCAGGATGATGGTCAGAACCCGGGCGGGGTCGGCGTGGGCGTGCGTCGTCGGAGCCATGGCGCGGTCCTCAGCCCCACGACCGGGACAAGAAACGGTCCAGCCGTTCCATGGCCGGCTCCAGGATGGCGCGCTCCGCGGCATAGCAGATGCGCACGGACCCCTCCCCGCCCGCGCCGAACGCCACCCCCGGCGCGATTCCGACCCGGGTCTCGTGGAGGAGCTGCCAGCAGAAGGCGAAGGAGTCGGTCAGGCCGGCGATGCGCGGGAACACGTAGAAGGCCCCGTCGGGCGGCGGGACCGTCACGCCCGGCATCCGGCGCAGGGCGTCGAGGCAGAAGTCCCGATTGCCCTTCAGCCGCTCGAGCATGCGGAGGACCTCCGGCTCCCCCTGGGCGAGGGCGGTCTGCGCGGCGCGCTGGATAAAGCTGGTGGCGTGCGAGACGATGAACTCGTTGAGCTGCGCTCCCTTCTCGATTACGTCGCGACGCGCGACCAACCACCCGAGGCGCCACCCGGTCATGCAGAACGTCTTGGAAAAAGACTGGGCGACGAGGACGCCGTCCTGACGCGTGGCCTTCCGCAGAATGGACGGCGCGGCGGCACCCAGCGCCGGACCGGCGAAGTACAAACGATCGTACACCTCGTCGGCCAGCAGCCACAAATCGTGACGACGGGCGAACTCCAGGAGTCCCGCCTGTTCGTCCTCGGTCGCCACCCAGCCCAGCGGATTGGAGGGGGAGGTGTACACCAGGAGGCGCGTGCGGGGCGTCAGGGCCGCCCGCAGGGCGTCGAAGTCCACCGCGTAGCGGTCCTCGCGCAGCGGGAGGGGAACCTCCACGGGAACGGCGTTGTCCATCCGGACGATCGCGGCGCCGTTGGGCCAGGCGGGCGTCAACACCACGGCCTCGTCGCCCGGGTTCAGAAGACAGCGGATCCCCACGTTCAGCGCCTGGACGCCGGACGCGGTCACGAGGATCTCGGACTGCGGGTCGATTTCCACACCGTGCACCCGGCGGTAGTATCCGGCCAGATCGTGCCGCAGGCCCGGCAGCCCGGCGTTCTCCGTGTAGTACGTGTACCCCTCCTCCAGCGCGCTGGCCGCGGCCTGCTTGATGTAGCCGGGCGTGGGGACGTTGGATTCCCCGAAGTACAGCTTGAGGACGCCGTCCATCCGCATGGCGGCGTCCGCGATTTCGCGGATGCGGGAGGGCGGGACCCGGGTGGCCGAAGCGGCGAGTGTCGGCATAGCGATCGGTCAACCTCCACAAACGGCGGGGAGCGGGCACCTGCGTTCGAGATCGATGGCATTATCCATGGAGCCTCGCCGTGCGTCAAGCCGCGGGACAAAGAACGGGCGAGCGGGTCGCCGCGCCAACCCCGCGCTCCCGGGCACGGGCTGCGCAGGACCGCGGGGAGTCAGAGCGAATCCTTGGAGGCGACACGCCACCAGACGACGGCGCTCCGCCGCCGCATGGGCGCGATCCAGCGGTCTCCGACCCGCTCCAGTCGTCCTTCGAGGAAGGCCACCAGGCGGCGCTCCTGGTCGGGAGTGTCCAGCCGCATCACGTCCTTCCAGAACTGCACGGCATCCGGGAAGCTGTCGAACGGCTGGTCGAATCGATAGCTGACGATCTGGGCGCTGGCGTAGATCCCGACACTGTGGAGGAGGCCGAGCGTCCGGAGGTAATCCGCCCGTCCCGGGTACGGGCGTCCCAGCAGAAGCGGGTACAGCTCCCCATAATAGAACTTCTCGTTCCCCGGACCGACGTTCTGCACCAGGGCCAGGGTCCGCCGCGCCAGCGGCTCCGCCTCGGTGAGAAACGGCAAGAGGTCGTCGAAGATGGGCGCCACGTTGGCGACGAGGATCAGGTCGTGCGGCGCGACGACCCGCGTATCCCAGACACCCCGCACACAGGTGACGTTGTCGAGGCGATTCCGGACGAGACTGTCCCGCAGTTCGCCCAGCATGACCGGCTTCGGCTCGAGTGCGGTCACCTGGTACCCCTGCTTGGCGAGCAGGACGGTCAACGCGCCGACGCCGGCGCCCACGTCGAGGATCGTCGTGCAACCTTCCAGCGCGGGTGCCAACGCTTTGACGGTCTGCGCTGGGAAATCGCTGGCCTGGAGCGCGAGACGGAACAGCCGCGCGCGGCGCGCCGTCCAGTAATCCGCGTCGCGATCGCCGCGGGCACCCGCCCCCCGTTCGTCATTCGCGCCTGGCATCGTCCATCCTCCGGATCCGAATCCATAGCACGCTTCCCGCCTCCTGTCACGGGGCAATCGACGCCGGGGCCAGGTGGGCAAACCGCCCGCGGCGCGCGTGTGGTGTCAGGGTCGTGTCAGTGTCTATTGACCGGAAAAACAGATCGGTGTGCGCAGATTCCGGTTGCGCTGGACCCAAAGAGCGGGGTATGAGAAATGGTACCCGTGGTCCGTTTCCCCCGGCGGCACCCGGGGGGTTCCTGACATTCTCGGCCCAGGCCGGGGATGCGCGCGAGGTCCGTATGACTATACTGAAGGAAGTGCTCAGCCGCGAGGTCTTCCCGGCCCTGGGCTGTACCGAGCCGATCGCCGTCGCCTACGCCGCCAGCGTGGCCGCCCGCGAGGTGGCGGACGGTCAGCTCGAGGATCTGTTCATCCTCGTCGATCCGGGCGTCTACAAAAACGGCTTGGCCGTCACCGTCCCCAACACCGGCGGGGAACGGGGCAATCTGATCGCCGGCGTCCTCGGGGCGCTGCTGAAGCGACCGGATCTCAGGATGGAGATCATGAAAGCGGTCACCCCCGAGTCGCTGGCCCAGGCCAAGGCGTTTCTCCGGGAGAAAAAGGCGCGGATTGCCTGCGACAAGAGTCGGACCGGCCTGTACATCGAGGTCCGCCTCCAGACGACGGCCGGATCCGCCCGGGTGGTCCTGCAGGGTGGGCACACGAACGTCTCCCTGATCGAAAGAGACGGCCGTCCGGTTTTCCAGGCCCCCCAGGGCGAGACGACGGGGAGCGAGGACAATTACCGGCACACACTGAAGGCGATGAGTCTTGGCGAGCTGGTCGAGGCGGCGGACGCGGCGGATGCGGAGGATCTGGCCTACATCCAGCGCGGCATCGAGATGAACCTGGCCATCTCCGAAGTCGGGCACGACCTCAAGAAGGTCGGCTACTATCTCGACGACCTGCTGGCCAAAGGCTACCTCTTGGAGGACGTGTTCTCCTCCGCGAAGCGCATGACGGCCGCCGCCGCCGACGCGCGGATGGCGGGGATGAGCTATCCGGTGATGTCCAGCGGCGGCAGCGGGAACCAGGGGGTGGTGGCGATCCTCGTGCCCTACAGCGTCGGCCGCCACTTCAAGATACCCGACGAGACGATCGTCAAGAGCGTGGCCTTCTCGCACCTGCTGAACGCCTACGTCAAGAGCTACACGAGCGACCTGTCACCGATCTGCGGCTGTGCCATCGCCGCGGGGGTGGGGGCCGCCGCCGCCATCGTCTACCAGCAGGCCGGGAAGGATCTCCCCAAGATCTCGCTGGCCGTGAACACGATTGTCAGCGACCTGGGGGGCATGCTGTGCGACGGGGCGAAGGAGGGCTGTGCGCTGAAGGTGGTCAGCTCCACCGACGCCGCCATCCGCGCGGCGTATATGGCGTTGAACGGTCACGGGGTCACCGCCGTCGAAGGCTTTGTCGGCCGCACGGCCGAGGAGACCATCCAGAACCTCAGCCGCATCGGCCACATCGGGATGGCCAAGGTGGACGACACGATGATCGACATCATGACCGAAAAGATGACGGACCCGCTGCCCACGGAATAGGCGGGCGCGATATCCGTCCGAGCGAGGCGGTGGGCGCCGATGGCGCCGACCGCCGTCAGTGCCCTTGTCGTTTCCGTGCGGCGGCCAGGGCCATGGCGACGGCTTCCTTTGGGTCGCGGGCGTTCTGGACCGGCGATTCTTCCTGTCCGGGCCGGCGGAGATCCCAGGTGTCGAGGCCGATCACGGGGGTCCCATCGATCTTGGCGAAGGCAATCTCGGAAAGGGTGCCGTACTTTCCCCCGACGGCGATCACCGCGTGCGCGCTCCGCGCCACGAGCAGGTTTCGCGCGTGGCCGAGCCCGGTGGGTATCGGGAACATCACGTGCGGATTGGCGTCGGCGTGCCGCAGGCCGGGCAGGATGCCGATGGTCACGCCGCCGCGGCTGCGGGCGCCGCGGCAGGCGGCCTCCATGGCCCCGCCCAGGCCGCCGCAGACCAGGACCGCGCCGGCGGCCGCGATCTCTACCCCGACGGCCTCGGCCAGCGCCGCCAGACGAGGAGAGGGGTCGTTCTCGCCGATCACCGAGATGAACAGCGGGCGCTCCATAGGTGTGCCCTCACGGGAATGCAAAATGCGAAACTGACGACCGACCACTGACAACCGACCACCGAACAAACGGTTTCCCATCCTTGGTCGGTTTTCTATTGTCGGTTTTCTATTTTAACCTTATTCGGGCCGCACCTCGACGGGGCTGGGGCCTTTGGTCTTGGCCATGAAGCCGACGGCGTAGGGGCAGACCAGGGGCACCCGGACCACCGCCTTTCTTTCCTCTTTGTGATACGCCGCCAGGCGGAGCGAATACCCGTTGATGCTGCCGGAGATCAGGCCCCCCTTCACGTATCCCCAGCCCTGCCGGCGGTGGCCGTCGTTGATGGCGACGATGATGGACGTGCCGTCGTCGCGGAAATCCTGGTGATCCGTTCGCGAAAGCTTGGTGGTGGCCTTCTTATCGCCATACATGGGATGCGAGTGGTAGTCGCCGACCAGCTCCCATCGCGTGGCGGCCCGCACCGCTTCGGCGACGCGCTGGCTGCGATACCAGTCCATGTGCACTTCCTGGAATTTCCGGACGGCGGATTGGTAGGGCACGACGAAGTCGACCATGATCCGATCCGCTTCGCGGTGGCCGAGGAGGATGCCGAAGCATTCGCGGCGGTAGACTTCGACCGTGGACACCAGCAAACCGACGAATGCGTTTTCGCTCAGATAGACTTCCATGGCAGCGACTCCACTTGCGGGTCATATTGCCGCCGGGTCATACCCGGGGGATGTCCGACCGCCCGACGCCGACCTTGCAGTCAGCAAGGCCGCGGCCTGCTGGCGGACCTGGGCGCGCGAAGAACCGGCCGACAACCAGCGCAGATCCTGCCCTAAGAGATACGGCAGCAATCCCAGGACGACCCGCGTCGGCGTGGCCGGGTTGTTTGCCAGGGCCACCTTCACCGGGTAGCGCGCGATCCAGCCGTCGTTCCGGGCGATCGCCGCCAGACTCTCGGGATCGGCCCGGCGCGATGCGGCGAGCTTCAGGACCTCCGCCTCGGTGAGACGGGGGTTCCCGAGCAGCACCTGAACCACGCGGGGATCCGGGTCGAACAGCAGTCGCTCGATGACACCGGCGACGGCCTTTCGCGCCAAGGAGATCCGGTAGCCTACCGGTTCCGTGGGCCGCGGCAAGATCCCGTTCGCTCCCGCATCCTCGCGCCCGGGGTCATCCCCGAAGAGCCCTGCGCTGGCGTGGCCGCGCCGCCGGAGGACCGCCGCCGCGGCCCGCAGGCGCTCGGACGGCACCACCCGCTCGAGGCGTCCCTTGTCGAGCAATCCCAACCCGACCCGATACGCTCGGCCGTCGCCGTGCGTGATCCGCTCCTGCAGATAGGCTAAAGACCAGGCCGCCTCGTCGACGGATCTGGACCGCAGGTGCTCCCCGAAACGATGCAACCGGAGTTCGGGGTCCACAACGCCGACGAGAAGGCCCAACAGTGCGTCGACGGCACGCTCGGTTCGAAGTCGTCGAGACGCGGTCAGGAAAGCCTTCAGCACCGTTTCGAGCCGGGGCCCGATGGAGTCATCCATGGGCGAGTCGAGCGAGGCGCGGCCGGACCTGCCAGACGGTGACGCAGCCAAACGCGAGGGCGGTTACATCATGTCAAGGCGCGCATGGGCGAGCGCCGCCGCGCGCGAGATCGTAGGATTCACAGTCAAGGAGCCATCTGGTGGAGGGTAAGGGATTCGAACCCTCGACCTCCGCGTTGCGAACGCGGCGCTCTCCCAGCTGAGCTAACCCCCCGGTCCGGCTGTCACGTCCGGGCGATGATCTGCCGCCCGACTGGATCGACTCCCCCGCCCGCACGGACCCCTCAGCCGGTGTTGCTTCTCGGGTCCGCTCTTGAAATTTCTCCCCGGAGCCCCTCGGCGAGCAATCCAGAGTCATGACTATAGACAATGCATCCTGTCCTGTCCAGGGTTTTCTGGTGCGTTGCCAGCCGGTAGGTGTGGAGCTGCTTGACACACGTAATTCCTTGTATTGATTATTCAATCTTCGATTATCGGGGAAGATGTCCGGCCAACCGGTCTTCCAGTCATGGGACAAAGTGTCACACGAAATCGTCAAACCGGAGAGAGATCGTGGGCTCTCGCCGGAGCGGCTAATCGTCACTCTCCTCGTCGGCAGGCCCCCCTTCCAGGGTCCGGGTGACCGGGATCCCCTGTCGACACATGGGGCATTCGTCCGGCGCGAACGTCGGGACGTCGCGCGCAACGACGGTGAAGCACGGGTACTTGAATTTCATCCGCGTGCTCCGCTGCCAGATGGCCCCGATGCCGACCACCTGTCCGCCCATGCTCTCGACGAGCTTGATGAGCTCCCTCACAGTCTCGCCGGTGGTGACGATGTCCTCGACGATCAGAACGCGGCCGCCCTCCGCGAAGAACGCCCGGTACTCGGGTACCAGGCTCACCTCCGTGCGCTTCGTCCCGGTCTTCTCCTTGGTGGCAAAGATGAACCGGGGGCGGCCGGGGTGCGCGCGGGCGACGCAGTGGCCGAGAAGACCGGCGCCGTAGCCCGTGGTCAGGACGAGGTCAACGGGAAAGCGGCTGAAGCGGTCGGCAATGATACCGCCCAGCCCTTCCGTGAACGTCGGCTCGGTGGTCACCAGAGCCTTGGCGACGTACTCCGACGTGTGGCGGCCCGACCGCAGGACGATGTGGTCATCGGTCTTGTACGCCCCCGTGCGCAACAGGATCCCTCGGTTGAGGCGCTCGAGGATGGCCTCGTCGATCGGCGTGACTTTCTCGCGATTCGGCATGGTCCTATGCCTCCCCCTCGTCGAGGATCAGGGGAACCACCCGGTTCTCCCGGACATCCCACAGCCCCCGCTCCCGAATGCGCAGCGCCGGGATGGCCGTGAACGTCAGCACCTGCAAGGTCAGAAACGGATCGGCTCGCACACACCCCAGCTCGCCCAACACCCGCTGAAGCGCGGCGATCTCGGTGGCCAGAGCGCTCATCGTTTTCTCCGAGATGATTCCCCCCAACGGCAGAGGCACCTCGGCCCGGACCACGCCGCCGGCCGCGGCGACCATGCCGCCCCCCAGCGCCAGCACGCGTTCCAGGGCCGCGAGCATGTCGGCGTCGTTGCCGCCCACGGCAACGAGGTTCACGGCGTCGAAGCTCACGCTCGTCGCCACGGCGCCCCGCGACAGGCCAAACCCCGAGAGCAGCCCGCGACCGCACCGGCCCGCCCCGTGGCGATCCAGCGCCACAACCTTGAGCAGATCGGCGGCGGGATCGGCCTCGACCGCGCCATCCCGCACGGCGACCTCCCGGACGACGGCCCTGGTGAGGATCTCCGCCGCCAAGTGCATGACCCGAACGCGGACGCGATCCCGGCCCGGGGCCGCTGGAATTCTGAGGTCCTCCGTGCGGAGCGGCCGGGCCGCCCACGGCGAGGGGAGACACCCGTCCGGAAACGTCGGCGGCGGAATAGCCACGGTCATACGACCGTCGGCGGCGACGACACGGCCGCGGGCGATGACCAGGCCGGGCCGGAAGTCCGGCAGATCGGACAGCAGGACCAGGTCGGCCTGGCGGCCGGGCGCCAGGCCGCCCAACCGGTCATCGATCCCGAACCGCTCCGCAGGGACGAGCGTGGTGGCCTGGAGGGCCTGCATGGGCGCGAGACCCAGCCGGACGGCCTGGCGCGCCGAGTCGTCCAGGTAGCCTTGTTCCATCAGGTGCTGGGCCCATGCGCCGTCCGAGGCCAGCATCAATCGCCGCGGACTCATCCCCGTCAGCGCGCCGCGCAGGGCGGGGAGGTCGCGGCGCACGGAGCCGTCCCGGATCATGGTGTAAAGGCCGAGACGCAGCCGCGCCCGCACCTCGTCGGGCGTGATCGGCTCGTGACAGGACGAGAGGCCGGCGGCGGCGAGCCCGACGAGCTTTCGGCCGCGGGCGCCGGCCGTGTGGCCGTCGACGCACTTCCCCAGCGCCTCCGCCTTGGCGATCAGCGTCAACAGATCGGGCCGACCCGCCAGCAGCGCCGGCCAGTAGATCTCGCCAAGACCGAGAACGGCCGGATCTTCCAGGAGACGGGCCACCTCCTCCAGCGTGACCCTGGGCTGTCCGCCGCCCGTGTCGGAGCAGAGGTACGAAATGCTGGGGGCCGTGGCAAAACCCGTGATCGGAAGACGCGCGAGGTGGGCCAGGAACGCCTCCACCGCCGGGACGCCCCCGACGGTGCACAGGACCGGCGTTTCGGTGACAAAGGCGGTGAGACCGGTGGGGATGGCCTTCTCGAGGTATCGGTCCAGCCGGTGGAGAAAATCCAGGTGGGTGTGGCCGTCCACGAATCCCGGGGCGATCACCTGTCCGCCGGCCTCGATGACGGTCGTGTCGGGACCGATGCAGGCGTCGGCCTCGGGGCCGATGAGGGCAATCCGGCGGCCGGCGACCGCGACTCCCCAGCCGTCCAGCAGTTCTCCGGTGTAGACGTTGGCCAGGGTGCCGCCTCGGACGACCAGATCCGCGGGGCGCTCGCCGGAGGCGACCCGGAGCAGCCCCTCGCGGCTGTCCCCGGGCGCCGCGTCGCGCTCAACCACGATGCCACCCGTCCGGGGTCATGACGACCGCCTGGGTCGACGCCGATATTCCGCGATCAGGCCATGATCGGCGAAGCTGTAATGGTCCCGCCGTCCGATGATCACGTGGTCCAGCAGGGGCAGCCGGAGGAGATCGCCGGCCTGTACCAGCTCTTCGGTGAGGGCCCGGTCGCCCGCGCTGGGTTGGGAATGGCCGGACGGGTGGTTGTGCACCAGGATGACGGCCGCGGCGTGCCGGCGGTTGGCGCGCTCCACGATATCCCGGACGTTCACGGGGCTTTCGGTGAGCGACCCCTCGCTCAGGGTCTCCAGACCCACCACGTCGTTGCCTCCGTTGAGGAAGAGGAGGTCGCAGCGCTCGCGCTGGAGGCCGCGCAGCCGCGGGGCGCACAGCGCCAGGACATCCTGCGAGCCGGTGATCCGTGGGTGGGCCCCCCGCTCCACCTCGGCCAGGAGCCGGCGGCCGAGTTCGAGGGCGGCCTTGATCTGCGCGATTTTCGCCGGACCCATGCCGGTCGCCGCCGCGAGCGCGGCGGGCTCGGCCGTCTCCAGGCCGCCGAGGCCCTCCTGGTCCTGGAGCAACCGGCGGGCGAGGTCCACAGCGCTCCGCCCCGGCGACCCCGTGCGCAGGATGATGGCCAGCAGCTCCGCCGTGGTCAGCCGCGGCGCCCCCTCGGCGATCAAGCGCTCGCGGGGACGCTCGCCCTCGGGCCAGAAGGGGATGGCATAGCGGTTGGGCGTGCCGTCAGGGGTCATCGGCGACTCGGCAATTGGGCAATTGGGCGACTAGGCAACTGGGCGACTTGGCGACTCGGCAACTGGGCAACTGGGCAATTCGGCAACTGGGCAATTCGGCGATTTGGCAACGAGGCAATTCGGCGACTGGGATCGGCGGACCAGTTCTTCCGAGTCGCCCAATCGCCACACGCCGCGGCTTTTTCACGTCGCGGGAGAGGATAGCAGGATTCGCCAGGCGGGCCAAGCTTCTTGTACGGTCCGTGGCGGGTGGCGCGGGCTCACACCAGGGAGGCGAGAAGCAGGAGGACGCTCAAGGCGGTCATGACGGCGGCCGTGCCCCAGGCGACGAGATTGAAGGCCATGGAGTTCACGTGGCGACCCATGAGGCTCTGATCGTTGATCAGCTTCAGCATGACCAGCAGGACGAGCGGCAGCAGGATCCCGTTCAGGGTCTGCGACCAGAACATGATCGCCACCAGGGGCGCGTGGGGGAGGAGGATCGGGGCGGCCCCCAGCAGGATCATCAGAGTGTAGATCGTGAAAAACCCGGGGGCTTCCCGCGGGCGGCGATCCACCCCCGTCTCCCAGCCCAGCGCCTCGCAGACGGCGTAGGAGGTGGACAGGGGAAGGATGGCGGCCGAGAAGATGGACGCGTTGAGGAGGCCGAAGGCGAAGAGTATGGTGGCGTAGGGGCCCGCAAAGGGCTCCAGCGCCAGCGCGGCGTCCTTGGCGGTCTCCACCCGGATTCCATGGGGGAAGAGCGTGGCGCCGCAAGCGACGATGATGAAGAACGCGATGAGTCCCGCCGCCGCGCTTCCGATGTAGGCGTCCAGCCTGGCCCAGCGGAGGTCGCGCACGCGGATGCCCTTGTCCACGATGGCCGACTGGAGGTAGAACTGCATCCACGGCGCAATGGTGGTGCCCACGATGGTGATCAGCATCGTCAGGTAGCCGCCGTGGAGCGAGAACGTGGGATGGACCGTCTGCCGCAGGATCGTCGCCCAGGGCGGTCTCGCCAGCAGGGCGGAGATCGCGTAGACGACGTAGACGGCGCTGGCCGCCAGGAAGATGCGCTCGATGAACTTGTACGTGCCTTGGACGACGAGGCCGAACACGAGAACGGCGGTGAGCGGGACGGACCAGTGGCGGCTGAAACCGAAGATCTCAAGACTGGCGGCGACGCCGGCAAACTCCGAGGCGGTATTCGCGATGTTGGCCAGCACCAGGATCGCCATAGCCGCCAGCGTGAGGCGGACCCCGAAGCGCTCGCGGATCAGGTCGGCGAGTCCCCGGCCGGTCACGACCCCCATCCGGGTGCCCATATCCTGAACCACAGCCAGGGCGATGACGATGAACGGCAGCGACCAGAGGTGCGTGTACCCGAACTGGGCCCCGGCCACCGAGTAGGTGGTGATCCCGCCCGCGTCCTGGTCGACGCTGGCCGTGATGATCCCCGGTCCCATCACGGCGAGGAAGAGGAGCGTCCGGCGTCGGATGCGTGTCCAGCGGACGGACATGGCCTGTCGCAAGCTCCGGGCGACCGGCGGCAACGCGCCGGTGGGGTCGCGCCCCGCGCGGCGGCGGCGGACGCGTCGGCGCGCCCGCCGCGGACCGGACGATGGCTAGATGAACTTCTTTACTGCCCGCTTCTTCCATATCATGGGTAGGATGAGGTTCAGGACATCGTCCACGGTGACGATCCCCAGCAGCTCACCCTCGCCACTCACCACCGGTAAGGCCAGGAGGTTGTACTTGGTCTGCAGCTCGGCCACCTCGCGGAGGGCCGTTTCGGGCCGGACGCTGACCACGTCGGTGTGCATGATCTGCTCGAGCCGCTGGGCCGGCTCGGCGAGAATCAGCTCGCGCAGACTGAACACGCCCCGCAGCCGTCCCTGCGGGTCCGTCACGTACAGGTAGTAGATCGTCTCGGCTTCTTTGGCCTCGTCGCGGATCCGCCGGATGGCTTCCGCCGCCGTCAAGGACGGGCGGAACGCCACGTGTTCCGTGGTCATGAGGCCGCCGGCCGTGTCCTCCTCGTGCCCGAGGAGTCCCTCGACCTCGTGCGCCTCCTCCGGCTCCATGGTTTTGAGCAGCTCCTCGGCCTTGGCCTCGGGCAGGTCGCTCAGGATGTCCGCGGCCTCGTCCGGCTCCATTTCCTCCAGGATGTCCGCGGCCTTTTCCGGCTCCATCATCTGCACCATGGACGCCTGGACCTCGGGCTCGGCCTCGGTGATGGCCTCGGCGGCGGTTGCCTCGTCCAGCGCCGCCAGGACGCCCGCCCGCTCGCCGGGGGTCAGCTCTTCCATGATGTCGGCGATGTCGGCGGGGTGCAGCTTGGCGAGCTTGGTGTAGACGGCTTGGCGCCTGGCTCGGCTCAGCTCGGTCTCGATCGGGTCGATGACCTCCCACGGAACCACGTCGTGGGGCAGCGACTTGCCCAGGATGGCCGCCAGGCGCTCCGCCAGCGGTTCCGAGCGCACATGCCGGAGCAGCCCGCGCAGCCCGCCCTCCACGCCCACGACCTGGAGGGCTCTCTCGGATTCCGCCAGCTCGATGTCGTTCACCCGGACGACCTTCTTGCGGGCGGTGTCCACGACTTTCTTGTCCAGGACCGTCTTGCCCAATGGAACTTCCTCCGGTCGGGGCGCCGCGGGCTTGAGATCCCTCAGCGGCAGGCGGAGGCGGATGGGAAGGTCCGTGGCCTCCGGCATCTCCGCCACAAGCGACCAGGGGAGGATCCATTCCTCCCGATCCGGGCGCCGGAGGGTGAACTTGGTCACCTGCGGCCGGAACCCCAGCGGCAAGACGAGGAGATCCTCGAGCGTGCCAACGAGGGCCCCTTCAGAATCGTGGACGGGGCGACGGCGAAGGCGCGTGAAGGACAAGGTGGGCATGGCGGTCCGCTTTACGCCACCGGGGTCAGGGGGGGCTTGTCATTCGCCGAGCGGACGTCGTTCCGGGACACCCGCAGGCGGATCCAGCCGCGGGAGGGGTCGAGCCGGTCGACGCACTTCCACTCGATCACCTGGTGATGAAGTCTCCCGAAGAGCGGCCGGAATAGCGGGAGGAGGCCCCAGCGGAATCCGAGGCGGACGAGCAGCCCCCGGATCCCGGTGTCCATGCCCGACAGGCAAAGCGCCCCGTCGGACAAGGCCATGGCGATGTCATTCACCCGCTGGAGTTTCAGCCCGCGGCAGTCGACGACCTGCTGGTCCATGATCTGCTTGCGCAGCAGGACCTCGCCGGTAGCCAGTGCCGCCGGGCCCAACTCCTCTGCGGTCCGGCACAGTCGAATCACGCGAGGCTCGAGCGACGCCACCAGCCGCCAGGGGAGGATGATCGGCTTCCCCGCAACATGGGTCGCCGCCTGTCGGTTCGCGCGGCTGGGTTGAACGACGAGGTTCTTGACGGGCGGGTGGATGTGGGCGGGGTCGAAGGGGCCGGCCGACAGGTCCAGCAGGACGCCGATAAGCCGGCCGTCGCAATCCACCACCGGCTTGTGGAGCAGGTCTTTGTAGAAACTCATATCGCAGCGGCTGGCCATGCCGGTTGCAGCCCTTCGCAGGTATCGGCCCCGGTGCGCATCCGGGGCGGATGGTTTTCCATTCCGGGGTCACCCGCGGTGTGAAGATGCGCCATGCATCCCTCGTCGGCACTTTGTACCGCTCCGCCCGAGGGCTGTCAACCCCATTTCCGGCGCTTTTTCCCCCTCCAGTGTTTTTCGCGGCGAACATCTCGGCCGCCAAACATCCGGTGCCGCCATGGCCGATCCCCAGCCGCGACCGACAGGACGCGCGCGGTGACCACCGGGTGGCCGACGATCGGACCGACGCCGGCCGCGGCCGCGAGACGGCACACCGCCCAAAAAAGGACGGGGGCACCACGGAGCGATGTCCCGGGTGCCCCCGTCATCCGCCCACGGGCCGGCGACCGCCGTGATGGCCGGCGGCGTGGCGGGCCGAGCCGGCAGCCTACTTCTTGATCCGCCCCAGCTGCTTCATGATCTCTTCGTACTCGACCATCTTCTTCTTTACCAGGGCCAGGGAGGCCTCCGGGCCCAGGAATTCGGTCTTAAAACCGTTCTGGTCCATCTTCTTCTTGACCTCGAGGTCCTTGTGCACCTTCTCGAAGGCGTCGGCCAGGACCTTCACGATGTCGTCGGGTGTCCCCGGAGGCGCGGCCACACCGCGGTACGCGCCCTCCACCACGTCATATCCCAGCTCCTTGAAGGTCGGCACGTCGGGCAGCACGTCCATCCGAGTCTCCGACGCGATGGCCAGCGCCCGGAACTTCCCGGCATACTGGATGCCCATGGTGGAGTAGCTCATCAGCGCGGACACATGGCCGCCCAGAAGGGCGGGGACGGCGGATCCCGTCCCGCCGAAGGGCACATAGGTCAACTGGATGCCGGCCGCCTTGTTGAGCATGGTGGTCCCGAGGTCATTGGCCGAGGAACTCCCGCTGCCGCCCACCGTGAAGGCGCCGGGGCTCTTCTTTGCCGCTTCCACGAACTCCTTCAAGGTCTTGTAGGGGCTGTCGTTTCGGACGAGCAGGAGGTTCGGCGTGCTCTCGAAGAAGTAGATGTTCTTCAGGTCCAGGGTCTTGTATCCGGCATTCCCCATCTCCAGCGGCTGGAGGGCGATGTGGGGCAGATTGTGGCCGGCGATGGTGTAGCCGTCGGGCTTGGTCTGAACCAGTTCCGACCAGCAGAGGGCTCCGCCGCCGCCGATCTTGTAGTTGATGGCGATATCCTGGCCAAGAATCTTTTTCAACGGCTGCTCCTGGAACCGGGCCGTGATATCCGATTCGCCGCCGGGATTGAAGCAGATGTTGTACGTGATCCGCTTGCTGGGGAATCCGGCCGTACCGGCCGCGCCGACCCCGGCCACGGCCAGGGCGGCCAGAATGGCGATGAAACCGATGGCAAGTCTTCTCATTCCTGTCCTCCTGTCGAAAAAAGTTGATGCCGTGTACCGTCTCAACGGTTGCGAAAAAAGCGTTCAGCGTTCAGCGCATGTCGCATGACGCAAAGCGCATCGCGCATAGCGCTCTGCGCTCTGCCCCCTGCCTCCTGCCGGCTAGCCTTTCAATCCGGCTCCTCCACGGCGACCTCCGGAGCCTCCGAACGCATCAGCACCCAGACCCCGCGCCCGATAGAGAGGAAGGCGAGTGCCATAAAGACGGCCGAGATGGGACGGGTGAAAAAGATCAGCGCCGACCCCTGCGAGATGAGCAGGGACTGGCCCAGGGCGGTCTCCAGCATCTGGGCCAGCACGCTCGCCAGGACCATGGGGGCGACGGGGATGCCGAGCTTCCGCATGAAATAGCCAAGCACCCCGAAGATGAGCATGACCCAGACGTCGAAGGCCTGGAACCGGATGCTGTAGGTCCCCACCACGGCGCAGAAGACGATGAGCGGCCCCAGGATATAGAAGGGGATGCGGCAGATCTTGGCCCACATCCCGACCAGCGGCAGGTTGAGGATCAGGAGCATCACGTTGCCGATGTACATGCTGGCGATGACCGCCCAGACGAACTGGGGGTTCTGGGCGAAGAGCATCGGCCCGGGCTGCAGCCCGTACATCATGAGGCCGCCGAGCATGACGGCCATCGAAGGGGCCGTGGGCAATCCGAACGAGAAGAGTGGCACGAAGCCGGCCGTCGAGGTGGCGTTGTTCGACGTTTCCGGCGCGCAGACCCCCTGGATCGCCCCTTTCCCGAACCGCTCGGGGTGCTTGGACACCCGCTTTTCGACGTCGTAGGCCACGAACGATACGACCGACGGAGCGCATCCGGGGAGCAGGCCCAGGAAGAACCCGATCCCCGACGCCCGGAGCATCGTCCCTATGCACTGCTTGATATCGGCCCAGGTCGGCATCCAGTTGGTGATGTCGAACTCACTGATGGCCGTGATCCGCTGCTCGACGTTGATCATCACCTCGCTGATCGCGAAAAGTCCCACGATCACGCTGATGAAGTCGACCCCCGCATTCAGGGTCACGGTGCCGAAGGTCAACCGGGCGGCGCCGGTCAGCGGATCCTGGCCGATCAGCGCGGCGCCGAGCCCCACGGCGGTGGAGATGAGTCCCTTCAGCAGGGCGCGGCCGGAGAGGCTGATGACCAGGCTCAAGCCCATGAACATCAAGGCGAAATACTCTGGCGGACCGAAGACCACGGCAAACTCGGCCAGCATCGGCGCAAAGAAAGTCAGGGCGATCACGCTGAGCGTGCCCGCGACAAAGGAGCCGATGGCGGAGATGGCCAGGGCCGGCCCCGCTCGCCCCTGTTTGGCCATCGCGTAGCCGTCCATCGCCGTCGGCACGGAGGAGGCCTCGCCGGGGATGTTCACCACGATAGCCGTCGTCGAGCCCCCGTACATGGCCCCGTAATAGATCGCCGCCATCATGATGATCGCGGAGGTCGGGGGAAGCACGGTCGTCAGGGGCAGCAGGATGGCGATCCCGGAGACGGGCCCGATGCCGGGCAGCACCCCGACCAGGGTGCCGATGAAACAGCCGACCATGGCCCAGAAGAGATTCTGGAGGGTGAGGGCGGTCGCAAACCCCTGGAGGAGATAGTCGAGGGAAAAGCCCATGCCGTCCCCCTATTCGAACAGAAACCCCGCCGGGAACGAAAGCCCCAGGACCCGGATAAACAGGTAGTACGAGATTCCTCCGCTGATCAAGCCCGTCACCACCGCCGTCAACCACTTGGACCGGTTGAGATACCAGGTGGCGAGGGTGAGGTACAGGAAGGTCGCCAGGGGCAGCCCGAGTCGGTCCATCAGGGCGATGTAGGACGCCACGAAGCCGAGTGTGGCGGCGATCGTCCGGATTCCCGGACCGTCCGGCCACGCGAGCGCGGGGCCCTCTTCGCGGAGCGTCCGGGCCTTGAGCGCGAGCGCCGCCCCGCAGATCAGGAGCAGCACACCCACGGTGTAGGGAAAGGTGCGGGGGGAAAGCCGGTGGACCCCCGCCACCGAGATCCACGTCGAGGCAAGCAACACGAAGATACCGAGCAGACCTACGAGACACCCCACGACGATGTCGGCTGCCCTCTGCGTCTTCACGTTCGCCTCCGCCTACGTGCGGGCCTCACACGCGCGCCGCCGCGCCTGCGTCCGTCGTCCGACGCCTCCGCCCCATTGCAACGCCGCGCCACCGCGGGACCGGCGTAGCGACCGCCCACCGGCATCGCTGCTCTCGACACGACGCTCCGTCCGGCAACCGAATCCGGAACGGCCCCGATACGGACCCGTTGTCGTGCGATGTGTGGGGCGAAACCAACCGGCGCAGTTTAACGCAGACCGCACGCCGGGAGCAAGCGGAAGCGGCGGATGGTGCGGCCCACCGGCCAAAGGAAAGCCGTTGACAGTCCGGGTCCACGGGCGCTAGCGTCCTCTGCATCGACCTGCGCCGCCCAGGGCCCGGCAAGGAGTGCCATCGTGGAGATCGTCAATCGGCGCGACAGCGCGCCATTCGTCACCAAGGACGGCTCGGAGATCCGGTCGATTCTGGATCGGACGAATTCGACGGCGAGCAACCAGAGCCTGGCGGAGGCCACGCTCCCGCCCGGCGCCGCCACGGCGCCGCACCGACACCCGGCGACCGAAGAGATATACTACGTGTTGCGGGGGGCGGGGCGGATGACCGTGGGGATGGAGCAACGGGGGGTCGGGCCGGGAGACGGGATCTTGATCCCGCCCGGTACGCGCCACACGATGGAGAACATCGGCGCGGAACCGCTGGTCTTCCTCTGCTGCTGTGCGCCGCCGTACGCGCATGAGGATACCGTGTTGGAATAGGAGGGTCGAAGGCCCGGGGAGCCGGGAACCGGAGGCGCCGATCGCCTCAGCGGGGCGGCAAGCATAATAGGGGACGTTGGTGCGGAAGCAACTTACTTGAAAGCACCCAGTTCCGGCCGTGGCGCAGATGGAGTTCTTTCGTCGGTCGGCTGGAACGCGGCGCCGGAGAAGCGTAACGCGCCCGGGCCGCTTATCGCTGACCGAAATACCAACGGGGAATTGGAAAGCGGGGCGACCAGCCAACGGGCCAGAGACCGATGACGCGGAAGCCGACAGAGTGGGCGGCAGAAGCGAGGGCGACGGCGTGGGTCGCCATAACCGGAACAGCGGCCGATTGCTTGCGCCAGAGCATGGCCGTCGCAGGGTGGACGGCATCGACGGTATCCAGCGAACCCGCCAGAGTCTGCGGCGCGCGCGAGATCGAACGAGTGGCCTCGCCTGCGGTTTCAGCGTCGAGGATCCGGGACGCCGCCCCGCGCTGGCGGACGTTCGCTGTTTCGCCGGCCCCCTCTGCGAGCCGCAGGCGATCCAAGGTCCGGCGCGCCGGCGATCCCACCCTCGAAGGAGCGCCGTTCCCGGAGTGCTCCCGGCTGCCCCATGACCACACGCAGAACCACGGAGGAATCGCGGCAGGCGATCCCCGGTCGCCGCATCCCCCCGCGAGATGTTTCACCGCGTCGGTTCTCAGGGCGAGCGGGGGAGGGCGTCCGGAAGGCGGCGAGCTTCGGTGCATCCGGCAAGGGTGACCGGACGGTCCGGGTGGATGGCCGTGCGGGATGATCCCCGCGATCGGCGTGCCGCGATCCGTGACCGTGGATACCCGGCCGCTCCGGACACCCCGGGGCGCTTGCTGAGTTTGGCCCTCAGTTCCGCAACCCGAACCGCTTGCCCGGCCGGTCAGTAGTCAGGTTCAAGGACGACGCCAAAACGAATGCGCTCCGCAAAAAAGGGAGGGAGGTCGGACGACGCGAAACGACGCCGTGGCCACGGGCGGCCACGGTGCGCGTGAGTCGCGGTGCAGACGCGCGCAGGGGTGTTTGACAAACCCAGCGCCCAGCCGCGGCCTTTCCGGCATCATGCGCCGCCGCCTTTTGACCCTTGCTGGGGCGCCCCGAATCGGGGTTGGGGCGGATGGGGTGCGGGTCGCTTCCTCCGGGGCTCCGGCGTCCGGCGCACATGTATGACCGCGACGAACAGAATCGCATTGGGTCGGAGTTGATAAAGGGTTCGTGCGGAACGCGGTTCAGTCGACACCGACGGGGAGGTGTCGATACTTGGTCCAGGCATTCGCGTGCACGGTGATTCGAGCGATCGTTCTGCGGCCCTCCGCCGCAACCTCATGGGCAGGCCTTTCGCCCGGACGATTAGAGTACGTGCCGGCGGCGGGGAGTTCCACCTCGGCGCGAGCGAGGATCCTGACTTGCATCAGGCCTCGTTCCGCTCAATGCGTGCGGAGACATCGAGGGCCGATCCCGCCGCGACATCTCTCCGATCACCCGGGTCGATCCGGTTCTCCGCTGTCGTGGCCCGGCGTTCGCCGATCGCCTTCCGGTCAGGGGGCGCGAAAATATCCAGGATCCGGTCGGCCAGTTCGGCTTTCGCCGGTGGGGACAGTGTCAACACCTGAGCGAGAATCTCATGGGCCTGGGGCGACATCCGCACTCTTTTGTTCGCCGACGGCGCGAAGATCCGCGCCCAATGCCGTACGTCATCCCTCCCAGTCTACGGAAATCTATACAGCGCCCTCACGGTGAGCGCAGCGCGGGAAATTACACACTGGCTTGAGGAGGGCCCGAGCCGCGCGGCCGCCGCGGCATCGAGGCGAACGGGGGATGTGGTGCGGGTAACGCGCCAACATGACCACCCAGGTCAATCCAGCGGGAGCATGTGGATCATGATCGCGCCCACCGGGGCCACTCATCGTTCAAAATAGGGGACGTTGGTGCGGGAACAACTTACGAGAACGCCGCTACTTCCGGCAGGGGCGCGCTCCAGGCGGCGCGGTTGACGGCGGATGTCGTCACCCCGAGGGCGCGTGCCACCATCGCCCCGGGGTACCCGAGACGGCGGACCGCCAGTTGGCAGAGAAGTTGGCGCGCGCGGTTCGCAGCGCGGGTGCGCCGCCCTGCCTGCAGGTCGGCCACCGGCACACTGGCGGCCGCCGCGATTTGCTGTACGAGCGCATCCAGGGGCGGCCGGGGGCGGTGCAGGCGGAGCGTGGCGCGGGTGGTCGCGTCGGCGTCCGCCAGCAGCCGTTCGACGAAGGCGCCGGAGCCCAGGATGCGAGCGTCGCCTGCAGCCGGTGTCCCAGCCTGCCGTAGGGCGCGGACTTCGGCCCAACCGCCGACGCTCCGGAGGAGCCCGCCTCCCTGGAACTCGGCGCGACGGCCTTGGGTCAAGCCAGCCGCCACGAAGGCACGATAGGCGGCCCGCGCGCGGGAGACCGAGGGGGCAAACTGGCCGAGGATCGTCTCGGTGGCCTGCCACGGGCGGGTGACGGTCCCCACAAGAGCGCTATGGCCGGACCATGGATAGCGGTCGAGGGCCCCGAGGCCCGACACCACGCCGGCGCGAATCGGGTTGAGGTGAATGTACCGGACCAGTTCCAGAAGGTACGGTTCTTCCTCGACCACGATGGACCGATACCGGTTCTGAAAGAGATGCCCGGTCCGGTGGTGGCGTCGGTTGAAATTCACCACGTAGCCGGTGAGGAGGCGACGCATCCCCACAGCCAAAGGGGCGGCTGCGGTCCGGAGGAGGAGGTGGGCATGATTGGGGAGCAGCGCCCAGGCGTGGACCGTCCAGACGCCCTCGGCCACGAGGTCCGCCAAGCGTGCGACGAAGTCGGTCCGGTCGGCATGTCCTCGGAAGATGGCGGTTCGCTCGATGCCCCGCACCATCACGTGGTGGAGCGTATTGGGCGCATCCAGGCGCGGCTGTCGTGGCATGCCGACAGGTTACTCGTACCCCATGAGGGCGTCAAGTTGTTTCCGCACCAACGTCCCCTAAACCGCACCAACGTCCCCTAAACGTCTTCTGAAGGTCCGTGAACTTGATCGAACGAAAAGAGTCGTCTTTCACCGACCCGTGGCGCGGCGTGAAGGCGGGGGACGGCGGAAGGTTCCGACGACTTTTGGACAGGCGTTGACCTTGACCGGGGCGTCCGGCTCGTTTTGGTGAGTCGATTCGCCCAGGTATCGACCGCTCACCGGGTCAGTCACACCAAGCGCGAGGCTGCCCACCGCCAAAGCCGCTCGAGGACGAGAGGAACGCAGCTGATCCGGGGCTGACAAGGAACCGTTTCGACCGATCTTTTGGTATTCACTCCGTATTCCTGCGTCTGGTGCCCCATCTGCTGTGCGTTTTTCCGCCGTCGCCACTTCCGGAAACGACTTGGCGAGGCGGAGCGCAACGTTTGGCTCGACTTCCCCATGGTCGAATCTTGCCACGACGTTCGTCTTATCGGGGCCGAGTAAAGCGAGCAAACACGGATATTACGTTTGAAAGGATTCTTATCAAATCGGCGGAATTGAAGACTTTTGAATTCCGGTGTTTCTTGCTCTGTCGTGCGCGCCTGTCTCGTTTGGGCCATCGCCGAGCAGCGATCCATCAAACAGTGCAGGAGTTGCACCCACCCGTTTCGTTTGCAATCAAGGGCGGATCACGCTGTAGGCTACTCGCCCCAAGATTTTCAATCGGTTACGTCCATACCCGGAAATCGAAACGTCTTGGCATATTAGTGGCAAGATGCGTCTTTCTGTCTCACCCACCCTGTCATCGCGAAGTCGCGCACCGATTCGTCGGCAGGGATCAGAGAAATGAATGACGGTTGGGTTGGTTGCAAAGTTCGCCGGCGTGGCGGGTCCGGCCCACCCATCGCCGGCGACAGGAGCGCCAAGCGTTGATCAACCCAGTGGAAGTTAACTGGCGGGTGGCCCAATCAGCCAGTCGTCACGTTACCAAGTTGTCATCTCTCATAAAATGACACGACCATACCGGATCTTCGAGCATTACGTTCAGGGAAAGAGCATCGTCCTGTTTCTCGGCGACTTGCTTCTCATCATGGGAAGTCTGTACGCCGGCGGCGTCCTTCGTCTCGTCGGCGTACCCGCGTCGTGGCTGGATATCCCGCACGGGCTTCCAACGGTCATGGTTTTTGCGCTCGTCGGGACGCTGACGTTCTATGTGTCCGGCCTTTACGAAGCTAAACTGCGAGACCGAAATGATTTGATCCTGAGAGCCGCCGCCGCCGGCAGTGTTTGGGGTGCCCTCTATCTTGCGCTGAATCTCTCGGCGCGGGAGCCCGACAAGGCGTGGTGGTGCGGCTTGCCGGAGATCGCACTCGCGACCGCGGCAATCATTGTGTTGCGCACGGTCTGTGCCCTACTCGCGCGAACAAATCCGTTCCGCGAGCGTGTTCTTTTTCTCGGCGCGACCCCTACGGCCGAGCATATCATCGGCGAACTCGAGGTCAACCATCCCGGCTACGAGATCGTCGGCTTCGTGGATGATCGGCCGGCGGACCAGGTGGCACTCTCGAACGGGTTCCGCGTACTCGGCACGACCTGGCAGTTGAGCGAGATCGCCACCGGTTGCGAGGTTGGCACCATTGTCGTCTGCCTGACGGAACGGCGCGGGTCGTTTCCGCTCAAGCCGATACTCGACTGCAAGCTGCGCGGGATCCGGATCGAGGACTGGCCGGCGTTCTACGAGAAGCTGACCGGAAAGATCATCGTGCAAAATTTGCGGCCAAGCTGGCTCGTCTTCTCCGAAGGTTTCAAACGGACGGCCGTGACCCGAATGGCCAAACACGTGGTGGATCTCGCTTTGGCGACTCTTTTTCTGGTGATCGGTTGGCCGATCTTTGTGCTCGTCGCGCTGGCCATCCGGCTGGACTCACCCGGCCCGATTTTCTTCCGGCAAGAGCGTGTGGGCGAGCAAGGCCGACCCTTCACGCTCCTCAAATTCCGAACGATGGTCCAGGATGCCGAGCTCCGGACGGGGCCCGTGTGGGCAGCCGACGATGATCCCCGCATCACGCGGGTCGGCCGCTGGCTGCGCAAGACCCGCCTCGACGAGTTCCCGCAGATCTGGAACGTGTTCAAAGGGGAGATGAGCTTCATCGGCCCTCGACCCGAGCGGCCGCACTTCGTGGTCCAGCTTCAAGAGAAAATCCCGTACTATGCCGAGCGTCACAGCGTGAAGCCCGGCATCACGGGTTGGGCGCAGGTGCGTTGCCCGTATGCGGCGACGATCGAGGACTCCGAGGAAAAGCTCCAATACGACCTCTATTACGTCAAGAACATGTCGAGTTTGCTTGACATCGACATCCTGTTGTCTACTATTCGCGTTGTCCTCTTTGGCAGGGGCGCGCGTTAGGAAGTAGGAAATGACATGGAAACTCCTGAATTCGGTCAAGCTACGCCTGCGTTCGATTACCGCGGCCTCGTGCGCGGCATCTGGCGGCGGCATAAACTGCTCGTCGTCGTCGTTTTTCTTGTAATCGCAACGCCCGGACTCCTCTTCGTCTACTACACCAACACACCGCTCTACCTCTCGCGCGCCATGATCGCGATCGAACCGGCCGCGCTCTCCCAGCTCCCTTTCCTGAGGGAGCCTCCGCGGCGGGACACCATCGCCGCCCACATGGTTCTCCTGAAGAGCCGATCGCTCACCGAAGGAGTCCTGGAGGCTCTGCCCCAGGCCACGTATGCGGAACTCCTCGCCAAGCGCCAACACATCGATTACCTGGCTCTCGCCAAGAACTGGATCAAGGTGCGGCTGGGGAAAACGCCGACAGTCCTAAGCCCTCGCGAGCAGGCTCTCTCCGAGCTTCAATTAGGAAGAATGGAATTCTCCCCGCTGCGGGAGGCCGAGAACGTCTTTACCATTTCGGCCACCGCGACACAGCCGCGCGTGGCGATGGATCTGGTGAACACCTACATCCAGGTCCTGTTGAATCGGGCGCGAAGCGTGGACCACGCGGAAGCGAAGCGGGCACGGGAGTTCCTGGAGACACAATACCAACAGGTCAAGGAGACTCTGGCGCGCGCCGAGGAATCGGCCGGCAAGTTGCAGAGGCAACGGGGGTATCGGTCGGGGGCGCAATCAGAACTGGAACTGGTGAGGCTGGCCCAGCTCGAAAGCAATCTCGCCGACACTCAGGCCAACCGGCAGATTCTCTCCAGCCGCATCGAAGGCTTGCGGCGCGCGCTGGACGAGGCGCGGTCCCAAGAGGCGAAGGCCAGGGCGGACGACCGCGCCAGGGAATCCCAGCAGAGCGATCAAGCGGCGGGCACGACCCCTGCGGCCGATTACCGGGCCCGCACCGCGGCGTATACCACGGCGCAAGAGCAGCTGGCACGGATGGAGGCCAAGCTGGCCTCGCTGCGCGAGCGGTATACCGAAGCTCATCCCCAAGTGCAGATAGCCCGCGAGGAGGTCGCGCGGCAGCAGGCGAAGGTGACGCAGCTGGCCCGCAATCTTCCCGCCGAGCCTCAACCGACAAGGCCTGGAGATCGATCGCCCGCGGTTCCGGCCACCGCCTCGGACCGGTTGGAGCTCCAGAGGGAGCTGGCATCGGCCCAAAGAGAATCGGATACTTTGGCGGCCAGGGAGGAGTCGCTGAAGCTCCAGGTCGCGCGGTTGCGGGGAAGCCTCCAGAATCTCAGTCCGGATGAAGCGGAGTTCGGCAATCTCCGCCGGTCTATCGAGGCGAACCGGAATCTCCTGGCGGTGCTCTCGGACCGCCTGATGGCGGCCAGGATTCGCGAACAGGGCGACTCGAGCGTCATCCGGATCGTCGATCCGGCATCGTTCCCCGCCGAGACGACCACCCCCGGCAGGGTGCAGAGACTCCTGCTGATGGTGTTCGCGCTGGCGGGAGGCGTCGCCGTCGGTCTGGCGGCGGGTGTGGAGTTTCTCCGACAGCCCCTGGAAACGGAAACGGATGTCGCGAAGGCAACCGGTCTTCGGGTCCTGGGATCCATCGGAACGATGGACGTGGGGGGACCGTCGAAGAACGGACGGCGGGATCACAAGCCCATCCTGTTGCCTTCGTTCCCCACCGGTGCGTCGGCGGCGCAAAGCAGATCGATACATGTGGAGCTGTACCGCGCGATTCGCGCCAGGATAGAGACCGAGCGACTGAAGGCTCCGTTCCGGTCCATCCTGGTGACCAGTCCCTCGCCCCACGAGGGGAAATCCACGTCTACGCTGAACCTCGCGCACGCATTCCAGGGGGCCGGCCGGCGCGTCCTGCTCGTCGAGGCCGATCTAAGACGCCCATCGCTGGCGTCGCCGCTGGCGCTTACAAACAAGCCCGGGATCGTGGACTACTTGCATGGTGTGGCGACCCTCGAGCAGGTCTGCCGGCGGTTGCCCTCGGGTGTCACCGTCATTCCCGGCCAGGTCGCCCACGGCGACACGGTGTCGCTGCTGGAGTCCCCTCGGTTCAAAGAGCTGCTGCGCGACACCCGGAACGAATTCGACCTGATCCTCATCGACTCGGCGCCGATATTGGCCGTCCCGGATAACATTCTCCTGGTCAATATCGTCGATCGGGTGATTCTCGTGGCAAGGGCGACGAAGACCACCGCCCGTGAACTCCGGAAAGCCAAGGTCGCACTGGAGGAATCGGGCGGACGCATCCTCGGTGTCCTGCTGAACCAGGCGAACCCGCGCGACGTGCCCTACTATCACCCTCGTTATCGGAAGTATTACACGCCAACCGTCGGAAAAAACCTCCAGGGGGCTTCGCGGCGGCCTGTCTCGACTCCGCCGGCCGAGGGACGAAAAGGGGCCGGCGCACTCGCAACGCGGGATGAGGCGGACCGGAAATCCCTGAGGCCGTCATGATTGCCCACACGGTGCGCCGGAAGAATGCTTGACCATTGATGGATGGTCATGCATGGTGAGGCGGCGGCGCTTCAGCCCCTTGAAGCACGCGGATAGCCGTCTCCGCCGTGTGTAACCCCGAACGGCCAATTCGGACGTCACGACGGCGGTGCGTCGGCGAAGATGGGCCGCTCGTCGTTTCATAGGTTCCCTTCCTGCGGGAGGCGCGACGCAGGGGGCGGTTGCTCGTGGCCCGGGTAACCAACGGCACGCGGCGACGGAACCGGCAGGGATCAGATGCGCGGGGTCACCTCCGAGGAAGTGTGGTGGTCCCGAAGGGGCGAAGCCTGTTTCGGAAAGCAGGCCGTTGAGTCCACTCAGTTATTGAGTTTTTTGAGCAAACGCAGCGTTTTGAATACCGGGAAGAGCGCGAACGGTTCTATAGCGCACTGTGGCCTCAATAGACTCAATAACTCAACGGACTCTATGAACCCGGGAACTCGACCGGTCGACCCACGAGGATACTCGTGACGATCAAAAGGTTTGAAGATATTCGAGCCTGGCAAGAAGCTAGGGTGCTTACGAAGCAGGTTTACAATCTCTGCAGGACCTAACCGGGACTTCGCCGCGACCGACGACTCCGCGATCAGGTGCAGGCTGCCTCAGTCTCCATCATGTCAAACATTGCCGAAGGTTTCTGTCGCAGAACCGACAAAGAGTTTACCCAGTTTCTCTTTATCGCCAAGGGATCCACAGCCGAAGTTCAAAGCCTTCTGTACGTGGCAATAGATCAAGAGTACCTGAGCGACAGGGAATTCTCCAAGCTATACGACAAAGCCGAGGAGGTTGCCAAGATCCTCTCCGGCCTCATCACCTCGCTACTGCGCCGATCCCCTCGCCTGCGTCCTCAATAACTCAGCGAACGCGACGGGCTCAACGCCTTTCATCGACTCAATAGCTCAATCGACGCAACGGACTCAATAATTCAAGAAACGCAATTGACCCAATCCACTCCTCAACTCAACGCACCGAACAACGCGACGCCCATCACCAACGCCCTCACCGTTGACGTAGAAGAGTACTTCCAGGTGAGTGGATTCGAGGACGTGATCCCGCGTTCGAGCTGGGATACGTTCGAAACGCGTGTCGAGCGGAGCACGGACCGGCTTCTGGACGTATTCTCGCGCACCGACGTTACCGCGACGTTCTTTGCGCTGGGGTGGACGGCAGAGCGACACCCGGATCTCATCCGGCGCATCCGTGCGGCCGGTCATGAGGTGGGGTGTCACAGTTATGCCCATCGCCTGGTTTACCAGTGTTCGCCCGATGAATTTCGCGAAGATACTCGTCGCGCCAAGGGCATCCTCGAAGACATACTGGGAGAACCCGTCGTCGGTTACCGCGCGCCCAGTTTTTCCATCACCGCCAAGAGTCTCTGGGCGTTGGAGATCTTGGTCGAGGAAGGCTTTCAGTACGATTCCAGCATATTCCCGGTGTACCGCGATCGGTATGGTATTCCGGCGGCTCCTCGTCGGCCCTTCAAGGTCGTGACGAGCCCGGGTTCATCCACCACGGCGGAAAGATCGATTATGGAATTTCCGCTTGCGACCGTGCGCACGCTGGGTGTCAATCTACCCATCGGAGGCGGAGGGTATTTGAGGCTTGTCCCGGACTGGGTGTTCTACCGCGCCATCGGACGTGTTGTCGAAAAGGATAGAGTCCCGGCGGTTCTCTACATACACCCTTGGGAGCTCGACCCCGACCAGCCGCGCATCCGAAGCGGGTCTTGGCTCTCCCGCTTTCGTCACACAGTCAATCTTCACACGGCGGAGCAAAAGCTCACGGCATTGCTCCATCGCTGGCGCTTCCGCTCGATCGCGGTTGTCCTAGAGGGTATGCAACCCGTCCCGGGGATCGATTTGGACAGGATTGCGGCCACCGGCCGCACGTGATCGCTTTCCCATTTCAATGAGCGGTGCCCCGTTGGAAAAAAAACAGTCCATCGCCTCGAACCTCATGCGCGTGCAGCTCGCCTTCGTGACTTTGGCGTGCGCTGTTCTCTATGCGCCGGTATGCCTCACGATCTTCCAAACGTGGCAGGGGATTCCAGGACGCGACGACTACAGCCATGGTTACTTCGTGGTGCTCGCCGCGCTGTACCTGGTCTGGCGCCAACGCAAGAAACTTGCAGGCCTGGAGGTTCTACCGAACTTCGCGCTGGGCGTTCCCATCATGCTGATGGCCGCCGCTGTACTGCTGGCGGGAAAACTCAGCGCCACGGCGGTGCTCGAACAATTCTCTCTGGTCGCGATGCTCACTGGTTTGGTGCTGCTCCTCGGGGGCTCACGCTTCTTCAAGGCTCTCGCACTCCCCCTGTATTTCCTCGCGTTCGCATTTCCCCTTTTCGACGAGGTCACGGCGTCGGTTGACTGGTATCTCCAGCTCCTGGCGGCGCACAACGCGGCGTCGCTCCTCCGAATCGTCGGGATTCCCGTACACCGTGCGGGTCAATACCTTCACCTGCCGGGCCTCACGCTGGAAGTGGCGGAGGCGTGCAGTGGGGCTCGGTACGTGATCTCGGTCATCGCCTTGACGGTTCCGCTGGCTTATCTGACGCTGCCGACATGGCGGCGTCGTATCGCCCTTGTGTGCTTTGCCGCCACCGTGGGCGTGATGGCCAACGGGGTTCGCGTCGCGTTGATCGGTATCGGGGTGGAGTATATGGGGGCAGGCATCGCCGGCCGGCCGATCCATACGCTGCAGGGTCTTTTCGTATACTGGATCGGCATTGGGGTGATCTTTGCGGCGATCTGGCTTCTTCGCCGCTGGCCGAAGACATGCCCGTGTCCGGTAGCCGTGTCCCGCGGGGCGCGCCGAGCAACCGCGCCAGGCGCCTCGCGTGGGATCTCACCGGAGAGACCCTGATGGGAACCCGTCGGTGGAACGTTGCCGTTGCGGTGGCGTTGCTGACGCTTCTCGGCACGGCGGCCATCTATTATTTCCATCACCTGACGCCGGTCGAGCTGCCAAGATCGTTGAGCTCGTTGCCCGGGCAGCTTGACGGGTGGGTCGGTGAACCGGCCAGCCTTCAGGCGTCTCCGTTTCGCCTTGCGTATACTGACGAAGAATTCGTTCGCCTCTACCGCGGCCCTTCCGGCGAGGCATTCGGGCTCTATGTCGGGTACTTTCGGTCTCAGGACGCCAACAGAAAGCTCGTGGATTCCCAGTCGCGCAGACTAGCCGACGGGGCCGAGGCGCTCTATCTGCAACGGTCTGCGGACTCACCCCCTCGGATCTCTCGGACGCTCTTATCGCAGAGTGGGAAACGTTGGTCGGTGTATTATTGGTTCGACATCAACGGCCGCATCGTCGCGAACCGCTACGCGGCGAAACTCTATATTCTCTACGACGCGTTCCGGCACCGGCGGACAAACGGAGCGCTCGTCGTCGTCTTCAGCGAGCGGGCGGTCGCCGAGGGACAACCAAAACCCTCTGCGTCCGAATCCGTTTTTTTGCCGAACCTCGTCCGCGCCGTGCACAGCCATTTATCGAGCCGTTCCTGAGCAATAGGCGGAAAGATGCGGACGACTTGTCCGTCCGAATGGGGGGGCACTCGTTCCGATGTGGCCGCTTGTCTTTTGGGTATCGGTCGGCGTCATTGTGTACATTTACGTCGGTTATCCTATCCTGATCGCCCTGTGCGGAGCGGCACTCAACCGGCGCGTCAAGCGGGATCCATTGGAACCGACCGTCACCATCCTGATCGCTGCTTATAACGAAGAGGCGCACATCCGCCAGACCCTGGAGAACAAGATCCAGCTCGATTACCCGAGGGAGAAGCGAGAGATCTTTGTCGTGTCCGACGGGTCCAGCGACCGGACCGACGCCATCGTCCGCGAATTCCAGGCGGACAGGGTGCAGCTTCTACGGCAGGAACCGCGGGCCGGAAAGACGGCTGCCTTGAACATGGCCGCTCGCGTCGCCCGTGGCGACATCCTGGTGTTCTCGGATGCGAACTCGCTGTACGATACAGGCGCACTGCGGGAGTTGGTGGCCAATTTCTCAGACCCGACGGTCGGGTATGTCACCGGCCAGATCCGCTACGTGAGGCCTGAAGATTCGAGCAACGTGAGCCAGGGGTGTTCGACATACATGGACTACGAGAATGTCGTCCGTCTGGCGGAAACGCGGGCGGGTTCGCTTGTCGGGGTAAACGGCGGGATCGATGCCGTGCGGCGGGAATTGTATGAACCGATGCGGGCCGACCAGCAGCCGGATTTCGTCTTGCCCATGATGGTGGTGAAGCGCGGGTACCGTGTGGTTTTTGAACCCGCGGCAATCCTGCGAGAGACCGCGCTGGTCAAGGCACGGGACGAGTACAAGATGCGGGTGCGCGTGTCTCTGAGGGCTCTGCGCGCCCTCTGGGACATGAAAACCCTTTTCAACCCGTTACGCTTCGGACTATATTCCTGGCAGCTTCTATCGCATAAGTTCCTTCGCTACGGGGCGTTTCTTTTTCTCACGTTCGCCTACGTATCCAATCTTGCGCTCGCCGGCCGCGGTTTCTCCTTTTTTGCTCTCTGCCTGTTGCAGACCACCTTCTATCTTATCGCCCTCATGGGTTGGTTTCTCGACCGGCGTGGCCAGTCGAGTCGGCTCCTTCTGCTCCCATATTATTTTTGTCTCTTGAACCTGGCCTCGGCTCACGCATTCGGCGCCGCACTCGTCGGTCGACGGCAAGTCGTGTGGAATCCGCGGACCGGGTGAGCCGCAGCAGCGGATGGAGGTGTGGCTTGAGATCGGTGAGCGTCATCATCCCGACATATAACCGATCCCGTCTCCTCTCCGAGGCCATAGAGAGTGTGATCCGGCAGGACGTCACGGATTGCGAACTCGAAATCATCGTCGTTGACGACGGCTCGACAGACAACACCGCGGACGTCGTCAAATCTTTTGGTCCGCGTGTACGATACATCTACCAGAAGAATCGGGGGGCCGGTGTCGCACGTAATTACGGTATCGAGGTGGCCAGGGGTGAGTGGATTGCGTTTCTCGACTCGGATGATCGGTGGTTGCCCCACAAGCTCTCACTGCAGTTTCGGATGCTCGAAGCATTCCGGGAATATCGTGCCGTACATACGAACTTTTACACGTTTTCCGAGCAGCGAATCGTGATCGAAAACGGGCTCGGCTACTGGCTCGAATGTTTCAACGGCAAAGCCAGCATGAAGTGGCTGGACATCTATACACAGGAATATGACGCGCGGAGAGTTCTAAGCGCGACGGGCCCAAAAGTCCATACGCCGGTCACAGTCTACGGAGGGAATCTTTTCGCACCTCTCCTCAAGGCACCCTGCGCCGCATGCTGGACATTGCTTGTGGCAAGAGAACAACTGACGCCGGAGGTCAGATTTGCTGAGAGCTATCCTACCTGGGAGGACTACTGGTTTTTTTGTCGGTTGAGTGAAGCCTGCGATCTTCTCTTCCTGGATACGCCCACTGCCGAGAATCGCGCCCATGGGGGGCCACGGCTCACCCATGCGAGGCGGTATCAGACGCTGGAGTGTTATCTCGATATCTGCCGTAAGATCTATCATCCGTCCAAAAGCCCCAACAGGCCTCCGACCGAAACCATCCTTCGCGCCGAGCGGAACGCGAGAACAACCCTGTTCAAGGAATATCTCAAAGAGGGCTATCCCTCCAAAGCCCGTGCGATGATTCATCGCGGCCACGTGACGGAAGAGTTTGCTGTGAGCCCCGTTTTTTATTTGTATCGCGCGGCGTCATTCCTTCCATTCAATGTCACTCAAAAGCTCGTCGCAATCAAAAGGGCGACTTTTGGGGAGTAGCTCGGCGTTCGGGGTTTTCTGAACCGTCAGACGTCAGGACCGCATTGGACATGCCGTTCGAACCAGGGAGTGAGGAGTGCGCGGGAGCGCCCCTCCGGCGTCTTCCGGTCGGTCTCTCCCAAGTATCTCCCCACGATCCAGCCTGAAATGAATTTGGCCTAGACGCGCTTCCCGTAGCTCAAGGCTAGATTGGCGACGCCATGCGATCGGTTCAACAGCCAACCAAGATTCTCTACGTTATGGATTATTTTTACACGCCAAACGGCGGAACGGAGCGGCAAGTATTCGAACTCATCAGAAACTTGGATCGCACAAGATATGAACCTCGTTTGATCGCTCTTCAGCCGACGGCCTATTTGGCGAAAGAGTATTTTCCTTGTGAGACCGCTGTGCTCGGTGTTCGGAAGCTAAAAACGCCGTCCACTGTTTTACGTCTATTCCAGTTGTCGCGGCATTTGCGGGCATCCGGCACACGGCTGGTGCACACGTTTTTCGTTGATAGCTCCATAGTCGCCCCTCTTTTTTGCAAATTGGCCGGCGCTCGCGTAATAACTTCTCGGAGAGACATGGGTTTTTGGTACAACCCTCGCACCCTCGCTGCGCTGAAATTTGCCAACGTTTTTGTTGACCGGATCGTCGCAAACTGTGATGCGGTACGTAGGAATGTACACCGCCGCGAAGGGTTTCCAGAGGATCGAATAACGGTTATCTATAACGGTCACGACCACGCGAAATTTCACGCGGCGGCGGCGCCACGCCTTCGGGCTGGATGGCAGCTGGGGCCCACGGATCCGATCATTGGAATTGTGGCGAACATTTCTCCAATAAAGCGCCACCCGGATCTCCTGAAAGCACTCACGATCATCCATCAGCGGTACCCGAATGCCGCGCTGGCTATCGTTGGCGGTGGGGGCGAAAAAGACCTGGCTGAGACCCGTCGTCTCGCAAATGACTTGGGGATCGCCAACCGTGTACGTATTACCGGGAGCGTACACGACACCGTCCCCTTCATAAAACACTTCGACGTAAGCGTTCTCTGCTCCAACTCCGAAGGTTTGTCAAACGCCATAATCGAATATATGGGTTGCGGGAAGGCGACCGTCTGCACCGACACCGGTGGTAATCGAGAGTTGATAAAGGATGGGCACAATGGCTTCGTAGTTCCCGTCGGCGATATATCGAAATTGGCGGAGCGCATCCTCCGGATACTCGACAATCCAGGTTTGCGACAACAGCTTGAAGCCAACGCGCGAGCGGATATCTACGGAGGCAATTTCTCCATTAG
The DNA here is from genome assembly GCA_029580855.1 of bacterium. Classification (GTDB taxonomy): domain Bacteria; phylum Methylomirabilota; class Methylomirabilia; order Methylomirabilales; family 2-02-FULL-66-22; genus 2-02-FULL-66-22. Next base: position 53,334 of record JAKPQH010000069.1, on the reverse strand, counting down.
AAGAATGGTTGACTCCCACATGGCCCTGTATTCAAGATTGCTGAATGGCAACGAACGCCATCCTCGCAACTAAACCGCCTAACGGGTGCCCGTGTGCTCTCGCAGCGGTGCGTCCGCTCGTGCCCAGGTCCGTTTTTCTCAAAAGGAACGTAAATGCCTTTGTCATGCACTCGTCACCGCTTTGAAAGTTCCTCACTTCGCGATGATTGGACACGTGTGTACGAGAACAGCCGTAATGACTCGCCTTTTCTGACGTGGGAATTTCTTGAGCTGTGGGATCGATGCTTTTCCTCTGAAGGTGAGTTGTGGTTGTATGGGGTATACAAGGACGATGAACCGGTCGGATTTTTGCCACTTCTTCGGAAAAGAAAGCTCGGAGTACGAATCCTCCATAGTCTGACGAACGCTCACTGCGCGCACAGCGGCGCTCTTCTCTCAAAAGGCAATGAGGAAAGCGCGCTGGATACCCTGATACGGTTTTTTCGTCAAGATCGATGGTTTTGGGACGGTCTGGTTTACGAATTTACATATCCCTTCGCCTCTTCCCCGGGGCCATTTCCAGAATCTCTTTTGAATGCGACCCGTTGTCATTGGCGTCGAACATTCGACCGAACATTCTGCATTACTCTGGATAAGCCGTTCGAGGAGTATTTCGAGCACCTGTCGTCCAATATTCGAAAGAACTACCATTATTACAAAAAGAGGCTCGGGCGTTCTTGCGGGGCGGTGTACCGGCATTACAGAGATGCAGAGGCTTTGCCTCACTGGGATGCCTTCTTGCGCATTGAGGACGCTGGCTGGAAAGGTGATGCGAATTCCTCCATTCTGAGAACCTCTCCTGCTTTTCGTACATACTATTCCGGACTTCTGGATATCCTCGCGCGCAAAGGGTGTTTGCATTTATATTTCCTCGAAATAGATGGCAAACCCATCGCAGGTGTATTTGGCTACACCGAGCATGACACCTTTCACTACGCCAAAACGGGCTTCGACGAAGAATATGCGGAGTTCTCGCCCTCTATCCTGCTATTGTTCCACATAATCCAGGATCTTCAGGCACACGCTCCGAGCCTTCAACTCTTCCACCTTTTTCCATGGGACCACGGCTACAAGCACCGGTATGCCAACATTACACCCGACAGCGCCACCACCGTGGTTTTCAGCCCAACGCCGCTCGGCCATAGTCTGCGTGCTGCCGTTGCCCTCAAGCGACACGCCAAGCGAGGTGTAAGCGTTATCGAGGCTCTACCGAAATTTTGGCGCTCAACGCCATCCTCGTTAACACACCACACGAGAGGTTAATCATCCGGTTTTACCTTGCAGCGAATCCTGGCCGGGATCGCTCCGATGGACCTAAGTATTTGCCACAATTGCGTGGCGTTTCACCCGGCCACACAAACGAACGAAGATGATTACACGACTCGACTTCCGCAAACTATGTCGGCGGGTACTCAAGCACATCGTTGGTTTGATTCTCTTTTATTCGGGGATGTGGTGGTTGTTCACGTTTACGCGTACACAAATGTACGGTGGAAAGATCACTATCCTGGCATATCACGGCGTGAATCCCGGCCCTTTCTCGCTGAATCTTTTTGTCTCGCCGACAACATTTGAAGCGCAAATGCGATTCCTTACGCGCCACTGTGAGGTCGTTCCACTGTCGCACGTAGAAGCTCTTGTCCGTTCTGGCCGACGCCTAACACATAATGTAGTGGTGCTCACCTTTGACGACGGTTACCGGGACAACTACGAGTTCGCATTACCCATCTTGTCCAAGCTGTGTCTTCCGGCCGCGATCTATTTGACCACCAACCCGATTGACGAAAACTTTCCGACTTTCGTGTACGCGCTGATTCTGGTCGTCCATCACACAGGGATGAAGACGCTCGACCTTTCTCGCCACGGCTTGCGTGCATATAGCCTGGATAGCGCTTATGGCAAAGAGGTGGCCATCGCAGAAGTAGATCGGCACGCGAGGCGACTTTCCTCAACGGAGCGGCGCGCTCTACTCGACCACATTCTCTCTCAGCTCGGGTATTCCCGCACGGATGCACTGTTCCGCGACAGAATGCTGAGTTGGGACTTGATTCGCTCCATGCGACGATCGGGCATCGTGTTCGGCGCCCACACGGTCACACATCCGGTTCTCTCTCGCTTGAGCGCGGCGGAGATCCAGGACGAGATCTGCGAATCCAAGCGGGTTATCGAGGAACACCTCGGGGAGATAGTCACGTCTTTTGCTTACCCGTATGGCAGCAAGAACGAAATCAACTCTACCGCGCTTGAGTGCGTGAAGCGATGTGGTTTTTCATCTGCCGTGGTTCTTTACGAGGGCGATCCGCAGAATTCTGATCTCTTTGCCTTGCAAAGAAAGATGATCACAGAGGATACGGGCGCGGGGACCTTTGGACGTTTTTCACGTGCCGTCTTTGCCTGTGAGCTCAGCGGTGAATTTGACGTTCTGTTTCGTCGTGGTCACGCTTCGGGTTGTGGGGAGGGGTCAAAGTCACGAAGCATCGTGTAGAGGAGTCCTTGAATTTATGTGCCTTGTCGTTCGAAAATCCAATTGACAATAAAGAAGATGATGATGGTGGCATCGCGAGCATGGTCATGCACGCAGCGGACGACAATACCGTCGTTGGTTTCATCGACATACACGCGATCAATGGCATTAGCGATTTGCGCAGGTACGCTATGGGCAACGCCGCCATGAAGACTTTTCCATCCGGGCCTAACTGCTTCCAGCAGCACACAAGGAATGGGTCCTATCCTCAGGCTAACGCGCAGATATGACAGGGGGCACGGTGATTTATGAACCAGCTAAGGTACCTTGCAAATGTCTTGGCGGACTTCCAACGTGGCGACACGCGACTATCCTACGTGAAACACGTGGAGAATCTGTCAAAGAGTAACCCCGAGGACATCAGAGCATTTCAATGGCAACAGTTGAAACGGATTGTTGAATACGCGTATACAACAAACCCGTTTTACCGAAGCAGGCGCGCAGGAGCACTATCTGCTGCTTTCACACTGGAGAGCCTGGAACATTTCCGCACGATTCCGCTCTTAGAGCGAGAGGACATCAGAAGGTACTCCGAGGAGTTGCTTGATCCCCAAATTGATAAAAAAACGCTAATAGTCTCGGCAACCGGAGGAACTACGGATTCGCCCATTCGCATTTTCTTGGATCGAGATTGCGTCGCAAGGAGGCGAGCGGCAACCGTTTTTTTTAGCCGTTGGTTCGGTTTTAACGTCGGGGATCGCGTTGCCTTCCTTTGGGGAGCTAAGCAGGATTATGCGGGAAGCGATACGCTTCGAAGCAGAATTAGGCGTTGGGCTCTAGGCCCCGGTATTTTCTTACCAACAGACATGTTAAATGACGAGATTTTCCGCGCTTACTATGTAAGACTACGAGACTTCCGACCCAAGGTTTTGCAAGCGTATCCTACGCCACTTTACTACTTTTCCTGTTTCTTGGAGAGGGCAAATCTGGAGCTTCCCATTTCGCATATCAACGTTGCAGCCGAATACCTCTACGATTACCAAAGAGAGAAAATTGAAAAGGTATTCAACAGCAAAATATTCAACTGGTATGGGACGCGAGAATTGGGGCATCTCGCAACTGAGTGCCAAGAACACTGCGGGCTCCATGTAAACGCCTTTGGAGTTTTTCTAGAAGTCCTGCGGAACGGAGTCCCAGTGTTTGACCAAGTGGGCGAAATCGTTCTCACTGATCTCTGGAACAAAGCGATGCCACTCATTCGTTATCGAATCAGAGACACCGGCGTCCTGACAACGCGCCCATGCCCTTGTGGGTCTGGGCTGCCTTTATTACTCGAAGTGAGTGGACGGCTCGTAGATACTTTCAAGAAGCGGGATGGGACACTCATCCCCGGGGTCGCACTTACGAGTCGCGTCATCAAGGAGCATGATGGGATCAAGAAAATGCAAATTATCCAAAAGGATTATAACTTCTTCAATTTGAAAATTGTCAAGGGGGAGAGATTCCGCAACGAGGATCTGGATAAACTGAAAGAGAGCATATGTCGTTTTCTTCAAACGGAACTCTTGTTCCAAATCGACTGGGTTGACGACATACTTCCGGAGAAGTCTGGGAAGGTTCGATTCTGCAAATCGGAAATAAAATAGGGTCCTTCCGGGTTCCGTGTGGGTAGCCCCCAGATGTAGGGGGTCCCACAGGGACCGGATCACTCACCCGGCCGCTGGTCGGGGGTCCATGTCCAGGCCGCCGCAATGGAAGAGGATCGCCGTCTTGTAGTGCTCCCGGTTCCGGTACCCGCAGGCCATGAGCTTGACCGTCTGGATCTTGCTGTTGACCCCCTCGCTCGTGGCATTGGTGATGCCGTGCCGCACGTAGGTCAGGAGATTGGCCAGGTGCCGTTTGAGCGTCTTGGCGGCTTTAATCATGGGCTCCAAGCGCGAGTGCGTGGCCCAGAAGTACCAGGCGCTGAAGTACTTCGCCGCGCACTTGGGGTACACGTAGTCCCAGAAGCCCCGGAGCGCCTCCTTGATGGCCCAGGCGCGGCTGGTTTTGAGCTCGGCCGCCTTCAGGGCGTCGAACTCGGCCCGGCGCCACTCGGGGACCCGCTCCGCGTTCCAGAGCCACAGGTACTTCGTCCCCGTGAGCCGGTCGTCCTTCTGCGCTTGCAGGACCCTGTGCTCGTGGCGACGGACCTCGTCGACCGCCGCCGTCACGGCACGCACCGCGTGGTACTTGTCGAAGACGATCTTGGTGGCCGCCCCGGGGACACAGGCGTGGGTCGCCAGGATGTAGGGCTCCCACATGTCCATGGCGATGGCTTCGATGGTCGCCAACTCCTCCTCAGTAAATTGCCGGTAGTAGGCCTCCAGGCTCGCCTGCGTCCGGTCATCGAGGACGGCTTCCACGGTGCCGGTGTCCAGGTCCACCACGACCGTCTCGTAGTGGTGGCCCTTGCGGATGGCCTTCTCGTCGATCCCCAGCCGGGTGGGCACGCGGCGCGGCTTCCGGGCCAGCCCGCGGGCCACCGCCCGGGTCAGCGCGCCCCAGGTGGCGTCCCAGCTGGTCGCGAGCAGCCGCATGACTCCGCTCACGTTGCACTCCCGGCAGGTCGCGAGCACCCGGCTCTCGAAGAGCCGCGTGTACTGCGACCGCGCCTCCGCCCACGGGGCCGGCACCTGCTTCACCCCGTCCAGGGGACAGGTCGTCCGGGGCAGCCGCGCATGGACGTAGGTCTGGCACTGGCAGGTGTCCAGGTGGCGCCACACCTGGGCCGGGGTGTGGTCGTACACCGCCGCCAGCGTGCGGCAGGTCGGGCAGGGGAACTGGATCCCCGGCGCTTCCTCCACCCACACGTCAATGCGCTCCGCCGGCACGTTCACCGTCACTCGGGTTACTTGCCACGGGGCGGCGATCCCCAACAACTTCGCGTACAGTTCGGTATCGTCCATAGGCCGGTCTCCTCTCGTGGCCGGGACGATACCACGCGCGGCGCTCGGGTGGCTACTCGCGCGCCTTGCTCACCCCCTACATCTGGGGGCTACCCACACTCGATCCGGATGCGGCATAAATAATTGCCAGGGAGCAGTAGTCTGACTGGTTAGCACCAGGGCAAGACCGAGACTTGCCCCTATAATCAAGACAATCATCCGTGGCCCGAACTTGTCCAGCGCCCAGCCGGCGGCAAACGCAACAAGAGTACCGAAGATGCTTTGAGTCGAGACTATGGCTGATGTTTCCGCCCGGGTCAGGCCGAAATTGGCTCCTAGCAGCTTAAAGAACACTCCGAAAGATTGGGTTAACCCGTAAACCATAGTGCTGATAACCAGGAAAGACGATACGATTACCCAGCCATAGAATATTCTCTGCCCCGAGTTCGCCATGATGTTTCCTTGTAAAAGATCGCCGTTATGATAACCTGCCTTTGACAACAATACAGGTGCCGCCCATCGGGAAAGACGCAGATCGCACCATCGTGAAGGCGCCGATCGGCCATCCTGAATAGAGCGTAGCGACGCCCGCGTCGTCAGTCTTCAAGTGTCTCCTCCTTTCGGCGTGAGGGTTCTTTTCGCACGAGTCGGTGGCTGTTGTGCAGCAGCCGGTTGCAGGAGCGGCTGGAAAGCGACGTCGTCGAGCGACAGGACACCCATCCGCGCCAGTTGCGCGAGGAGCCGGGCGTACGTATAGTTGCTGGCGCCGAGGACCCCGGCGAAGAGCTCGACCGCGATGAGCTCCCCCGTCGTCGGATCGATGAGGTAGGGCTTCTGCCCGGCGTAATCGACGAAGACCTTCTCGCCGGCCCGGTGCTCCTGGCGCGTCGCGAGGCGGTGCCGGGCGAGCCACTGACGGTAGGGGTCACAGAGCCGCATGTAGCGGTAGCGGTCGGGATGCCGTTCGAGGTATTCCAGGTGGAACAACTCCAGCGTCGCCCTGGGCCGCGTGCGCTCGGTGTGGATCCAGGCGCAATCCGGCCGGGGGGGGCGGCGGCCACCCGGACTGGCCCTCCCGTAGAGGCGGGCTTCCAGGATGTCGTCGGCGAGTCCGCGGACCCGGGCCCAGGTCGGGCCGGCGTGGATGGCCCGGCGGAGGACGCTGGTCACCACTCCGACACCGACCTGCAGGCTCGCCGCCACCTCGCGCTGGCTGCGGGCCACCGTCCGCTTCCGGCGGAGGATCTCACGACGCGTGCGCATGCATAGCGCCCGGTCATCCCGCTCCCTTCCGGGAACCGGGTGGCGCGCCGGACCCTCCGGCGCCGCCGGCGCTACTCGATCCGCGCGACCGTGCGGGCCGATTGTCGTCGGTCGCTCGCCGTCCGTCGAGCGCGTTCAGCGCGGTCGAACGAACTGACGTCCCCCGCCCGCGTTCGCTCGGCGATGTGGTGGGACAGCGTCACCTCAGTGGGTCCCACCCGATACATTCAGGGCGACGACGCCGCCTATGATGGCCAACAACCCGCAGACCTTCAGCAACGTCATCGGCTCCCGAAACCATAAAATTCCGATGGCCGCGATCAGCGCCGTGCCCGTGCCGCTCCAAAGCGCGTAGGCGACTCCCACATCGACCTTCTTGAGGGTCAACGTCAGGAACCCGAAGCACACAACATAGAAGACCCCCATCAGAACCGAGGGCACCAACCGCGAAAATCCGGCCGACAGCTTCATGCAGGTTGTCCCTGCCACCTCGAACAGTATCGCCAAGATCAGATATATCCAGTGCATACGCTCGAAGCCGTCTGACGAATGAATTCTTATCCGGCGGGCGACAGGCGCGAGCGAGGACCGAGGAGAGCGCCAGACCTGCCGCGAGCGCCGGGTTGGACTAGACCGCCGCCGAGAGACTGTGGCCATTGTATCGGAACCCTGAGGGGGAGGGAAGGGCTTTTCGGCGGGGCGTAGGCGGCGGGGAACCTGGACGCATTGTCAGATTTTGTGTCGCTTCGCTTTGATCAGGCCGTAGATGACCAAAAGATCCATCACCCCCGCCACGATTCCAAAGACGGCTCTCCCTTCAATCTCTGACGCTTGGAAGGTCCTGGTCTGGGTGAAGCGGGAGCCGATCTTGCGCGTGAAATTGCGCTCGCCCGGGCCGAAGGCAATCCAGTTGAATGTAACCACGAATACGAGAAGCGCGATGACCCCCAGCCGGGCGGCCGCAGCCTTGGCACCAAGACCGAACAGCAGCATGCCGAGCCCGGCAGAGACAAACACACCCGCTCCAAGAATTGCCATGACCTGCTTTGGGAACGTGAACGATTTCGGAGTCGGCAGGCAGCCGGAGACGCTTGCCAGTACGACGAGGCCCATGCCGGCGCACACGGCGCCGAAGATCGCCGCCCCTGCACGTAAGATCTTGGAACCCGACGGACTACCCCGCATCACAGCCGATCCTGAGCCGAAAATAACACCCGACTCGAGCCATGCCCAGACCGGAACACCAGGGCCGCCCGCATGGATTGGATGGAGAGCGCCGCCGGGCAACTCTCTCGACACCGGAGGCCCCAATCGTGCGCTTGAGAATAGCAAGCCTCTGTCGGTCGGTCAAAGGCGATGCCCGGACCGAGTTCGTGCCGCAGGACCTCGCATCGGAGGAAGGGCGGGGGTGGTTGCCCCGGGATTGTCGGCTCCTCGACTTGCACCGGCGCCTCCGCCAAGAGCTTTCGGCGACTACGGGGCCGGGCGCGTGGTGTTCCTCCTCATCCTACTGTTCGTCGTCGGGGCCGCCGGGTGGCGCAGCTCCGGGGCTTCGCCCGCGATCCGCCGGTCGCCCGGCTCTGCGGGCCGGCGCGGCGGCCCGCGGAACGGACCGTGGCGAGTCGGCCGAAACGACCGAAATCGCCGCCGCCGGTCCCGAAGGTCCGTCCGCCACCTGCGCCCGCGACTCCTTGGGGTGGCGGTGCCCGAGTCGGACTCCAGGGCCCGCTCCACTCCCCCCTTCAGAACGGGGCAGGAGCATCGACTCATCGCGGCCCGTGCTGTGCCTGTGCCGCGTGCCCGCGCCGAACGTCACGGCCCCGCAGCCGGGCCGTCGCCTGGGCGCAAGGGCCGTTTGTCGACCAAGACGTCCTGCTACTTCATCAGCAACAGGCTGAGGGCCATCACCAGCATGCCCGCGACCAGTCCAAAGAGACTATCGTGCCCTCTGCCGTAGGCGCGGCTTGTCGGGAGCAGCTCGTCCAGACTGATATACACCATGATGCCGGCCACGCCGCCAAAAAGGACCCCCATGATTTCCGGAGGAATCACCCCGGCGCCGCCGCCGAGGAAGAAGCGGATCGCCACATAGGCGATGATCGCTCCGATCGGTTCCGCCAGCCCGCTGAGCGCCGAATAGAGGAAGGCCTTCTTGCGGCTGCCGGTGGCGTAGAAGACGGGGACGGCGACGCTGATTCCCTCTGGAATATTGTGCAGCGCCACGGCGATGGCGATGGCCAGGCCCAGGCCGGGATCCTGGAGCGCCGCGAGGAAGGTCGTCAACCCTTCCGGGAAATTGTGAATGCCGATGGCCAATGCGGTGAACAGCCCCATGCGCAGGAGCTTACGATGAGCACCGTGATCGTGTGTGTCCGAAGCTTCCCGCGCTGACGCTGACACGACTGTAAAATCCGGCATGGGCGCCGAGGGGTCCTGCAAGGGCGACGTTTCCGCTTCCGAGTGGGGTTCGTGCGGGTTCTCCGCGGCGGGGATCAGATTGTCGATCAACCCGATCAGCAACATTCCGCCAAAGAACGACCCCACGTTGACCCAGTGCGCTCCGGTTTGGCCGAAGCGCTCCACCAGCGCATCGATCCCCTTGAAGAAGATCTCCACGAAGGATACATACAACATCACGCCGGCCGAGAATCCTGTGGTCACCGACAGGAAGCGGTAGTCCAGTCTCTTCACCGTGAAGACGATGACGCTTCCAATCGCAGTCGCCATTCCTGCGAACAGCGTCAATCCAAACGCAATCCACACGTCTCCCATGTGCGGGGTCTCTCCTCCCGACCAACGCGGCGGATCGGCTGCGTAGCGATGCCCCCGTCCGTCTGACCGGCGCGGGCGCGGCGGGACGCCTCGGCGTGCCGCGCGGAGGCCGCCCCACGCCTCGTCAGCGGCATCCGCCTGTTCGATCGCGCGTCACGTCTTCATCCTCGGATCCAGGATATCCCGCAGGCCATCTCCCGCCAGATTCAGGCCCAGAACGGTGATCGCGATGGCCAACCCGGGGAATATCGTGATCCAGGGCGCGTTTTGCATGTAGATACGGCCCTCGCTCAGGATGTTGCCCCAGCTCGGCGTGGGCGGCGGCGCCCCCGCACCGACAAAGGAAAGCGACGCCTCGGCCAGGACGGCGTAAGCGAAGTTGAACGTCGCCTGGACCACCAGCGGGGAAAGACAGTTCGGCAGGATGTGTCGAAACAGGATCCGCAGGTGCCCCGCCGCCTGGGCCCGCACCGCCTCGACGTAATCCAGCTGTTTCGTCGCCAGGACCGACGCCCGCACGATCCGCACCGTCCGCGGCGCGTAGACCACCGAGAGCGCGATCACGACGTTGACGGTCTTCGGGCCCAGCACGGCCATGATGGCAATGCCGAAGAGGATGGCGGGAAACGCCATCATGGCGTCCATGACCCGCATCACGGGTCCGTCCAATCGGGGAAAGTACCCCGACACGAGGCCGAAGAGAACGCCGACCCCTACCGTGAGGAGCATCACCGCCACGCCTACCTCCAGGGACAGTCTGGCCCCGTGGAGCACCCGGCTGAAGACGTCCCGGCCGAAGTTGTCCGTCCCCATCAGGTGCGCGGCACTCGGAGACTGCATCCGGTCCGACACGGTCATCGTCAACGGATCATAGGGCGACAGGATGCCGGCAAGGACAGCCGCAAGGAAAACGAGCAACAGCAGGCTGAAGCCGCTGACCGCGAGGCGGTTCCCCCGGAGGCGTCCGAGGAGCTGTCGGGCGGGCGATTGGCGAAACCCTCTCGGACGGCCGCCCAGGCTCACCGACGGCTCACTCATACTTGATCCGCGGGTCAAACACGGAATAGAGCAGGTCGACGGCCAGATTCACGGCCACGTAGATGACCGATGCGAGCAAGAGCGCACCCTGGACCAGGGGATAATCGCGCCGCTGCACCGCCAGCACCACCAAGCGCCCCAGCCCCGGATACGTGAACACGATCTCGACGATCACCGCGCCGCCCAGAAGGACGCCGAACGCCGTGCCGACGGTCGTGATGACCGGGATCATGGCGTTCTTGAGCGCGTGCCGGAGAACCACCCGCCACCAGCCGAGGCCCTTAGCCTTGGCCGTCCGCACATAGTCCTGTCGCAGGACCTCCAACATGCTGGAGCGGGTCATCCGGGCGATGAGGGCGGCCTGCATAAAGCCCAGGGAAACGGCGGGCAGGATCAGGATCCGGAGCCCCGGACCGAACTCCTCCCAAATAGGAACGTACCCGCCGCTCGGCAACCATCCCAGATTCACGGAGAAGACCAGGATCAGGAACAGCCCCAGCCAAAAGCTGGGGACGGAAATGCCGCCCATGGCCGTGACCATGACCAGCTGGTCCCAGCGGCTGTTTTGTCGCACCGAGGCCAGGATCCCCGCGGGAACGCCGATGAGCAGGGAAAAAAGCAGGGAGAGTACCGCCAGTTGCATCGTGGCGGGCAGCCGCTCCATCAGGGCCTGGGTCACCGGCCGCCCGAGAAAAAACGACTCGCCCAGATCGCCCCGGAGCGCGTGCCGCACCCAGATGAGGAACTGCTCGGGAAGCGACCTGTCCAGTCCCATCTGCGTCCGGAGCGTCTGGATCTGCTGGGGGGTGGCGTCGCTGCCCAGCATGACCATGGCCGGATCGCCGGGGACGAGATGCACCAGAAGGAATGACCCCAGCGCCACCAGGATCAGCACCGGGACGACGCCACACACCCGCCGCAGAATGTAAATGGTCATTGCCGCATCCGACCCTCACACAGAAAAACGGCGGAGCGGGACAGTCGCCTTGCTCCGCCGTTCAGGCGGAGCCCCGCTCCGCTGTCGGTTCTTACCGTTCACGCCACACATTCCAGAGCCGCACCATGACCCACGGGGTGTAGCCCTGCAACTTGGCCGAGTACCCCTGCCAGGTGTAATGATCGTAGAGTTTGAGCAGGGCCACGTCCTCGTAGACGAGCCTCTGGACCTCCTCGTAGATCTTGAAGCGGTCCTCGAACTTGACCGCGGCGCCGGCCTTGTCGAGAAGCGCCTCCATCCTGGGGTTTTTGTAGCCAAAGAAGGTTGTCTTCTCCCGGAAGTAAAAATCGTTGGCGCTGGGATCGAACCGGGTCGAGTGGCTGGACGTGAACAGGTCCCACTTGGTCATGTCCTTGCGCACCGCCAGCGAGCCGGGCCAGTCGTAGACCCCCAATGTGACGTTCATGCCGATCTTCTTGAGCTGCTCCTGAATCACCTGTGCCGCCTTGTACATATAATCGTAGCTGGTGTTGGTCACGAACACCACCGGCTCGCCTTTGTAACCGGCCTCCTTGAGCAGCTGCGTGGCCCTGGCGGGATTTTTCTGATTGTAGAGCTTCCCGCCCGCAGTCGTGTACCAGACCTGTTCCTTGAAATAGAGGCCCGGGTCCACGCGCCCGTCGCCGTCGTTGGCCACCTGCATGATCTCGTCCATGTTGAGGGCTGCCTGGACCGCCTGCCGCAGCTTCAGATTCTTGAACTTCCCCGTGTGGTTGAAGTACACCGTCGGGTAGTTCTGCGGCCCCAGGCGGGTCACGCGCAGATTGCGGTCCCCGGTCAGCTGGGGCATCGCGGACGTGGGCAGAAAGTCGGCGAAGTCATACTCGCCCGTCTGCAGGCCGGCCACGCGCGCCCCCGGCTCGGGCACCGGAATGAACCGGATCTCGTCGGCGTAGGCATGCCGCGCGCCGCCCAGACCGCCGGCATCCACCGTCCCCTCGGGTTTGTAGTCCGGGAAGCGGGCGACCCGGACCCACCGGTCGGGGATCCACTCGACAAACTTGTACGGGCCCGTCCCCACGATGTCCACTTTGTTGATGGGCTTCCCTTCCACCGCCTCCTTGGGGAGGATGGCCAGCTGGCAGATCGGATTGGCGATGGCGGCCAGGAAGGCGGCGTTTACCCGCTTGAGGGTCATACGAACCGTCGAGGGCCCCACGGCCTCGATCTTCTCCAAGTCGTCCAGCTCGTTTCGTCGCGGCGCCATCGCGCGAAACCGGTCCACCGACGCCTTGACATCTTCCGCGGTCATCTCGCGCCCGTTGTGGAACTTGACCCCCTTGCGCAGGTAAAAGGTGTACACCTTGCCGTCGGCGCTCGTCTCCCAGCGCTCCGCCAGTTGCGGGACGACCTGAAATCTGGAGTCGAAGGTCAAGAGATTTTCGAAGATGTGCATCCCGATCTCGCGGATGGCCAGATGCGTCCCCGAGTGCGGGTCGAGGCTGGGGGCGCTGGCCGTGAGCGCGACGCGCAGCGTCCCGCCGGAGACCGGCGTACCGGCCGCCGCCGCGTTTGCACCGGCCAGGAGACCGGCCCCCGCCAGCAGCGCCGCGACGACAGTGACGACGAACCGTTGCCGTGCCATGAGCTTTCCTCCTATCTCGGATTGCGTCCTACGTGTCCATCACCCGTGGATGTCGGTCCGTGGATGCGTCAACGGGAAATCCAGCGTGACCGTCGTTTCCCGCTGCGCGAACTCCGTCAGGAAATCCACGCAGGCCGCCACGATGATCTCGAAGAACCGCCGCCCTTTCTCCGCCGTGGCCGCCGTGGGATCGCCGACCAGCCCCGTACGGCTGGCGTGCCGGGTGAGGTCCGCCAGCGCCACGCCACGACTCCCCCGCAGGATGTCCCGCCAGTAAAATCGAGACTCCGGCTGCGAGATGTCCCGGACCGCCTGGTCCATGTCCACCAGCTCGGGGCGCAGGTGGAGCACGAGCGAGGTCTCCAGCTCGCAGCCGTGGGACATGCCGCCGGTCTCTCTGGCTTCCCGCAGCTTTTCCAGCTCCGCCGCCGCCATCTTGATAGGGAATACGGCCGCGACCAGGACCTCCGGGTGGCGGTTCATCACGTCCCGCGAGACGAGGTCCAGGATGCTCCAGTTGCTGCCGTGGGAATTCAGCAGCACGATCTTCCTGCAACCGTGGTGGACCAGACTGGTGACCAGATCCACACCGACGGCCAGCAGGGTCTCCGTACGCAGCGTCATGGTCCCCGGAAAGTCCATGTTGTGCATGGTGTAGCCATAGTGAAGCGGAGGGCAGAGGAGAATCTTCAGTCCTTGATCCGACGCCGTCCGGACCGCCGCCTCGGCGATGGCATCGCCCAGCACGTTGTCGGTGCTGACGGCCAGGTGCCGGCCGTGCTGCTCCAGACTGCCCACAGGGATCACGGCCATGGCACCCGCCTGTATCGCCGCCTGCGCCTCCGGCCAGCTCAACTCTTCGAGACGATAGGTCCGCTTCGCGCCTGTCATGCTCTCCTCCCGATGCTGTCAGATCCCGTGGTCGGCGGCCCAGATCTCGACCGTGCGGAGATACAGCGCCACGGCCCGCGTCATCTCGTCGATGGACATGCGCTCGTCCGCCTGGTGGGCCAGGGCGATCGAATCGGGACCCAGGATGATGCTGGGGATGCGCCCCCCGTTCACCAGATAGGTCATGTCGCAGGTGGCGGTGAATCCCGACGCCCGGACGGGCCTCCCCAGCAGTTCCGACGCAGCCTGTTCCGCGGCGCGGACGATCGAAGCATTCTCGGGGGTCGCCGACGGGGCCACGAACCGGACCGTCCGCACCTCGACGGTGGCTCCCGCCCCCGCCGGCAGCGCGGCGGTCACGGTGCGGACGATCTCTTCCCTGGCCCGGTCTTCCGTCTCGGTCGGCAACACCCGCCGGTCGATGGAGATGACGCAGCTCGCCGGGATGACATTGAGCGCCACGCCGCCCGTGATCGTCGAGATCACCAGGCTGGCCCGCCCCGTGTGTCGTTCCTGCCGGGAGCGGACCTCGGCGGCCAGCCGGTCCAGCGCCGCGATCACCGACGCCATGGCCACGACCGCATTCACGCCGGCCTCGGGGTCGCTGGCGTGGGCGGCTTTCCCTTTGACTTCCACTTCCAGCCGCAGCACACCCTTGTGGGCCAGCTTCGGCTCGAGCAGCGTGGACTCCCCCACGATGGCGGCGTCGGCGCGCATGCCGTTCGCGATCTCGGTTTTTGTCCCGATCCCGCCCCGCTCTTCACCGCCCACCGCCATCAAGACGACCCGCACCGGCAGCCGCTCCCGACGCGCCGCCAGCGCTTCAAAGGCCACGATCATGGCCGCCAGACAGCCTTTGGCGTCCCCTGCGCCGCGGCCGTAGATGTGTCCGTCCTTTTCTGTCGGGATCATCGGATCGGTGTGCCACAGCGCGCGATCCCCCGGCGGCACCGTATCCACATGGCTGTTCAGGATGATCGCCCGCGCCCCCTGCCCGACCTCGGCCACGACATTCATGGGTGCGCCGTTCACCTCGGTGATTCGACACGGGATGGTCTGGCGCCGAAATCGCGCCACCAGGTATTCCAGGATCGGCCCCTCGTTCGCACCGTGGGATGGAATGGCGACGAGATCCGCAAGAAGTCGGCGGGCGGCGTCGCGCGCGAACTCCGGCGGGATGGTGAAGGGCGACTGATCGTCCGTCATGCCGAATCGTCCTTTTCGGTTTTGCGGGGGGATGAGCACGCGGCCGCGACGAGTGTACCGCAGATCCGTCGAGCGGGGCAAGCCGTTGTCTGCCGCCGCGCACCGGGCGGTCCGGACCTACAGCGACGGAACAGGTCCCGCGGAGGGCCGGCGGGAGCCGACGGGTACGCGCCGTCGGTCCACCGCCTTCCACGCGCGGCGGGACCAACGCGGGCGGAACGAGCGGGACGGCTCGGGGCCGTGGCGCGGGCCGGCCGGCCTCCGGGGTTTTACTGGGACCGCCGCCCGACGGCGCAGCATCCGCTCTCGCGTGCCGATCGGCCCGCCGGCCGGTCGGCGTGCGGCGCGGGGTTGCGGCGGGCGGGATCCCGCAAGAGCCGCATCCCGTTCACGATGACGGCCAGCGACGTGCCCATGTCCGCGGCGACGGCCATCCACAGCGTGGCGGAGCCCAGCACCGCCAGCGCCACAAAGGCCGCCTTGGTGGCGAGCGACAAGACGACGTTGAACCGGATGATGCGCAGGGTCCGCCGTCCGAGACGCACGGCGAAGGGAAGCTGCCCGAGGTCGTCGCGAACCAGCGTCACGTCCGCCGTCTCCACGGCAGCGTCGGTGCCGGCCGCGCCCATGGCGATTCCCACCGTGGCCGCGGCCAGCGCCGGCGCGTCGTTCACCCCGTCGCCCACCATGGCCGCGGCGCCGCGGCGCCGCACGAGGTCCTGGATTGCCGCCACCTTCTCGTCGGGCAGAAGCTGAGCCCGAACCTCGTCGGCGCCGGCCTGGCGCCCGATCGCTTCCGCCGTTCGCCGCGTGTCCCCACTCAGGACCACGAGGGGCCTGAGCCCGAGGCGCCGGAGCTCGGCCACGCTTTCGGGAGCGTTTTCGCGCATCTGATCCGCGACCCCCAGCACCCCCAGCACCCGCCCGGCGTCGCTGAGGATCACCGGGGTCTGCCCCTGGCTCTCCAGCTCGTCGAGGATGGCCTCGACCGCCTGGTTGCAGAGCCCCAGATCCTCCGTGTACTGGTGGCTGCCCACACGATACGTGGCGTTGCCGATCTGCGCCTCCGCTCCGCGACCGGTCGCCGCCCTGAAGTCCGTGGCCTCCGGCCAGTCGATCCCCGCCTCCCGCGCGGCGTTCAGGACCGCCGCGGCCAGCGGATGCTCCGACCGGGCCTCCACAGACGCGGCCAGCCGCAGGATCTCGCGGGCATCTGCGCCATCCAGCGGTCTGACGCTGGCGACGACCGGCCGCCCCTCGGTGAGCGTCCCGGTCTTGTCAAACGCCATGGCTTGAAGACCGCCCAACGCCTCCAGAAACCGCCCGCCCTTGATCAGGATCCCGGCCCCCGCCGCGCGGACCAGACCGCACACGACCGCGACCGGCGTCGAGATGACCAGCGCGCACGGACACGAGATGACCAGCAGGACCAGGGCGCGGTACACCCACGGCCACAGCGGCTCCGCCAGGATCAGCGGCGGAAGCGTGGCGATGAGGACCGCGCCGGCGATGACCGCCGGGGTGTAGACGGCGGCGAAGCGCTCCACAAGGGTTTGCGTGGGCGCCTTCTGGGCCTGCGCCTCCTCGACAAGGGCGATGATCCTGGCCAGCATCGTCTCCTGGGCGCGATGAGTCACCTCCACTTCCAGCGCCCCCTCGCCGTTGATGGAGCCCGCGAAGACCTGGGCGCCGGGCCGCTTGTCCACGGGGATGGACTCACCGGTGATCGGCGCCTGGTTCAAGGCCGACCTGCCCGCCCGCACTATCCCGTCCAGCGGGACGCGCTCCCCCGGCCGGACTATGACGGTTTCGCCCGGCACGACCTCGGCCACGGGAAGGCGCAGCTCCCGTCCGTCGCGCCGCACGGTCGCCTCGGGCGGGGCGACCGCCAGCAGGCCGCGCACGGCCTGGCGGGCGCGATCCAGACTATACGTCTCCAGAAGCTGGGCGAGGGCGAAGAGGAAAACGACCGTGGCGGCTTCGTCCCACTGCCCGATGGCGACGGCCCCGAGGACGGCGACGGTCATCAGGACATTCATGTCCATCCGGCGCGCCAGGACCGCCCGCACCGCCTTCTTTGCCGTCATCCAACCGCCGGCGCAGAGCGCCAGGCCATGGAACATGGGGTCGAAGACCGTCGGAATTCCGATCCGGCCCGCGGCCAGCGCCACGGCGAGACAGACCCCGGAAACCGCGGTCGAGATCAGGAGCGGATCCTTCCGCCAGGTCACCGCCTGGGCGATCCGCTCGGTCAGCTCGGCCGTCATTCCGAGGTCCCGGATGGCGTTCAGGATGGCGCCGGCGTCGAGAACCCGGGGGTCAAACTGAACCCGCAGAGTTCGTTCCAGAAGGTTCACCTGCCAGGTCACCGCGCCCGGCAAGGCCCGCAATCGCCCCTCGATGGCCGTCACCTCTTCCTGGCAGTCCATCCCGGGAACACGGAGGACGACAACACCCGACGTCGCTCCCGGCGCGACAGCCCGGTAGCCGGTTCGGGCCACGGCCTCCGCCACGCGGTGGAGGTCGGTGGCGTCGGCGTCGTATTCGACGTACAGGCTGGCCGCCGCAAAATTGGCCGAGGCGCTCAGGACGCCGGGCACGTGGCGCAGTCTGTGCTCCACCGCGCTGGCGCACTCGGGGCAGTCGAGCCCTTCCAGCCGGAGCGTCGCGTGCCGGAAGCGCCGCTGCATCGCCAGCCCCGCGGCCTTGACGCGGGCCTCCAGCGTGGAAAGCGAGACCACCGACGGATCATAGGTCAGCGTCAGCCGCCGCCCCGCCGGGTCCAACGTGGCTTCGGCGATCCCCTCCCCATCGCCCAGGTTGCTGCGGAGCCGCTCTGCACAGGCGGCGCAATCGTCCGCGTCGGGGATTCGAATGGGGACTTCGAGTTTCTGGTTCATTCGAAATCAGCCCCGCGATACGGATACGTTCTTGAGGCCGAGGGTTTCGTAGATCTGCAGGGTGGCCTTGGATCGATTCAGCGTGTAGAAGTGCACGCCCCCCACCCCTTGATCGATCAGATCGCGGACTTGCTCCGTGGCCCAATGGATGCCCACCCGCTCGACGTACTCGTCGTCTTTCGCGCGCATCAGGGACTTGATCAGGCGGGCCGGGAAGCGTGCGCCGAGCGCCAGTTCCGCCATGCGCTGCATCCCCTTCAGCGAGCTCACCGGCATGATCCCGGCGATGATCGGGACCGTGATCCCGGCGATTTCGCAGCGCTCGCAGAAGTCGTAAAAATCCCGATTGTCGAAAAAGAGCTGCGTACAGATGTAGTCGGCCCCCGCGTCCACCTTCGCCTTGAGGTAGTCCATCTCCCGAAGCCGGTTCGGGGTCTCCGGATGGCCCTCCGGAAAGCCGGCGACGCCGATCCCCATCCCGGGGAACGTGGTCTTGATGAACGCCACCAGGTCCGCCGCGCGGGCGAAGCCCCCCTCGGGCTGGCGAAAGGACGCCTCGCCCTTGGGCGGATCTCCCCGGAGCGCCATGATGTTCTCGATCCCGTGCTGCTGGTACTCCTGCAGGATCTCGCCGATCTGCCCCCTGGTGGCGCCCACGCACGTCATGTGGGAGACGACCGTCAAGCCCGTGTGCTGGTGGATCCGGAGGATGAGGCCGTGCGTGAGTTCGCGGGTCGATCCGCCGGCCCCGTATGTCACGCTGACATACGACGGCCCCAGGGGAACCAAATCCACCATCGCCGCGTAGAGCTGTTCCGCCCCCTCCTTCGTCCGCGGCGGGAAGAACTCGAAGCTAAAGCACGGCTGCCTGCGCTTCAGGATTTCTCGAATGTGCATGGCGTCCCGGGGTTCTCCGCGCGGGGTGGGGACCCCCGCCTCGCGCATGAAAGATAACACGCTATCCCATCATGCGGAAGCCGGGACGGTCCTGCGCCGGGCCGACCCCGGCGCTACGTCGCCGTCCAGCCCCCGTCGATGACGATGGTGGCGCCGGTGACATAACCGGCGGCATCCGAGGCCAGGAAGACCAGGGCCCCGCCGATCTCGTCCGGCTCGCCGAGCCGCCCCAGCGGGATCCGCGCCAGCACCCGCTGTTTGCGCGCGGGGTCCGCGTCGAGACCGCCCTTGACGAGCGAGGTCAGCATGTAGCCCGGGGCGATGGCGTTCACGCGGATGCCGTGCGGCGCCAGCTCTAGCGCCATGCCCTTCGTGAGGAGCGCGATCGCCCCCTTGCTCGCCGCGTAGACCGCCTTCGTCGGCTCCGCCGACATGGCGGACATCGAGGACATATTGATGATCGCGCCGGATCCTTGACGCACCATCTGGCGGGCGACCGCCCGCGCCACCAGGAAGGCCCCCTGCACGTTGGTGTCCATGATGGTGTGCCAGTCCTCGTCCGGCATGTCCACCACCGGCTTCCGGATGTTCGTGCCCGCGTTGTTGAACAGGATATCGATTCGGCCGAAGGCGTCGAGCGCGGCCTGCACGGCCGCGTCAACCTCCGCGGCATTCCGGGTGTCGGCGGGCGCCGCCAGGGCCTTTCGCCCGAGTTTCTCGACCAGCGCCGCCGTCTCTTCGAGCTGGCTGCGGGTGCGGCTGACGAGAACCACGTCGGCGCCCGCCCCTGCAAATGCCAGGGCCCCGGCCCGGCCGAGCCCCCGGCCGCCGCCGGTGACAAAGGCGACCTTTCCGTCCAACCTGAAGTGCGGTCCGTTCATCGGCGTCATCCCTCCTCGGCTGCTCGGTGGTGCCATGGATCGGTGTGACCGGCCTGAGCGCGAATTGTCGGGGCACGGACCCCGGGAGTCAAGCCATTTGGGACATGGGGGCCGGCCTCGGCCCGGTCGACGACCCGGCGGGGAAGCGTTGACAATGCTCGGCGTCGGAATTACAGTCCGCGTGTGGAAACCCGGGCAAGTCTCGCGCGGAGGGAACGCCATGGCCGTCTACTTCGAGGACTTCCAGGTGGGACAAGAGTGGACGTCGCCGACGCGGACCATCACCGAAGCCGACGTCACGCTGTTCGCCATGCTCTCGGGCGACTATGACGAGATTCATACCAGCGAGCACTGGGCCCGCGAGCGCTCGGCCTACAAGACCCGCATCGCCCACGGCATGCTGGGTATGTGCATCATCGAAGGATTGAAGAAGCGGATCGCGGCTTTCGCCGAGACCCGCTACGTGGCCTCGCTGGAGTACACCTGGAAATTCACCGGCCCCATCTTCCTCGGCGATACCGTGCACCTCAAGATCCGCATCGCCAAGATGCGCGAGAGCCGCTCCAAGCCGGACCGCGCAGTCGTCTGGGAGGCGGTGCAGATGCTCAACCAGCGGGGCGAGGTCGTGCAGGAGGGCGAACACTCCCTGATGATCTGGCGGCGGCCGACGTAGGAGGCTCGCCCGCGCACGGCAGCCGGCAGCCCCACGCCGAGGATCCGGAGCTCACGCGGCCACCAGCTGGACCTTGATGCTGCGGCTCTTGTCGCCCGCGAGGCGGAAGGCGGCTTCCGCTTCGCGAAGCGGATACTGGGCCGACAGGAGCGGCCGGACGTCCACGCGGCGATCCGTGAGGTACCCGACCGCCCACTCGAATTCGGCGCCGAAGCGGAAGGTCCCCACGTAGTCGATCTCCCTCGCCATGATCTGATTTGCGAGCAATTGCACCCCGTCGGCCGGAAGGCTCCCCACCTGCACGATGCGCCCGCCCCGCGTCGTGGTCGCGAGACAGGTTGCCAGCGCCGCGGGACTGCCCGACACCTCAAAGGCAACCTCGGGTTCGCCCACCACCTCCGCCAGGGTGCCCGCGCGATCGGGGAGCCGATCCGCGCGCACGCACTGGTCGGCGCCAACGGTCTTCGCGGTCGCCAGCGGACGGTCGACCACATCCGTCACCGCGATGCGCGCCGCGCCGGCGAGCCGCGCGGCGACGACGATCAGACATCCGATGGGACCGCCCCCGGTCACCAGAACGGTCTTCCCGAGGACACTCCCGGCGCGATTCACCGCGTGGAGGGCGACAGACAGCGGCTCCGCGAACGCCAGCTCGCTCGCGCTGACGTCGGCGGCGATGGGGTGGCACTGCCGCTCGCCCATGATGAAATATTCCCGGAACATGCCCTGGACGTGGGGAAAGACGCTGGCGCTCCCCAGGAAACGCATGCTCGCGCACAGGTTCTCGCGCCCGGCACGGCAAGCCTTGCAGGCGCCGCAGGCGTGGGACGGGTTCACGGCGACCTTGTCGCCCTCCTTGACCCGCGTCACACCGGCACCCGTCTTGGCTACGGTTCCCGAGATCTCGTGGCCTGGGATCAGCGGCTCCCGGATGACAAAACTGCCGATCCGCCCGTGCTGGAAATAGTGCAGGTCCGACCCGCAAATCCCGCCCGCCCCCAGCTTGAGCAGCACCTCGCCCGGACCGGGTTGCGGCTCGGGCACCGACTCCACCCGCAGATCTTCAGCCCCGTAGATCCTGCAGACAAGCATGGCGCTCTCCTCGCTGACGCTCCTTCCAAGCCGCTGATTGTGTCGTGATTCGCCGCCGCCGGCGAAGCGCCGCCTGGGTCACCTCATCGTCGCTGACCACCCGGGCTCCGCCGCGATGTCCGCCGGACGCCCGACCAACCGGACCGGCGGCGCCTCCATGGAGCGTATGCAAGAAGCCCGATCCCGGTCAAGTCATATTCCAAACCGCGGCCAAGCTTGCTATCCTTCACGCACCATCGGATTTCCCGCAACCCGGAGGGCCGATCATGACACCACGCGCCACGGCGACCCCGAAGGCGGTCATGCGCGAAGTGACGGAAGACATCATCCGTCGGGCCATCAAACGCGGCAGGAAAAAGCGGCGGACCATTTACATCAGCAAATCGGCCAACGGCAGGACCACGCCGGTCCAGACGCTCGACCCGGACGAGCCCGAAGGGAGGAAACGGCTGGATGCCTACCTCACACCCGTCGGTCGGCACTATACGATTTCAGGGCTGGGTGCGCCGGAGGAGCGCAATGCCGTGAGTTGGCGCACCATCAATCTGCCCCTGGGCCGCCGTATCCTGGTGATGGGGCTGGTGGCGCTGTCATTCCTGCTGAAGGGCACGCCTCTGAAAAATCGACTCTACCGCCTGATGGGTGCGCACGTGGGACGGAACGTGGAAATCATGCAGATGGCGTGGCTGGATCACTTTCGCCCCGAGCTGATCTTCATCGGCGACAACACGCTGATCGGCGCGTTCTCTCGCTTGACCGTCCACGCCTACGAAGGGGCCGGCAAGTTTCGCTACGGACTCATCGAGATCGGTTCGAACTGCGTCATCGGCGCCGGGACGGGAATGGGCCCGATCACGATCGAAGACGGTGTCCGGACGCTGCCGGGCACCACACTCTCCCCGTACCTCGCCAGAATCCGCGCCGGCGCCGTCGTCGGTTACGCACCGCCGCCGGTCAGACTGCCCGAAACCAAATCCGCTCGCGCCGACGTTTCCGAGCCGCTGTGACATCCGCGGATGCGCGGGCGACACGGACGATCTGACCGCACCGCGATCCTCCCGGCCGCGCCGGCCGCTTGCGCGCGTCACGAGCCCTGAGAGCCAGTGAAAGAATCGTGGGGGGACGGGTGAGCAAGCAACGAGTTGGGAGGATGAACGCGAGGGTCGCGCCGCGAGGGGCTGCGTTGTTTCGCAAACGGGAAAACCCGGCTCAAAATGACCCCGCGCCAAGCGCCAGCGGGGTGCGGCGTTGACCCGCCAAGGCTTGTGTCGCACGCCTGCTCCCCTGCGAGAAAATCCCGCTCATGAATTCCGGGGACACCATGCGGATTTACGCTGGCCGGCACCGTTGAGACCAGTTGGGCCCGACCGCAACCGTCGAGCGGGGGGTGGGGCCACGGCGCAGAGGACACGCCTGCCACCCACGGACCGCCCGCGGTGCGCGTCGCGACGGAGCGCCCGGACATGGGCCTCCGCGACGGGCGTGGCAAGGAATTCCCGCCAGTCCCCCACCCGCGCCGGCCACGACACCCGGACGTTTGCAGGGGAAGAGCCATAGCCGCTAAGGTGACGTGAGCGGTTTACGGCCACCAAGCACATGTGCCAGCGACTTCCAGCGTTTGCGGGGCGCGCAGAAGCGGCGTGTGCGCCGCGGGAGCGTGGGGGCTCCACGAGAATCGCGTCGAGCCGGACCCGGGTGAACCGACGCGCGTGGCCGGGGTGGCCGTGAGGAGCCCGGCGGTGAACCGGAGCAGATGGCCGGAGAGAAAGCCGGCCGGAAGCTCTGACGGCGCCGGACGAACGCCTCGGGGGCGGCTTCGACCAGCGGGAACAGGGGTTCCGAGCCTTCCAGGGTGTCGTCGAGGGCTTGGCTCAACGCGCGCGGGCCCGGAGGATCACGGCGAGCCAGAACTCCCCGAGAGCTTGGAGCGTCCAGCGGCGCTGGGGTTCGGTGACTCGGAGGGCGGCGAACACGGGCTGGCAGCGGGCGGCGGTGATGTGGGTGCGGAACCGCTCCGGGACGCGGACGAGATTGACCGAAATCGGGACGGAGCGCGCTGGGCCCATAGTCTCGCCTGGTGCGAGCAGGTCTATGGGGCCTCAGTATAAGAAATGCGGGCAGTTGCAGAGGGAATATAAGTATCTTGGCGGCGATGGGCGTTGCAGCAGTATGACAACGGCGCCGGTTTCAGGTTGATGGCGCCCCATACGGTGTTCTTTGAGGGGTTGTGCGCACATCTGCTCGAGAACGCGGCGCGGATATAACGCGACCGGCGATGGCCTGATCAACGGATGGGGTTGTGCCAGCGCAATCCCTTGAATCGGCCGAAATCGCTATCGCAGGAGACGAGTTCGGCCCCGTGACTGATCGCGAGCGCTGCAAGATGGGCGTCGGTCACCAGATTGCCCGCCGTACCGGTTTCGCCGAGCAACGCGCGGAGAATACTCCAGTGTTCGTCTCTCTCGTGCACGAGTCGCGTGCTGTCCAACGAGAGCCAGCCGGCGACCTTCGCCGCCGCAGTGTCCGGCGTCAACGGCCGTGGAAAAATATCGGGGTTGGTCGCGATGCGCAAAAAACCGAGAAGGACGATCCAGGGCAAGCCTAATGGCTCGTCGTTATTCAGTGCCTGTTTCCACCACGCGAGGATCCGAGCGTGATGAACGGCATCCTCGTTGACGACGTAGAGGAGGATGTTGAGGTCAATGAGTTTCATTTGCGCAGCAACATCTTCCGGATGATCTCTTTGTCCTCCAACGCGGCCGCCAGCGCCAGCGCCTTGTCCAGCGCGACGGCGGGCTCTCCCATCGGGTAGGTGTGTTCCCGATAGCGTCGTCTTGACCGGCGCGGACTGCGAGAGGCTTGCATGCCGGCTCGCAGCGTCCGATCAAGTACGCGCGTCAGGGGGAGATTCTGCTTCCGTGCCTCTTCCTTCAATTTACTGAGCAGCTCATCGTCAATCCGGATCGTGGTGCGCATGTGAGCATCATAGCATCATGTACTGTGATGTCAAGACATCACAATCGTCGCTGGCTGCTGATTGCGAGACGGGACGTGCAGCCTCCGTAACTTTGTGCGGCGTCGGACCGCGCCCAACACCTGCGTAGCGCGGGATCCGTTCCTCCCCGGCGCTGCTTGCCCGCTGGCTCCTCCGCTGGTGCGTGGTGCTTGAAGCTCCGGTACAGGGGCAGGTCATATGCGGGCGTGAGGCCGCCGGCGCGAAACGGGGGCACGTTCACCGGACCGGCGCTGGCCGGCAAAAGGCCCGTCAAGGACAGCGAGACCGAGGCGCCGACCCAACGCGCGATCGTCGTGACGCCCGACACGGCCGAACGCCCGTCCGGCTTGACAACCGCCATGGCGTAGGATCGCCGGGTCGGCACATCCATCTGGGAGATGCCGAAGCGGAGCGCGCACACGACCACGGCAAGTCATGCCGTCGGCGCGAGCGGCACGAGACACAGGAGAACGTTCGAGGGAATGTGCGCGAAGACCATGGTCCGGATCAAGTCGATCCGCGCTCCGAAGATCACGACGGCGTCACGCCGCCCCGGCGCCAGCGGGTTCGTCCTGGCTCCGACCACGCATTGGATACGCGCCGTCCGGTTCGAATGATCTGCGGTCGCCGAGCCACGTCATACGCTGGGAGCCCACAATACGCTGCGAAGCCCCGAGGGGCGCATGAGGCGCCGGGCGACGGCCGCCTCATGCGCGGGCCGCGTGCCCCAGGTCTCGACCTGGGCGCGCGCCACGCCGGTGCAGATCAGCTCGCGGGTCGTCACCCCAATTCCGGGGGCACCATACGGATTTACGCTGGCTGGCGCCGTTGAGGCCGGGCGATCTTCCCGCAACCTTTGGTCGGAGGGCGTGGGAGGGCGGGGACGACAGGCCCGGCAGCCACGGACCGTCAGCGGGGCGCATCGCGACGGAGCGTCCGGGCATGGGTCTCCGGGACGGGCGTGGCAAGAAACTTCGGCCAGGCCCCCACCCGCGCCGACCACAGCACCCGGACGTTTGCAGATCAAGAATTGCGTATGGTGTCTCCGGAATTCCAGGTCCTGATCCGGGGGAGCGCCGAGCTCGCAGGATCCGCAAAGGACAGACTCGAGACCCAACGCGTCCCGACGGTGGCCAGCCCCGGCAGCGTGCGCGTACAGAAGTCGCTGGCGCCTATCGGGATGTCCTTCCGTATAACATCCAGACTCCGCCGGAAAGCCTCCCTCGGGCTACCGCAGTCTGCCCCCGTGCGTGTTGATCGGCTCGGGGGCGTCCAGCCGCACCCCTCCCCGGGCGACGATGCGGCCGGCCTTCATCACCCAAGTGCGCGGCGGCTGGGCGGAGATCGCCTCGGGGACGCAGCTTGCCTGGACGGCGCACAGATCCGCCGGCGCGCCCACCGTGAGGCCGTAGGTGGCGTTGCCGTGCGCCCGCGCGCCGGCCGCGGTCACCATGTCGAAGGCGGCGAACAGATCCTCGTCATGCCGGAAATCGTTGCGCCAGCCGATCAGCATGGCGCGCTCCAGCATATCGCCGTTCCCGTACGGCGACCAGGTATCGCGCACGTCGTCGCTGCCGGCAAAGACGTTGACGCCGGCGGCGCGCAGCCTGAGGAGAGGCGGGGGTGTGGAGGACTGCCCGCCGTGGGTGGCCAGGGCGATGCCGCACCTGGCCATGCGCGCCATCGTCTCGTCGGCCTTGCGCTCGCCCACCATGCCCAGGCAGAATCCGTGGCTCACCGTGACCTTCCCGGCAAGCCCCAGCGCCTCGGTCCGCTCACAGATCTGCTGCAGGCTGTGAATACCCAGCTCACCCGGTTCGTGTAAATGGATGTCGAGCCCGACCCCGCGCCGCGCGGCAATGCCGAAGATGCCGTCGATCTGCCCCTTCGGGTCGCGGTCGATCTCGCAGGGGTCGATGCCGCCGACCAAGTCGGCCCCCAGGGCCACCGCGTTATCCAGGAGATCGAGCACGCCCGGGCACCGCATGACGCCGCTCTGCGGGAAGGCGACGATGGTCAGATCCACCTGACCGCGGAAACGCTCGCGGACCGCGAGCAACGCCTCGACTTTGGATAGCCCGCCCTCGAGATCGACGTCGGCGTGAGATCGGATGTGCGTCGTGCCCTGCCGAACGCAGAGGTCCACGAGATGCCCGGCCCGTTCCGCGGGTCCCAGCGGCAGTGTCGGCCAGACCTTCTTGTCGTTCTCGATGCGGCTCATCCGCGTCCCGCTGCCGCCGTGCGGCCGCCAGGGGAGCCCCATCAGCGTCTTGTCGAGATGCATGTGCCCGTCGACGAACCCGGGGAGAACCAGGTCCCCGCCCGCGTCCGTCGTGGGAACCGGCGCATCGAGCGGCCGGTCCGCCGGCCGGATCTCGGCGATGCGCCCCTCGGCGATCCGAACGTGCGCCCTGCGCCCATCCGGCAGCAGGGCATTCGTGAGGTACGAGTCAGGGGTCATGGCAGCGCTCCCTCGGTCAGTTCAGTTTTTCGATAAGGCGGCAAGCCGCCCGGTGACCCGATCCCTACCGTGTCGGGTCGGACCCCCGCGGCCGGCGCTCTCCTCGACGAATGGGCAGCGCGGGTGGGAATGGCATCCCGGAGGCGGAATTCCAAGACCCAGAGCCGTGGGGATGCATCGCCCCACAGCTCTGGGTCCGCAGGTTGTCTATGGGTTCATCTTCCAGAACGGGTACTCTTCTGTTGGCACCGGCGGCCAGACCAGCTTGCCCGCCTTCTCCACCATCGCCGCCTCGTCCTCCTCCAGAATGAAACCCTTCGCTCGCAGTTTGGCGGCGGCCCTCGCCACCTTCGCAACGTAATCACTGAGCCCGGTGTACCGTTCTTCGATCGACAGGCGCGGATCGCCGTTCTCCAGCCGCTCGGCCCTGGTCGCCGCGAAGGGCCAGAAGGACACGTTGAACGGCTGCAGGTAATTCGTCGCGCCACAGGATGGGCACCGCGGGTTCCAGCCCTGGTAGGTCCCGAGCGGCACCTCTAACTCGACCATCCGGATCCCGCCGATACCGTTCCCGTCTTCGTCAAAGTATGGGACCCGGGTCTCGTACGGCGGGCCGAAGTAGGTCGGCGGCACGTGCTGCGCGTCTTGGTAGCCGGAATAGGCCACCGGTACTTCATCCCACGGCCACGGCATGGGCATGAAGAAATGCGGCCCGTAGTCCGCACGCGGCGGCTTGAGATTCGCCGCTGGATGGTAGACTGCCGGGAACGTCACCCCGTTGTAGACATAGGCCGGAATCTTGGGAAAGTCCGCGGCGTGCTTCTCCACGGTCACAAGTTCGCCGTTCCGGATCTTGGGGACCTTCGTCGCCGGGGGCGGAGTCCCGTGCGCCACCCAACGATCGAGGGCTCTGAGAAGGGCGCGGCCGACCGGCCGGTGCTCGACAAACCCGTCCGAGTGCCAGTCATTGGCAACCGTCCGTTTCGAGCTGACGCTCGGCGACCCGTGTTGTGAGCCGTTGATGGCATAGAAGCGCACGAAGCGATGGGAATCGTGCCCCTTGTCGATGCGACCGAATACGTCCGTGTGGACGAGAGAGGCGGCGCGGGTCCAGTACTCTGTTTCATGGTTGGTCATCATGATCTTCGGGATTTGGCGCAGCCGCTTGGCCACGGCCAACACATCGCCAAACATCCCCAACCGCCACCGATAGGGATCGATCTGGTACTCCCCGTCCTCGGTGAAATTGAACGGGAAGTGGTCGGCGGGGAAGTAGTTGGCCTCGATGTGCTTCGGGTGATGGGTGGTTTGGGCCCAGCGGTAGTTGAACGCGCCCTTGCCTCCGCCGGGCACATCCGGCCGGGCCCCTTCGAAGACCATCCGGCCTTTTTCGTCTACGTGAAAACCCTGGTAGATCATCGTGGTGATGACCCGCCCGGACTGGGAGATCCCGAAGATGTAGGCGTATTCGGGGTCGGCCTTCATCCTCCTCGCCTTCCCCCTCGGGACCGCCAGAGGGTTGAGGGTGCCGTAGTCGTCCTGGGTTTCATAGTGGAAGAAGGACATGGCGTCCCGGATGCCGGCCAAGCCGAGACCCACGACTCGGGGATTCTTTGCGTGGTATAGCACCTCGTAGATTTTCCCCTTCTTGAACGGGTATTGCACCGCGTTTGCGGCGAGTGCCGGATCGGTCACGATGGTACGGCCCGAGCCGAGCTTTACGAATTTCCACGCTTCGCGAGGAATCGTCTCCCGCGGAGCCAGATGGCCGCGATCGACATCCACGTCGTCCCGGGCCGTCATCACCGCCGTGTCGTCTGCCACCGAGTAACAGCGGCTGTTGCCCCACGCCAGGTACTCGACCCCGATCCCGTCCTTCGTTTGCACCGTCAATTCGGCGTTGATCAACTCCACCAGGGGGCTGCCGTCCGGATTCACGATGATCGGGAGAAAGATCCGTTGGGGTGGGTTGGTCGCACTCGGGCTCTCCACGTCCCAGTTCCAACCGGTCCAGAGGAGGGTGTAGCCTTCCCGCATGAGCCAGCCGTTCCCCGCGTGCGCGGGTGTCGTCGGATTGTTTGTGCTCACGGCGTCGTTGTAGTATTCGAGCATGCGGAGGTTGCCACGGTTGTTCACGTCGTAAAGGAGCCGGTGATTCCCTTTGCTCATGTCCACCGGTTTGAGGAGCAGGAAGTCGCCCCAAAACTCCACCTCGCCCTTCGCGTTCCGGGCATCTTCGCCCACAACCTCCTCGACGTAGCCGGGCGTCGTGGTGTGCACCACCGAGACGTCTCGCCGCAACTGCCCGGTCTTCGCCAGTTGCAGATCCACGATCTGGCGGTTGAACCGGTTGTCCGGATTCACGGCATAATACAAACGGCCCTTGATCCGTTCGTATGGCCCCACATCCCCAAATGACATCCCGCCCGGCTCCTCCGCGGTGATGGCGAAGGGGCCGCGCTCCAGGATTTCGATCCGCGTCACGCGAGCGTCAGCTGGCGTGAAGGCAAACGGAAGCATCAAGGTCACGATGCACAACCCAGTCAACGGTCGCAGCCATTTCGATCCTTCCATGGATGATAACCTCCCGCACACCGGGGTTTGGAATAACGATCGGGACGGCCGACGGCGACGGACCGCACGCGGAGGACCGCGAGGTCGTGGAGTGCTGTGTTGGTCGGCGGGCTCATCGGAGATGCGGGTGGGTATACGCGGATAGAAGACTCGAGGTCGGAGGACACCACAACCGCCCACGTCGGTGACCGCAGGTCCGAAATGCCGTGAACCATGCCGTGGCGGCATTTCTCGACTCTCGCGCCTCTGTTGCGGAGGATAGGCCTTCCCGGTCTCTTGTGTCAAGCACCACGGGTATCACCCGCAGGGAGCACGCTCCGGAGGACGGACTCCCCGTGTGTGAGCCCTTTCCGGTGAAAATGGCAGCGACCAAAAGGGGGTTCTCCCGCGCTCTCTGTTCGGGTGCGCAGAGAGCCATTCGCGCAGCCGCTCCGAAGGGGGAAGAACCCCATGGCGACCCTGCAGGACAACACGGAATGTGTCACGCGGTTCTGCGGGGTCGGGGCACCGCTCCGCACCAGCCGGCGACGTCTCCTGGCCGGGATCAACGTGGCGAGCGCAGAACACGTCTTCCACCTCCGCGGCGCCCACACCCGCATCGGGGTCCCCCGCGCACCATCCCGACTTCCCCCGAGGCCTCATCTCGTTTCAGGCCCGGATCTCGCAGGTCCGGCGGACGACCGGCCGCCGGGATTCCCAGGTTACGCGCCGAGCTGCCAGGCGCGACATCGGCGTCGGTCCGGCCGCACCGCGCTGTCTCCTTGTCAACAATGGCCCATTCTGGTACAAGGCTGGCCAGGAGGAGGGACCATGACCACGAAGCAGAACCTCGCCGCCAAAGCCGAGACGCTCCGTGCGCGCCTTCACCATCACAGCTATCAATACTACGTCCTGAACCGGCCGGAGATCCGGGACGCCGAGTACGACCGGCTCTTCAATCAACTCAAGACGCTGGAAGCGGCCCACCCGGAGCTGGTCACGCCCGATTCCCCCACGCAGCGCGTGGGCGGTGCCGTGGCGGCGGGGTTCGCCTCGGTCGAGCACCGGGTCGCCATGCTCAGCCTCGACAACGCGTACAGCCCGGAAGAGATCCGCGAGTTCGCCGCGCGCCTCGCCCGGGTCCTGCCCGGCGAGACGTTCCGCTACGTCTGCGAGCCCAAGGTAGACGGCCTCGGCGTGGCCCTGCTCTACGAGAAGGGCCGCTTCGTCCGGGGAGCCACGCGGGGCGATGGCCGGCTCGGCGAGGATATCACCCAGAACCTGAAGACCGTCCGGACGATCCCGCTCCGCCTGCGCCCGCCGCTGGCGGCGCTCGACCTCCTGGAGGTGCGGGGCGAAGTGTTCATGAGCCGGGACGCCTTCGAGCGGCTCAATCGCCGTCTGGAGGCGGACGAGGAAGAGCCCTTCGCCAACCCCAGAAACGCCGCCGCGGGCAGCCTCCGGCAGAAGGATCCGTCCGTCACGGCCGGCCGCCCGCTCGATATCTACGTGTACGGTGTCAGCGACGCGCGCGCCAATCCGTTCACCTCGCACTGGGAGGCGATGCAGGCCCTGGGAGAGGCCGGGTTCAAGGTGAACGCACGCTCGCGGGCGTGCCCCGACATCGACGCCGTGATCGCCACGGTGGCGGAACTGGAGCGCGACCGCGCCTCGCTCGGCTATGACGCGGACGGGGTTGTCATCAAGGTCGACTCGCTCGACCAGCAGGCGCGGCTGGGCTCGACCACACACCATCCCCGCTGGGCGCTGGCCTACAAGTTTCCGGCGCAGCGGACGACCACCGTCGTGCGCAAGATCGAGGTGAGCGTGGGCCGCACCGGGGCTCTCACCCCTACCGCCATCCTGGAGCCCGTGGAGATCGCCGGCGCCACCATCGGCCGCGCCACGCTCCACAACGCGGACGAGATCGAGCGCCTGGACGTCCGGGAAGGCGACACCGTGGTTCTGGAGCGCGCCGGCGACGTCATCCCCCACATCCTAGAGGTCGTGGCCGACCGGCGACCCCCGCGCGCGCCGCGCTTCGTGTTCCCCGCAAGTTGCCCGGTGTGCGGGTCCGCCGTGTCCCGGCCGGAAGGCGAGGTCGTCGCGCGCTGCGCCAACTCCACCTGCCCCGCGCGCCTCAAGGAGTCCCTGCTCCACTACGGCAGCCGCCGCGCCATGGACATCGAGCATCTGGGCGAGGCCGTGGTGGATCAGCTCGTGGACCGAGGGCTCGTGCGGGATTTCGCGGACCTCTACCGCCTCGACGTGGAGCAGTTGGCCGGCCTCGAGCGGCTGGCCGAGAAATCCGCGACAAACCTCCACACGGCCATCCAGTCGAGCAGATCACGAGGTCTGGCCCGACTGCTGTTCGCCCTGGGAATCCGGTACGTCGGAGAAAACGTCGCCCGGATCCTGGCTATGGAATTCGGGAGCGTGGCGAAGCTGATGGCGGCCACCGAGGAGGCCCTGGCGGCCGTTCATGGCATCGGCCCCCGGATCGCGGGCAGCGTTGTGCTCTTTTTTCGACAGGAGGAGAACCGCCGCCTGATCGCCGCCCTCCGGGCGGCGGGCGTGGCCACCGAGGAGCGGGCGTCGGCGGGGCCCAAGCCTCTCCTCGGCAAGACGTTCGTCCTCACCGGCACCCTCGACTCGATGACCCGAGAGCAGGCCAAGGACGCCATCCGGCGGCTCGGCGGGCGCGTGTCCTCGTCGGTCAGCAAGAAGACCAACTACGTCGTCGTGGGTGCCGACCCCGGCGCCAAAGCCGACGACGCCCGGCGGCTCGACGTGGCCACGCTTGGCGAGGAAGAGTTTCGTGCGCTTCTGGAGTCGTGAACCGCTCGACCCCTCCGCGCCCGGGGGGAACCCGGGCGCGTCGCCACCGCCGACTGCTCCCGCCCCGCCGGTGAAACCGGGCTGGCGATGTAGTGATTGACTTTCGGGCCTGCTTCCGCCATCCTAGCGCCGTTCCCGCATGCGGTGCTTTATCATGGCCCGCCCGACAGGGACCTCAACACGTATGCCATTCCGGGACAGACCGGCGCGCCGGTCGCGCCCTGCACTCCGACGGAATCGCCTGTGGCCTTGGGTGACGGTCTTGGTGCTCTTCCTGTGGCGGCAGCCATCCGCGCTGGAAGCGGCCGACGCCCTGGTGCTGGGCCGAGATGTCCAGATCCGCCAGACGCCCCACGTGTCCGGCCGGGTCATTCAGACCGCGCGACCGGGCGAGACATACGAAGTACCGGGCCGGCGTCCCGGACGGTCGCAGCCCCTCTTCGTCCTGGACGAGCACGGGGAGGTGTGGGTCAAGATCCGCGTGAACGACGAGGAATCGGGCTTTGTCCCCACCAAGTTTGTCTCCATCGCCCGTGAGGAGTACCGCTCTCCGCGCGGCAATCCCCTGCTGATCGTCAACCTGCGACCTACCGGGGATGGGGGAGTATCCCGAGACCTGTGGGCGGCCCACGATGGGTGGCAGCGGACACAACGGCTGGCCACGATCGAGGGGCGACCCGTCTGGGCGAGCCACGGGGAGTGGTTCATCTGTCAGGTGGATTCCGGCCGGCCCGTCAAGGACCAGTCGGTTGACCGAAACGTCGAGCGCATCGAGAGATTCTCCGCCGACGGCGGCAAGTCCACCGTTTTGGCGACCGGCTCCCAGCCCACCGTCAACGAAGCCCGCGGGGAAGTGTACTTTTACCGCGATGTGGACGATCAGGGCGTCGCCGTCCTGCCCGGGCTGTTCGCCGTCGGCATCGAGGGGGGCGGGTTGCGTCCGGTGTATCTGGTGCCCGAGCGGTACAAGTTCTGGAAAGAGGACGGCGATTTCTTCGTACAGGTGCCGCCGCCGATCCTGCGCGCGGCACAGAACCGCATCCAGTTCTACGCGTTCGAGCCCATGGGAAGCCGCGTGCGCTTCACCGTGAGCCCGGAGGGCCAGTTCTTCGAGCTCCGGCGCGAATGAGGGAATCGCGCGCAGCTCCGCGCGGTCCTGGGGTGCCGTATCGTGCCTGTGTTGAGTCGCGTGTTTCCGAGATGGCTGGCGCTCGCTCTGGCGGTGGCCGCCGTCCCCATGACTTCGTCCATGGCGCCGTCCCCCTCCGCATGGGCTGCCGCGTCGCCCGACAATCTCCCGCCGGAGATCGCGGCGCATTTCACGCCGGAAGACGTGGCCCGCGGTCGGACGTACACGCACGGCCGCTACTGGCTCTTCGTGGCGGGTACCCTCCTGCGGCTGGCGCTGCTTTCGTTCCTCGTGCTCACCCCGGCTTCGGCCGCCCTCCGTAACCTGGCCGTACGCCTGGCTCCGGCCCACCCGGCGCTGGCGGTCGCCGCGTACATCGCCCTGCTTGCCGTGGCCTTCGAGATACTCACGCTCCCGCTGGGCTACTACGCCGGGTTCGTGCGCGAGCACGCTTTCGGCCTCTCGACGCAGACCGCGGGGACCTGGCTCCTGGACCGTGCCAAGGGTGCGGCGATCTCCGTGGCCCTGGCGGTTTTGCTCGGCTCCCTGCTCGCCTTGCTCTGGCGCCGCTATCCGGGCCGCTGGGTGCTGCCCGCCTGGGTTCTGGGCGGCCTGGTGGTGGTCGTGCTGGTGGCGCTGGCGCCCGTCGTGATTGACCCCCTCTTCAACACCATCCGGCCCCTCCGGGACTCGGCGCTCCGAGATCGCGCGCTGGCCCTGGCGGACCGGGCCGGCCTCGCCGTCGAGCAGGTGTACGAGGCCGACGCCAGCCGCCGGACCAAGAAAGGCAACGCGTATTTCACCGGTCTGGGCGCCACAAAACGGATCGTACTGTACGACAACCTCGTGGCGCGGAGCGACCCCGCCGCCGTGGAGCTGGTCCTCGCCCACGAGATGGGTCACTGGACGCACGCGCACATCTGGAAGGGGATCGGACTGGCGCTGGCCGGGCTGGCCGTGCTGCTCTGGTGCGGCGCGCGGGTCCTGGCCTGGGCCGCCGAGCGGCGGGCGTTTCATCTGACCGGGCCCGCCGACATCGCCGGCCTGCCCCTCTTCCTCCTCGTCCTCTTCGTGCTGAACCTCGTGGGCCTGCCCATCCAGAACGCCGTGTCGAGGCGCTTCGAGCGCCAGGCGGACCGGACCTCGCTGGAGCTCACGGGAAACCCGGCCGCCTTCATCCGCGCAGAGGTGGACCTGGCCCGCTCCAACCTCGCGGACCTCAACCCGCCGCGCTGGATCGTACAGCTCCTGTACACGCACCCGCCGGTCGCGGAGCGCATCCGGATGGCCGACGCCTTCGCCGCCGCCGCTTCCCCGCCGCCCCCCCGGTAGGAGCCCCTACGAAACGGCCGGGCCCTTCGTGGATGTCGTTGCAGCCCCGTGTGGCGTTGCCGGTTTTTCCCGGCACGTTATCCCAGGACAACCGCTTGGCGCTGGCGACGCCACCCCAACTTGTGATATGTAACCACACCGTCAGGCCGGCCGGCCCGGCGCGGGGCGGGGACCGCGCTCGGCGCCGCTCGCCTCCGGGAAGTGTCCGGGGGCGCGGAGAGGGCCCGGCCGCCGCGCCACGCGCTGGCTCCCACCGGGAACGGTCGGAGTGCTAGGAGAAAATATGGCCAAGTCCAAGGGGGAAGGGTCGCCGCTGTTCGTGCCCGGTTGGGACAACGACGAGCACGTGCGGATCGTTCGCGGCGAGAACGGCGAGCTGGTCTTTCGCTTCACCGGGACGTGCGCGGGGTGCCGCGAATCGTTCCCGGACATGGAGCACACGATCCAGACGATCTCGCAGAAGACGTCCATGACGATCCCCGAGGCCACGGCGTTCTACCTCGGCTTCACGGTCGGCGTGGACAGCGTCCGCCGCTACCATCGCCTGGGAGATTTCCTGGACGACGACGAGATCCTCGACGACTTTTTTGGCGGAAAAGCCGTCGCGGGGCGGTTTCACTGACCGGCTGGGCTTTTTCAGCCGCTTGACAGAGCGATGCGGCCGCTGGTCATCACCGGCACCACGTCCGTGGTGTCGAGCTGTGCGCACACGTCCAGATCGGCGCCGAGGCCGATCTCCACGATGTGCCGTCCCCAGCCCGTTCCGCGCAGCAGACCCGGCAGATCGTGCGCATGATGGGCCCAGAGCACCCGACTGGCTCGGGCCCCGTCTCCCAGCGTCACCGCCGGCCCCCCCCGAGCCAGGACGTCCACGACAGCGCCCGCGCATACCGCGTCCTCCAGCGAGAAGACGCCCTCGTAGCCGGAGCAGACGATCAGGGCGTCCTCTGCCCGGGCGAGCAGCCAGCGTCCGATGGCGGCGCGGTTGAGCAAGGCCCCGATGGCGACGGATCGCCCCTCTTGGACGGCGCGCAGGGTCTTCGTGCCGTTGGAGGTGGTCAGGATGATGTCCCGCCCCCGCACCGCCTCCGGCGTAAACTCGCGCGGCGAATTGCCCAGATCGAACCCCGGAAGACATCGCCCGCCGCGCTCGCCGGCCAGCAACGCGCGCGGGACGCACTCCCGAGCCCGCCGGGCCTCGTCCACCCCGGCCACGGGCGAGACGGACCGGGCCCCCTGTCGAAAGGCGGTCACGATGGTCGTCGTCGCGCGGATCACGTCGATCACGACGGCGGCGCGCTGCGGGCGAGCGCGGGCGTCCAGCTCCAGCGGCAGGAAAAGCACGTCGAGGTGCATGAACTCAGGTCAACGTTCGAGCCTGAAGAGCAGTTTCTGCTTTCCGATTTCGATCTCGTCCCCGTGCTTCAGCAGATGCTCGGCGATCTTCTCGCCGTTCACCCGGGTCCCCGCGAGGCCCGAGAGATGTTGAATCTTGAGCTGCCCGTCCTTGGTGCGCACGATCCGGGCGTGCACTTTGCCCACGAACATCCCCGAGAGCTGGACCTGGCAGCCGGCGCTGCTGCCCAGCCTCACCTCGTCCTCTTCCAGCGGGAACTTCTTCAGGTCGGGCAGGATGAGCCTCGGGCGCAGCGTGGTCGCCGCCGCGTCCGGGCGAAGTCCCTGCCGTCCGCCCACCGCCTGCGCCACGGATGCGGCATCGATGTACATGGTCTTCTGCCCGACATCCTGGAGGGGTTCGATGCGGGCCTGGGTCTCCGCGTCCTTGGGGACGCGGTACAGCAGCCGATGCTTCACGATCGCGATCTCATCCCCGTCCCGCAGCTCGTACTCCTCGATCCGCTGGCCGCGGACAAAAGTCCCGTTGGCGCTGCCCAAGTCCTCGAGGATCACCTTGTCGCCCTTGACGCGAATCACCGCGTGCCGGCGGGAGACACCGGCGTTGTCGATGGCGATGGTGTTTGCCGGAGTCCGGCCGATCGTCACCTCACCGGCAGCCAGCGAAAACACCCCCAGTTGCTTGTCCGCGTGCAGCAGCACGACTTCCCGTACCGGCCCCTTGAAGATCGGCGCGGGGTGCGCGACCGTCTCCGCGGCGGCCTGCGCGGCGTGCAGCGGGGGCTCCAGCTCCAAGGGTGCCGGCGCGGGCTCGAGGCTCGCCGGCGGCTCCAGCGTCGGCACATCGGCCGTGGGGGTCACGTCGGCGGCCGCGGGGGCGCCAAGCGCGGACGGTGCCCCGGGAGCCTCCTCCGGCGGCACCGCGGGCGGCGCCTCGATCAACCGGGCGGCCGACGTCTCCGCCGGTTCCATCAATGGCGCCTCGAGCAGATCCTCCGACGGGATCTCGGCCAGCTCCACGGGCGGCGTCTCCGCGAGTTCGACCGGCGGGGCCTCGATCGGGTCCGCCGACGCGGCCCCGGGCGCCTCGACCGGCGGCATTTCGGAGAACGCCGCGGGCACCTCCAGCATGGGGGACACCGTCATCTCTTCGTCGCGGACCCTGGCGGCCACCTTGAGGAACACCTCGACCAACCGGCCGCGGGTTTCCGGCGTGACCAGGATCACGTCACCCGCGGGGCCGACCCGGGTTTCCTCATACACATCCACCGTCACACTCTCCGCCCGGCTTCGGACGTAGGGCTCGAGTTGTTCCGCCGGCGCCCCGGCGCCGGCCGCAAAGAAGTTCGCCACGGGGTGCCCCTTGGTGCAGAGCGAGATGGCCCACTCGCCCCCCGACCGCAGCGAGAGGATCTGGTCCGTCCGGCGCTGCGCGAGCGTCGCCAGGATGTCCGAGATATCCACGAGATTTGTCCGGTACGTCAGGGCCGGCCGGTGTCGAAACAGGACCATCAGACCCAGCAGCAATCGCTTGTCGGCCACAAAGAAGGACAGCGGCGATTCCGGACGTTCGGCATAGGCCGTGAAGAACTCG
Source organism: bacterium (assembly GCA_029580855.1). GTDB lineage: Bacteria > Methylomirabilota > Methylomirabilia > Methylomirabilales > 2-02-FULL-66-22 > 2-02-FULL-66-22. Next base: position 15,451 of record JAKPQH010000069.1, on the reverse strand, counting down.
TGGATCTCCGAAAACGCGCACGCCTCGCCGGCCACGCGCCCGGCGCCGTAGGGGGAGCCGTTGACGACAAAGAGGACGCGTGCCTCGTCGGGGTGATCGTGCACGAAATAGCCGTCCCGGACTCGTCGCTCTTGGGTGATCTTGGTGAAGAGCGCATCGAATTTGTCCAACGGGCAGCGCTTGGCATTCAGGAGTGTTGCCGTCGCTGGGAATCTGGGACTCGGCATCGTGCCTCCTCGCCTCCGGGTCGTTCCGAACTCGTCGGCCGGCGCCCGGTGGCCCACCCCTCCGATTTCGAGCCGCGCGGCAGCGCCGCGGGTGTCATGATCCCCCGATCGTGTCCTTCCAGGCTCGCCTCAGCCGGGCGAATACGCCCAGGGCTTCGGCCGCGTCGGTGGCTCCGGTGCGCCCGTGCCGCACGGGCTCCGCCTCGTCTCCGGCCTGCGCCTGGACCACGAGGACGGTGATGTTGTCGTCGCCGCCCTTGGAGTTGGCGCGATCCACCAGCGCCCGGCATGCCTCGTCCAGATTGTCCACATGCGCCCGCACGGCCGCCAGCATATCCTCGTCGTCCAGAAGATCCGATAGGCCGTCGGAGCAGAGGAGCAGGACGTCCCCCGGGCAGGCGGGTTGCTCGGTGAGGTCCACGTCCACGCTCTCTTTGAGCCCGAGCGCGCGCGTGATCATGTGCCGATACTGGGATTGGTGGGCCTCCGTCGCCGACATCATGCCGCTGTCCACCTGTTCCTGCACGAACGAGTGATCTCGGGAGATCTGGGAGATGTCGTCCCGCCGGATCCGATAGATTCGGCTGTCGCCGACGTGGGCCAGGACGAACCGGTCGCCCCGGGCCAGGACCGCCACCACCGTCGTCCCCATGCCTGCGTACTCGGGGCGGTCTTTCGCGGAGTCGAAGATGATCCGGTTCGCCAACCGGATGCTGCTCAGGAGGAAATTCGCCTCGGCCGAACCCGCAGGGGCGGCCGGCCCGGCCGTGACCGCGTCGGCGCCGCTCAGGTACTTGCCCATCCATTCGTGGATGGTTTCCACCGCCAAACGGCTGGCCACCTCGCCCGCCGCGTGTCCGCCCATGCCGTCCGCCACCACATAGAGACCGAGGGCGGGGTCGAGGCAGAATCGATCCTCGTTCCCCTGCCGTTTCTGGCCCACGTCGGTCTTGGCCGCGGCGACGTAGCGCAAGCGCATCACGCGTTACCCTCGGGACGATCCCGACGAGACCGAATCGCTGCGTCCGGCGACGAATCCCGTACCCCCCGCCCCCGCCATCTCGGCTTCCATCCGCTCGCGCAGTTCCGCCAAGGACCCCACGCTGCAATCGGCGTGCGCCGATTCCTTCATGGTGGCGCTCCGCAGCAGAACGGTCCGCGCCCCGGCGCGACGCCCGGAAAGCATGTCGAACTCGTAATCGCCGACGAAGAGCACCTCGGCCGGCGCGACATTCATCCGGCGACACGCCAGCCACACCGGTTCCGGGGCGGGCTTGGGCGGCGCGTCCTCGCGGGTCACCACCGCGTCGAATTGCAAGCCGAGGCGGGTCAGAACCAGGTCCACGCTCTTGCGGCTGTTCCGGGTCACCAGACCCCGCCGGAGGTGACGAGTCTCCATCCACGCCAGAAACGGCACAATGCCGTCCATCGGCACGGCCGTCCGGGCGGCAGCCGTCTCGTGCCGCTCCAGGATCGCTTCAGCCCGACGCCGCTCGGGCTCGGGAAGGCCATCCATCCGCTCCAGAATGAACCCCTGGGTGTCGCCAAAGATCTCCCGCTTGATTGCGGAAAAATCCAGACGCTGGTGGACGACGACCCCGTCCATGTCGAAGAGAACGCCCCGGATCGGCATCGCCACCCCGCTTCCGTCCCGGCGTCACGCCACCAACGCCAGGACGCCCGCATACCCGAAGTACAGACCGAAACCCAAAAGAAACACCGCGCAGGCTGCGACCAGTCCGCGGTAGGCCCGGTCCGTCAGCAATCGGTGCCCGAGCACCAAGCTGAGGCTGACCGCCCCGTACCATGCCAGATCCGACAGGATGTGCCCGCAGTAAAACGCCACCAGCCCCACCGCTCCAAGCTTGAGCGCCACGGCGATGTAGCCGAGGCCGATCGTCGCCCACCACACCGCCCAGTAGGGGTTGGAGAGGCTGGTGAGGATACCGGCCAGGACCGGATGCCGCTGGCGCTTCCCGCCGTCCGCCGCTGTGCTCAGACTGAGCCCGCGCACGCTACGAAACATGCTCCAGGCCATCCAGACCAGGACGGCGCCGCCCAGGATCCCGATCCAACCCAGAACCAGGTTCTGCACCAAAAGCCTGCCCAGTCCCAGCACGACGGCCGCCACCAGACACACTTCCAACACCCCGTGGCCCAGGACGATGAGCGGCCCCACGAGGGCGCCCCGCATCAACTGGGCTCCACCCGGGGTCGGCCCGCGCGGCCTGAGGCGTGCCGCCGTCTCCCCGATGGTGATGGTGAGAACCGGTCCGGGCATCACGGCCCCGGAGAGGCCGACCAGAAACGACGTGAGGGCGATGCCGAGAGCTGTCTCCATGTTTCGAACCTCGCGCCAACCTAATCCCGTGCACAGGTTGCCAGGTCAGGTAATGTATAGCTACAATCTCAGAAGGGCGCAAGGAAATTTGCGGTCCAAGGCGCGGTTCGGGTGCGCGGACGGACCGCTGGGGGGAGGGGTTAGCTGGCGGAGGTGGCGATGATGAGAAGTATCGCCGTGCAGGCGGAGGCCAGGCTGAGGCGTGGATGATCCCACACCATCTCGCGGAGTCCGGGCCGCGCCGGCCGCGCCATCACGGCCCGGCCTTGGTCGATCCGCCGATTCACCTCGGGCAGGAAGGCCGCAGCCTCCTCCGTGGTCAAACCCGCGCGCGGCAACGCCCGCAGGGCGGCGGTCGCCCGCTGGTAGGCCTCGACCTTGCGCCGGCAGACGGGACAAGCCTCAACGACAAAGGCCACACGGGCCCGTTCGGCAGGCGGGAGCTCGTCCGCCGCGTAGGCGGCCAAACGCCGCCCCTCGCCCCCGAGCGTGTGCAGCCAGTGCGCAAGGTTCACCCTGACCACCCCTCAGCGCAGATCGTCCAGGTTTGGCCGGAGCACCTTCTGCAGCTTTCGCCGCGCATAGAACAGCCTGGACATGACGATCCCGAGGCTGCAGCCGACGGCGCGGGCGATCTCCTCGTAGCTCGAACCCTCGATCCCGCGCAGGATTAGCACCGCCCGATGCGCCGGCGGCAGCGCCTCAATCCCGCGTCCCAGCAAAGACCGGACCCGTCTGGCTTCCAGCGCGGTCTCGGGGTCGTCGGGCGCCGCCAGGCTTTGTACCGCCTCGTCGGATACAGCCAGCCGATCGTCGTACACAGTCGGATCCCCGCGCCGCTGGCGGCGCAGGCAATCGAGGGCCAGATTCACGACGATCCGGTGCATCCAAGTGGTGAAACTGGCATCGCCCTTGAAACCCGGCAATGAGGCATACGCCTTGACGAAAGCCTCTTGCGCCACATCGAGGGCGTCTTCACGGTTCCGAACGACTTGGTAGGCCAGATTGAATACGCGGTCCTGATGGCGTTGGACCAACACGCCGAACGCTTCTCGATCCCCGCGCGTCACCCGTCCAACCAGAGTCCGGTCATCGGCGCGCTCCTCGGAAGCCGGCGTCCCACAAGCCTTGGACGTTGCAACGCAGCGATTATTCAAGCCTGACGCAGGCTAACACCACCGATCGCCGTGGCGCAAGAGAGTTTTCGGGTCCGAGGGCCGCCCCGCGCTCGTCCCATCGTCCCGTCCCGCGGTCCGGTCCGCCGAGAGTGGCGGGCTGCGCACGCTGCGAGCACTTCGAGATTGACAGGCATCCGAGGTCTCGGTACTTTTGGGGGCACTTTGCCTGGGCGTCCCCATCGGTCGCACACGCTCGCCGTCCAAGAATTGTGGAGGATCTCTCATGGGGTTTCGTAGCGTCTCCCGTCTCCCCTCGAGGCGCGCTTCATGGTTTGTCGTTGCGTCGCTTATCCTGCTGGCGGGGTGCGCCGGGACCGATACGGCGCCGTCCGGACCGACCGCCGGGTTCAACTGGCGGCAGTTCCAGGGCGCCACGCTTCGGGTCCTGCTCACAAACACGCCCTGGCAGGGGGCGATCGCCAAGTATATTCCCGAGTTCACGGAGCTCACCGGCATCCGCGTGAAGGTCGAGGTCCTCTCTCAGGACCAGCTGTGGAAGACGCTGGAGACCGACCTGAGAACGCCCGGGTGGGTGGATGTGTTCGCCGTCATCCCGAACCTGGACGGACTCCACTACATGAACGCCGGATATACCCGATCAGTCAATGAGTACCTCCGCAATCCCAGGCTCACGCCGGGGACTTACTCGTGGGAGGACTTTTTTCCCAAGTTCCGGGAAGCCATGCAGGTTCGGGGAGCCATTCTGGGCCCTCCCGTCATGGCCGAGAACATGGCTCTCCTCTATCGGAAGGACGTCTTCAGCCGGTATCAAGTGGGGGTCCCCCGGACGCTTGACGAGCTCGAGGCGGCCGCCCGCTTCCTCCACAAGAAAGCCATGAGCCCGCAAGGCGCGTCGGGCGTGGGACTCGTGAGTCGCGGCCAAGGGGCCGCTGCCACCGCTCTCTACGCCAGCCTCCTCCACTCCTTCGGCGGCACCTGGCTGGACGGCCGAGGTCGGCCGGCCCTCGATGGACCCCAGAGCCTCGAGGCGCTGCAGTGGATGAGTCGGGTTTTCGGCCAGTCTGCACCCCCAGATATTTCACGGTTCGGCTGGCAGGAGGCATCGGCGCTCTTCCTCGACGGGCGCGCCGCGATGTATATCGAGGGCAGCTCGATCTATCCGCTCATCGAGGACTCCAAGTCTCGCGTCGCGGATCGGGTCGGGTACGCCCAATTCCCATCCGGCCCGGCCGGTTTCGGCGCCACGGTGGCGGTGCGCGGCTTAGCCATCGCAAAGCAGAGCGCGGCGCCCGAGGCGGCGTGGCTGTTCATGCAATGGGCCAGCGGCCCCGAGATGGTCCGCAAGGCCTTGATGCACGGCGTCCTCGTCGCCCGGGAATCCACCTGGAAAGATCGCGTCGCCCGGGGCGAGGTACCGTCGGACCTGGCTGAATCGCTCCAGCAGGCCGGCCGGACCGGCCGGGTCGACTGGCTGCCCCCCTTGGTCGCCGTCACCTCGGCGCGCGAGGTTGTCGGGCGCGTCATCACGGCGGCGTTGCAGGGCGGGAACATCCGCGAGGCGGCGGACCATGCGAACCGGGAATTGGAGGAGATCATCTCCAAGACCGAGCGGCCATCGACAACAACTCCGCGGTGACTCGGTCGGCCGTCCCACCGAAGCACATCGTCCGCGGCTTGACGTTCGGGGCGTTGAAGGGTTGAAATGCAGCGATCAGCTGTCAGCAGTCAGCAATCAGCGACACGCGGGTACGGGGCCGAAGAAGCTGAACGCTAAGAGCTGACCGCTGATGGCTTCCTGTAAACGGAGGCACACATGCGACTCGCAGGCAAGAGCGCCATCATCACGGGGGCGGGACGGGGCATCGGTCGAGCGACCGCGTTGATGTTCGCGCGGGAAGGCGCCGACGTCCTCGCTCCGGACCTGGATCTCGCGAGCAGCGAGGCGGTGGCGAAGGAGATCCTGGCCCTGGGGCGGAAGGCCGTCGCCATGCAGATGGACGTCACGCGGATGGCGGACATTCAGCGTATGGTCCAGACGGCGGTGCGCGAGTTCGGCAAGATCGACATCCTGGTCAACAACGCCGGCATCACTCAGGTCCGTTTTCCGCTGGAGTTGACCGAAGCCGACTGGGATCGCACCCTGAACCTGAACCTCAAGGCGGTCTTTTTCTGTTCTCAGGCCGTCGCGCGCGAGATGGTCGCGCGCAAATCGGGTGTCATCCTGAACGCCGCTTCCATCTCGGGGCGCACCGGGAAGCCTATGCTGGTGGACTATTGCGCGTCCAAGTTCGGCGTGATCGGCATCACCCAAAGTCTCGCGATGGCCCTGGCCAAGCACGGCGTTCGAGTCAACGCGGTCGCCCCGGGTATCGTGGACACCGACATGTGGGTCAGCATCGATCGCGAGTGGTCGGCGCTGGAAGGCAAGCCCACTGGCGCGGTGAAGCAGGCTCGGGTCGCCAACATCCCACTGGGGCGCATCGAGACTCCCGAGGATGTCGCCAAGCTGTACACGTTCCTGGCGTCCGACGACGCGTCGTACATCACCGGCCAGACGTACAATGTCTGTGGCGGGTTGCAGCTGAACTGAGCGACGACGGTTCGACCGCTCGGCGGTTCCATCGTTCCGGAGCCTGGCGGAACCGAACCGTCGAAGGTCCGTACCGCCGAACCGTCGAACAGTCGAACCGCCGAACGCCTCTTCATACATGCACATCCACATTCCCATCCCTCGCGACAAACCGTTCGACGTCGTCGGCGTCGGTATCAACGTCATCGACTATCTCTTCCGCGTTCCTCGTTTTCCCGAACCGGACACCAAGATGGACGCCCTGGACGCGATGATCCAGGGCGGCGGCCTGACCGCGACCGCCATGGTGGCGTGCGCCCGCCTCGGGTTGCGGACCCGCTACATCGGGAGGTTCGGCGGGAACGAGATCGGCCGCATGGCCCGCGAGGAGTTGCAGCGCGAGGGTATGGACCTCAGCGCGGCCGTGACGGTGCCCGGGGTGCCAAATCGCTTCTGCGTGGTCCTGGTGGAAGAGGCATCCGGCCATCGGACCATCGTGCGCGAGCGCGATCCCCGCATCCGGCTGACACCCGGCGATCTTTCGCCGGAGACGGTCTGCGCCGGCCGGGTGCTCCACCTGGATGGGCACGAAGGGGATGCGGCCCTGCAGGCAGCCCGCTGGGCCAAGGCCCGCGGCATCCCCGTCTCGGTGGATGCCGAGGAGCCGACCGAACACCGCGAGGAGTTGTTCGCCCTCACCGATATCCTGATCGTCAGCCAACGGTTCGGGCGCACCCTCACCGGCCTGCACGACACCCAGGACGTCCTCGAGGCGCTGTCGCGCCTCGGCCCGGCATGCGTCGGGCTGACGCTGGGCGGCGCGGGTTCGGCCCTTCGCTGCCGGGGTGAGGTCGTCCACGCGCCGGGTTTCTCCGTCAACGTCGTGGACACCACCGGCGCCGGCGATGTGTTTCATGGCGCGTTCGTGTACGGGTTCTTGCAGGGGTGGGAGGCCGGCGATATACTCCGCTTTGCCAACGCGGTCTCGGCGTTGAAGTGCACGCGCCTGGGCGGCCGTACGGGGATCCCGCGACTCGAGGAGACTCGCCGCTTCCTCGGCGCATGCGGCGGGACCGCGCATCCCTCGCCATCCCGAAAGGAGCACACTCCATGAAGGCAGCGGTCTGGAAGGGCATCGAGCAGCTCGACATCGACGATATCCCGATCCCGGAGCCGAAAGACCCCCGGGACGTCCAGGTCAAGGTGGTCGCGTGCGGTGTCTGCGCGACCGACCTGCACATCCTGGAGGGCAAGTTCCCCATGTTCAAGCCCCCCCGGGTGATCGGCCACGAGTTCACCGGGGTGGTGAGCGCGATCGGGACAGGGGTCACCAGGTTCAAGGTCGGTGACCGTGTGGCCGTCGAGACCGGGCTGGCCTGCGACACCTGTTACTTCTGCCGGGACGGACGGGAGCACCAGTGCCTGCACCGCCTCGCGCATCCGGGCGGCTACGCCGATTACGCTCTGTACCCGGAGCGGAACGTTCACAAGCTGCCGGACGGCCTGACCTTCGAGTTCGCAGCCCTGGCCGAGCCGGTGGCGTGCGTGCTGCACGCCATCGACCTGGCCAAGCTGCGCTCCGGCGATGTCGCCTTGGTCTTGGCGGGCGGAACCATCGGCTGCATCATGACCCAACTGCTCCTCCACAGCGGCGCCAGCAAAGTCCTGGTCTCCGAACCCCGCGAACATCGCCGGGAGGTCGTGAAGGCCGTGGGCGGCATCCCCGTCGACCCCAAGGGACAGGACCTGGCGGCCTTCGTGAAGGAGCATACCGACGGCCTCGGACCCGAGATCGTGTTCGACTGTCTCGGCCACCCCGCCCTGTTGGAACAAGGCATCGAGCTGGTGCAGAAGGGCGGAACCGTCTTTGTCATGGGCGTGGCCGACCCCGATGCCGTCGCCAAGGTGAAACCGTTCCAGCTCTTCGACAAAGAGATCCAGATCAAGGCCGCGTTCCTTCGGCCCTACATGTTCCACCGGGCGGTCCGTTGGCTGCCCCACCTCACCCTGCAGCCGCTCCTGGGCGTCGAGTACCCTCTGGCCAAGACCAAAGAGGCGATCCACGCCCTGCGTGACGGCAAGGGGCTGAAGATCATGGTGAAACCATGACGGAAGCGCCGAGCGCGTAGTGCCGAGTGCCGAGGAGCCGCCGGTCACTTCGCCTCGGCATTCGATACTCGGCACTCGGTACGCGCCACCCGACACTTGGCACTATATGGAAACCCTCCTCACCTTCGACCTCGGGACCACCGGCTGCAAGGTGTGTCTGTGGGATGGCGCGGGAACCCTCATCGCCTCCGCGGACCGCGGGTATCCCATTCACCACCCGAAGCCGGATTGGGCCGAGCAGGATGCCGACGACTGGTGGAACGCCGCCGTCCACGCCGGCAGGCGATGTCTGGCCGGTCAGGACCCCCGGCGCATCGCCGCCGTCGGCCTCTCCTCTCAGCGCGAGGGCGTCGTCCCCATCGGCCGCGACGGGAAGCCGCTCTCGCGCTGCATCATCTGGATGGACCGACGCTGCCGGCCGCAATCCGGACGCCTCGGCGAGGAGTTCGGCGAGTCGTTCCTGCACCATCATACCGGTGTCGCGCCGGATCCCAACTACACGGCGTGCAAGCTCCTGTGGCTCCACGAGAACGAGCCGGACCTGCTGGCCCGCGCGGCTGTCTTTCTCCAGCCTCGTGACTTCCTGTATTACCGGCTGACCGGCGAGCCCGCCACCGATCACACGCTGGCCTCGCGCACCATGATGATCGACCTGCGGAAGGCGCACTGGTGGCCGGAGATGTTCGCGCGCGTCGGCGTGCGGCTCGATCAGTTTCCGCCCGTGTATCGGTCCACGGAGGCACCGTATCGTGTCGCCGCGGACGCGGCCGCGGCGCTCGGGATCCCCGCCGGCGTGCCCGTGGCGCTCGGCGCCGGCGACCGTGCCTGCGAGGGGGTGGGCGCGGGTCTCTCCGGAAACCGCGCGTCGGATTCCACCGGAACCGCCACCCAGATCTCCATGGTGACCGATCGACTGCCCGAGAGCCTGGGCCGCGTCCCTTGCGGCATCCACGCCGTCCCCGGCCGCTACCTATTCGAGCTGGGCGTCACGACCACGGCATCCGCTATGCGCTGGCTTCGCGAGCTGATCGGGCTCTCCCAGGACGACATGGCCGCGCTCGAGCGCGAGGCCGCCGCGAGTCCTCCGGGGGCCCGGAATCTCATCATGCAGCCGTTTCTCATGGGCGCCCGATCCACGCGCTGGAATCCCGACGCCCGCGGCCTGCTCCTCGGCCTCAGCCTGGGGCACACCCGCGGCGACATCGCCCGCGCGCTGATGGAGGGGGTCGGCTACGAGGTCGCCACCTGTCTCGACGGTCTACGGGAGATGGGAATGGCGCCCGGCGAGCTGGCGGTGATCGGCGGCGGCGCCAAGTCCGATCTGTGGGCACAGATCAAGTCCGACATCCTGGATGTCCCCGTCTACCGGCCGCGCTACACCGAGGCCGCCTCGCTTGGCGCCGCCATCCTGGCGGCAGCCGCCGTCGGCCTTGTCGCCGACCCGGAGGCGACCGCCCGCGCCTGGAACCCACCGGTCGAGACGTTCACGCCGAACACCGAGGCCGCGCGCATCTACCGGAATCGCCGGACGCTCTTCGACGACGTGTACGCCGCGCTCCACCCCCTCTACCCCCGGCTGCACGGCACCTAGGATCCCGCTCCCCCGGTTTCCCTCCCGGGCTGAGAGCGCGGCCGGAACCGAGGTTTGGCGGTCCTGTGCTTCTGTGTTCGGTCAGGGGGGGTCTGGATGATGGCGCTGGCGGATGGGGTTCGTCCCCGGCGGCCGGACGGAAATCTAGACCCTGGATGTCAGTTCCCTGTTGGCCAAAAACGACGCGTGGGCCGGCTTCGCGCCGCAGACCTTGGCCGTTGCGCGGCCGCGGGTCACGGCCGGCTCGTCGAGCGCCTGTTGTTTCTTGACGTCAAGCGGTTTTCCGGTTGCCGCCTTCTCCGGCTCGGCCCCACCAAGTCGCGTATCCATCTTCGGGTGCGCGTCGCCGGGTTCGTGCGGCGCGCGCCGCGTTTGCGCCGGCGGACGCGGTGCGGGAGACGCGACTCCGGTCGATTGTTACGGTCGGGGGGCCAGCGACGCCTCTTCCCCGCCGGTCATGGCATCGGCGCGCGCCGGTGCCGCATTGAGGAAGATGGACAGGCTGTGGGCCTGCCAGTTCCCCACAATCACGTCTACCCTGCTATCGCCGTTGAGGTCAGCGACCGCGACCGCCCGTGGGCCGGCTCCGGTGACGAAATCGGTCTTCGGCCGGAACGTCCCATCTCCATTTCCCAGCAGAACAGAGATCGTGCTTGCCCCGGTGTTCGCCACGACCAGGTCGAGCTGACCGTCGCCGTCAAGGTCGGCAACGGCCAGCGCGCGGGGGCCGGCACCCGTTGGGCAATCATTTCTCCCACCGAAGCGTCCATCCCCCGTTCCGCGGAGGACCGAGACAGTGTTTGTGCCGATGTTCGACGTCATCAGATCCAGAATGCCGTCGTGATTCACATCGGCAAGCGCCAGGGCTACGGGCATCCGACCAGTTTCGACTTCGCTTGGCAGGCCAAAGGTGCCGGCGCCGCGCCCAAGAAGAACAGAGACGGTTGCGGCGCCGACATTCGCCACGGCGAGGTCGAGCACGCCATCGCCGTTGAGGTCGCCGACGGCGAGGCCGCGGGGAGTCTCGCCGGCAAGGAAATCCTTCCAGCGGCTGAAGGTTCCATCGCCTTTACCCAGCAGGACGGAGACGGTTCCAGCGCGGTCGTTCGCCACCACCAGATCGGGCACGGCGTCGCCGTCGAGATCGGCGAGAGACAGAGCCCACGGCTCGTCCTGCGTCGGGAGGTCGGCCCTCCTGTCGAACGTCCCGTCCCCGTTCCCCAGCAGGATGGAGATCGTGTTTTCGATGTTGGCCACCGCAAGATCGAGTATGCCGTCGCCGTCGAGATCGGCGAGCGCGAGGGCGACAGGTCCGCGGCCGGTGGCGAAATCGCTTTTCATGCCCAACGTCCCGTCGCCGTTCCCCAGCAGGACGGAACCGCTGTTTGCGGCGTGATTCACCACCACGAGATCGAGGGCGCCGTCGCGATTCAGATCGGCCACCGCGAAAGCCCAAGGGTTCTTGCCCGTGTCGAAGTCGCTCCGGCGCTCCAAGAGGGCCATGGGCTCCCCTGGAGTTGAGCCGGCATGGTGAGCGACGGCGGCACACCCGGCTGTCAGACACACGCCCATCCCCAGAGACCACGCCAGCATCCGGCAAAACAGCGTCACGTGTTTCTCCTTGGAGCGCGCGCCTCCCGGCACCGTGGCCTCTGAAACACCGCCACTTCACGCCCCATGCGTCCGCAGCGCGCCGGTCGCGCTTGATCGATGCAAAGCCGGCATCCCCATCGCATGGGAACGCGCGCGGTCTATTCGCCACGTTGTCCACCCACATCGCGCACAGCGTCGCGGGCGCACAACGGGTGCCGTCTCGGCGGGGAAAACTCTTCTGTGTCTCTGGCTTCGGCTGCGCCGTGCCTCGCGACAGGCTTATTGTGCCGCCGGCACAAGCCAGCGCACGTTGACGGCTTGTTGCCCCTCGTGTTCGGGTATTCTCTCCAAGAAGAGGCGGAACTCGTGCAACACTTCGTCAACGCCTCTCCAGGCGGTCCGGAGAAAATAGCAGCGGCCTGCCTCCATCTCGACCTTCAGGTCATCCCGCTTCTCGCGGGCGAAGGTCGGCAACGGGCCAGGGCGCGTCACGTACAGCAAATGCGGACCCGGAGCGACGTCCAGGCGAAAGTAATCTCCCGCTTCTAACGTTCCAAGCCGTCGTCCGTCCATGAAAATCGTGACCGCCGAGACTCGAGACGACGGCAGGACATACACGCACGCCTTGTCCGACTGCGCCCGAAACAACTTGGCCTCGGCGTCCAGGCTCGGGTCCGCAGCCTTCCCGGCGCAGGCCAACAGCATGCTCGCAACGAGCACCACACCGAGTATGCGCATGGCTCCTCCGCTGCAGTGACGTAGAGCCCAATTCCTCTCGGCGCCCTTGCGGGCTGTCCGAGAGGCGCATCTGTCTGTTCCGGCGCCTACACCGGCGGCTCCGCCGGTCCCGGAGTGGCGCACACTACCCGGCGGCGAGCCGCGCGAACTGCCGTTTCAGCGCGTTGACACGCGCGAGATACGCGCGAACATCGTGATCGCCACACTGCTGGCCGGCGGTCACCCGGAATCCCCGCCGCGCAAACACGGCGCCTGCGCCCCCACCGCACAGATGGATCACCGCGGCGAGGTCCTGCTGCTGTTGTGGTGTGGCCGTCGCGAGGCCCTGGCCGGCCAACGTCCGCACGACGGCGCGGTCCAGCATGGCCGCGGTCAGTTCCACGGCATGGCTGGGCAGAACGCGCGTGTACAGGCTGTTGAACCAGCAGGAGTGCAGATCGTCCCAGCGGCCGTCCTCGACCACCACGTGGTCGTGGATGCAATACCGCTTCGCCTCCCGGAACGTCGCGTCGGTGATCTGGTACATGCCGACGGCGCTTGATGCCGGCTGGTACACCTCCAGCGGATTCTGCGTCAGCCGCCACCGCCAGTAGGTCCGTGCCACGGGGTTGCCGCTGCTCTCGACCTGGGCCAGCGCGGCCAGCAGCTCCGGCGTGATGACGGCCGTGGAATGCTCGGCGAAGAGCGGGGCGTAGGTCCGCCACGTCTCGGGCGGCTGCTTGGCAAGCACACCGCTGACCGGGAAGAACAGCTCGGTCGGCTTGCGAAGCACCTGGTACGCCAGATTGATCCCCGCCCATGCCGTCAGAAGCAGGATCAGGCCCGCGAGGACGCGGAAGGGCACAGGCAGGCGCCACACCCCGCGCAGCATCCGGCGCGTTGCGCGCGCGAGCCGCCGCACCGCAGAGACCCGTCGCGCGCGTCCGCGCGTCCGCCGAACCGGACGCCGCACAGTACGCGACCGCGACTTCGCAACCGCAGCCCTGCGCGCCGGAGCATTCGACCTCCGCTTCCGCATGCCGTCCCCGCCTCCGTGTCGTCGATCCAGACAGACGACCGTAGTATATAGCACAGACGACCCCGCGACGGGAGCCCCCGTGATTGAGCCCGGAATGCAACGCGTCGGCATCGTGTCTGGACCACGGCCGCCCCAAAACGACTCGTCATGCGGGGCGATTTTTGGCAATGGCGGGAGAAGACGCCGGCGCTTTCACCCGAATGGAACCATGTCGCCATGATGGTGCCTCCCGGGGGAGCGGACCTCCAATCGGGCAAAAGTCTCTACTTGGGCTGGGTGAGGCGGAGGCAGGCGTCGATGGCCCGCACGGTCTTTCGATACGCAAAAAAGGTACCGGACACCTTTTCGCAGACAAGTACTCGAATCTCCAATGGCACATGACCGCTTCTGTGGCGTTGCCGGGGACCTGGCGTGGAGTGTCTGGGCGAGCGGTCAGAGGCCCTTACGAAGCAGCGGCTACCGACCACATAGTCCTGGTTACCCTTCCGCCCGATCGGCACCGAGAGCCTCGCGGGCCCAATTGATGGCGAAACGGCCACGGAATCTCCAATTGACGGTCGGTCTCGATCTCCCTCATGCCGCGCGCGAGCGGCGCGAAGCCGCGATGAGGGCCAGACTGAGTTGGAGGCGGAAGGGCGCCAAGAGACGATTCAGCGTTTTTTGGGTTGGGTTGTGTCGTGAGTGAATGGCGCGCTGCACGTTTGGCCGCGGCATCCCCACCTGGGCGGCGAACTCGGTAATCCCGATGGCCCGGATGACCTTGGCGAGGGCCTGCTGCACGGTGAGGCCCTCGTCGATTGCGGCCAAAAGGAAGGCGCGGGCAAACGCGCGGTTGCCGAGCCGCTTCGCAAGATCGATGTTCCAGTCTTCACTGCGTCGTGCCATGCCTGTCCCCCAAGTATCGAGTCCAATAACCCTGGGCCCGCCGAATGTCATCCTGTTGCGAGCCTTTGCTTCCACCAAGGAGCAACAGAATGATCGTCTGTCCATGTTGGCCAAAATAGACGCGGTATCCAGGCCCGAAAGCCAGCCGAGCCTCTCAGACCCCACCCCCAATGCCCTTCGATCTCCGGGGTTCCCACTCTCGAACCGGGCGATACGCGCGGCAACCCGCGCCTGCGCCTGCAGCGGAAGGCGATCAAGCCACTCACCAAACGGCCGGCGCCCGCCCGGGTGATGGACTGTCGGATGATCCATTTCATGGGTCCATGAAATGGATCATCAATGATACGGATGTCAAGCTGAACGATCCAACCACATGCCGGCAAATACTCCGCACGCGCACGTCTCAGGTGGGTTTCAGGTGGACAGGCCCGGCGCAAATCACGGACTCACACCCTTAAGCTTTTGCCTCAAGACTCCCCGCCATCTGCCACCAGATCGCCAGGGTGAGGGGCACTACCGCCGCGGCGGCGGCGGCCAGACCCATGATCGCGAAGCCGCCGCTGGCGTAGATAAGGCCGCTGCCGATCTGGCTGGCGGCGGATGCCAGATTCAGGAGCAGGTCGTTGCAGCCCTGGGTCTTGGCTCGCTCGCCGGGCGAAAGCTGATCGGAGAGCAACGTGGAGCCGGCCACGTAGGCGAAGTTCCAGCCCAGGCCGAGCAAAAACAGCGCGGCCAGAAGCGGCACCAGACCGACGGACGGCGCGGCCATCAGACAAGAGAGGATCATCACTGCCGATCCCAGGATGATCACGCGGCCTCTGCCCCACCGGTCGGTGAGCCGGCCGGAGATCAGCGAGAAGGCGAACATGCCCAGGGTGTGTGCGGAGATCACCAACGACATGGCGGTCAAGGCGTGTTCGTGCGTTTTCATGTGCACCGACGTGATGGACATGGGAACCATCATGACGAGCTGGGCGAAGACCACGCTGATCATAGCCACGACGACACCGGGCTGCCGCAAGATCTCCGCAAGGGGGCGGGTCGCCCGCCCAGGCACCGACTCCGGATGGGTCAGGGCAAGCTCCCGCCCGATGTCGCGCGGGTCCGGCCGCAGGCCAGAAAAGATCAGCGCGGCCGCCAGTGCCAGCACGCCGCACCCCACGCCGTACGGTCCCGCCAGCTCCGCGAACCCCGCCCACAGCGCAAGCCGCCCGGTGGGTCCCACCAGCAGCGGACCGAAG
>JAKPQH010000068.1 GCA_029580855.1 bacterium | reverse complement strand
CAAACACCACGGATTTCGCGCCCGCCGCCATGACGGGCATGTACGCGGAGGTGTAGATGGGGCGGTTCAGGATGGTGTCCGGGGTACCGGCGGTGACCGATGGCGCCCAGAGGTACTGGCCGGTGGTGTCCTTGAGCTTGCGCAGGGCCTTCACCGTCGCGTCGTTGGTGAGGAACACCGCGCGCTTGCGGTACGGGGAGCGGAGCGCGTAGAACAGGTCCATGATCTCGTCCAGCGTGACCGCGGTGGCGCTTGCCGCCGTGACGCCCACCTGCGCGCCGCCGGTGGCATTGAGAAGGCCAGTCGGCCGCCCGGTGCCGTTCCCGGTGAAGAAGGCTTCCTCTTCCGCGGAGCCGATCCTGCGGGCGAACTCGGTGGCGATGTAGGAAGGCAGATCGAACACGGAGTCGTTCAGCAGTTCCTCCGACACGCGGATCATGGTGCCCAGCTTGTACGCGCCGATGGACACCTGGCCGAAGGTGTCGTCGCTCTCCACGTACGCGCCCTCCTCGTCAATCCAGGCCGCGGAGCCGTGGGTCGCGACCACGGGAATCTTGCGGTCGCCGGTGCTGGTGGTGATCACGTGCGCCAGCTGGCGGAAGATGTTCTGCTCCTGCAGCGCGTCCACGAGGGTGCGCTCGAACTCGTCCGGGACGAGGTAGCCGCCCTCAGTGTCCGTGCCCACCTGCAGCGCGTTCTGGACGTCGAAGTTCACGCCCTTCTGGCGCATGGATTTCCAGAAGGCGCGGGCGTACTCGTCGGTGGCGCGGCCGGTCTTTTCGGAAGCACTCGAACCGGGCTTGCCGGTGATGGGCGCGGAAGCGGGCGCGCTCAGTTCCCGGTCGATGGAAGCCTGGCGCTCCAGCCGTTCGATCTCCTTGCCGAGGTTGACCACCTCAGCTTCCATCCGGTCGTAGGTGGCGGCGTCCTCGGCGGAGATGAGCCCGTCTGAACCTCGCTTGGCGTCCAGGAAGGCTTTCGCCGCGTCCCAGGCCTTGGCGCGCTTCTCGCGCAGGGAAAGAATCTGATCCATGGGATGTCCTCCAATCATTTTAAAAGCGCCAGCCTCTTTTCGAGGTCTGACGCTCGGATGCCGGGTTGTGTGGGTTTGGGGTTTCTCATCCGGAGCTTGGTGAGCAGGCAGTTGGTCACCGCGCGGCGGGAGAAGGCGTAGCCAACTTCAACCAGTGCGTGCCCTTCGTCGATGTTTTCTTCTTGCCGTTCGAACAGGATGCCGTCCGCGAAGCCCAGATCCACAGCCTTTCGGGCGTTGATCCAGGTCTCCCCGTCCATGAGATGGGAGAGCTTCGCCCGGGAAAGCCCGGTCTTGATCTCATAGGCGTTCAAGATGCTCTCTTTGACTTCTGAAAGCATCGCGATGGCCTTCTCCATCTCCGCGCTGTCCCCAATGGCCAGCGTCATCGGGTTATGGATCATGATCATCCCCACGGGAGAGATGAGCACTTTTGTGCCCGCCATGGCAACGACCGACGCGGCGCTGGCGGCGATGCCGTCGATCTTGACCGTCACGTCCCCCGGATAGTCCATGAGCAGGTTGTAGATCCGCGCCGCGGCGAACACGTCGCCGCCCGGGCTATGGAGCCAAATGGTCACCGGCCCCGTACCCGCCATGAGCTCCGCCTTGAACGCCGCCGGGGTCACGTCGTCGTCCAGCCAGCTCTCCTCCGCGATCACGCCCTCCAGGTACAGCGTG
>JAKPQH010000067.1 GCA_029580855.1 bacterium | reverse complement strand
CGCGGCGACGCTCCTCCACGACGACATTGTGGACCACGCGCCCACCCGGCGCGGGCGGCCGTCGGGGATGGCGCGCTGGGGCGCGGACGTCTCGGTGCTGGTGGGGGATTTTCTGTACTCCCGGGCCATCCAGGACCTGGTGGCGGATGAAGACCGGCGCATCCTTCGCGCCTTTGCGGACGCCACGGTGGCCATGACCGAAGCCGAGGTCCTCCAGCTCCAGTTGTTGCACGACGTGCGGATCGCCGAGGCGGACTACCTGAAGATCGTCACGGGAAAGACGGCGGCCCTCATGTCGGCGGCCTGCCGCGCCGGCGCCCTGCTCGCGAATGCGTCCGAGACCGTGGTGGGGGCCCTGGCGGCGTTCGGCCTGAATCTGGGGATCGGTTTTCAGCTGGTGGACGACGCGCTGGACTATGTGGCCCGCGAGGATCGCCTGGGCAAGCCGGTGGGAAAAGATTTCCGCGAAGGGAAGATCACGTACCCGGTGATCCACGTCATGCGGCGCGCCGTCCCGGCGGACTGCAAGCGGATCGAGTGGCTGGCGAACCAGGAGCGCCCCGGGGACGACGGCCTCGCCTTGCTGCGGGAGCTGGTCGAGCGGTACGAGGCCGTGCCCGCCACCATGCGTCTGGTCGATGGGTATCTCGCGGACGCCCGCGCGCAACTCGCCCGCGTGCCCGAGTCGCCGGCGCGGCAGGCTCTCGACCGCCTGGTGGATTTCGTCCGCCAGCGCGACTGGTAGGCCGGACCGCGGGCGGCATGTGAAATGGAAAACCGACAACCGACAACCGGTCAGCGGGAAATGCGCGGGGACGAGCTCGCGGATCGGTTGATCGATTTTGCCGTGCAGATCATTGCGTTGGCATCGCGCCTGCCAAAGGACGCGGTGGGGCGACACATCGGCGGCCAAACCGTCGAAGCCGGGCCGTCGGTCGGGGCTCACTATGAGGATGCGCGTGGTGCGGAGAGCAAGGCGGATTTCGTTCACAAATTGGGGATTGGCCTGAGAGAGTGCCGCGAAACACGTTATTGGTTGCGGGTGATCGATCGAGCCAAGATGATCTCGGATGACGCCCCTGTCGTTCTCCTGTCCGAGGCCGCCGAATTGTGTGCCATTCTCGGGCCATCCATCTTGAACGCAAAGGGCCGCCGTCAGTGAAGGCATTTGCCTTTTGTTGGCCGGTTGTCGGTTGTCGGTTGTCAATTTTTCATTGGCAGTGACCGGCTAGCCGTCTTCTTCTCATGGACCGCATCCGAAACTTCTCGATCATCGCGCACATCGACCACGGCAAGTCCACGCTGGCGGACCGGCTGCTGGAGCGGACGGGCACGCTGTCGGCGCGCCAGATGGCCGACCAAGTGCTGGACAGCATGGAGCTGGAGCGGGAGCGCGGCATCACCATCAAGGCGAAGGCGGTGCGTCTGACGCACCGGGTCGCCGACGGGCGCGAGTTCGTCCTGAATCTCATCGATACCCCCGGCCACGTGGACTTCAGCTACGAGGTGTCGCGGAGCCTCTCGGCGTGCGAGGGGGCCGTCCTGGTGGTGGACGCCGTGCAGGGAGTGGAGGCCCAGACGCTGGCCAACGTGCACCTGGCCATGCGGAATCACCTCGCCATCGTTCCGGTGATCAACAAGATCGATCTGCCGAGCGCCGACCCGGACAAGGTGCGCACACAGCTCGAAGAGATTCTCGCGCTGGACGGGAGCGAGGCTATCCCGGTCAGCGCCAAGTACGGCCAGGGCATCGAGGAGATCCTGGACGCCATCGTGACCCGGATTCCCCCGCCGCAGGGAGATCCGGCGGCTCCCCTCAAGGCGCTGATCTTCGACTCGTGGTTCGACAGTTATCAGGGCGTCATCGTCTACGTGCGGCTGTACGACGGCTGTGTGGCCCCCGGCGTGCGGATCCAGCTCATGTCCGCCGGGACGGTCTTCGAGGTGAGCCAGGTGGGTGTCTTCGCCCCCGCCATGCGGCCGACGGACCGGCTGACGGCCGGCGAGGTGGGATACATCATCGCCGGGATCCGCGACGTCCGCCTGAGCCGCGTGGGCGACACCATCACGGAAGCGGATCGTCCGACGGCGCGCCCGCTGCCCGGCTTCCGCGAGGTGCGGCCCATGGTCTTCGCGGGCCTCTATCCCGTCGAGAGCCAAGACTACCTCAATCTCAAGGGGGCGCTGGAAAAGCTCCAACTCAACGACGCCTCCTTTTCCTTCATCCCCGAGACGTCGCTGGCGCTCGGATTCGGATTTCGCTGCGGATTCCTGGGGCTCCTGCATCTCGAGATCGTGCAGGAGCGGCTGGAGCGGGAGTTCGATCTGACGCTGCTCACCACCGCCCCCACGGTCGTCTACCGGGTCACACAGACGAACGGCACGGTGCTGGACGTCGAGAACCCCAGCAAACTCCCTCCGCCGCAAGACATCGCCCGGATCGAGGAGCCGTTCATCTCCGCGTCCATCATGGCCCCCACGGAGTTCGTGGGCCCGGTCCTGGCCTTGTGCCAGGAGAAGCGAGGAGTCCACAAAGGGATCGAGTACCTGCAGGATGCGCGCGTGGTTATCGTCTACGAGCTGCCATTGAACGAGATCGTCCTGGACTTCTACGATCGCCTGAAGTCGGTCAGCCGGGGGTATGCCTCGTTCGACTACGACTTTCTCGATTACCGGGAGAGCCCTCTCGTCAAGCTGGACATCCTGGTGAACGGCGAGGCGGTGGATGCGCTGTCCTTCATCATCCACAAGGACAACGCCCAGGCCCGCGGCCGGTTGCTGGCGGAGCGCATGCGCGAGCTGATCCCGCGGCAACTTTTCGAGGTCGTCATCCAGGCCGCCATCGGCAGCAAGGTGATCGCGCGCGAGCGGATCGCGCCCCTGCGCAAAGCGGTGACCGCGAAGTGCTACGGGGGCGACATCACCAGGAAGCGCAAGCTCCTGGCGAAGCAGGCCGAAGGCAAGCGACGGATGAAGCAGGTCGGCCGGGTGGAGATCCCCCAGGAGGCCTTCATGGCCCTGCTGACCGTCGAAGAGAAATGACCGGTGGCGCCGGCGCGCGGTGTGGTATTCTGGGACGCCAGCTCACCACCGGTGCCGCGGCACGGGTCATCGAAAGGAGACGCCGAAGGTGGCTAAAGGAACGAAACGCGATGGAGCCGCGACGCAGGAGGCGGTGCCGGCTCCGCGTGTCAAATCGCAGGTGCGCGAGTACGCGGAAGCCCTCATCATCGCGGTGCTGTTGGCCTTGGTGATCAGGACGTTTATCGTGCAGGCATTCAAGATCCCGTCCGGGTCGATGCTGCCCACGCTCCAGATCGGCGACCACATCCTGGTGAACAAGTTCCTCTACTATTTCCAACCCATCCAGCGCGGCGACATCATCGTGTTCAAGTTCCCGCAGGACGAGACGAGGGATTTCATCAAACGGGTCATCGGGCTGCCCGGGGACACGGTGGAGATTCGGGATACGCAGGTGCTCGTCAACGGGACGCCGCTCGACGAGCCGTACGCCGTGTACGGGGAGTGGCCGGTAGGACGATTCGGGGAGAGGGAAAAGTTGGGCCCGATCGTCGTACCGAACGACCGGCTGTTTATGATGGGGGACAACCGGGACCACAGCATGGACAGCCGGGTGTGGGGCTTCCTGGACGTGCACAAGGTCAAAGGCAAAGCATTCGTCGTCTATTTCTCGGTTCGGAGCGACGATATCCCCTACAACTCGACCCTCGCGAGTATCTATTACGTCGTGTCGCACCCGGGGATGATCCGCTGGGCACGTCTCGGCAGCCTGGTGCGCTGAGAGGCCGCCGGAAAGAGGCCCGTCCGCGGCGACCCATCTTCCGCGTGGGTACCCCGGTCGCCCCGGGTATCCAGCCACGGGCCGGTGCTGGCTGCGGCGTATCTTGACTGTAGGTCTGGACGCAGCGGACCGGGTGCCCGCGCCTCCGGCGGGCGCCTTGCTCACCGACCTCGGACGAGGTCTCGAGCCGGTCGAAGGGCATCTGACCCGTTTTGAGCAGCTCGAGCATAAAGAATTTGGCTTTCCGCATCCTGTCGCATATTGAACGCGCGGTTGTGGGCGCCGGCTTTCATCGTAGCAGCCCGGTTCTGGTCTGCCGACCGCCGATCGCTGGAGGCGACAGCTTCTTTTTCCGTCACCGTCCGGCGTCTTGACAACCCGGCGCCGCTTGTCTATAGTGGCACAGGCCTGGCACTCTCAACCGTCGAGTGCTAAGTCGCCCAGGATAGAGAAAGTATGATCAACGCAAGGCACAATGGCGTCCTCCGGGCCATCGTTCAGGACTACATCCGGACTGCGGAACCCGTCGGCTCCCGGACCATTTCCCGCAAGTACGGATTCTCCTTGAGCCCGGCCACGATCCGCAACATCATGGCCGACTTGGAGGACATGGGGCTCGTGGCCCAGCCGCACACGTCCGCGGGGCGGGTCCCCACGGACAAGGGGTATCGGCTCTACGTGGACAGCCTCATGGAGCGGACGCCGCTCAGCCCCGAGGAGGTGGAGCGGATCGAGCAGCAGGTCCGCCCCTCGGCGCAAGAGGAAGTGGACGATCTGTTGCGGGAAGCCGGGAAGCTCCTGTCGGCGCTGTCTCCGTACGTGGCCGTGGCGCTGGCTCCGCGTCTGCAGGACAGCCGGTTTCGCCGGGCCGAGTTCGTGTCGCTGGCGCCGGATCGCGTGCTCGTGATCCTGCTGGCGGATAATGGAATGGTGCACCACAAAACGGTGGTCTCGGACGAGCCGCTGAGCCAGGAAGAGCTGGAGCGGATGGCCCGGCATCTCTCGGACCGGCTGAAAGGCCGGACCCTCCAGCAGGTGCGGGACCTGCTCGTCTCGCAGATGGCCGAAGAGAAAGCCTTGTACGATCGGCTGCTGGCGCAAGCCTTGCGGCTGGGCACTCAAGCGCTGGCCGGCGAGACGCAGGCGGATGTCTACGTGGCCGGCGCCTCCCGCATCGCCGACCAGCCCGAGTTTGCGGATGTCCAGAAGATGAAATCGTTGTTCGCGGCTTTCGAGGAAAAATCGAAGCTGGTGATGTTGCTGAGCGAGTGTCTGCGCGGTGGGGGCTGCCGCATCTTTATCGGGAGCGAGATCCCGGTGGAGGATATCCGGGATCTGAGCGTGGTGGCGTCGCCGTACGGCCGGCACGGGCACGTGATGGGGGTCCTCGGGGTGCTGGGGCCGACGCGCATGGACTACGGTCACGCTGTGGCCCTGGTGGAGACGACCGCCAACCTCCTCAGTCGGTCCTTGTCGGAGCGCGCCGCGTAGCCGTCGCGACTTCATGTCCGCGGGAGGGCCTGTCCGGTCCTCCCGTTCCGTCTACAGAGAGCCATGGAACAGGAATTCGAATCGGTGGTCCCTGTCTCGTCCGCGGAGTCCGCAGAAACGCCGCCGCAGGCCCCGGACGAGGCCTTGGCCGCCAAGGAGCAGGAAGTCGAGCGCCTGCAGGACCGCTTACTCCGGCTGCAGGCGGAGTTCGAGAACTACAAGAAGCGCATGGCCCGCGAGAAGGCGGAGTTCCTGAAGTTCGCCACGGAGAATGTGCTCTTGGAGTTCCTCCCGGTCCTGGATAATCTGGAGCGGGCCATCGCCTCCGCGCGAACCGACACATCCGCCCGCGAGGCCGTCGTGGAGGGCATCGAGATGGTCGCCCGCCTGTTCCGGTCGGCGCTGGAAAAGGCGGGCGTGAAGCCGATGGACGCCGTCGAGAAGCCCTTCGATCCCACGCTGCACCACGCGGTCGCACAGGTGGAGCGCCGGAGCGGACCGGACAACACCGTCGTGGAGGAGATCCGGAAGGGCTATCTTCTGGAAGGGCGGGTACTCCGCGCCGCCATGGTCAAGGTGTCCCGCGTCTCGCCGCCGGCGGCGGAGCCTGGCAGCGACGGTAAGGGTTCGCGCGCGTGAGTCCGAAGCGGGATTATTACGAGATCCTGGGGGTCTCGCCCGACGCGCCCCCCGAGGAGATCAAAAAAGCGTACCGGAAGCTCGCCCAAACCCACCACCCGGACAAGAACCCCGGCGACACGTCGGCGGAAGAGCGCTTCAAGGAGATCGGCGAGGCGTACGCGGTCCGGAGCGACGCCGAGAAGCGGGAGCAGTACAACCGCTTCGGGACCGTCGGCCGCGGCGGGGAGGGTTTCGGCGATTTCGACCAAGGCTTCGGCAGCATCTTCGACGACATCTTCGAAGGCTTTTTCGGCGGGCGCCCCGGCCGGACGACGCGCGGCGCGCACCGGGGGGCGGATCTCCGCTACAACCTGGAGATCCGCTTCGAGGAAGCGGCCGTCGGCGTCGAAAAAGAGATCGTCATTCCGCGCCTGGAGACCTGCGCCACCTGTCGCGGCAGCGGCGCCAAGCCGGGCTCGCAGCCGGTGGTCTGCAAGACCTGCCGGGGAACGGGCCAGGTGCGCTTCTCGCAGGGTTTCCTGACGGTCAGCCAGACGTGCAGTCGGTGCCGCGGCGAAGGACGCATCGTCGAACACCCCTGCGCCGCCTGTCGGGGGCTGGGCCAGACGAAGTCCGAGCGGACGCTGACCGTCAAGGTTCCCGCCGGCGTGGAAACCGGGACGCGGCTCAAGCTCGCCGGCGAAGGCGAGGCCGGCGTGCGGGGGGGGCCGCCCGGTGATCTGTATGTCGTGATCGTCGTCAAGGAGCATGCCCTCTTCACCCGGCAGGGCGACGATATCCACTGCGAGGTTCCCATCAGCTTCACCCAGGCCGCCCTGGGGGCGCAGATCGAGATTCCTACGATCGCCGGGAAGACCACGCTGAAGGTTCCCCCGGGGACGCAGAGCGGGGCCGAGTTCCGCGTCCGCGGGAAGGGATTCCCCAACCTGCGCGGGTACGGTCGCGGGGACCTGCTGGCCAGGATCTTCGTGGAGGTGCCGACGCATCTCACCGCCAAGCAGCGGGACCTACTGGAGCAGTACGCGAAGCTGGAAAACGGCGAGGGAAGCCCGCTGGTCCAGGGTTTTTGGGACAAAGTCAAGACCCTTTTCGAGTGAGGCGGGACGCCCGTGGGACGCGCGCAACACCGACGCTTCCTCGTCTCGCCCGGGGCGCTGCGCGACGCCGAGGTGACGTTCAATCCGGCCCAGGCGCGCCAGCTTGCCGCGGTGCTGCGCCTCCGCGCGGGCGACCCGGTGGCGGTTTTCGACGGTGCGGGCCGCCAGTGGACGGCCCGGCTGACGCTGGTCACGCCGCGGCGCGCGACCGCCCGCCTGCTGGACGAAGAGGCCCCCGACCCCCCCGTCAGGCTTCGGCTGACGCTGGCGCAGGTGGTGCCCCGCGGCGCGGCCATGGACCTGATCGTTGCCAAGGCGACCGAGCTGGGGGTCGCGCGGATCATCCCGCTGGAGGCGGCGCACAGCGTGCGGCGCGGCACGCCGCCGGGACAGCGCGCGCGCTGGCGGCGCATCATCGCCGAGGCGACGGAGCAGTGCGGTCGGCGGATCGCACCCGAGCTGACCGAGGCGTGCAGTCTGGGCGACCTGCTTCTGCGCCATCCGGACGATGACCCTCTCGTGGCGTGCGACAGGGGGGCCGGATCCTTGCCGCTGGCGGAGTTGTGTCCAGCGCTGGCCACCGCGTCCGCCGCAACCGTCGTGGTGGGCGGCGAGGGCGGACTCAGCGCCGAGGAAGTCGAGCGCGTGCGGGGTCGCGGGGGGCGGCTCGTCAGTCTGGGGCCGCGGCTGCTCCGGGCCGAGACGGCCGCCTTGGCGGCGCTCGCGGTGCTGCAAGCCTGTGCCGGCGACTGGGCGGAGCCGGACACCGCGTGAGGCTGATGGGGCCGCCATCGCGCCCGCCGGGCGCGAAGCGGGGGGCAGGATGCCGAGCATTCTCATCGTGGACGACGAGCCGGGGCTGCTCGCGTCGCTGGTCATGGCCTTCGAGACGCAGGGCTATCGGTCGGCGGGCGCGGCCTCGGCCGCCGAGGCGCTCGACGTGCTGCGCCAGACTCCCTGTGATGTCGTGCTCACCGACCTGGTCATGCCGGGCATGGACGGCTTGTCCCTCATGGATTGCGTGCGCGCCGACTTTCCGGACACGGTCATCCTCTTGATGACGGGCGGCGCGACCGTGGAGTCGGCCGTCCGGGCGCTCAAGGGCGGGGCGTCCGACTATATCGTCAAGCCCTTCCGGCTGGCCGAGATCTTCCATGCGGTGGAGCGGTGTCTGGAGCAGCGGGAGCTGCGACGCGAAAACCTCCAGCTGAACGAAATCAACCGCCGGCTGCAGGAGGTGGACCGGCTGAAGTCCAACCTCCTGTCCGCCGTCAGCCACGAGTTCCGAACACCGCTCACCATCATGAACGGGTGGCTGGATCTGCTGCTCCGCGGGCAGTTCGGTTCGATCTCGCCGCAGCAGCGCGAGAGTCTCTCGGCGGTGCAGAAGAGCGCCGTGCGGCTGGGTCGCCTGATCGCCAATCTCCTGGCGTTTGTCGAGTACGAGCGAGGCGCGGCGGAAGGGGCCAGCGGCGCCGTGGCCGTCGATACGCTGTTGCGGAAGGCGGCGGAGGAGCTGCGGCCCGATTGCGCCGAGCGGAAGGTGACGCTGGGCCTGGATGTCGCTCTTGACCTGCCGATGGTGGAGGGGGACGGCGATCACCTCCGACTGGTGTTCCTGAACCTGATGGAGAATGCCGTCAAATTCAACGAGCCCGGCGGGACGGTCTTCGTGACGGCCCGCGAGAATGGCGGGCGGGTGGAAATCCAGGTGTCCAACAGCCACGGGACCATGCCACCGGAGCAGATCGAGAACCTTCTGCAGCCGTTCACGCAAGGCGACATGGGACCGAGGCGCCGTGCGGGTGGGCTGGGGCTGGGGCTGGCCGTGGCCCGGGCCGTCCTCGACGCTCACGGGGGTGAACTGCGCCTCGACGCCGGCCAAGGTCAGGGCGCGACGGTCCGCGTTTGGCTTCCCCCAGTCCCGGCGACGCACGGCACGGCCGACAGGACAAATGAAAAGTGAGAAACCGACCTCACCAATGCAAAACCGACCACCGACAATGAAAAACCGGTCCAGTCTTCTCGGGTGGTCCGTTGTCGGTTGTCCGTTGTCGGTTTTACATTGTCCTCGGTTCTGGGCGCTCTGATGTCGGACGGGCCGCGTCTGGTCCTCGTGGATGGCAGCGCCTCCGTGTATCGCGCCTTCCACGCTCTTCCGCCACTCAGCAATTCCGCCGGCCTCCCCACCCACGCCGTCCTCGGCTTTACGAACATGTTGTTGAAACTCCTCCGGGAGGAGGAGCCTCAGGCACTGGCCGTCGCCTTCGACGGGCCCGGCCCCACCGCGCGGCACCGCGAGTTTCCCGCCTACAAGGCGAACCGCCCGGCGATGCCGGACACCCTCGTGGCGCAGATCCCGTTCATCCACCGTGTCGTGGACGGCATGCGCGTGCCGCGCCTCATGGTCCCGGGCGAGGAGGCGGACGACGTCCTGGGGACCATTGCCGTGCGGGCGGCGGCCCAGGCCTACGCCGTGCGCATCGTGACATCGGACAAGGATCTGCTCCAGCTGGTGGGGGACCGCATCGTGGTGCGGGACCCCCTGCTGGCCAAGACCAGCGGACCCGTTGAAGTCGAGGATCGTTACGGCATCGTGCCGCGTCAGGTTCCGGATTTGCTGGCGCTCATGGGGGACAGCAGCGACAACATCCCCGGCGTGCCGGGCGTGGGTGAAAAGACGGCCCGGGACCTGCTCCTGCGCTTCGGCAGCCTGGAGGCCGCCCTGGCCCGCACGGCGGAGGTGACGCGACCGAAGCTCCGCGAGTCGCTCGCGGCGCATGCCGGGCAAGCCCGGCTGTCGAAGCGGTTGGCGACGATCCGCACCGATCTCGACGTTCCGTGGAGCGTGGCGGACCTGACGCGCAAGACGCCCGACACCGCGGCCCTGCTGGCCGTCTTTCGCGAGCTGGAGTTTACGCGTCTCGTGCAGCAGTTCAGCCAACCCACCCTCGGTGAAACGACGAATGACCGGTAACCCCATAGCCAATGCAAAACCGACAACCGACAATGGAAAACCGATCAAGGAATCCAGCTGGTCGGTTGTCAGTTGTCGGTTTTCCATTTTGCATTGCATGGCGCTCGCATGCTGATCGTCGGCCTGACCGGCGGCATCGGCGTCGGAAAATCCACCGTGGCCGCTATGTTCGCGGCGCGGGGCGCCGCGGTTGTCGACGGCGATGCGATCAACCGCCGGCTCCAGGAGCCCGGCCAGCCGTGTCACCGGGCTATCGTGGACGAGTTTGGCCCCGAGATCCTGGATCCAGCGGGTCGGATCGACCGGCGGCGGCTGGGTGAAATTGTCTTCGCGGACGCCGCCCGCCGAAGACGTCTGGAGGCCATCATGCATCCGGCCATCTGGGCGGCCTGCGAGGCGGAGGTTCGGGCGGCGGCGGCGGCGGGAAAGGCCGTGTGCGTGGTGGAGATGGCGCTCATCCTGGAGACCGGACAGCGGGGCCGTTTCCGGAAGCTCGTCGTGGTCACGGCTCCGGAAAGCGTTCAGGTCGAGCGCGTGGCGCGGGCGCGCGGACTCACCCAGGCGGAGGCGCGGCGGCGGCTCGCCGCCCAGTGGGGCGGCGAGGACAAGGCGCGCCTGGCCGACTATGTCATCGACAACGGCGGGGACCTGTCGGCGACCGCGCGCCAGGTGGATCGTGTCTACGGGGCACTGCTGGCGTCTGGGGTCGGCGCGGCGGGTTGAGCCCCGCGGGGTCGGGAGGGCTACCTCCAACGACCAGACGGCAGGTGTCCGGTCGCAGGGCGCCACCGTCTGGGTGGGGGTGTGGCGCCCAAAAAAACGCCCAAAAAAATGACTTGACAAGCCCGCGGGGCATCTCTAGACTTCGCGCAACTTCGAGTTGTCCTCGCACCATCCCACTAAACTTTTCCACCCTCGAGGCTTCGAAGGTCGAGTTCGTCCGCAGTCCAGGGCCCGACAGGTGATTTGCAGAACCAGCCAAGTGACGTGACATGTGCCTCAGCCCGTGCGTCGTTCTTTTGTACGCTTGACCCCTTCCCGGACGCAGAAACGCCCGACGGATGGCGATGCGTCCTGCCCGTGTGACCCGACGACCTGAGCGATTCGGGATCTTCAACAGATCGACTTCACCAAAGGAACGCAGATGAACCTCGCCGAACTCAAAGACAAGACCATCGCCGAGTTGACCTCCATCGCCCGCACGCTCAACGTGGTCGGAGCCAGCGGCCTCCGAAAACAGGAGATGATCTTCAAGATCCTGGAGGCGCAGACCGAAAAGAACGGTCTGATCTTCGCCGAAGGGGTGCTGGAGATCCTCCCCGACGGGTTCGGATTCCTGCGGGCACCCGATTACAACTATCTGCCCGGCCCGGACGACATCTACGTGTCCCCGTCGCAGATCCGCCGCTTCGACCTGCGGACCGGCGACACGGTGTCCGGGCAGGTCCGGCCGCCAAAGGAAGGCGAGCGCTACTTCGCCCTCCTCAAGGTCGAGGCGGTCAACTTCGAAAACCCCGAGCTGGTCAAGGAAAAGATCCTCTTCGACAACCTGACCCCTCTGTTCCCGAATCAGCGATTCCGACTGGAAACCACGGGTGACGAGATCTCCATGCGCATCATGGATCTCATCACGCCGCTGGGGAAGGGGCAGCGGGGTCTGCTGGTGGCGCCGCCCCGCACCGGGAAGACCGTCCTCCTGCAGAAGATCGCCAACAGCATCACCAAGAATCATCCCGAGGTGATCCTGATCGTCTTGCTCATCGACGAGCGGCCGGAAGAGGTCACGGACTTCCAGCGCTCGGTGAAAGCCGAGGTCGTCAGCTCCACCTTCGACGAGCCGGCGACCCGTCACGTCCAGGTCGCGGAGATGGTGATCGAAAAGGCCAAGCGGCTGGTGGAGCACAAGCGAGACGTGGTCATCCTGCTGGACTCGATCACCCGCCTGGGTCGCGCCTACAACACCATCGTTCCCCCCAGCGGCAAGGTGCTGTCGGGCGGCGTGGACAGCAATGCCCTCCAGCGCCCCAAACGCTTCTTCGGCGCTGCCCGGAATATCGAGGAGGGGGGCAGCCTCACCATCATCGCCACCGCGCTCATCGACACCGGCAGCCGTATGGACGACGTGATCTTCGAAGAGTTCAAGGGCACCGGCAACATGGAGTTGCACCTGGACCGCCGCTTGGTGGACAAGCGCCTGTTTCCGGCGATCGACATCTTCCGCTCGGGGACCCGGCGCGAGGAGTTGCTGCTGACCCCCAACGAACTGAACAAGATGTGGGTGCTCCGCAAGGTGCTGGGAACCATGGGGGTGGTGGAGGCGATGGAGCTGTTGCAGGAGAAGATCAAGGAGACGAAGAGCAACGACGACTTCCTGCGTTCCATGAACCAATAGGGGCGCCCCCGGGTTTTCCCCTTGTGGGATTGGATCCATTCGCATACAATTCCTGTTTACGCGCACCACGAAGGTTCGGACGCGCTAGACGGAGGCGAGATCATGAAGACCGGGATTCACCCTGCGTACGTCCCAGCGACCATCAGCTGCGCCTGCGGGGAGGTCATCCACACGCGCTCCACGGTGCCGGTGCTGAAGGTGGAAATCTGCTCCAAATGCCATCCCCTCTTCACCGGACGGCAGAAGCTCATCGACAGCGAGGGCCGCGTGGAACGCTTCCAGCGCAAGTATGGTCGAAAGCCGGCGGGCGGCGAACCGGGCAAGGCCGGCGCCTGACCCGGACTGTCGGTTCAAAAATGCTCCCCATGTTTTTGTTGGCCGGTGGCACGCCCCCGCCGTCGCGGGACGAGGCCGTGGTCGCCGCAGACGGAGCGGTGCCCACGCCTGCGGGTGGCCGTGACGGGCGGTCCACCCACCCGCCGTTCCCCGTTTGCGCTCACCGTCGCCCGACCGCCGGCGGGCACCACCACTAGCCCGCTCGCCGCGACTCCGGGTCCCGCTTCACCCCTGCTCGGTCGTGCGTTGTTCTTCCTTGTGTCGTGGCACTGCCCGGGGGGTGCGACCCGCCGGTCATCGCCTGACGAGGTGTCGATGTCCACGCTGATCGAAAAGTTGGAAGGGATCGAGCGCCGCCACGCGGAGATCATGCAGCGGCTCTCCGATCCCGCGGTGCTGGCCGACCCCGCGGAGTACCAGCGCGTGGCGAAACTCCACGCCGAGATCAACCCGGTCGTCGAAGAATTTCACCGGCTCCGCAAACTGCTCCGGCAGATGGAGGGAACGCGCGGGCTGCTGGAAGAGACCGTCGACCCCGAAATGCGCGAGATGGCGGCGGCGGAGCTGGAGGAGTTGCAGAAACAGCGCGAGACGCTGGAGACATCCCTCGAGGTCATGCTGCTGCCCAAGGACCCCGCCGCCGACCGGAACATCATCCTGGAAATCCGCGCCGGCGCGGGCGGGGAGGAGGCCGGGCTGTTCGCGGCGGAGCTGTTGCGCATGTACACGCGGTACGCCGAGACGCAACGCTGGCGCGTGGAGATGATCGCCGGCAACGTCACCGGCATCGGCGGGATCCGGGAAGCCATCTGCACTGTGGAAGGCCGCGGCGCATACAGCCGCCTCAAGTTCGAGAGCGGGGTCCACCGGGTGCAGCGGGTGCCGGCCACCGAGGCCAGCGGGCGGATCCACACCTCGACCGTGACGGTGGCCGTTCTGCCCGAGGCCGAAGAGGTGGACGTGCAGATCAATCCCAACGATCTCCGCATCGACGTCTTTCGCTCCACCGGGCCGGGCGGCCAGAGCGTCAACACCACCGACTCGGCGGTGCGGATCACGCACCTGCCCACGGGATTGGTCGTGACGTGCCAGGACGAAAAATCGCAGCACAAGAACAAAACCAAGGCGCTGAAGGTGCTGCGCGCACGCCTGTACGATCAGGAGTTGCAGCGGCAGAAAGAGGCCATCGACAAGAACCGCCGAACGCAGGTGGGCAGCGGCGAGCGGGCCGAGAAGATCCGGACGTACAACTTTCCGCAGAACCGGGTCACGGATCACCGCATCGGGCTCACCGTCCACAATCTGAGCGCGGTTTTGGAGGGGAGTCTGGACGACCTGATTCAGGCGCTGGCGACCCACGACCAGGCCGAGCGGCTGAGGGCTTTGGCGTGATACGGCTCCGTCTTCCGGAGATACCTGCGCTCGTGCGCAGGGGGTCGCTGTCGCTGTTGGCGCGAAGCTGCCCCGACGTGGAGGCCTGCCTGCGCGGCGGCACGCTGGTATTGGAACAGGCCGGGATCGAAACGGCGCGGCTGGACGCGGAATGCCTGCTGGCCGCCGTCCTCGGGTGCCCCCGGTGGAGGCTCGGGCTGGAACCCCACCGGCGTCTCTTGCCGGAGGAATTCGGCCGCACGCTCCGGCTGCTGCAGCGCCGCGAGCAGCGCGAGCCGCTGGCGTACATCCTCGGAACGCGGGAGTTCTGGTCGTTGCCCCTCGCGGTCTCGCCCGGGGTTCTGGTGCCGCGTCCCGAGACCGAGACCCTGGTCGAGGCGACGCTGGCGGCGTGGGAGGAGATGAGGGCGACGAGTCGCGAGCCATGCGCCCCACCCTTCGGGTCGAACACCCGGAGCCCCGAACTGGACGCCGCGCGCCACGCGCCATGCGGCGGGAACCGCGGGGCGGGGCCGACGATCGTCGAGCTGTGCACCGGCTCCGGCGCGGTGGCGGTGGCCCTGGCCACGGAGCTTCCGGCGGCTCGCATCTTGGCCGCCGACGTCTCGTGGAGGGCGCTGCGGGTGGCGCGCGCCAATGCGGAGCGGCACGGCGTCGCGGACCGCATCACGTTCCGCCGTGGAGACCTCTTCCGCGCCGTTGACGGGCGATTGCCCGATAACCGCGCGGATCTGGTCGTCGCGAATCCCCCGTACATCCCCACGGGCGATCTGGTGACGCTCATGCCGGAGGTGCAATGGGAGCCGCGGGTCGCCCTCGACGGCGGCGCGGACGGTCTCCGCGTGGCCCGCGAAATCATCGAGGCCAGCCCGGCGCGGCTGCGTCCGGGCGGCTTCCTGCTGCTGGAGATCGGCGCAGAGCAGGCCGAGGCGGTCCAAGGGCTGGTGGCGGCCGCCGGGCGATGGGAGCCGGCCCGTGTCCGGTGCGATCTGGCCGGACGCCCTCGCGTCGTCGCGACGCGACGACGCGGAATGTAAAACCGACAACCGACAATGGAAAACCGAGCAACGGCGGAGGCGTTTTATTGGTCGGTTCTCGGTTGTCGGTTTTCAATTTTTCATTTCACTCTTTCTTGCGCGGAGCGACGGTGGACCAGTTAGTCATTCGAGGCGGGAACAGCCTGCGGGGTGAGGTGGAGGTCAGCGGCGCCAAGAACGCCGCCCTCCCCCTCATGGCGGCTTCCCTCCTCACCGAGGAGCCGCTCCGCCTCTCCAATGTTCCGCGCTTGATGGACGTCCGGACGATGACCCGTCTCCTGCGCCATATCGGCGTCGAGGCGACGGGGGACGACACCTCGGAGTTGACGCTGCAATCCAAGGGGATCCAGCGGGCGGAGGCGCCGTACGACCTTGTGAAGACCATGCGCGCGTCGGTGGTCGTCCTGGGCCCGCTGGTGGCGCGGCAGGGGCGGGCGCGCGTGTCGCTGCCCGGCGGGTGTGCCATCGGACCCCGGCCGATCAACCTGCACCTCATGGGGCTGGAGAAGCTGGGGGCCACGATCCGGCTCGACCATGGATACGTCGAAGCCGAGGCCCCGTATCTGACCGGCGCCCGCATCGCGTTCGACATCCAGACGGTCACCGGCACCGAGAATCTGATGATGGCGGCGGCGCTGGCCCGGGGCACGACGGTGCTGGAAAACGCCGCC
>JAKPQH010000066.1 GCA_029580855.1 bacterium | reverse complement strand
CAAGGTGGAGAAGTCGTGCACGCCGCCGATGAGAATGGCGCCGACGATGATCCAGATCCAGGCGGGCAGCCACCCGAACAGCGTGGCCGCGAGGATCGGGCCGACGACCGGGCCGGCCGCCGCGATGGCCGAGAAGTGTTGGGGCAACAGATACGAGGTCTTGGCCGGCTCGTAATCGAGTCCGTCGCGCTGCTGGTGCGCGGGCACCGGCGCGGAGGAATCGATGCGGAAGTACCGGGTGAGGAACCGGCCCATCCAGCGGTAGGCGAGGGCGAGAATGACGCCGGAGGCGGCGAGGAAGAGCAGCAGGGACATGGGGCAGGGAGGGCTGGTCGCCCTCCGGACGGGACGCGCGGGCACCGCGCCTCGGGGCAACTGGGACCCGACTGTGAGGGGGATTTCGCGCCGATTCAATCGGCGAGTCGCGGCGAAAGCACGGGGGCGGCGGGGGACCGGAGGACCACCGCGGATACGGTGCGGTTGTGTGGGGGGGGCGGACCGCCCCTCGCGGCGGGGGGGGATGCAAAACGGCCGCGTCCCGGGTGGGACGCGGCCGCAGGGTGTGTTGAGATGTTGGTGGAGGAACGGGTTCAGCCGGCCTTCGGCAGGACGGTCTCGAGTTCGACTCCGTGCGGATGATTGCGTTTCTCCTTGGACAGGCGGGAGCGGCGCCGAAGGGCGCGGTCGAGCTTGTCCACGAGCAGGTCGATCGACTTGTAGGCGTCGTCCGAGGTGACGGAGATGTTGGCGTCGGGGCCGTGGATCTGGAGATTGGCCTTGGCGGTGAAGCGGTCGTCCTTGGATTTTCGGTCGTCAAATTCGATATCAACGCGGATGCGCACGATGCGACTCTCGTGGGCGAACAATCGCTGCATCTTCTCGATGACGTAGGCCTTG
Organism: bacterium; assembly: GCA_029580855.1. GTDB lineage: Bacteria > Methylomirabilota > Methylomirabilia > Methylomirabilales > 2-02-FULL-66-22 > 2-02-FULL-66-22. Next base: position 192 of record JAKPQH010000066.1, on the reverse strand, counting down.
AGCGCCGCGGTCAGCGGGACATGGATGCCGGAGACGATGATTTCGTGCGCGTTGGTATCTGATTTCATGGTGCGTTTTGCTCCTTGTTTTGGGTGTGGGAGGCGCGATTAGTGGGTCCGTGTCCGATTACGAAAACGCCCTCGCGCCCTTCACGGTAACCGTGGTGACCGGTGGTTCTTCCGGTATGGGGAA
>JAKPQH010000065.1 GCA_029580855.1 bacterium | reverse complement strand
CCCCTCGAACGTCACCGTCTCGGGGGTCCGCGTCACGCCTTTCGCGCCGATCGAAAACGCCGTCAGGACGCCCTCCTCGATCTTGGTCCAGACATCCTCGCCGTCGCGCGACTTCGAGATCCGCGCGCCGATGTAGACCCCGCGCTTCTCCGGGTCCGGCGTCACCGCGATCCCCTTCCCCACGGCGACCGGCAGGTGCATCTCGCGCACGTTCCCCGGCCACCGGCCGAAGGCCTGCGTGGCGCTCTCGTAGTCCATCAGGTCGGGGATGGGGGTGGTCTTGTCCGGCACCTCCAGCGTGGCGTAGCCCCACACTTCGCGCTTCGCCGCGTCCACCTTGGCGACCGGGGCGATGAGCAGCTTCTCGGCCATGTCAGCTCTCCTCTCCTGGCGGCGGCGAGATCACCGCCGCGAACGCTCGCACGCAGTTGGGATGCCCCAGGGGATGCGCGACCGCCGTCTCGACCGGCCAGATCTGGCCGTTGGCCTGCGCCCCCGGCTGCAGCCCGTAGACATTCGGGTCCGGGAGCGGCGCGGCGTCGTCGTGGCCGTCGGGCAGACACCCGGGGCCGTCCAGGACCTCGACAAACCGGATCCCGCCCTCGCGGTAGCCGGCAAGCGTGCCCTGGTTCATCGCCAGGGCCGTCTCGGTCCGGGCGATCCGATCCGCGCGGTAGCCGGCCATCCCCTCCACCGCGTCCAGGATGGTCTCGCCCAGATCGCGGGTCGGCGTCCCCTCGGCCAGCGCCTGCACGACCCGGGCGCGGATCAGATCGCGGGTCGTCTCGTCGATCTCGGCGATCAGCTCCGCGGCGCGGGCGCGCGCCCAGGCCGCCGCGCGGGGATCCATGACGAACTCGATGGAGCCCGCCGGCTCGGCCTCGCCCCGGACCGCGGCCTCCGCCTGGGCCGCCGCGGCGCCGAACGGCTCGGCCAGGATCCGGGCCAGCTCGCCGAGGAATGCCGATTCGAGCCGCCCGCGCGCCGGGAACCGCGCCAGCAGATCGTCAACCCAGCTCATGCAGGATCCTCGTCAGCTCCAACGCCTGGCTCCGGAACCGCTGCAGCATCAGCTCACGGATACGGGACGCCGCCCCCGCGTCCAGCGTGCGCGCCGTCCGGATCCGGACCCGTCGCGCCCCCGCGAAAGGGCCGCGAGGCCACCTCGAAGGCCTCGCGCACCCCGGACTCGTCCACGGCCGCGCTGAGCTTGGCCGCGATCGCCGCGTGCACGGCCGGCGCAATCGCCGCGCTCGCGAAGTGCCGTCCGCGATCCGGCTTCCCCTCGCGGACCGCCTTCAGTGCCTTCCGCTTCCAGCGGAGGAGGTCGGCTTTTTCCGCATCGGTCCGATCGGTCGGATCGGTCGGATCGGTCCGATCGTCCGGCCCCGGTGCGCCGGCCGCGGGCTCGCGCGGCCCCGGCTGCCAGGCCGCCATTCCCAGCTGGTCCAGCGGCACCGGGCCCGCCCCCGTCGTCACCGTCGGCTGCTCGGTCAGGGGCAGCCCTAGCGGGTCCAGCCCCTCCATCTCGCGCACCTCGTCGCGGGCCATGATCCCGGCGTTGACGTAGGCCACGCGCTTCTCGGCCTGCGCCCGGTCGTCGCCCTGGTCGCCGCCCACGAACGCGAACCGCAGGTCGGGAAACCCGAGATCCTGGCTCAGCACCTCGTTCATCAAATTCGTGACAAACCGCTTGAGCGGCTCGAGGCCCAGATCGGATTGTTCGGCCGCGGCCTGTTCGGCGGTGGCCCGCACGACGCGCTGGATGAACCGCTGGTAGTTGACCTGGAACGCCGCCGTGATCACGCGCGCGAGCCACTCCTCGAACGCGACCTCGAAGTTCATCTCGCGCGTCTTCTCGAAATGAAACCCGTGGCCCAGAAACCGGATCCGGCGCTGCTCGCCCAGATTGCCGGCGATTGTGGCGTTGAACCACTCCTCGAGCTGCCGGATCTGATCCGGCGTCCAGCCGTCGGGCGCGCTGGCGATCCCCTCGGGGACGTTCCCTTCGGTGTAATAGGCCAGGTTGAACTGCTGCCGCCGGACGTACCACTGGATCGTGGCGACGATCCACTCGACCGGCGAGAATCCATACGCGCTGCGCGCGCGCCGGTTTTTCGGCCGGTAGAAGAGATCGTCCATCGTCAGGTCGGCGTAGGGCACGCCGTGCAGGATCTGCTGGTACGCGGGATCGGGCGGCCGCGGGGTGCGGCCCTGGGGATCGAGCAGCGGCTTGATGCTGGCGCCGTCGATGACCTCCAGCGCGTAGAGCCGGCCGCCCCGGGTGCGCCGGCGGTAGACCGAGAGCGCGTCCAGGACCAGCACGTCCTCCAGCGCCATCCGGAGCCAGGCGTCCCAGCCGTTCTCGCGGTCGGGCCGCTCCAAGAACTCGCGCGCGGCGGCGATCTGCGCCTCGTAGTCCCCGTCGAGCCCCTCCTTGGCTTTGATCGTCCACTCCAGCCCGGCCAGCTGGTCCTTCCGCATCTCGAGGCAGATCCGGACCAGGTCGCAGCTGTCGGCGAGATTCTGGAGCGCGGCGAACGAGATCGGCTCGCCGCCTCGGGGCGTCGCCCAGAGGTTGATCCCGACCCCGTACTGCCAAATCCGGGGCGGCGCCCCCGGGGGCACCGCGGGGGGCAGCGGCCGGCCCGGGGTGAACCAGCCCGCCGCGGATCCGGGCGACGCATCCGGCCGGCTGGGGTCCGGCGGATTGATCCGCGGCAGCAGCCGGTCGGCCATCCGGTCGGCCACCCGGGTGAGCAATCGATCCACGAGACTCATCGCGCCCCCTGCGGGGAATCGCAGGACGACATGCAGCGGAGCGAGTTCCGGCGGGCGGCCTCGAACTCCTCCGCCGGGACCGCGAGATCGACGCGGTCCGGGGTCAGCTCCTCGAGCCGGCGCCGTGCCGCGGGCGCGTCCATGGCCAACCGCGGCGCGAGATCCCGCACGATGGCGAGGAAGGTGCCCAGCCGCTCCGCCGGCGTCCGTCCGAGGTCGACCATCTGCCTGGCGGAGGCCAGCCGCCGGCGTCGATCGCGGCCCGCGGCCCGCTTCCGACAGGCATCGGTCGCCCACCGTTGGCGTCTCCCGCGGCCGGCGCCGCGGAGTAGTCGGCCACAGCCGCATTCGCAAAAACCGGAATTCCGGTTTTCTTGGCCCCCAGAATCGACGTTCTCGCCGCCGGCCATATCGAGATAGCCATTTCTATCTTTCGTCGATTCCTGGGCCATTTCTCCCCCGCTGCGCGCCGTGCGCTTTGCGCTACGCCGCCAGCCGCTCGCCGGCGGGTCCCCGGCCGGCGGCGAGCTGCCGGTAGTACCCCCAGATCCCCATCCCCTTGGCCGCCCAGTTGTCGAGCAGCCCCACCGCGCCCTCGAGCGCGTCGGGGCCGTCGTCGTGGACCGTCGGCTCGGGATAGGCGACGAGCTGCTCGATCAATAGGTCCGTCATCGCGTCGGCCGCCAGAAACCGGATCGTGCCGTGCTCGATGTAGGCCGAGAGCCGCCCGATCCGCGCCTCCTTGGCCACGGTGTGCTTGACGGTCCGGAGCGGCAGGTACTGTCCGCGGGCCGCGGCCTCCTGGTCGTAGGCCAGCTGGAGCCCCAAAAACCCGTTCTCCTCGAGGCCGATCTCCTCCGCCGGCTCCTCGGCCTGGCGGGCGTAGGTGGTCGCCACGATCTGCGCCAGGCTGCGCCGGTCGATGAGCGGCCGGCGGACGTACATGATCCCGTCGGCGCTCTTGACGACCTTGACGAACGCGCGAAAATCCCCCGACTGGCCCTGGCCGGTCGAGGGGTCGATGAACTCCACCGTCCGGATCCCGCCCGCCTCGGCCGCCGCCGCGAAGTCGGCCGGGGTGTACCGGCGGATCCACTCGTCCTGGAACAGCCCCTCGTCGTCCGCGGGGTTGATCAGGATCTCCTTCGCATAGGCCTTGCTGCCGATCGTCTCCTTGATCTTCCGGAGCAACTCCGGCGGAAACCGCGCGGGCCAGGCCGAGGACCCGTCGGGCAGCTCGCCGGGAAACCGCGCGTGGATCCAGGCCTCGTCCTTGAGCAGCTGCGCCAGCGCGCTCTTCGTGCTGAGCAGCGTGCCCACGACGAACAGCACGCCCCGCTTGGGGTCCAGCGCCGGCATCACCGCCTCGCGGATCCACTGGAGCAGCTCCTTGACCCGCTTGGGGTTTCGGACCATCCGGTCCGACTCGAGGTCGTCCAGCTTGATCTTGACCGGCCGGTGCGGCCCGTGCTTCTGACCGCGGATGGCCTGCCCGGCGCCGCGCGCCAGCACCTTGCATCCGGTGGCGGTGACGAATTCCCCGTCCGACCAGGGCGCCCCGCGCAGATCGCCGAAATCCGACCGCAGCCGGACGTTCTCCTCGAGCTCGATTCGGATCGCGCGGGTGATCTCGGTCGCCACGTCCTCGGTCTCGCTGCCGATGATCGTGAAGGGGCAGAGCCCGAAGCAGACATCGTGGACCGTGTCCGCGAACGTGATCCGGGTCGTCTTGGCGAACCCGCGGGCCGCCGCCACGGCCACCGGCCGCTCGGTGATCTGCGCCAGCCGGTCCAGCTCGAGGTGCATGGCGGCCGGCGGCTCGTGGAAGTAGTGCGGCAGATAGGTCTCGTTGAAGAACTGCCGGTCCTCGCGCGCGCGACGCAGCCGCGCCGCCTTGCGCGCGGCGGTGTCCTCCTCGAAGGCGCTGACGGACCGCCGCACCAGCTCGCGCAGCTCCGCCTCGGTCTTCTTCCACTGCTGCTCGGTCAGGATCCGGACTCGCCGCGCCATCCCGTCCGCCTACGCGCTGCCGGCCTTGACTTTCGCCATGACCTGGTCGAAGTGTTGGTTCACCACCGCCGCCCCCTCGGGGCTCGCCGTGGCGATCGTCTCGACCACCATCCGCCAGAACTCCAGGAACAGGCTGGGCCGGTCGATCGCCGCCTGCCGCTCGCGCTCGAGCTGCAGCCGCTCCTGGTCCAGCGTGAGCTTCGCGTCCTGGAGCGCCTTCTTTTCCCGGTCCAGCGCGATCTTGTCGCGCTGGAGGTCGATCTTGTCCTGCGTCTGCGCCGAGCGGATCACGGCCATCGGATCCGCGGCCTCGGCCCGGGTCAACGCCAGCAGCCGCTGCTGCTGGAGGAGCTGCCTCGCCGCGGCCATCAGATCCGGGCTGGGCTCGGCGACCAGCCGCTCGACGATGGCGGCGGCCTCGTCGCGCGCGCGGTCCTCGACGTACATCGTCGAGCGCCAGTAGCCGTAGTAGCGCGACAGCGAGCTGTCGTTCCAGGTCCGCCCGAACCGCTCGGCGATCTCGGCCAAGAGCGCGGCCCAGGTCGGCCCCGCCCCCTGCCGCTTCCGGTCGAAGGCGGCGTGGAGATAATCCAGCGCCTCCTGCGGCCAGTCGCGAAGCTCGGCGAACGACCGCGCCGTGGCCGGGGCGACCTCGGCGGTCCGGCGGCGCCCCATCACCGTGCCTCGACCGACGAACCGTGTACGTGTTCGTGTTCGTGTTCGTCACGATCACGATTCCGCGCACGATCACGAACACGATCACGATCACGATCACGATTCCGCGTCATCGGACGTCCACTCCCGGGTCCTGCTTGGTCCCCTCGAGGACCGCCATCCCGTCCGAGGTGAGCCGCCAGAACAAGAGCGTGGGGCCCTTGGGCCCCGCGGGGGTCACCGCGCGGTAGGCCACGCAGCCGCGGTCCTTGAGATAGGTCATCACGCTGCCGTTGAGCTGGCTTCGCAGCATCGGGTGGCCGATCCGCGCCAGCCAGGTCAGGAGCAGCGTCTCCTCCATGTAGGCCGACAGACTGTCCGCGGTCGTCGGGCGCTCGCGGTCCAGATGGGCCTTGAGGATCTCGAGCGCCTTCCCGCGCGCGATGGCGATCTCGACAGCGTCCACGCTCTACCTCCGCTCCAGCCGCTCCAGCGCCTCGATCTTGCCCAGGATCAGCTGCTGCCCCACCAGGACCTCGTCCAGCTTCTGCATCCGCACCTGTTCCAGCGCGTCCTGCCGCGTCGCCATGGTCTGGACGGCCGTCGCCATCTCGGTCATCGCCACCGCCTGCGACTGCTGCGCCGCGACGAACTGGACGATGAAGGCCGGCGGCCGCCGCAGCAGGAGATAGATCCCCACCAGGATCAGGATCCCGGGTCCCCACAGCGCCGCCCAGACCATCAGATCCGACAGATCCGGCATCGGCGGGGTCACGGGTTAAGCCCCAGCTTGATCAACAGGTCCACCACCCCGCCGCTGTAGGCCAGGACCTGCTCCCAGTCGATGGGGGTCTCGGGGTGGCTCAGCGCCGACTCGATGTGCTCGGCGTAGACCCGCGCGCGGACATCCATCGCCGCCGCCGCCTCGCAGTCGTCGGGGTCGAGCCGTTGGACCTTGCACGCCCGCGCCACCAGGAGCCGCGCGAGCGTGTAGTCGCTCCGCGCCTTGGCGTACATCACGGCGACCGTCCCCATGGGGAGCCTGATCTCGGGCCCGGCGCAGGAGACGAGCGAGAGGCAGCCGACGGCGGCCAGCAGACAGACGACGCCGCGGGGTCGCCGTCCGCCGCGCGTCATCTGGTCCAGGATCTCGCGCAGGCCGACCCCGGCCGAGCCGAGCGCCGCGGCCAGCACCGGGTTCGGGGCGCCGCCCTGCAGATACGCCGCGCCCGCGTCGATCATCCCCCCCAGGATCGGCGCCAGGATCGGCAGCAGCCGCTTCGGCACCCGCGGCGCCAGCGCCTTGAGCCCCGCGATGACCATCGGGACCACGACCGGGATCAGGGCGAGCACCAACTGTTGATCCATCCCCCACCTCCCGCGGCCGCCGCTATCCCCGCGGCGGGTAGAGCCAGAGCCGGTCCTCGGAATTCGCCCGGTCGATGTCGACGTGGACAAACCCCTCGGCCACGCCGATCCGGCAGATCCCCACCCGGATCGCCGCCAGCACCACGTCCCAGCGCGCCGCGTCGCCGGCGACCGCCAGGTCGGCCGCGGTGCACCACTGCCGCCGCGCCGGGTCCGCGACGTGCGCGGAGCCCGATTTGCCCCCGACCGCGCGGTTGTGCGCCGGGCAGCGGCACCCCGATCGGATCAGGACCGGCCGCTCGAGGATCGCCCGGATCTCCTCGAGCCGCTCGACCAGCGCGGGCGCCACGGCGTCGGCGCCGCACCCGCACCGGCAGCGGAACTCCGAGCGCGAAAAATGCGGGCTCAGATCGCCCATGCGACCTCCGGCCGGCGGCCGGCACAAAAAAAAGGGCCGATCAGAGACCAGAGCGCACAGCGCGTCGCGCAGAGCGTCCGGACTATGATCGGCCCCAGACCACGCCGGTACATAATGAAGCCCGGCTACGTAAGGTGCCTCGATGTGCTTTTGGAAATTCTTATAGCGCCTTTTTCCCGGAAGTCAAGCCCGTTTTGCGCCGCCGTTCCCGGGAAACTGCTTGGCCAGCGCGGCCCGCACCCGCCGCAGCTTCTCCGCCTCGCACTGCTTGCAGGCGAATTCCTGCCAGCGTCGGCGGCGCTGCGCGACCAGCGACGCCTCTTCCGCGTCGCGGATCTGCCGGTCGAGGATTCCCAGGACAATTTCCCGCACGGTGGCATGCGGCATCAGCGCGTTCCCCCGCTTTCTGTTGTCTATCCCCTGCCCGCTGCCAGCGCCCGGATCTCCTCGACGTGCTCCATCACGTGCGCCACGGCGCGTTGCGCCTCGCAGAGCGTGGCGTCGCACAGGAAGTTCCCGCGCGGCTCGCGCTGGAGGCGGAGGTGGAGCGGTGTCACCGCGTTGACGAACCGATCCTCGACCCACGCCCGCACCCGCCGCAGATCCTCGGGCGAGAGCGACGTGAGATCGGGTTCCGCGGGCGCCATCGCCGCCTCCTATCCGACCGGCGGCGTCTCCCCGCCGGTCAGCCGCCACAGCCCACCGATCATCCGGCCGATCTCGGCCGCCGTCGCCGCGGTGGCGCGGTCCCACTCGGTCATCCGGTCGGCGGCCTCGGCCCGGTACTTGACGGTGTAGCAGATCCGAAGACAGGCCTCCCGAAACCGCTCGACGCGGTCGTCCGCGTCGATCCGGACGCGCGTCCGGGGTTGCGCGCTCATGCCGGACTCCTTTCCGCCGCGCGCGGCCTCCAGCCGCGCCGCGACATGTCCATCAGGGCCTCGATCACCTTCGAGGCCTGGCCGATCGTGAGCAGCCGGGCCTCGGTCTTTCCGACCATCCCCGCCAAAAAGTGCGCGAACGCCGAGCCGGGCGACGTCGCTCCGAATAGCTCGCGCCCGAGACGCTCGATCAGATCGCGCTGCGGTCGGGTCGCCAGCCGGACCACCACCCCGGTGGGGTCGCGCTGCCAGCCGGGCCCGCGCCGCTCGCGGCCGCCCCGCCGGTGCCGGCCGGGGACGCCGCCCGTGGCGGCCGTGATCCAGTCCGCCAGCTCCACCAGCTCGGGCTTGGTGCAGGTGGTGAGCCCCCACCCCCGCACCAGCCGCCGGCCCAGGACCTGCGACAGGCCCTCGTAGAGCGTCCGCTCCGACCATCCCGCCCGGCGCGCGGCGAGGACGATGTAGACCCGGAGCCGCCCCTCGGGGGTCGAGGCCTTGCCCGGCCGCCCCGCGGTCATGCCGCGATCTCCTGCTGGCCGCGCAGCCGCGCCAGGTGGCGCTTGAGCGCCCGCAGCATGACCAGCGTGTGGATCGCCTTCCGCCGCTGCTCCCGGATGCACTGGAGCAGCTCGTCCGCGGTCTCGGCCAGGTAGTAGCCGGCGGGCTTTCCGGCGGTGCTGAGGATCGGCTGCCCGTGCTCTTCCCGCAGCCGCTTCACCACCGCCTGGAGCATCCGCTCGAGCGTCTTCTTGCCGGCGGCGGGCTCGGCGTGGTAGTCCACGCCGTAGGCCAGCGCCGCCAGGTCCGGCACCCGGATCGCCGCCCCGCGCCCGACGTGCGCACGCAGCGCGCACAGGACGCGCGCCTCGAGCGCATCGAGCGACCAATCGAGAGATAGCTGGCCGCCAGCAGGCTGCATTTCAGGTCGCCTCGTACCCGAAGGCATCGATCGTCTCGCGCTTGACGCCATAGGCCTTGAGCTGCTCGTCGGTCAGCTCGGCCAGGCGCTCCTTGTCCGGCTCGTACTTGGTCCGGATGCACTGCTCGTGCGGCGTGCCGAATAGCTTGTCCACCACCTTGGCCCACGACCGCGCCGTCAGCCGCGTGGCCCGGCGCAGCCAGACCCGGCCGTGCGTCAGGCTCTTGGACCGCTCCTGCAGCTCGTCCTCGTGCTCGCGGACAAAGGCTTCGATCCGGGGCTCGAGCTCTGCGATCTGCGCGCGCCACTGGTCCACGATCCCCTTGTAGGCGGCGATGTCCGCCTGGTGGACAGCGATCGCCATCAGCGCCCGGTCCACATCCTCCCACGATTTGATCTTCATGGTTGCCTCGTGACCCGTCCGATCGGTCGGGTCGGTCGGATCCCCTCCGCGTCCGCCCGGCGGGCCAGCGTCAGGCACGCCATCACCAGGATCCCAAACCAGGCCCCCGCCACAAACGCCACACCCGCCGCGACTATCATGCCCCACATGGTGATTCCCTCCGCGGCGGCGGCGCGACGATCCGTATGTGGTACCGCCGCTCCAGTTCCCGGATCGCCCTGGCGTTCCCCGCCCGCGCCGCCCGCAGGAGCCGCAGCCGTGCCCGGAATTCGTCCTTGTCGGCGATAACCCTGCCGGCCGGCACGGTGACACCCTTGATGCTGACGCCCAGCCCGCTCATAGTCCCAGCGCCCACACCGCGAGCGGCCCCAGGACGCGATACCCCAGGAGCCACGCCGCGCCGCCGATCCAGACGTACCCCCAGACCGTCATGCCGCCTCCGCCTCCACGCGGTTCAGCCACGTCGCCAGCGGCACCCGGGCATAGGACGCGCAGGCCGGGCAGCCGTCTTTCGACAGCTCCGATATGGTGTCGCAGTTCAGACAGAGCATCGCCCAGCGGAGCGGGATCGCCGCCGGCGCCGGTCGCGCGTCAACCGGCGTTGCATCGCGTTTCATGATGTCATCCCCTGCCGTCGGAATTGGTCCGCCTGCGGGCAGGTCGCCCAATGTGGGATATAGCCTTGCATGGTCCCCCGCGCGTACCTCGTGCCGCATAGGACCGTCCCGGCCTCCGTCACGACGGTCATCCCGTGGCAGAGCCGGTGCAGCCCGAACGATTCCGCGTCGACCGGCATGGACCGTCCGGACGGCGTCCGGATCCACTCGATCGGCTCCCCGCACGCCTTGCAGACGTTCATCCCGCGCCCTCCGTCCGCGCCGCGCGCACCAGCGCCGCCGCGTAGCAGTCGATGTGCACGCGGCGGCCGTCGGCGGTCCACATGTAGACGTGGCCCAGCCGGGCGCCGCAGAGCGCGCACGTCGCCGGCATACTCGTAGTGCCCGTTTCCTCCTGCCGCCTGCCTGTTGTCTGCCGGATCATCATCGCCTCCCGCAGTGGTGCGGATAATCGCGGTGCATGACGGCGTTCACGAATCCCCAGACGTTCGCGGGCCGGACCGCGGCGACGCGCTCGAGCACCTCGATCGAGATCGCGACCGGGATCCGTTGATTCTGGTGGAGTGTCAGAAACCGCATGATCTCGGCCTTCGGCCAACAGCCCGCCAGCCCGTCGATCAACCGGGCCAGCCGTTCGCGCTGTTCCCGCGTGGCATCCACCACGCGGGGCCGCCGCAGCTCCATGGCGACCGCAACGATCGCCGCGGGCGCGTGGCCCGCCGCGACGAGCCGGTCGAGCGCCTCCTTGATGACAGCCTTCTCGATCGGGTCAAGGACAAGAAATCTGCGAGCCCGGGATGGTCCTCCCGCAGCCGGTCCATTGGTTGCCCCCATCCTCCCCCGTTCCCCCGCCGTCACTTCATCGCCCCGCGCGAGACCGGCTCGCCGTTCAGATTTGCCGCCGGCCGCCAGCCCTTCCGCTCGCCGGGCGCACGCCGCGATCCGCCGGCGGCCGGCGTCCCGTCCGGCGGGCGCGTCTCGCGCACGGTGCGCGAGAGCGCCTCGTCCGCCTGCCAGGCGACCTGGCGCCGCGGGACCTTCCCCGGCCGGGACATCGGGCGGAACGCGCCCACCCCCGGGATGACCGCCGGCCGCCCGGCGGCCAGCTCGTCCCGGATGGTATCGGCCAGGGCCTGGAGGACGTCGCGCACGACGTCCACCGATTCGTCGCATTCGCGGGCAAGATGCCCCGCCAGCTCCGCCGGGGTCACGCCCGGCCCCGCTGCGGCGGGTAGAGCCGCCGCCAGGCCGCGTCTACCTCGTCGAGCCGGACGACCCCGTTGGTCCCCCGCCGCGCGCGCGTCTGCTTGATCCCGTCGACGATCCGGACGAACCGCCGGATCGATTCGCCGGCCAGCGCCAGCAGCCGCTCCAGCGCGTCGGGCTGGATCCGGCCCAGGACATCGGCGGCGATGGATTCGGCCTCGTCGGCGTCGAGCCCCGGGACGGGGATGATCACGGCGCGGCTGACGACCTGCTCGAGGTGCGGGCGGTGCAGTAAAAGCTCGTGCATCAGGTCCGCCTGGCCGAGCTTCCCGGAGGAGATCCCGGCCAGCATCGTCGTCCCGACGATCACCACCCCCACCCCGGACATGTCGCGGATCTGGCGCAGCGCCTCGATGGCCCGCTCTTGCGCGTAGTGGGCCTCGTCCAGGATGATGATCCGCGGCTCGCGGTGCAGCTTGTCGGCGATGGCGCGCATCATGGCGTCGGGGTTCCCGCGCTGATCCACCCCCACTTCCTTGGCCAGCGCCGACACCAGCGCGTAGCCCGAAGTGAACACGGTGCCTTCGATATAGATGGGGAGCGGCTGGCCGTTCCGCGAGGCGCGGCGGCGCGCCTCTTTGATCGCCTCGGACTTCCCGGCGCCCGATTCGCCGACGAGGATGACCAGGTTGCCCTGGCCCGGCCCGGCGAGCTGGAGCGCGCCGAAGATCGCGCGGGCGGTCAGGGTCTCCCGGAACCCGATCACGGTGGAGAGCCCCCCGGGGCCCTCGACGCGGTCGCGAAGCGTCTGGATCGCCGCCGCGATCGCCGTCTGGTCCTCGGCGTCGTAGCTGCCCTCGAGCCAGCGCGAGACGGTGGAGCGGCTGTAGCCGATCTGCTCGGCCAGGGCGTTCTTCTTGAGCCCCGTCTGCTTCATGTAGGCTTCGGCCCAGGCGCGCAGATCCAGCGTCCCGGCGCGGGTGTCGCGTTTCGTACTGTCGCGTTTCGGTGGCGGGGCCGGCTCGTCCGCGGGCGGCCGGATCTCGGCCGCGGGCGGTTCGAGCCGCAACAGAGCCGTCGCGGTCATCGGGCGCCCTCCTGGATCAGGTCATCGAGCCAGTCATCGGTCTGGACGGCGGCGGGCGGTGTTTTGGCGTCGCCCCGGGCGATCAATTCGGCGAGGGCGTCCCGCGTCGCCGCGGGATCCGCCGGCTCGCGTGCTGCCGGGGGCGTCGCGGCCAGCGCGGCCGCGGCGCGGAGCTTGGGCTGGAGCGCCACCACCGTGGCCGTCCGCGGCGCTCCGGGCGGGGGCGCGGGGGGAAGCGCGCCGACCGCCGGCGTCCGCTCCTGCGCCTCGCGCGCCTTCCGGATCACCCGGTCGGGCTCCACCCGCGAGGCGGCGAGATCGGCGAGATGCGTCCGGAGCGCGGCGCGGACCTTTTTCTGCTCGCGCTTGGCGGCGGCGATGACGCTCTCGGCGGCCGGGCCGATGGCGGCCAGGCGCTTCTCGACCACCCAGCCCACGGCGGTGTCGTCCTCGGTCGTCAGGAACACGCGGGTGATGTCGCGCGGGTCGTAGCGCGGGATGAGCTTTCGCCCGTGGAGGCCGTAGAGACAGTCGGGGGTCTCGGGCGCGGCCTGGTAGCTCCGGCCGAAGAGCCGGACCTGGTATCGCGCCACGGTGACCGGGCGGTGATCCTTGAGCAGCAGATACCGCAGCTCGTCCCGCGTCCGCAGCACCACCTCCACCCCGCCGATCCGGGCGGCCCAGGCGGCGTTCGGCGACAGCCCCGCCATCCCGCGGCCGGTGTGCGGGGTCTCGTGGTAGACCCCCTCGATCCACCCGGTCACGATCCGCTCGACATCGCCGAACGTGGGGACGTCGCCGGCCGTGAGGCTGTCCTTGAGCGATTCGGGCTTCCGGTCGGGGCGGTTCCCGACGTAGCTTTCGAAGAGCACCGCGACCTGGGATTCGAGCGTCCGGAACCACCGCTCGATCGGCTTCGCCTGGGCGTTATAGTTGATCGCGAAATGCGCCTGGATCCCCAGCCGGTCGCAAAGGCTGGTGACGCGGCCCTCGTTCAGATCCAGCCGGAAGGCCTTCCGCTTCCCGCCGGTGACCGCGAGCGCGCGAAAATCCTTCCCGTTGTCGACGTACAGGTTGCCCGGCGTGCCCCACACCAGGATGGCCTTGGCCAGCGTCCAGAGGACCGTGTTCTGGTTCGGCTGCCGGCAGACCGTGACAGAGACCCGCCGCGTCCCCATGTCCATCAGCGCCGTCAGATACGGGCGGCAGAGCCGGCCGTCCTCGTCGAGCGCCAGGATGTCCAGCGGCGAGTGATCCATCACGAACCACTCGAGCGGCAGACATCCTTCCCAGTCGCGTTCGATGTACGGGAGGAGCTGGGCGCGCACGGCTTTCGGGCCTTGGCGGAGCAGGATCCGCTCCTCGGCCGAGAGCGAATCGATCAGATAGCGGAAGGCGTTGAGGTTGCAGGCCTGGCCCTGGAACCGGGGATCGTGGGGGGCGGCCGCGTGCTCGCGTTGCCGGAGGATCAGATACGCGCGGTAGGCCGTGGCCAAGCTCGGCTGCTGCTCGCACCCCCAGCACTGGAGGAACAGCGCGCGGTCCGCGGGCGGGAGCGACGACGGCCGGCCGCCCCCGTAGCGCGGGAGCAGCCCGTCGATCCCCTGCGCGGTGTAAGCCGCGTCCCAGGCGTAGAGCGACGATTTCGAGACGCGCGCGCCGCCCGCCCGCGCCGTGCGCGCGAACCGCGCCGTGTCCGCGGCCCGCCGCCGCGCGCCGTTCCCTTCGGTCTCGAGGAAGCCGCGCCACTGATCAAGCAGCAGCAGGCGGCGGTCGGCCTCGGCCCGCTCGGGCGCAGAGGCCCGGTCGTAGCACGAGGACGCGGCCGGCGGATCGCCCGCACTCCCGGCGTCCACATCGCGCGGCTGCAGCCGGTCGATGGCCCGGGCGTGGAGGTCCGCCGGGAGTGCGGTCAAGGCGATCTCGAGCCGACGGCCGCCAGACTCCAACGTGGTGTAGCGGTGATCCCATGCCTCTTTCACGACACGCTTGTGGATCGCCTGCCGCGTGATCCCGAGCAGCTCCGCCACCAGCGCAACGGGGACCCACGCCGCGTCGCTTTCCGCTGCGCGTTCGGCGTGTGGCGCCATCATCGCTTCGCCTCGAGCAGGACGCGCAGCGCCCGCTCGCGCTCCGCGGTCTTCTGTCCCTCCACGTGCAGCCGGCCGATCTCGGCATAGGCCAGATCCTCGGCCGTGGCGAGCCGCGCGCCCAGCATGGCGAGCGCATCCTTTAATATCTCCTGCGACTCGGTGGCGCTGCAGAAGGCCGGGAGGAATTGCAGCGGGAAGCGGTGGCCGTTTTTGCTGGGCGCCGTCCAGGCGTCGAGCATCGCGCGGGTGACCGCCTCGCCGCAGGCGAGCGTCATCCGGTCCGCGATCTCCTCGCGCGAGAAGCGCGATTGCCGGATGGCGCCGGCGATCAGCGCGCGCAGCCGTCCGTCCCAGGCGAGACGGCCGGGGCCTGAAGACGGGGGTTCAATGATGTCGAGCAGGTTGAGCTGGCCGGTGGGGAGGTGTCTGGACCTAGACATTGATGAGGGCCGCTCCGCTGACTACATTACGCTGCAGAGAGAATGGCATCGGCGCTCCGTTCGTCCTTGGAAAAATGCAACGCCTATGATATGAAGCCGGCAAACAGATCGACCCGCCGCGCAGCCCCGGCAAGAGTCACGCGGCGAGCCGACCCATGACCAGTGCCTCGGGATCGCGCCCCGTCAGGGACGCGATAGCCTTGAGCACGGCCATCTTTTTTTCCGGGCCGACATCGCGCCGGTTCCGGAGGACCTTACTGACGGTATAGCGGCCCACGCCCGCCGTCTCGGCGATGCGGCGCTTGCTGATACGGTGCGCCGCGAGGAGGATATCGACCGCGTCCCGGTTGAGTCTGATGTGTGTCGCAATGTTTTGCGTAGGCATGGCCGGCATAATATTCACTACGTGAACATATGTCAAGCGAAAAGATCACTACGTTATCTTTTTCTGATCGCCTACGGCGATTCATGGATATGCATAATGTGAAGGGCGCTGAAATAGCGAGGAGACTAGGTGTTCGTGGTTCCTATATTTCCATGATTCTTAGTGGACAACGGAAGGCATCGAAGACTTTGGAGCTACTCTTCGACCGTCTCGAACGTGAGGCGGCTGGAGATCCGTTCATCGCGGCGTGCGAACGGATTCTCGCGTCTGGGAGTGAGGAAGTCGTGCAGGGATTCCTGGTGAATATTTATGCGGTCCTGGACCAGGTGGATGGCGCCCAGAAAGAGGCCGAGTACTTGCGCCAGATCGTCCAGAGCTATTTGGAATCCCTGCGGAGGAGAAAGCGAAGGGCGGGATGACGCCGGGGGCGGCGGGCCCATCACCGGTCCGCCCCCATCTCCGGCTGGTCTGGAGTCGAAGAGGGTGATATAAATATATTGACAGCACGTGAGGTACGGCCGCGCTTAGGAAGGGAGGTCTCCCATGCGCCTGACGATCAGCATCCTGGTTATCACCATATTCGCAGTTGGGTGTGTCACGGCAATTCCGCAGACCGCGAATCTAAGTGAGGCCATTTTAATTACCACCAAGCCAGCCAAAGTGAAAAAAGTCGCACTCGTCTATCGATCGGAGATCCAGGACGGTCAGATTATCCCGTGTCCGCAAGGAACGCGATTACCGCAGGATGGCCATCCCGGTTTTGTGCACACCGAAGCCACAACCTTCGGCCGCATGCTTCACGATTACGCCACCCTGAAATTCCCAGCCCTGGATCAGCAGGCGGCAACCATGATCCGGGTGACTCTCAAGGAGTTCTGGATCGAAACCGGCCTCGTCGGGAGTACGGGGGCCGCTGTGGCTGCCGCGTTCTTTGGTGGAGAAATCAACAGCATCGTCATAGCGAACGTGGTTGTGGAGGTGGAAATCGAGCGTCCAGAAGGAACCGAGACCAGGCTACTCCGCGCGGCCGGTGAAGGATCGCATGTGCAGGGGGTCGGGACTGGGACATCAACAAGCCGGACATACCGTGGGAAGGAAAGCCTGCAATATGAAGTCGCCAATGCGATCAATGCCTCGAACAATCGGATCCTGATTATGTTGAACAACCACCTCGACGCGCATGAATTCTAACTGCCAATATGACAGTCTAATATAAAGTCTACAAGAAAATCAGGCTCCGTTTATCTGGTTGCGCTCGCTCTGATTGGAAATCTGATCGTGTTTTGGCTGAAACCCCAATATGCGCAAGGTGTTAGCGTCGCGTGCACTGGTTGCGCTCGTGGTTGCGCTCGCTCCCCTATCGATCGCAACCAAACCATCCCCCAAAATCGTATAACTACATAATTTCACACATCAGCACCATTTTGGTATTTTCCAGAAGGTTTCAGCAAATCCCGCCGAAGTTTCCAAAAGGTTTCCGCACGCCCCGCTTTTTCCAAGCACGCATTCAGCGCTGTTCCGCCCAATAATTCCCGCAACTTCCCGCTCCTCTTCCCCTCCTCCCCGCTTTCCCCAACTTTCCAACCAATAACCCCCGATTACAGCGGTTCGCACCGAGTTTTCTTCTCGTCCGGCAGCCGTATCGGAGGATTTGCGCGCGATTGTACTTGTGAAATATGAAGCAAGACTGAGACATAAATTCCCATTCAAATCGCCACGGCTCCTCGTTCCAACGACGGGCACCGCTCCGGCGGATCGCATCCGCCGTCCGATGTCGTCTCGCGATCATCACCGGTAGCGTGGGGTTTCGCAGACTCGCGCGTCGCAGTTGGTTCTGACCGGGACAATCTAGCACCAAATTTGCACAAAGTCGGTATCGCAGTAATGTGACTTTATTCACAGACTTGGTTACCGGCACACGGCGAGCAACCCCGGGGTAACCTCGCAGCTTCTTTTCCCGGAAACGTTGCCCGCCGCCAGGTCGAACCATGGAGACACCGATGGAGTCGAGCGTAGCCACGTCCCCGAAGACCCAGAGCGACGGCCGAGGTCCGGGCATGGGGCCCACAGTCGACAGCCGGTTGAAAACGCTTGCCGCAACCATGAAGCGGCACCAGTACCAACCCGACGCCCTCATCGAGGTCTTGCATACCGCCCAGGAGCTCTACGGGTATCTCGATCCGGAGCTTCTCGTGTACATCGCGCAGGGGCTGAGGCTTCCGCCGAGCCGGGTCTACGGCGTCGCTACCTTCTACCATTTCTTTTCTTTGAAGCCCAAGGGCAGACACACATGCGCCATCTGCATGGGCACGGCCTGCTACGTCAAAGGCGCGGCAACCCTGGTGAAGACCGTCGAGGACTACGCCAAGGTCCGCTCGGGCGAGACCCGCGCCGACGGCCGCATGTCCCTCATCCAGGCGCGTTGCATTGGCGCCTGCGGCATCGCCCCCGCCGTCGTCCTGGATGGAACGGTGGTCGGCCGCCAGACGCCCGACAGCATCGTGGACCACTTGAAAGGATGGCTCGAGAATGGATCTGACCGAGCTGCTTGAAATCGGCGAGAAGGAGCGCCAGGGTCAGACCGGGATCCGCCTCCGTGTCTGCGTCGCCGCGGGATGTCTCTCGGCAAACGCGCAGGCCGTCAAGCAGAGCCTGGAGGCAGCCGTGGCCGAAGCGGGTCTCGCCGGGAGCGTCCAGGTCACCGGGGTGGGATGCCTGGGCTTGTGCAGCGGCGGGCCGCTGGTGGCCGTCGATCCGGAGAATATTCTTTACGAGAAAGTCACGCCGGGCGATGCGCCCTCCATCGTCGCCGCCCTGACAGGTAGAGGCCCGGCCACGGCCAAGCAGGCCGACTTCAACCACCCGTTCTTTACCCGACAGGTCCCCATCGTCCTGGAGAACAGCGGGAAGATCGACCCGGAGCGGATCGAAGATTACATCGCCGCCAACGGCTATCAGCCGCTCTATCACGCGCTCCGAGAGATGAAGCCCACCGAGGTGATCGACACCATCATCAAGAGCGGCCTGCGGGGACGCGGGGGGGCCGGGTACCCCACCGGCCTGAAGTGGGCGCTGGTCGCCAAGGTCAAGAGCGAGCGGAAGTTCATCGTCTGCAACGCCGACGAGGGTGACCCGGGCGCCTTTATGGACCGGAGCGTCCTGGAGAGCGATCCCCACCGTGTGCTGGAAGGTATGGCGATCGCGGCCTACGCGGTGGGCGCGGACCAGGGTTTTATCTACGTGCGCGGCGAGTATCCGTTGGCCATCAGCCGGCTGCAGACCGCCATCCGCCAGGCCAGGAAACTGGACCTCCTGGGGAGCCAGATCTTCGAGTCGCCTTTCCATTTCCGCGTCGATCTGCGCATCGGTGCCGGGGCGTTCGTCTGCGGCGAGGAAACGGCCCTGATGGGTTCCATCGAGGGGAAGCGCGGCACACCCCGGCCGCGCCCCCCGTATCCGGCGGAACACGGGTTGTGGGGTTTCCCGACCCTCATCAACAACGTGGAGACTTTCGCCAACATTCCCGCCATCATCCGAAACGGGGCGGAGTGGTTCGCCAAGATCGGGACGGAGAAGAGCAAGGGCACCAAGGTCTTCGCCTTGGCGGGCAAGATCAAGAACACCGGCCTCATCGAGGTCCCGATGGGCACGCCGCTCCGGACCATCATCGAGGAGATGGGCGGCGGGGTCCCCGACGGCGGCACCGTAAAGGCCGTCCAGACCGGCGGCCCGTCCGGGGGCTGTATCCCCACCCAGGCGCTGGACACCCCCGTGGATTACGAGTCGCTGGCCAGCCTGGGCTCCATCATGGGCTCCGGCGGCATGATCGTGATCGACCAGCAGAACAACATGGTGGATGTGGCGCGCTTCTTTATGGAGTTCTGTAAAGACGAATCTTGCGGCAAGTGCGTCCCGTGCCGGGCCGGGACGGCCCAGATCCTCCATCTGCTGGACAAGGTCCGGGAAGGACGCGCCGTGGCGCAGGACCTGGACACCCTGGATCAGCTGTGCACCATGGTCAAACAGACCAGCCTGTGCGGGCTCGGGCAGTCCGCCCCGAACCCGGTGCTGAGCACGCTGCGCTACTTCCGGCCCGAGTACGAAGCCTTTCTGGCGAAACCGGAGCCGCCTTCCGCGGCGGCGTGAGACCGCCGAGCGCGCGCGTTCCCGGCCAGGTCCCGTTGACCAAACCCATACGAGGTCGGCGATCATGCCTGTAAAGACACTCACCATCGATGATCAGCTGGTCAGCGCCAGCGCCGACCAGACAGTCCTCGAGGCCGCCCGGGAGGCCGGGATTTTTATCCCCGCGCTGTGTCGTCTCGAGGGGGTCTCCACGCTCGGCGCGTGCCGGCTCTGCCTGGTGGAGATCGCCGGGAGCAACCGACTGGTCCCCTCCTGCGTCACCAAGGTTGCCGAGGGCATGGAGGTCCGGACAAACACCGACCGGATCCGCGAGTACCGGCGGATGATCCTCGAACTGCTCTTCGCCGAACGCAACCACATCTGCGCCGTCTGCGTGGCCAACGGCCATTGCGAGCTGCAGGACCTGGCCGTGGCCGTGGGCATGGACCACGTCCGCTTCGACTACGTCTTCCCGTCGCTCGAGGTGGACGTCACCCACGAGCGCTTTGGGATCGACCACAACCGGTGCGTCCTGTGCGCGCGCTGCATCCGAGTCTGCGACGAGATCGAGGGCGCGCACACCTGGGACATGGCGGGCCGCGGCGCCCAGGCCCACGTCATCACCGACCTGAACCAGCCCTGGGGGCAGGCCAAGAGCTGCACCGCCTGCGGCAAGTGCGTGCAGGCCTGCCCGACCGGCGCCATCTTCCGGCGCGGGGTGAGCGTGGCCGAGATGGAGCGCGACCGGTGGCGACTGGAGTTTATCGTCACGGCGCGGGAGAAACAGCAATGGATCCGATAAGGCTGGCCACCGTCTGGCTGGGCGGCTGCTCGGGCTGCCACATGTCGTTCCTCGACTTGGACGAGGGGCTCATCACCCTGGCCGAGCGGGTCCGGCTGGTGTACAGCCCCATCGCCGATATCAAGGAGTACCCGGAGGGCGTGGACGTCGCCCTCGTCGAAGGGGCGGTCGCCAACGACGAGCATCTCCACCTGATCCGGCGGATCCGGCGGCGGACAACGCACCTGGTTTCCTTTGGCGACTGCGCCGTCACCGGCAACGTCACCGCCATGCGGAACCCGCTCGGCACCGCGGAGCCCGTGCTCACCCGCGCCTACCTGGAGGCCGCGGATGTCGCCGCCCAGATCCCGGCCGATCCGGGGATCGTGCCGGTGCTCCTCGACCGCGTGCTGCCGTTGCACGAAGTCGTCCGGGTGGACACCTTCCTGCCGGGCTGCCCGCCTCCGGCGGACCGCATCCGGGCGGTCCTGGAGCAGGTCATGGCGGGCCGGCAGCCCGTGCTGGCGGGACGGGATCTGAAATTCGGCTAAACGCGGGCGCAGTGGAACCGCCGCCGCGACCGATTGTACACGGAGACGAGATCGCTCATGGCGCAACGGATTGTCATCGACCCGGTCACGCGCATCGAAGGCCATGCCAAGATCACGATCTACCTCGACGACGCGGGACAGGTGACCGACGCCAGATTTCACGTCACCGAGTTCCGAGGCTTCGAGCGCTTCTGCGAGGGCCGTCCGCTCTACGAAATGCCGGGGATCACGGCGCGGGTCTGCGGTATCTGTCCGGTGAGCCACCTGCTGGCCTCGGCCAAGGCCGGGGACCAGATTTTGGCGGTCAGCGTGCCCCCCGCCGCGGAAAAGCTACGGCGGCTGATGAACCTGGGCCAGATCGTCCAGTCCCACGCGCTGAGCTTCTTCCACCTCAGCTCGCCGGATTTCCTTCTCGGCTTTGACAGCGACCCGGCCGCCCGCAACGTCTTCGGGCTGGTCGCCGCCGAGCCCGAGTTGGCTCGCGCCGGCATCCGGCTGCGGCAGTTCGGGCAGGAGATCATCGCCCACCTCGGCGGACAGAAAATCCACCCCGCCTGGGCCGTGCCCGGCGGCGTGCGCTCGCCGCTGTCCAAGGAATCCCACGCCCACATCCGCGACCGCATCCCCGAGGCGCGCGCCACCATACTGGCCACGCTGAGCCGCTTCAAGCGTATGCTGCCCTCCTTCGAGGGGGAGGTGCACATCTTTGGCAATTTCCCCAGTCTCTTCATGGGGCTGGTCGGCCACGACGGCGCATGGGAACATTACGACGGCCACCTCCGCGTCGTGGACAGCGCCGGCAACGCCATCGCCGACCGACTGGAGGCCCGTCGGTACCGGCAGTTCATCGGCGAGGCGGTAGAGCCTCACTCCTATCTGAAGTCGCCCTACTATCGGCCGCTCGGCTACCCCGGCGGGATGTACCGGGTGGGCCCGCTGGCGCGGTTGAACGTCTGCTCGCACATCGGCACGCCGCTGGCCGATCAGGAATTGCGCGAATTCCGCGACCGTGCCAACGGTACGGCCATCTCCTCGTTTCGCTACCACCATGCGCGCCTGGTCGAGATTCTGGCGGCCGTCGAAAAGATCGAGCGGTTGCTGGACGATCCGGACCTGGGCTCCCAGCGCCTGCGCGCCGACGCGGGGATCAACCAGCTGGAGGGGGTGGGGGTGAGCGAGGCGCCGCGCGGCACGCTGTTCCACCATTACCACGTGGACGAATTCGGCCTGATCCGAAAAGTGAACTTGATTATCGCCACGGGTCAGAATAATCTCGCCATGAACCGGACCGTGGCGCAGATCGCGCGGCACTACATCCACGGCCCCGAGATCCCCGAGGGCATGCTGAACCGGGTCGAGGCCGGCATCCGGGCCTACGACCCCTGTTTGAGCTGTTCGACGCACGCCGCGGGCGCCATGCCCCTCCAAGTGCGCCTGGTGGCCGCCGACGGCAGCGTCGTGGACGAGGTCTGGCGGTCCTGACCGGACCGCCGGGCGGAGCGGGAGATGCGCGCGGGTATGATCCTGGTCGTCGGGTACGGCAACGACCTTCGAGGCGACGACGCCGCCGGCCAGCACGCGGCGGCCCGGGTCGCCGCGTGGGCGTTGCCCGGTGTCGAGGTGCACGCCCTGCACCAGCTCACGCCGGAGCTGGCCGACCCCCTGGCCGCGGCCGATCGTGCCATCTTTCTGGACGCCCACCCGGCCCCGAACGGCGCCGGCATTCGCGTCCGACGCCTCCGCCCCGCCGGCTCGACCCCACGCCTCGCGCACACCTGCGATCCGCCGGGGCTCCTCGCCCTCGCCCGGGACGCGTTCGGCCGCTGGCCGGAGGCCTGGTGGGTCACGATCCCGGCGGCCGAGTTCGTGTTCGGGGCGCCGCTCTCCCCGCTGGCCGAGCGCGGTGTCGGCGACGCCCTCGAGACCGTGCGGCGGCTGCTGGCGTCGTCACCGGCGCCGACGCGGACCGTCCGGCGGAGCCGCCGTGCGACCGACGCCACCCGCAGACACAGGAGGATCACGGGATGTCCCACACGCTGACCACCTGCACGTTCTGTGGTGTGGGCTGCGGGATCTACCTCGAGAGCGCGGGGAACGTCTTGACCGGCGCGTACCCCAGCATGACCCATCCGACCAACCAGGGTCGGATCTGCGTGCGCGGGTGGCACGTGAACGAGGTCGCCAGCGCGCCCGATCGCCTATTGCACCCGATGCTCCGGAAGAACGGCGACCTGCGGGAAGTCTCCTGGGACGAGGCGCTCGGCTACGTGGGCGACCGGCTGCGGCAGATCCAGGGGAAGGCCGGGCCCAACGCCATCGGTTTCGTGAACTCCCCGCGCGGCTCCAACGAAGAGAGCTACCTTCTCCAAAAATTCGCGCGGGCCTTCATCGGCACGAACAACGTGGACCACGGCCTGGGCGCCTACCGGCACAACAGCATCGACGTGCTCTTGGCCATGCTGGGCGTCCCCGCCAGCACCAACTCCGTCGGCGAGCTGGATGCCAGCGAGACCATCATCGTCAACGGCGTGGATCTGGGGCTGCAGCTTCCCACCATCGGGGGGCGGGTCATGCGGGCCAAGCTGAAAGGGCGCAAGCTGATCGTCATCGATCCGCGCCGCCACCGCCTCGCCGAGCACGCCGACCATTTCCTGCAGTTGCGGCCCGGAAGCGACGCCGCCCTGTACGGGGCCATGGCCAAGGTGATCGTGGACCGTGGGCTCCTGGACGCGCGCTTCCTCAAGGCGCACTGCCGGAACGTGGACGCCTTCCTGGAGACGGTCCACGCCTACGACGTGCTCTGGGCCGCCGATGCCTGCGGCATCCCCTCCGAGCTGATCGAGGAGGCGGCGCAGACCTACGGTCGCGCCCGCAGCGCCGCCATCCTCTTCTCCACGGGCGTCGAGGCGAGCGGCGTCGAGGCGGTCCAGGCGCTGATCAACCTGGCCCTGCTGACCGGAAACATCGGCAAGGCGGGGGCGGGCGTCTTCGCCCTCACCGAGCACAACAACCTCCAGGGCGTGTGCGACATGGGTATGCTGCCCAACCGCTTCCCCGGCTACGTGCCCGTGACGGACAACGCGGGGCGGCGCCGCTTCGAGGTCTTGTGGGGCGCACCGCTGTCCGCCAAGCCCGGCCAAGGCGCGGAGGAGCTGCTCACCCGAACCGGAAAGGGCGCCGTGCGGGCCCTCTGGCTCTGCCGCCACGACCCGGTCATGGCCGCCTCCGCCGACGCCGCCGCCGTCCTCCGCCAGCTGGACCTGGTCATCGTCCAGCATCCGTTCCTCACCGAAACGGCCAAGCACGCGCACGTCGTCCTGCCCGTGGC
Organism: bacterium; assembly: GCA_029580855.1. Taxonomy (GTDB): domain Bacteria; phylum Methylomirabilota; class Methylomirabilia; order Methylomirabilales; family 2-02-FULL-66-22; genus 2-02-FULL-66-22. The sequence goes on along the minus strand of JAKPQH010000065.1, from coordinate 14,919 downwards.
CGCCTTCGGCGAGGAGCAGGTCACCTACACGAACACGGAGCGCCGCATCCAGCTGGTCGGCAAGGCGGTGGACCCGCCGCCGGGCCTCGCACCCGCCTGGCGCCAGATCGTGGATCTCGCCAACCGGCTCGGCGCCGGCTGGGATTACGCCTCCAGCGCCGAGGTCATGCGCGAAATCGGCCGGGCGGTCCCCGCCTACGGTGCCGCCGGGTACGACAACCTGGTCCGGGACTACGGCCGGCAGTGGCCGTGCACAACGGACAAGCCGCTGGGCACGCGATTCGTGTACGAAGAGGGGGTTGTCGGACGACCGTTTTGTCTGACCCCGATCCCGCGGCCCAGCCGCCCGCCCTGCGCCTCCCTGGACTTCCCGTTCACGCTCAGCTTTGGCCACTCGCTCTACTACTGGCACCAGAACGTCTTGGTCCGGCACAGCGAGACCCTCAAGCGGGAATACCAGATCCTCCTGTTGGACTACCCCGACGGCTTCGTGGATATCAACACAGAGGACGCCCGGAAACACGAAATCCGCGACGGCGCCAAGGTGCGGCTCGTCGGCGTGACCGGCACCGCCGTGACCACCGCCCGCGTCACCCCCGAGGTCAAGTCGGGCATGATCTTTGTTCCCTTTTTTCTCCGCGAGGTCCGCGAGCAGCTCTGGGGCGAGGCGGGCGCCGCCACGCGGAGCAGCCGCCTGCCGGTCTGCGTCCGGCTGGAAAGGGTCTGACCATGCGGGCACGAGTCACCGACAAGGCGAATCTCCTCACCCTGGTGGACCTCCTCCGCGAGGAGTACGAGGTGATCGCCCCCTTCTACGGCCGCGGTCGGGATACCTGCTTCGACACCGTGACCGATGCCAACCGGCATCTGGTCCAGATCCACATCCCGAACCCCTATTATCCGCCCAAACGGTACGTCCTGCCCCATATCGAGCGCCTGCTCCGGTTCCACCTGAACGACCACCCGCGCATCCAGCCCTGCGAGGAAGCGCCGCGACGCGCCATCTTCGGCATCCGCTCCTGCGACACCGCCGGCATCAATCACCTGGACCGCTTCTACCTCGGCCGCGACTTCAGGGATGCCTATTACGAGCGTCACCGCCGGGATCTCTTCCTGGTGAACGTGGTGTGCACCGACCCGGACCTCGACATCGACGACGACTGCTTCTGCATGTGCGCCGACACCGGCCCGGCCGCGCGCGACCACTTCGACCTCCAGATCATGGACCTGGGCAACGAGTTCCTGGTTGTGGCCGGCACCGAGAAGGGCGAGGCATATTTCGCCCACCCCATGTTCCGCAAGGGGACGCCCGCCCACTTGTCCCGGCGCCGGCAGATCCTGACCGACGTGCGCAAGCGCTTCAAGGTGGCCACGAGCTGGTACGCCTCGACCGTCCGTTACATCACCGGCGAGTTGATCAGCGAAGGGACCTGGGAACAGATCGGGAACCGCTGCCTGGAGTGCGGCGGCTGCAGTTACATGTGCCCGACCTGCACGTGCTTCACGGTCACCGAGCGCCAGGTGGGTCCCGCCGACTACGAGCGCGTACGGATATGGGACGCCTGCGCCCTCGGGGGCTTCACCCGGATGGCGGGAGGCTTCAATCCGCGAAAGGCGGCCCACGATCGGCGAAACCGGCGATTCTTCCGGAAGCTCGCCCACTATTTCATCCAGCGCGAGCTGTCGGTGGCCTGCGTCGGCTGCGGCCGCTGCATCGAGGTCTGCCACGGGGACATCGGCATGCCCAACGTTGTGGAGACCCTGCGCCGTGCCACGGCGGAGAGCGAGCGCCATGAGCCAGTCGCCCACTGAGAACGTCTATCTTCCCAAGATCGCAGTCCTGGACCGCGTGGTCGAGGAGATCGCCGACGTCCGGACGTTTTACTGGCACTTCGAGGATCCGGCGGAGCAGGCGGCGTTCCGCAGATTCCTGCCGGGCCAGTTTGCGCAGGTGTCGGTCTTCGGCGCCGGCGAGTTCCCCGCGTCGCTCCCCCCCAGCCCGACCGAGGAAGAGCTCTTTTTCACCGTCCGGCGGGTGGGCAGCGTGACCGCCGCCCTGCACCAGCTCCGGCCCGGGGACCGATTTGGCGTCAGGGGTCCGTACGGCAACGGGTTCCCCATGCGGGAGTATTTTGGCCGGAACCTGTTGTTCGTGGCCGGAGGCATCGGCCTCATCCCTCTCCGGTCCTGTCTCAACTACGCGCTGGACAACCGGCACCGCTACGGCAAGATCCAGCTCTTCTACGGGGCGCGCGGTCTCAAGGACCTCATGTACCTCGGCGCGTTGCACGAATGGGAGATGAGCCGCGGGTTCGAGTGTTACCTCACGGTGGACCGCGCCGACGAGCAGTGGACCGGCCACGTGGGGGTGGTGGGCAGCCTGTTCCGAAAGCCGGGGGTCACGGTCCCCGTCGAGAACACGACCGCGTTCGTGTGCGGGCCTCCCGTCATGTTCCGTTTCGTGATCCGCGACCTCAAAGAGATGGGGTTCGAGGACCGGAACATCATGTCCACCCTCGAGCGATACATGAAGTGCGGCGTGGGAAAATGCGGCCACTGCTGCATCGGGTTGGCGTACGTGTGTGTCGACGGCCCGGTCTTCACCTACGAGCAGATCAAGCGGCTGGGGGAGGTCATCTGATGCCGACCCTGCGCGATGAACTGCGCCGGCGCCTCGCGGGGCGCGTCTGTTTGGTGGGTGTCGGCAATCTGGATCGAGGGGACGACGCGTTCGGGCTCCGGCTGGCGGAGGCGGTGCGCGACCGCGGTCATGCCGACGTGATCCTGGCCGAGCGGACGCCCGAGCGCTGGACCGACCGGCTGGCGCGGGGCGGGTTTCAGAGCGTCGTCTTTCTGGACGCGGTGGGAATCGAGGCCGCCCCCGGCGACGTGATTTTCCTGGCAGGGCCCGAGATCGCGGCGCGGTACCCGCAGGTCTCCACCCACAAGCTGTCGCTGGGAGCCATCGCCAGACTGATCGAGGCGGCGGGGCCGACCCGCGTGTTCCTTCTCGGGGCCCAGCCGTACACCGTGGCCCACGGTGCCGGGTTGTCGGCGCCGCTGCGGAGGACGCTGGAGACTCTCCGCGACCTCCTGGTCGAGACGCTCATCTCCGTCCGACTCGAACCCGTCGCCGCCTGTGGGGAGCGATCATGACCGCCGAAATCGTCGTGGTGGCCGCCGTCGCCCTGTTGCTGGCGGGCGCGTTGCTGGTGATCCCGGTGTGTCGCAATCGCCCGCTGGCGGGCCGCGTGGCCGCGGTGATCTCGGGGCTGGCCGGCCTCTTGACCGCGGGCGCCGCGGCGAGCGTGCTGATCTCCGGACCCGGAAAAGCTTTCACGCTTTGGGCCCTGCCCGAGTACGCCTCGGCCCTCCGCATCTCCGTCGACGGTCTGAGCGCCGTGTTCCTGCTGCTGATCGCGGTGGTGTCGGCGCTCGCCGCGCTCTACTCCATCCAGTACATGGAGCACTATCCCGATTATGCCTTGTATCGGTACTATCCCTACTTCCTGCTCTTTGTCGCCGGCATGTACGGCATCGTGGTCGTCACGGACCTCATGGCTGGGTTTTTCCTGCTCTGGCAACTGATGACGCTGTCCTCCTACGCCTTGATCCGCTTCGAGTACAAGACGCGCGCGAACGTGCGGGCGGCGATCCGCTACCTCATCGCCATGGAGGCCGCGTGCGGCTTCATCCTGCTGGGCGCGGGTCTGCTGGCGCGGGGACCGGTGACGCTGGCCGGCGAGGCGCTCATGCGCTACGACTTCGAAGCCATCGGCCACGGTCTGCCCGAACTGCTCCGGACGGGAGGCGGTGTTGCGGCCGCCGGTCTGCTCTGTTTCCTCATCGGATTCGGGATCAAGGCGGGCCTGTGGCCCTTCGGCCAGCTCTGGCTGCCGGCGGCCCATCCCGCGGCGCCGTCGCCCGTGAGCGCACTGCTCTCCGGCGTCATGATCAAAACGGGTATCTACGGCTTGATGCGCTCGTTTCTCTGGCTGGTGCCCGCCGAGGCGCTGGACGCGTACCCCGGCGAGGTGTGGGGACTGCTCCTCGCGGGGCTGGGGACGGCAACCCTCTTCATCGGCACCACCCAGGCGCTCGGCCAGGACCAGTCCAAGCGGCTCCTCGCCTTCAGCAGCATCGGCCAGATCGGCTACATCCTCCTGCCGCTGGGCGCGTGCGTGGCGCTCATCAAGTCGGGGCCGACCGACGAGAACGCGCTCGTCCTGGCCGCCATCGGCTTTACCGCGTCGCTGTTCCACACGCTGAACCACGGCCTCTTCAAGAGCCTCTTCTTCCTCAACGCCGGCTCGATCCTGTACGCCACGGATACCCAGGATCTGAACGAGATGGGGGGCCTTGTCAGATACATGCCGGCCACCGCGGCGGCGACGCTCGTGGGGGTCTTCTCCATCGCGGGCATCCCGCTGTTCAACGGCTTTGTCAGCAAATGGAGCATCTTTCTCACGACGGTCCTGGGAAGCCGGTACGCGCCGTATCTCGCCGTCTGCGCGGTCGTGGCCATGCTGACGAGCGTGCTGACGCTGGCGCTGTTCCTCAAGTTTTTTGGGACGAGCTTCCTTTCCCGCGTCAGCCGGCGCGTGGTCGAGCGGGCCGCCACCGCCAAGGCCGTGGACCTGAGCTGGCCGATGCTGGCGCCGCAGATCGCGCTGGCGGTCCTCTGCCTGGTCCTCGGCTTGGTTCCCGGGATCGGCTTTGGGATCGTCCACCAGGCCCTGGCGGGCAGCCAGCAGGGGCTGGGCGCCACCCTGGCCGGGGTCGCGCCGTTCCCGGCAACGGGTCTCGCGACCGTCGCGGGACCGGGGGGTCTCGCCGTCCTGTCGCCCCTGGTCGTGGCCGCCGTCGTCGCCGTGCTCCTCCTCGTCGCCGCGGGGATCTCGCTGGCGGGGGGCGCCGTCCGCCGAAGGGCGGAACCCTGGCTCTGCGGGTATGTGGCAGAAACCGATCAGATGCGTTACGGGGCGCGCAACCTGTACCGCGAGGTGTCCCGGTATCTTCCCTGGGTCGGGGGCACGTCGACGGAAATCGGCGGCAACGGGTCCGGGCGGCGCCCGGCGCCGAGCCCGCAGGACACCGGGTCGCACACGTCGCCGCGCGGGGCTTAGCCATGCCAGCACACGTCGTCCTGAGACAGATCACCGAGCGGTTCGCACCGGTCGTCCAGCGCACCGATATGCCCGAGGACGGGCGTCTCTTCGTGTACGTGGAACCCCAGGCGCTGCGGGAGATCTGCCGGTATGTGTTCCGGGATCTGGACGCCCGCTACGTCATCAGCATCGGTCTGGACGACCGCCCGATTTCTGGCAAGTTCCTGGTGGCCCATGACTTCGCCTTTGACCGGGCGCACGTCCTGTGCAGCATCCTGAGCTACCTCCCGGGCAACCCGCCGCGCGTCGACAGCATCGCCGATGTCGTACCCGCCGCCAACTGGGCCGAACGGGAGTTTCGTGACCTGGTGGGGATCGAACCCGTCGGCCACCCCTACCCCAAGCGGCTGGTGTTGCCCGACGGGTGGCCGGATGGCGTCCACCCCCTCCGCCGGGATTACCCCTGGAATGCCGTCCCGCCGGGGTTCGACGAGGACCGGGGGTTCGAATTCGACCATCCGCCCGAGGGCTGCATGGTCGTCCCCTTCGGCCCGTTTCACCCCACGCTGGACGAGCCGGCGCACTTCCGCCTGTTTGTGGACGGCGAGACGGTGCGCGGCTGCGAGTACCGCGGCTTCATGGCGCACCGGGCCATCGAGAAGCTGGGCGACTCGGTGCTGACCTACAACGAGATCCCCATGGCGGCGGAGCGGATCTGCGGCATCTGCGGCTGTGTCCACAACGTGGCGTACGCCCAGGCGGTGGAGCAGGCCGCGGCGGTCACGCCCCCGCCGCGCGCCCGGTACATCCGGACCATCATGCTGGAGCTGGAACGGCTCCACAGCCATCTCCTGTGGGTCGGTTTGGCGTGCCACATTCTGGGGTTCGACACCCTCTTCATGCAGTGCTTCCGGATCCGCGAGCCCCTAATGTGGATCGCCGAGAAGATCAGCGGCAACCGGAAGACGTACGCCCTCTGTCTGATCGGAGGGGTCCGCTGGAACATCACGCCGGCGCTGCGGGCGGAGCTGGCCTCCCTCTTGGTCACGCTGGAACGGGAATGGCGGCCCGTGGTGGACGCCGTGGCGGGCGACCGCAACATCCAGAAGCGGACGCGGGGCGTGGGTGTCGCCGACGCCGCCCTGGTCAAGGAAGCCGGCCTGCTCGGCCCCGTGGCCCGCGCCGCGGGCGTGGACATCGACGCCCGCCGCGATCATCCCTACGCGGCCTACGGCGAGGTGGAGTTCGGCGTGATCACCCAGCAGGGGGGCGACGTGTGGGCCCGCCTCCTGGTCCGCGCCCTGGAGATCTTCGAGTCCATCCGGATCATCCGGCAGTGTCTAGACCATTTGCCGGAGGGGCCGCTCCAGGCCGCGATCCAGGACGAGCTCCCCGCGGGGCGGGTCGGCCTCTCGTCGGTGGAGGCGCCCCGCGGCGAGTCTCACCATTTCGTCATCACCGGCGAGAACAACCGGCCGCGCCGCTGGCGGGTCCGCGCCCCGACATACCAGAACCTGCAGGGCGTCCCCGCCATGATCAAGGACCAGCAGATCGCCGACATGACGATCTCGCTGGGCAGCATCGATCCGTGCTTCTCCTGCACGGATCGGATGGAGATCGTCGATATCCGCTCGGGGGCGCACCGCGTCTATACGCAGGCCGAACTTCTGGAGCTGACGCGCGGCACAACCCGCACGCCATGAGGATGGGTGGCGATGGACACTAGCCTGGGGCTCCGAGTCCTGTCCGGCGGCATGAACGTCGCCCTGGTGCTGGCGCTGGCTCCGCTCTTCGAGGGGATTCTGCGCAAAGTCACGGCCAAGGTGCAATCGCGCCAGGGGCCGCCGGTCTGGCAGCCGTATTACGACCTGCTCAAGCTTTTGGGCAAGGAGGACCTCGAGGTGGGCGAGAGCCCCGCCGTTCAGCGCCTGGCCTCCTGGCTCTCCTTCGCGGCGATCCTGACCGTGGCGGTGCTGGTGCCCATGGGGGCGGCCCCGCCCCTGGCGGGGGCCGCCGATGCGTATCTGCTGGTCTACCTTCTCACGCTCTGCGGCGTCTCCACCATGCTGGCGGGCCTGGCCGCGGGGTCCACCTACTCCGTGGTGGGCATGAGCCGCGAGATGATGTGCCTGATGACGCTCGAGCCCATCCTCGCCGTCGCCGTCGTCCTGGGGGTGGTGCGGGCGGGGTCCCTGCGACTGGAGACGGTCCTCGACGGCTCCCCCTACGCCCAGGCCGGGCCGCCCCTGGCCGGCATCCTTATGTTCGGCGTGGCCATCCTCGCCTTCCAGGCGCTCGTCGGGCGTCTGCCCTTCGACATCGCCGAGGCCGAGACGGAGCTGATGGAGGGCGCCCTGGTCGAGTATTCGGGGCCCAAACTGGCGCTGTTCAAGTTCACCCAGATGGCCAAGCTGGTGGTCTACGGATCGCTGGTCGTGTCGCTGTTCTTCCCCTGGGGAAGCCGCCTGCCGGCGCCGCTGAACCTGGCCGCGCTGCTCGCCAAGCTGGTGGTTCTCGTCCTGGCCGTCACCCTGGTGGCGGCCACGCACGCGCGCTACCGGATCGATCAGGCGGTCCGCTATTACGGAGGACTTCTGGGGGCCGCGCTGGCGGCCCTGCTCTTGGCGCTGTATGGCTACTGAGAAATGGGGGCTGGCGCCATGTCGCTCCTGAGCAAGCTCAAAGAAACCGTCATCGGCCTGCAGGCCGGGCGGGTCACCCTGCCGTATCCCCACGTCCCCGCCGGGACGCCGCCGGGCTTCCGCGGGCGACCCATCTTCAACATCGAGAAGTGCATCGGTTGTGCGGGCTGCGCCAACAACTGCCCCGCCCGCGAGATCCTGGTCCACGACCTCTGCCAGGAGGTCCGGATCATCCAGTATGTGGGCCGCCGCTGCACCTACTGCGGCCGCTGTGCCGACGTCTGCCCCGAGAAGGCCATCACCATGAGCACCGATTTCGAAAACGCCACCAACCGCATCGGGGACATGCAGCAGCGTCTGGAGCTGTTCATGGGTACCTGTCAGCGGTGCGGGCGCTGTTTCAAAGAGCCGGGGCCGCTGGAGCAACTCAAACTGAAGGGGTACCGGCTGGACCTGCTGGAGCAGGAGCGGTGGGTGTACGACGCCACGCCGTATCTGGACACCGAACCGACCGTGCGGGATATCGACATCGAGCTGGATTGACACAAACCGCCGATGGACCGGAGGGGTTGTTGAATCCGCAGATGACGCAGATTGGCCGATTTCACGGGGACGCGAAAGACGCTGTCACAAGGATGGAAGGGCCTGTAGGTTTCCAGAAGAGATTACAGAAGCACCGCTCCGGACCTCTCCGGAACATCTGCGTAATCTGCGACATCTGCGGATCACTCAAGCCCGTTCCGCGGTCCGTGGTTCCATAGGGGGGCGAGCCGTGTTGAGTGCGCTGTGTCGGAAGATGTTTCCCCGATCGCTCTGGGTCTACCACGCCAACAGCGGCGGGTGCAACGGCTGTGACATCGAGGTCCTGAACGTCCTCACGCCCTACTACGACGTCGAGCGGTTCGGCATCAAGCTGGTCGGCTCACCCCGCCATGCCGACGTGATGCTCTGCCAGGGGCCCGCCATGCGGTCCACCGCCAAGGCCCTACGTCGCGCCTACGACGCCATGGCGGCGCCCAAGCTGGTGTTCGCCATCGGCTCCTGCGCCTGCGGCGGCGGCCTCTGGTACGACGCCTACAGCGTCCTCGGCCCCGTCGAGAAGGTGGTCCCGGTGAACTTTTACATCCCCGGCTGTCCGCCGCGCCCCGAAGCCATTCTTTACGGCATCGCCGTCGCTGTGGGGCTGGCGGACAAAAAAATCGCGCCGGTGACGCTCAAGCAAACCGTCTCCCCCATCCCCCGCTATCACCCCGAGGACCTCAACCGCGAAGGCGAGATGGTGGTGTATCGGAAGATGGAGCGCGTGTAGACCCCGGCCTTGCGCGTCGGTCTCTGTCCCGTCGAGCGTTGCGTGTCACGGCCTCGACATCGATCCGTCTCCGAAGGCACCCTCCCCTGCGCATCCTCGCCCCGCCCCGGGCTCCATCCGACGTCGGAGGGGTTTTCGCATTGACACGGAGGGGTGCTTCGAGCCATCTTGTAGCCGGGTGGGGCGCGGGCCGAGGGCCTGCAGAAAGGAGGCACATCGTGAGCATCATCGCCATCTCCCGCGGAACCTTCGCCGGCGGTGAGGCGCTCGCCACCACCGTGGCCGAGCGGCTGGGGTACCGGTGCCTGAGCCGCGAGGTATTGCTCGAGGCCGGATGGGGGTACGGCATCCCCGTGGACAAGCTCAGCGCGGCCTTGGACAAGCGCCCCCCGCTGTGGGAGCGGCTGATCGGCAAGCGCACACATTATCTGACCTTCGTGAAGGCGGCGCTGTGCGACCAGGCCCTGGCGGGTCCCTTGGTCTATCACGGGTACGTCGGGCATCTGGTCTTTCCGGGTGTCTCCCACGTCGTGCGGGTGCGCGCCATCGCCGACATGGAATACCGCATCGAGGCGGCCATGCGCCACCAGGGGTTCGCGCGCAAGGACGCCGTCGCGTACATCGACCGCGTGGACAAGGAACGGCGGGCGTGGGCCCGGTCCGCCTTCGACGTCGAGTGGGACGACCCCACCCTCTACGATGTCATCTTGAATCTGGGCCGCATGGCGCTGGACACCGCCTGCGACATGATCGTCGATCTTGCCGGGCGGAAGGAGTTTCAGCCGACCGAGGCGTCGATGAAGGCGTTAAACGACCTCGCGCTCAGCAACCGCGTCGCGGCCAGGCTGGCGCGCGACCCGCGCACCCAGGCCGCCGCGCTGGAGGTGGCCGCCGACAACGGGACGGTCACCGTCACGGGGACGACCCAATCGCCCGCCTTGCTGGAGGCGGTCTCCGTCGTCGCGCGCGATGTCAACGGCGTGCGCGAGGTGCGCTCCGCGGTCCGGTATCTGCGTGAGGGGAGCAACAGCACCGCCTAAGATGCCGCGACGGGGGGACACGGAGCGACGAGCCGGCGCAGCCCACCCGTTGCGCCGGCTCGGGACGCAGGCGGCAACCGACCGAAACGTGCGCTGCCGGCGAGACCGCGGGACGGTGGGGTCAACCCCGCCGGGGCGAATGCCGCGCGGCTAGAGGGCGGCGACCAGACGTTTGCCGTATTCCGCGCAGGATTTCAGGTCCGCATCCGTGGGCACCAGCTGCACCCGCAGCGGCTCTTCGGGCACCCGGAACTTGAGCCCCTTCATCCGCTCGGCGAGCATGAGGGGTCCCTCGCCGCTCCAGCCGAAGGCCCCGAACGTGGCGCCCAGCTTGTCCTTCAGCTTGATCGTGGTCAGCGAGCCGAGCAGGCTCCAGGTCTGCTCCAGCGCGTCGCCGTTGATCGTGCACGTTCCCACGACGATGCCCTGCGCGGCCTCGATGTCGTCGAGCATGGCGCGCACGTCCGCCGTGGCCAGGTCCACGACCTCCGCGTCCGCCCCCGCTTCGCGGATCCCGCGCCCGATGGCGTGCGCCATCTTCTCGGTGTTGCCGTACGCGCTCACATAGAAGACCAGCATCCGCTTCGACGCCGGTGCGGGCGGTTCGGCGCTCCACATGCGGTACCTGTCCAGATACCGCCGGACCTCCGTCCGCAGGATCGGCCCGTGGTCGGGGCACACGGCCCGGATGGGCAGCGCGTCGATCTTGTCCAGGGCCTGCCGCACGTACTCCTTGAACGGTCGCATGATGACCTGGAAATAGTGCTGAAACGCCTCGTCGTAGTTCGGGATCAGGTCGTTGAAGAGGCGCGGATCGCAGTAATGCGCCCCCAGGAAGTCCCCGGAGAACAGGACCTGGTCCTCCTCGAGATAGGTGAACATCGTGTCCGGCCAGTGCAGGAAGGGGGCCGGGATGAACCGGAGCGTCTTCCCCCCGAGGTCGATGCGATCGCCCTCGCCCGCGATCATGGGCTTGATGTCCCGATTCAGGATGGCCCGCAGCAGCATCCGGCCCGGCTTCGTCGCCACCACCTGCGCCTGCGGCGCCACGTCCAACACATCCGCCAGCGCGCCCGAATGATCGGGTTCCAGATGGTTGCACACCATGTAGTCGATGGCCGCCAGCTCGATGGCGGGGCGCAGGGTGTCAAGAAACGTCTTGGCGAAGGCGGCCTTGCTCGCGTCGATGAGCGCCACCTTGTCGCGTCCTCGCACCAGATAGGAGTTGTACGTCGTGCCGTGCTTGGCCTCCATGATGACGTCGAACACGCGAAGCTGAGGGTCGAGCACGCCGACCCACTGGACGCCGGGGAGGATCTCGACCGGGTTCATTCGTCCACCGCCACGAACATGTTCTTCCCGGCGTTGCACGTCGGGCACCTCCAGTTGTCCGGCAGGTCGTCAAACGGGGTGCCCGGTGGAATGCCCCGCCCCGGGTCCCCCTTGGCCGGATCGTAGGTGTATTCGCACATGGCGCACTCGAATTTCTGCATCGCGCATCCCTCCCGAAAAAGACCGGTCCCGAAGCCGTCGCGGCCCGCGGCGGGCCGCGGAACCTCCGCAGCGCCGATTGGAGGATGCCCAAGGGGTGGGCCGGTGTCAAGCCCCAATTGGCCGTCGCGCGCGGAAGAACCGCTCGTGTGGACGTTCGTCGCCGGACACGCCAGGTCAGGCGCGCGTCAGCGGTCGATAGCGGATGCGGTGCGGTCGGTCGGCGGTGGCTCCCAGGCGGCGCCTCCGGTCGGCCTCGTACTCGCTCCAGTTGCCCTCGAACCAGTACACCCTGCTGTCGCCCTCGAACGCCAGGATATGCGTGGCGATCCGGTCGAGGAACCAGCGATCGTGCGAGATAACGAGGACGCACCCCGCGTATCGGTCGATGGCGTCCTCCAACGCCCGCATCGTGTTCACGTCCAGATCGTTCGTCGGCTCGTCCAGGAGCAGGACGTTCGCTTCACGGCGGAGCATCCGCGCCAGGTGTAACCGGTTCCGCTCCCCCCCGGAGAGCGCGGCGACCTTCTTCTGCTGATCCGAACCGGCGAAATTGAAGCGGGCGGCGTAGGCGCGGGAGTTCACCTGCACCTTGCCCACCGCGATCTGGTCCTGGCCGCCGGAGATGGACTCCCAGACGCTGGCGTTGGGGTCCAGATCGCTTCGCACCTGGTCCACGTAGGCCAGCGTGACCGTCTGGCCCAGCGTGAGCGTTCCCGCGTCGGGCTTCTCCTCCCCCACGAGCAGGCGGAACAGCGTGGTCTTCCCCGCGCCGTTGGGCCCCACGATCCCCACCGTCGCGCCGGCCGGAACGCTGAACGTCATCCGCTCGAAGAGCAGCCGGTCGTGGTATCCCTTGGCGACACCGTCGGCACGGATCACGACGTCCCCCAGCCGCGGTCCCGGGGGAATAAAGATCTCGAGATCCCGCGCCAGCGTCTCGTGCGGCTGCTGCAAGAGTTCCTGGTACGCGCTGATCCGCGCCTTCCCCTTGGCGTGCCGCCCCTTGGGCGACATGTGGATCCACTCCAGTTCGCGCTGGAGCGTGCGCTGCCGGTCGGTCTCCGCCTTCTCCTCGCGTTGCAACCGTTCCCGCTTCTGCGCCAGCCACGACGAGTAGTTGCCCTTCCAGGGAATCCCGTAGCCGCGGTCCAACTCCAGGATCCAGCCGGCGACGTTGTCCAGGAAATACCGGTCGTGCGTGACGGCGATGACCGTCCCCTCGTACTGCTGGAGGTGCTGCTCGAGCCAGGCCACCGACTCCGCGTCCAGATGGTTCGTCGGCTCGTCGAGGAGCAGGATGTCCGGCTTCTGGAGCAGCAGACGGCACAGCGCCACCCGGCGCGACTCGCCGCCCGAGAGGACCTTCACCGGGGTGTCTCCCGGTGGACAGCGCAAGGCGTCCATGGCCATCTCCAGCCGGCTGTCCAGGTCCCATGCGCCGGCCGCGTCCAGCTTGTCCTGCACCTTGCCCTGCTTCTCCAGCAGCGCATTCATCTCGTCGTCGGACATGGGCTCCGCGAACCTCGCGCTGATCTCCTCGAATTCCCGCAGAAGATCCGCGAGGTCCCGGACCCCCTCGCGGACGGTCTCCGCGACGGTCTTGGCCGCGTCCAGGGTCGGCTCCTGCTCCAGGAACCCGATCGTGTACCCCGGCGCGCAGTGGGTCTCGCCTGCGAACTGCCGCTCGACGCCGGCCATGATCCGGAGCAGCGTGCTCTTCCCCGCCCCGTTGAGTCCGAGGACGCCGATCTTGGCGCCGTAGAAGTAGGACAGCGAGATGTCCCTGAGGACCTGCCTCGTCCCGTGCGTCTTTCCCACGCGCACCATGGAATAGATGATCTTGTTCGGCTCAGCCGCCTTCGCCATGGCCATCTCCTTTACCGGGGTGGTGAAAAAGACCCGTCCGCGGCGTTGGGGCGCCCTGCCGCTTGCGGCGACGCGCGGCCGGTACGCCCCGGCCGGGCATAGGCCCGCCGTCTTGGCCCCGGGCCGTTTTGAGCCGCCGGGTACCGACGCACCATTTCCGCATCGTGTCGTGGCCACGCCTCGTCGCGGCGGTCAGGGCGCGTCCGCATCCGCCGCCAGCAGCGCGGCGCCGCGCCCGAATTCCTCCTCGGGCGTCAACAGGCTGACGACGAGAAACGCCTCGGTCGGAAAGTCGAAAAAAAACCCGGGGTGAACGCGCAGCCCATGCCGCGTCATCAAGCGCAGCACACGCTCCTCCTCGCCGGGCTCGCGAGGCACGCGCACGACCGCCGACCACCCGCCGTGCGCCGGCAGCGGCGTGGCGGCGCTGCCCCGCAGCGCCCGCTCCAGGACCGCCCGATTCCCCCGTAGACGCGCCATGAGGGGCGCGCGGATCGCCTCCCGCAACGCGAGAAGCCGCGGCAACGCCAGCTGGACCGGGGTGTTCACCGACAGGTAGGTGTCGACCACAACTTCCAGTCGCGCCAGCGCCTGGCCGAGCTGCTCCGCCGGGCCGCTGGCCGCGATCCAGGCCGCCTTCAACTGGGGGAGCAGGCAGGTCTTGGACAGCCCCCCCAGCACGAAGACCAGCGCCTCGTCCCGGCCCGCCAGCGACCGCAGGCGCGACGGCGTCGCGGTGAAAACGTGGTCGGCGAACACCTCGTCGACGATGAGCGCCAGACCGCGGTCGCGGCAGATGCTCAGCAGTCGGTCCGCCTCGTCCTGCCGAAGCATGGCGCCAGTGGGATTGTTGGGGCTGACGACGACGACCGCACGCGTGCGGCCGTCGATCCGCGCCTCGAGGGCGCCGAAATCCAAAAACCAGCCACCCTCGACCCACGCGAACGGATAGGACACGGTCTCGACGCCCTCCAGACCCGCCAGATAGTCGAAGAGCGGGTAGCTCGGCACCGGGACCAGCACCCGGTCATCAGGATCCGCCAGCAGTTTGAAGAGCAGCGCGTACGCCTCGCTGGTGCTGGCCGTCAGGATCACCTGCTCCCATCCGACGGCACCCCCGTGATAGGCCGCCACCGCCTCGCGCGCGGCCGGGTGCCCGAACGGCGTCGGCTGGTAGCGCATCAGTCGGTCGTCGGCGAGCGCCGCCCGGATCTCCCGGTCCGGCATGGGGAGGCCCACCGCCGTCGGGTTCGTCTCGGTGAGATCCAGCGCCGGCCGCCCCGATCGCCGGCACGCATCCCAGGCGGCTCCGATGCGGTTCAAACCGACGCTCCACGACGTTCGACGCGAAAACATCGTCCCCGGCTCCCATCGGCGGCGCACACCACACCGGCCAGGAGTCCCCCCCCCCCCCCCCCCCCCCCCCCCCCCCCCCCCCCCCCCCCCCCCCCCCCCCCCCC
>JAKPQH010000064.1 GCA_029580855.1 bacterium | reverse complement strand
ATCGCGTTGGCGATCGCCGGGGCCATGATCTCGTTGGCCGGTTCTCCGATGCTCTTGGCCCCGGTGGGCGAGACCGGATCGGGATTCTCGACGATCAACGCCGTCATCTCCGGCAGATCACCCGCGCGCGGGATGCGGTAGCGCTGCAGATTGGTGTGGGCGATCCGGCCCCCGGCGATCTGGAGATCCTCGTGCAGGGCATAGCCGGTGCTCATCGCGATGCCGCCGTAGATCTGGCCGAGGAGCATGGTGTTGTTGACTGTCTTGCCGACATCGTGGCAAGCCACCGCATTGAGCAGCCGCACCTCGCCGCTCTTGCGGTTCACCGTCAGCTCCACCGCCTGGCAGCCGTAGACCCAGGTGAAATAGGCGTTGCCCTGGCCCGTCTCCTCATCCCAGGTCACCTGCGGGGCACGGTAAACCCCGAGGGCATAGGGAAACTGCTGGTTCTGGAACATCCTCCTTATCACCTCCGCGAAGGGGAGGGAGCGGCCTCCCGGCCCGGCAAGCTGACTGGAGGCGAAGACGATCTCTTCAGGAGCGCAGCCGAGATCGGCCGCGGCTGCAGCCGCGATCTTTTTCTTCACCTCCCGCGCCGCCAGGGCGACGGCACCACCGCCCATGATCGTGCCGCGCGAGGCGACGGTGGTGCCGCTGTCCGGGATCACCGAGGTCGAGGAGCGCCGGTAACGGATCTTCTCCAGGCCGATCCCTAACTCCCGCGCCAGGATCAGCGCCATGGCCGCCTCGGCGCCCTGGCCGTTTTCGTGCACCCCCGCCTCGAGCAGCACCGATCCGTCCGCCTGGACATTGACGATGGCGGCGCAGAAATCGACTCCCTCGGCCCCGAGGCTGACGCCGCGGTAGCTCATCGCCAGGCCGATGCCGTAAAGCTCCTCCTCATTCCCAACGCCCCGGCTGCAGCGCGCCAGCTTGCTCTCGTAATCGATCTCCTTTAAAACCTGGTCGAGCACCTGCTCCATCGCGACCTTGTGCCCCTCCAGCTTCTGGCCGGTGATGGTGACGCTGCCCTGGCGCACCATGTTCAGGCGGCGCAGCGCTATCCCGGAGATTCCGAGCTGCTCCGCCGCCTCCTCGATCAGCGATTCGATGACGAAATTCATCTGCGGCGAGCCGAACCCCCGCATCGCCCCGGTGACGGGATTGTTGGTATAGACCCCGAAGGTGTCGCAGTGGACGTTCTCTACCACATAGGGGCCGCAGCACTGCACGGTCGATCGCCAGGTCACCCAGGGGGTGACCGAGCAGTAGGCCCCGCCGTCGGCGATGATCCGGCAATCGACCGCCGTGATCCGCCCCGCGCGCGTCAGCCCCATTTTGTAATAAACGCGGTAGGGATGGCGCTTGTAGCTCTCGCGGATCGACCACTCCCGGGAATAGGCCATCTTGACCGGCCGGTTGAGCAGCCGGGCCGCCAGGGCGGTGCGGGCGCAGACGATCGCCGCGGTGTCGTCCTTGCCGCCAAAGCCGCCGCCGAGGGGCGTGCCGATGATCTCGACATCGGCGAGGGGGAGGCCGAGGCAGGCCGCGACGAAGCGGCGGGTGCTGAAGGGATGCTGCATGCTGCCGTAAACCTCCATCGTGCCATCGGGGCGGGGGAGAGCGATCGCTGCTTCGGGCTCCATGTAGGCGTGCTCGACGAACGGGGTGGTGAAGGTTTTTTCGAGCACCAGATCGGCCTCGGCAAAGCCGCGGTTCAAATCCCCGCGGCGGACGCGATGGGTGTTGATGATGTTGCTGCCGTGGATCTCGTGGATGCGGGGCGCATCCGGCCGCATCGCCTCCTCGGGATCGAGCAGGGCGGGCAGCGCCTCGGCTTCGACGCGCACCAGCGGCGCGGCGGCCAGGGCCTGTGCCCGGGTTTCGGCTACCACAACCGCGACGACATCGCCGTGGCAGCGGATGCGATCATCGGCGAAGATGCGAAAATCGCGGATGATCTGGCCGAAGCGATTCGCGCCCGGCACATCCCGGTGGGTCAGAACCCGGAGCACCCCGGGGCTCTTCTCTGCCTCCGCTGTGTCGATGCCGGTCAACACGGCATGGACGTGATCGGCATAGACCGGGACGGCATGGAGCATACCGGCGAATTTTAGATCGCCGGTGAACTTGGCCCGTCCGGTCACCTTGG
>JAKPQH010000063.1 GCA_029580855.1 bacterium | reverse complement strand
GCGTCGTCCGCCCAGGCGGTGTACGCCCGCGTGGTTTCAAAGACCGCGACGCGGGGGAACAGCTCCGCCTGCGGGGAGAGCATCTGGTAGATGGCCGGGTGCCCGGTCGTATCCGTAGGAAACAGAGAGACGAGCGCTTCGCTTTGAAGCAGCCCGTCCACCAATTCATTGCAATCCATCTGATCACCTCATGAGGCATCTCATAATCCAAGCTCATCCTTGAGCGATTCCTGCACGATCTTGGAGACCTCGTCCGCCTTCTCCAGCGCCGCGGGCCGGAAGAAAGGGCGCGCGGCCAGCTTAACCGTGCCGTACTCCAGGTACTTCCAATAGAAGGAAGTGCCGTTCGGCCCGCCGTCTACTGTGACGCCGGCCACGCCGGTTCCGTCCATTTTGACCGCAACGATCCGGTCCGCCAGGTGGAGCGGCGAGCGCTTTCTGCCCGTCCGGTGGACGAGGCTGCGCGGGGCCTTCGCCTGGGCGCCCGGCACGATGGCCTGCGCGCCCTTCAAGAGCGCGTTTGCCGCCGCCACGTTGGCCGCGTCGCCCAGCGCCTTGGCCCTCGCGCCCACCTCCCCGAAGGAGTCCAGGCTGAGAACCGTTTTCATGATTCGGGCACCTCGCTCCGGGCGGCGATCTCCAGCTTCACGTGCCGGCCGCCCGGGTCGGTCACGCTCTCGATGTTGTAGGTCCTGCCTTCGTACCGGATCGTCATCTCCGCGGTCACATCCGTTCGGTACCGTATGGTGAAGCGCACGGTGTCCTCCCGGTTGTCCGCCGCGGCGGCGAAGTACTCCCGCGCGCTCACCGTCTCCACCTTCGCCCAGGCCTGAAACAGTTCCCCGAATACTTCCTTGGGGACGCCGCTTTTCACCGTTACCGTGCGCCCTAAAAAGGCGATCCTGTGCCGGAGTTCCCCGGCGGGTAGGATGGCGGGATTGGCCATTTAACTCCCTCCCTAAAACAGCGCCTCCGGGCTTCGGTACGGCCAGAGCAGCGCCTGGAACGCGGCCTTCATGGCGGCGTAGGCGGCGGTGTCGTCGCTCTCCCGGTGGGTGTAGTGATAGCCCGCAAACAGCAGCACCGCCAGCCGCGCGGGCTCCGGGGCCTCGGAGAGCGGCTGGCCGCAGAAGTCCGCCGCCGCGGCTTCCGCCGCGCGCAATAGACCCTCCAGATAGCCGTCCTCCGCGTCCGTCTCAATGCGCAGGTGCGCTTTCAGTTCTTCCAGGGTCACCATATCAGGCGCTCTTCTGCTGGAGCACCTGCACGGCCTCGGCCAGCACCAGCTTTCCGTCCACGCGTTCGGAAGCCAGGAAGCCCACCTGCCCGGTGGCGGCGTAGAGTTCGTTCAGGCGCTTGAAGCTGCGGGTGGTGCGGTCCGCCACCCAGTAGTAGGAGAAGTCCCCGAACACCACGGATTTCGCGCCCGCCGCCATGACGGGCATGTACGCGGAGGTGTAGATGGGGCGGTTCAGGATGGTGTCGGGCGTGCCGGCGGTGACCGACGGCGCCCAGAGGTACTGGCCGGTGGTGTCCTTGAGCTTGCGCAGAGCCTTGACGGTCGCGTCGTTGGTGAGGAACACCGCGCGCTTTCGGTACGGGGAGCGCAGCGCGTAGAAAAGGTCCATGATCTCGTCCAGCGTGACCGCGGCGGCGCTTGCCGCCGTGACGCCGACGGTCGCGCCGCCCGTG
>JAKPQH010000062.1 GCA_029580855.1 bacterium | reverse complement strand
GGCCAACCCCATCATGGGGCAGATCGTGAAGGCCCGGGTCCGCGTCGTGACGGGGGAGTCCCTGGGCGAGTTCCGGACGCGCATGTACCGCTTCTGCCGGGGCAAGCTGGCGAAATACAAGATCCCGCAGAAGGTGGAGTTTGCAAGCGCCGGCTTCCACGGGGGGCGCTTCAAGAAGATGCGGCGCGAGACGGCGGAGACGCAGGGGGGGGAGGGGCCATGACGGGGGCAGGCGGCCGCTTCCAGATCCGGGAGGTTGACCCCTCGAAGCGGTCCGATGCCGCCCTCGTGGCGCGCCTGCACCTGCAGCTGCTGGACTTCGGTCCCATGGCCGGGCTGGGGGAGATCTTCCTGCGGGATTTCTGCTACACGGTTTTAATACGGGAGGGGCTCTTGCGGGCGGCCGTCTACGAAGCGGACGGGCATGCGGCCGGATTCATCGCCTATACGGACCGCTCGATCACCTTTCACCGCGACGCCCTCCGCAAGCACCCGTTCCAGGTCGGCTGGGTGCTGCTGCGTTCGATCGCCGTGGACGCCCGCATGGTTGCGAAGATTGTCCGCGCCGTTCGGGTGATCCACTCGCGCAGGCGGGAGACCCGGATCGGCACGGATCCGCTCGCCGAGGTCGTGGCCATCGGGGTCCTGCCGGAATACCGGTCGCCGAAATTCATGCGCAGGACGGGACGCAAGATCTCGGAGGAGCTGATCCTCCATGCCGCCCGGTGGTTCCGGGAGCGCGGCCTGGAGCGGATGCGCCTGGTGGTCGATGCCGACAACCTGCAGACGGTCCTGTTCTATCACGGCCTGGGCGCCCGGGTGGAACCCTGCGAGCAGGCCGGGGTGCCTGTCATCCACGTCTGGTTCGACCTGGGTGACCTTCTCCGAACGGCCGAAGGGGACGGGGGCCCCGAGGGGGCGGAGGCAGGATGAGGGAGAGGGTCGAGATCGTCCGCGGCGAATACCGCGACGTCGAATACCGCATGTTCGACCCGCCAACCGCCATGAGGCGGGCGATGAAGATCGCCGGGTGGGCCTCGCTGCCCTTTCTTCTGCCCCTGATCGCGCTGTCGAAGCTCTCCCCCGAGACAGGCTTCAAGCTGGCCTCAGAGATCCTGAGCCTACTGCCCACGGCAGTGGGGGTTTCCGTGCGCTACGAGTTCTACCGGTGCACGCTGCGGTCCTGCGGCCGGAACGTCCTGGTCTACGCCGGCGCCGTGTTCTACTACCCGGAGGTCTCCATCGGCGACAACGTCATGATCGACAGCCACGTGCGGATCCATCACTGCGACGTGGGGAGCAACGTCATGATCTCCGCCGGCTGCCACCTGCTGAGCGGGTCCCGGTACCACCGGTTCGACCGCACGGACGTCCCCATCGTGCGGCAGGGGGGCCGGATGAAGCGGATTTGCATCGGCAGCGACGTCTGGATCGGGGTCAATGCGGTGATCATGAGCGATGTGGGGGACGGGGCCGTCGTGGGGGCCGGGTCGGTCGTGACGAAGGATGTAGCGCCCTTCACGGTGGTCGCCGGGAACCCGGCCCGGGTAATCCGGATGCGGAAGTGAGGGAAGGCGCCAAGGCTCTTCACAGAGAGGTCGAGAGGTTCCCCGATGCCCGTTAAAGCCGTTTCGAGCATTCTTGTCGCGGTGATGCTCAGCGTGGCGGCGCAGCTCTTCGTCAAGAGGGGCATCAATATGCTCCGCGGTATCGACTTTCACGATGGGCTGGTATACACCTATGGCCGGATCCTGACGTCGTCACAGGTGGTCCTGGGCATATTTCTCTATTTCGTATCGGTCTTCTTCTGGCTTTACGCACTCACTCGAGTGGAGTTGAGCTACGCGGCACCCTTCCTGGCCCTGACGTACGTGCTCATGGTGCTGTGCTCGTGGCTCTTCCTCGGCGAGCAGATCTCCGCCGCGCGGTGGGTCGGGGTGATCGTCGTCAGCCTCGGGGTGCTGATCGTGGCGAGGACGTAGCGATGCGGGGGCTTGCGGCCATCATCCTCTCCTTGCTGCTGGTGCCCGCCGTCGGCGGATGCGAAGGCGCGGCCGGGGACCTCGAAAAGACGCCCGTGTTCTTCGTGCACGGGCACGGCATGACGCCGGGGAGCTTCGATGCGATGATCGCCCACCTCGAAAAGTCCGGCTATCCGCGGCTGTACCTACGGGCGGTCCGCCTGCAGCCCAACACCGGCGCCAACATCGAGGCTGCGCAGGACCAGATCCTCCCTGCGATCGAGAATTACCTGTCCGAGATCAATGCGTTCCTCGAGAGAAAGCGGCCCGATCTGGCGCCGAAGACCCGGGTGGACCTGGTGTCGCACAGCATGGGCGGCCTAAGCTCCCGCTGGTACGCCGCGAAGCTGCGCCCGGATCGTGTCCGCGTGTGGCTCTCACTGGCCGGCGCCAATCACGGCTCCGACGCCCTGTGCCCATACTCTGATCCCGGCGCGCGGGATCTCTGCCCCGCCTACGCGAAGCACGAGAAGGAAAGCTACATCCAGTACCGCCTAAACGGAAAGCCTCACGTGCCTGATGTCGACGAGACGCCTTTTGGGGTCGGTGCAGACAGCCGCGGCGTGCCGTCCGTACCGCCCGACGCGAGCCGGAGAATCCTCTACGTGACGGTCCGAACGACTCCGGACTCCTGGCTGGTGCCGGAGGACACGGCCGTCGTCGACGGAGCGGGAATGCAGGGGCTTCAGCTGCCGGCAGGCGTCCGGGCTCGGGAGACAAGCCCCGGCAACTACCTGATGACAAGCGGCGTCGGCCACGACGCCATGCTCGCGGACGCGGAAACACTCGAACTGGTCGTGTCCGTTCTCGGGCAGGCCGACCGGCTGCTGGGAAAGAAGTGAAGGGCAGGCATAGGGGTATTCGTCCGATGCCAGGGAAGGGCAGCGCATGAAGACAGCCGTCATCTTCGGCACTCGGCCTGAAGCGATCAAGCTGGCCCCGGTCATCCGCGAACTGAAGCGGGCCGGCGGGTTCGAGACAAGGGTCTGCATCACCGCCCAGCACAGGGAGATGCTCGACCAGGTCCTGCAGGCCTTTGACATAGAGCCCGATGCGGACCTGGATCTCATGCGCCCGAACCAGACCCTGGCAGGCCTTACCATTGCCGCGCTCCGTGGGCTGGACGAGTATCTCGAGCAGGAAAAGCCGGACCTGGTCCTGGTGCAGGGCGACACGACGACCGTCCTTGCTGCGTCGCTGGCCGCCTTTTACCATCGGGTCCCCGTGGGCCATGTCGAGGCCGGGCTCCGGACCGGCAACAAGCTGTCGCCATGGCCGGAAGAGATGAACCGGGTATTGACGACACACCTGGCCCGGCTGCACTTCGCGCCGACGGAGATCAGCCGGGACAACCTCCTCCGGGAGGGGGTGCCGCCGGAGGCCGTCTTCGTGACGGGAAACACGGTCATCGACGCGCTGCTGCTTGCGCTGGACAAGATCCGGCAGGCCCCGCCCGCGGTCCCGGAGCTGGAGCGGCGCCTGGCCGCAAACCCGCAACTGCGGGAGATCGTCCTGATCACGGGGCACCGCAGGGAGAATTTCGGGAAGGGCTTCGAGTCGATCTGCCGGGCGATTGCGGCGCTGGCCGCGCGGCATCCCGAGGTG
>JAKPQH010000061.1 GCA_029580855.1 bacterium | reverse complement strand
CGACCTCCCTCGCAATGGGTTCGCAAGCAATATAGGCCGGCGACTCTCCATTGCAAGGGGGAATCAACAGAAGCAGGCATTACTCGGACAGACTCCTAGGCGGGCCGGCCCTTCCGCTTGATGGCAGGGAGGATCTTCTTGCGCAACCGGAAGGCCTTGGGCGTCACCTCCAGCAGTTCGTCCACCTTTAGAAACTCCAAGGACTGCTCCAGGCTCATGAGGCGCGGCGGGACCAGCTGCACCGACGCCTCGTCGGTGGAGGCGCGCATGTTGGTGAGCTTCTTCTCCTTGGTGATGTTGACGTCCATGTCGTTGTCGCGGGAGTTCCCGCCGACGATCATCCCCTCGTACACCTCGTCCCCCGGCGCGACGAACAGCGCGCCGCGCGGCTGGAGATGGCCGATGGCGTACGCCGTGGCGCGCCCGGGCCGATCCGCCACGAGCGCCCCGGTGGGGCGGTGCGGGATGTCGCCTTGCCAGGGGGCGTATCCGTCGAACAGATGATTCATGAGACCCGTGCCGCGGGTATCGGTGAGGAATTCGGTGCGGAACCCGATGAGGCCGCGGGAGGGGAGCCGGTACTCCAGCCGCACCCGGCCGCTGCCGTGGTTCACCATCCGGGTCATGCGTCCCCGGCGGACGCCCACCTTCTGCGAGACGACGCCAATGAATTCCTCCGGGCAGTCGATGACCAGGATCTCCATGGGTTCGTGCCGCTGTCCGTGGATCTCTTTGGTCACGACCTCGGGTTTCCCTACCGACATCTCGTACCCTTCCCGTCGCATCATCTCGATCAGGATGGCCAGCTGCAGCTCCCCCCGGCCCGACACCTTGAAGGTATCGGGGGACCCGGTGGTCTCCATGCGGATGGAGACATTGGTGAGGAGTTCGCGGGCGAGGCGGTCCTTCAGCTTGGAGGAGGTGACGTGCTCCCCGTCCCGGCCCGCCATGGGAGAATTGTTGACGGAGAACATCATGGCGATGGTGGGCTCGTCGACCGTGATGGGGGGGAGCGGCCGCGCGTCCCCGCGGTCGGCCAGGGTTTCGCCGATGGTGGCCGCCTCCAGTCCGGCCACGGCGACGATGTCGCCCGGGCCCGCCTCGTCGATCTCGATCCGGCGCAGCCCCTGGTACCCGTAGAGCCCGGTGACCTTGGCGGCCACTTGGTTGCCGTCGAGACGGCAGAGGCTGACGTCCTGCGATCTGCGGATGGTGCCGTTGACGATACGGCCGATGAGGAGGCGACCGACGTAGTCGTCGTAGTCGAGCGAGGTGACCAACAGCTGGAGCGGGCACGAGGGATCGTAGGTCGGCGGGGGAATCGTCCGGAGGATCGCCTCGAAGAGCGGGATCAGGGGCTCGTCGGGGCCCTCGGGGCTCGTCCGGCAGAGGCCCTTCCGCGCGTTGCAGTAAAAGACCGGGAACTCCAGCTGCCCCTCCGTGGCGTCCAGATCGATGAAGAGATCGTAGACCTCGTCCAGGACCTCGCGGATCCGCGCGTCTGTCCGGTCGATCTTGTTGATGACCACGATGGGGGGCAGACCGGCCTCCAACGCCTTGCGCAGCACGAAGCGCGTTTGGGGGAGGGGACCTTCGCTGGCGTCCACCAGCAACATGACCCCGTCGACCATCGTGAGCGTCCGCTCCACCTCGCCGCCGAAATCGGCGTGACCCGGCGTGTCCACGATGTTGATGCGGGTGCCGCGGTACATCACCGCGGTGTTCTTGGCCATGATGGTGATGCCTTTCTCCCGCTCCAGGTCGATGGAGTCCATGACCCGCTCGACGACATACTCGTTGGCGCGGAAGATGCCGCTCTGCCACAGCATGGCGTCGACCAGGGTGGTCTTGCCGTGGTCCACGTGCGCGATGATGGCGAGGTTGCGGATGTCTTTGCGTGTCTGGTTCGGCGTCCTGCCGGGCCCCTGCATCGCCGGCTGTCCTCCCGGAAAACACGAACGCCGCGAGGCGGCTGGTCCTCGCGGCGTCACGCGACCATCCCGTTGTACCGTCGGAACCGGGCGGGAGTATACGGGGATTGCAGGCGTGGGTCAAGCGCCGCGGGGAAATGGCCTCAACCACAGATGACAGCGGACTGTTATTGAACCGCAGAGTACGCAGATCGGCCGATTTCATGCGGAGGACCGATCCGAATGAATCCGCACAATCTGCGTAATCTGCGGATAAATGGAGCCGTATCCGTCACACCATCGGCGAAATCCGTGATCTCAGAAGACCAGCGTCTCGCAGAGGCGGGCGCCGAAGAGCTCCTTGGGGCGGTTGAAGTATCCGATCTCGATGTCGGGGAATTCCCGGCGGACGGTCCGGAGCACGGTCCGGATGCCGACGCACTTCCCGCGCGCCGGCGGCACGGTACGCAGGTACAGCTCCGGATCGATGCTGAGGTTTCGCATCTGGATCATATCGGCGCGGGTGTCGCGGATGAGAGTCAGGAAGGCCTCCAGTTCCTCCTCTCGGTCGGTGACGCCGGGGAAGACGAGATAGTTCAGCGTGGTGTACAGCCCCGACGCCTTGGCGAGCCGGATGGACGCCCGCACGTCCTCCCAGCGATAGGACCGGGGCAGATAGTAGGAGGTGTACGTCGGGCCAAGGGCGCTGTTCAGGCTGACGCGGATGCTGTCCAGACCCGCCGCGGCGATCTGTTGCACCCGTCGCGGGAGACTGCCGTTGGTGTTGCAGTTGATCGTCCCGCGGTCGGTACTCGCCCGGATGCGGCGGACGGCCTCCGCGATGACATCGGCGACGAGGAGCGGTTCGCCCTCGCACCCCTGGCCAAAGCTCACGATGGCTTCCGGGACCGTGGACAGAAAGGGCAGGGCTACGTCGACCACCTGCTCGGCGGTGGGCGTATAGCGTATGCGCTCGTGCGATGACGCACAGGCCGTGGACGGCTGCCACGACAGGCAGCCGACGCAGGCGGAGTTGCAGCGGTTCGCCACGGGAAGCGGCGCCTCCCAGCGGCCGAGAAAGAGGTTCTTGGCGGCCAAGCAATGGTACTCGGTGGCGCAGCGCGCGAGCTGGGCGAGAATGGGATTGTCCCCGTGGCCCTTGAGCCGCGCCCTCATGCGGGGCAGCAGCTCGCGATCGTCGTAATGTCCGGCGGACGAATGGTCCATGGGATCGGTGCGGATGGCGGCCGCCACGAAGGCTTCGCCGTCCCAGCCCACGGCGGTGTACGACCAGAGCGGTAACGGCGGTTGGGGCGCGGCATACGCGGCCGCCGGGAGCAGTGTGCGCGTGTATCCGGGGGGGAGAAACGCCGCCACGGTGGTGCAGGGGAAGCGCCGCCCGCCGACCTGCACGCGCGCCACCGACCGGAAAGCCTTCTGTCGAGGATTCCAGGCGACCGGGAAACTGCCGGGCATGGTGAACAGCTTGGAGCCTTCGGGGATGCGCAGCAGGTCTTCCGGGGGGACGGGAACCGCATCGGTTCCCGAACGCCCGGCCATCCTCAGGGAGGGGTGATCGAGGATGCGTCCGTCAGGATCGGCAAGAACCAGTCGTGCGGAAAAAGCCATGGAGATCCTTCGCCTCGGCGCGTCCGGCCCGTGCGAGAAAACCCACCCGTTGTGCCGCGGTCGGTCTCGTGTCGGGGTCGAGTATAGCCTCGGAGGATTTCTTCGGCAACCGCGGCGGGCCCGGGCGACGGTTGCCGGCGGCGGGCGCCCGCGGGGGCGTCAGGACTTGCGGACGCCCCGCACACCGCGGGAAAGGGGATTGTCGGCGACGGACCGGGGTGCTATATTCGCGCCCGTTCGGGACGAAGGCCGAGAGGCCGGAAGGAGGCGTATGGCGCGTCCTCAGGATAAACGGTCTTCGCAGCGCTTGTCGGATGAAGAACTGGAGTATTTCGCCGGGTTATACCTCGGGCACGAACTCCGGAACGCCGGTGTCGATTTCGAGACCTTTCTCGGGAACCCGGACTACTACCTCATGCAGTACCCGAAGAGGGACGAGCGGCGCGGCGCGCAGGACAACGGGAACAGACGCAACGGTCTGCGCCAGCTTTTCCGCCTTCGCTCAGCGTCCCGCGGCTCTGACTGAGGCCGCGATCCGTTCCGACGCCGCGCCCCTGCACCCCGGCGTGGTTTTCTCCGTTGCACCGCTTTCGCCGGCAGACCCCAGGGTTGGGGCCCGCGACGAGCGCAACGTCCCGCCCGCTGCGGTCGGCGGGCCGATATCCCGCATCGCCCAACTTGCCGAGCCGGGGACGCCACGGCCGCCACGGCCAGGCATGGCCGACCGGTGGGCCGTCTGAAACGGCCCTCGACTTTCGCGCGCGAACAGAACGTCGAATCGGCTGAGCGCGTCCCCGTCCCCATGTGGTATCGGCCCCGCCCGCCACAAATCGCTTCGTCCCGGTCCTGTCCCGAGATAATATCGCCGCGACGGGCGCCTTCTCCGACGGAACCGATCGCTGTGCCCGGGCCGAGGCGGATGGCTATGCGCGATGCTCGCACGGGTAGGACCGAGGGCGAGCGGCTGCAGCTCCGGGCCGATTCGTATACGAGCCTTGAGGGCTCTGTGGCCCGCATCACCTATGTGAGCGAGGAGACGCAGTACGTCGTGGCCCGGCTGGATGTTCCGGGCAAGCCCGACCCCGTCACCATCGTCGGCACCGTGCTGAGCCTGACGCCGGGGGAGACGCTGCGCCTCCACGGCCGGTGGTCCCATCACCCTAAATACGGGGAGCAGTTCAGGGTGGAGCGGTATGAGTCGGTCGTTCCCGCCACGATCACCGGCATCCGGAAGTATCTCGGATCGGGCATGATCAAGGGCATCGGACCCGTATTCGCCGGGCGACTGGTCGAGGCGTTCGGCGAAGACACGCTCAAGGTGATCGAGGGGACACCCGGCCGCCTCGCCGAGGTCGAGGGCATCGGCCCCATCCGCCAGCAGCGAATCGTCAGCGCCTGGGCGGAGCAGCGCGAGATCCGGGAGGTGATGCTCTTCCTGCAGGGGCACGGCGTCTCTCCGGCGTACGCGGTGAAGATCTTCAAGGCGTACGGGCAGGCCGCCATCGCCACGGTCCGAGAGAATCCGTATCGTCTGGCCAGGGATATCCGGGGGATCGGGTTCAAGACGGCGGACAGGATTGCCCGGGAGTTGGGCGTTCCCGCCGACTCGCCGCTGCGCGCCGCCGCGGGCATCCTGCACACGCTCAACGAGCTCACCGACGAGGGACACGTCTATGTGCCGGCGGACGAGCTCCTGCGGGCGGCGGAGAAAAGGCTGGAGATCCCCGCGGCGTTGCTCCCCGACGCGCTCTCGGCCCTGGACGCCGACGAGGCGATCGTCGTGGAACGGCCGGCGGCGGGCCGGGTCGTGTATCTCAAACCCCTGCACGTGTCCGAGACGCAGCTCGCGCGGCGCCTCGCCGACCTGCTCCGTGCCCCGCGGACGCTGCCGCCCGTCGACATGGCCCACGCCCTGCCTTGGGTGGAGGGGAGGACCGGCCTCGCCCTGACCGACGAGCAGCGCCAAGCGGTTCGGCTGGCCTTCCAGGAAAAGATCCTCATCGTCACGGGGGGGCCCGGCACGGGGAAAACCACGATTCTCCAGGCCGTCATCCGACTCCTGGAGGCGAAGAAAGTGCGGGTGCACCTCGCGTCGCCCACGGGAAGGGCGGCCAAGAGACTGGCCGAAGTCACCGGGCACGATGCCTGCACGCTCCACCGGCTGCTGGAGTGGAATCCCCGCGAAGGCGGGTTCCAGCGAAACGCCCGGAATCCCCTGGAGACCGACGTCGTCGTGGTGGACGAGGTCTCCATGGTCGACATCCTGCTCGCGCACCACCTCACCCAGGCCGTCCCGCTCGCTGCCACGCTCCTCCTGGTGGGCGATGCGGATCAACTGCCATCCGTCGGACCGGGGACCGTCCTGCAGGACCTGCTGGCCGTCCCCGGGATCCCGGCGGTTCGGCTGACGACGATCTTCCGTCAGGCGGCCCAGAGCCGGATCGTTTCGAACGCGCATCGGGTCAACCGCGGTGAGTTCCCGGACCTGTCGGCGACGCCGGCGGACGCGCGGCAGGACTTTTTCTTCCTTGCCGAGGACGACCCCCTCCGGCTGCGGGATCTGATCGTGGGTCTGGCCCAGCGGCGTCTCCCGGCCAAGTACGGGCTGGACCCGCTCGCGGAGATCCAGGTGCTCACGCCCATGCACCGCGGGCCCATCGGGGCGGGACAGCTCAACGCCGCGCTGCAGGCGGCGTTGAATCCCCCGCGCAACGGGACGGCGGAGCTCTTGCGGGGGGGGCGGATTTTCCGCGTCGGGGATCGGGTGCTCCAGCAGCGGAACAACTACGACAAGGGCGTCTACAACGGTGACCTGGGTCGGATCGCCGCCATCGACCCCTCGGAGCAGTCCGTCGCGGTGCGGTTCGACGATCGCGAGGTGCCGTACGATTTCAGCGATCTCGACGAGCTGACGCTGGCGTACGCGGTCACCGTCCACAAGAGCCAGGGCAGCGAGTATCCCGCGGTCATCCTGCCCCTACACACGACGCACTACCCCATGTTGCAGCGAAACCTGCTGTACACGGCCATCACCCGAGCCAAGCGGCTGCTGGTCCTGGTCGGGACGCGGAAAGCGGTGGCCATCGCGACGAAAAACGACGCCACGCGCCGCCGATATTCCCAGCTCAGGGAGCGGCTGGCGGCGTGCAGCGCCGAGGCGCAGGCTGTCCTTGACAGTCCGCGAGATCCCGGGATAGGATAAGCCCCGTCGCCATCATCTTGTCACAGTCGATTGTCACTACAAATCCCTGAAAGGAGGGTACGCGGATGCGAAAGGGGCTGTGGGCGGTTGTGCTTGCGGTGGGCCTGGTTGCGCTGCTCTCGGCGTGCTCGGCGCGGACGCAGCTGGCCATGGAAGAAACACAGAAGAACGGCGCACATTTTGCGACGTGGAATCACATGGGCTATTCGGTGAATCGAGGCACGCCCGAATCGACCACGAAGACCGATGTCGAGGTCTCCAAGGCGGACCAGTGCCTGCCGAACCAGAAGTGCTCGTGGTGGGGCGAGCCGGTCATGGTTCAGCCGATTCAATAAGCGGCCGGCACCCGCGTGCGTCAGCGAGGGGGGAAACCTAGATCGGGTTTCCCCCCTTTGTGTTGGGGTGTCGGCCCCGGAGGCGAGGATGGCAACACGAACCGAACGGGACAGCCTGGGCGAGCGTGCGGTGCCGGCGGAGGCGTACTACGGCATTCAGACGGTGCGGGCCGTCGAGAACTTTCCCATCAGCGGACTCCGCGCGCACCCGGCGCTGATCGTCGCCACGGCGCAGGTCAAGCTCGCCGCGGCGCAGACGAACGCCGCCCTGGGCCGGCTGAGCCCGACCATCGGCAACGCCATCATGACGGCGGCACGCGAGGTGGCCGACGGTCGCTGGCACGATCAGTTCGTGGTGGACGTGTACCAGGCCGGGGCGGGGACGTCGCACAACATGAACGCCAACGAAGTACTGGCCAATCGTGCGCTGGAGCTTTTGGGCGAAGCGCGCGGCCGGTACACCGTGGTGCACCCCAACGACCACGTGAACATGGCGCAGTCCACCAACGATGTTTTCCCCACGGCCATGCGGCTCGCCGCGCTGGCCCGGCTGCACTCGCTGCTTCAAGCGCTGGACGGGTTGGACAGCGCCCTGCGCGACCGCGCGCGCCTCTTCGACGGCGTGGTCAAGGCCGGGCGGACCCACCTCCAGGACGCGACGCCCCTCCGTCTGGGGCAGGAGTTCGGGGGCTACGCCACGGCCATCGCGGCCCACCAGGCGGCGATCGCGGAGACGCGCCACGCCCTGCGATCCATTGGCTTGGGCGGGACGGCGGTGGGCACCGGTATGAACAGCCACCCGGATTACCGGCGGCTGGTGACCGCCAGACTGAGCGACGTGACGGGCGAGCCGCTGGTCGCGGCGCCGGACCCGTTCGACGCCATGCAGAGCATGCGGCCGTTCGCGACGGTGTCCGGAGCGCTCCGGACGCTGTGCCTCGACCTCGTCCGGATCTGCAACGACCTCCGGCTGCTGGCGTCGGGTCCGCGCACGGGTCTGGCGGAAATTTCCCTGCCCGCGGTCCAGCCGGGTTCGTCCATCATGCCCGGCAAGGTGAATCCGGTGATGGCGGAGATGCTCACCATGGTCTGCTTTCAGGCGATCGGCCACGACGCCACCATCGCCATGGCGGCACAGGCCGGCCAGCTCGAGCTGAACGTGATGATGCCCGTCATCGCCCACACGCTGCTCCAGTCGCTGGATATCCTCGCGCGCGGCGTCGCCGCCTTCACCAGCCGATGCGTTTCGGGGATTCAGGCGGACGCGGAGCGGTGCCGGTGGTATGCGGAGGAGACGGTGGCGTTGGTCACCGCGCTCAGCCCGCGGATCGGTTACGAGCGCGCCGCCGCGCTGGCTGGCGAGGTCTGGAGGAGCGGGCGCCCGCTGCGGGAGGTCGTGGCCGCGCAGGGACTTCTGACCCCGGCGGAACTGGGCGACCTGCTGGATCCGCGGCGGCTGACCGAACCCGGGTAGCGCACGCGTGGAACGCCGGGTTCGCGGTGCCGCGTGCCGGGGTCTGGCCATCCCGCCGCCGTCACGCGAGCAGCCGCACCAGCCCGTGCAGCGCCAGCCCGGCCGCCAGGGCGGCGGAGAAAACCAGGCCGGCCTGGGCGAACCGGCGCCGGAAGAATCGTCCGCGGTCGGTGAGCAGGTCCGGCCGAAAGACGATATTGGGGGGAAAGAACCCGACCCGCGCGCTCCACAGCCGCACCCCCGGCCGGCGGTTGGCCATCGTCTTGAGCAGGCAGTATCCGGCGGCCAGCCAGGCCACGGTGGCCACGGTGTAGACGCTTGCCAGCCCGATCAGGATGGCGAAACCGAGGGCGGGACCCATGTCATGTCTTCTACCGCAGGACCGTGCCGATCCGCTCCAAGGCTTCCGGCGGCAGCGCCCCGCGCCGCACCGCCGCCACGGCCTGCTCCAGCTGCTCCAGGCTCGAGGTGCCGACCAGGGCCGTGGCGATCTCGGGCTTCCCGATCGCAAAGCGGAGGGCCGCTTCCGGAAGGCCGGCCACGGTGCCGTCGGCGACAAGAAAATCGACTAGGCGGGCGCGGACGGCATCCGCGGTGTAATCGTGGCCGGTGGCCAGGGGCGCGACACGCTGCATGGCTATGGGGTGCCGGGCGGTAGTTCCGGAGAGGGCGCCTCCCGCCAGGACGCGGATGGCGATGACGCCGATCCCCCCGGCAAAGGCCCGGTCGATGAGCTGCCGATAATCCTGGTACGGGAAATCTGCCGGGACCCGGCGCCCGCCGCTCGGGTTCAGCATGTTGTAGACGGTTTGGATCGTGTGAAACCCGCCCAGGTCCACCGCCCGGTGGAGGGCCTCGGTATCCCCGAGCCCCGTGATCCCCCAAAAACGCGTCTTGCCCTGGCGGTGAAGCCTCTCGAACGCGCGGATCACGGCGGGCAGGTCCTCCGAGGTCAAGGCCGCGGACTCGGCGCGCCGCTGGGTGGCGAGGGGATTGTGCAGCTGGAAGAGGTCCACGGCATCCCGGCCGAGTCGCCGCAGGCTGGCCTCCACGGAGGCCGCGATGGCCGTCTCGATGTGCGCCATATCCTCCACCGCGATGCGGACCTTGGTTCCCACGGTCACCCCGGCGCGCAGCTCGCGGAGAATGGCGCCGAGGTTGACCTCCGACTGGCCGTCCCCGTACAGCGGCGCCGTGTCGAAGTAGTCGATCTCCAGCTCCACGGCGCGCGCCACCGCCCGCCGCATCTCCGGATACTCGCCGCGGACGAGGAGCCCGCCGACCATTCCGCAGCCGAACCCCAGCTCGGACACCTGCAGGCCCGTCCGGCCCAGCGGTCTACGGTTCATCGCCGCCTCCGGTGCAGCGGACGCTACCGTCGGGTCCAGTAGTCCGCCAGCTTGGTGTGGCTGACGACGGGGAAATCGGCGGCCCCGGAGCGCGCGGCGAGATACTCGTCCACGCTGCCGGCCTCGGCCCACGCGCGGTACTCGTCGGCGGCGATGGCGGCCTCGGCGTAACAGGCCAGCTCGTGGTACCCGTCGCTGCGGGCGCAGCCACGAGCGGTCATGCCGTCCGTGTCGAACTCGCGCACGTCCAGGATCGTCTCCCCGTCGGGAGAGAAACGGTAGACCTTGGTGACGTGCGGGAAGGCGACGACGAACCCCACCCCCTCGTGGCCGCCCGCGGTGAACATCCGCTCGAAGTCCGCCGTCGTGCGCGAAGAGCGCCGCCACTCGTACAGCTCGGGCCGGTCCCGTCCGATGACGGAGACATAGTACACCTTGAACACGGACTTGCCGTCCGGCATGCGGAGCACGTTCCGGCCGACCGTCTTGGCGTGGTAGGTCTTGCACGGCGTGAGCTGCACGGCGCGCCTCCTAGGCTTTGGTCCAATCGGTGAAGTCTCGACAGAACTGGTCCAGCGACAGCGGGAGGATGCGCGGATCCGACGCCACCTGGTCGCGATCGGTCGGCATGACGTATCCCCACAGGGCCAGGAAGAGACCGACCTCCCCGAGGTCGGCCGCGCCGGTGACCGCCTGCAAGGTCTTCAGGCGGTCCTCGACGAACCAGATCTCCCGATACGCGAGGCGATGGGTTTTGGCGAGCACCCGCAGAAGCTCGGGCTTGGGCCGCGCCCGCTCCTTTCCCCAGACGCGGTCGAGCGGCATGGTGACGCCGTGGGTTTCGAGGAGCGTGTGGGCGAACCGCCCCTCCTTGGTGGTGACGACGTAGAGCGCGATCCCGCTCGCCAGGACCCGGCGCAGCCGATGGGCCATGCCGGGGTACAGACCCTGGTCCGCCAGCCAGCCGTCCAGACTCGTGGCGATGGCCCGATCCCGGACCGCATCGAAGCGCGCCGCCAGCTGCCGCGGGGTCACGCGGTACTTCGCCAGGATGCGCTCCCGGCAGGCGGTCTGGAAGGTCTCCCAGATGGTCGCCTCGGGGATCCCGTCCAGGATGGCGAGCACCAGGACCGGAAACTCCCACCCGTGCTCCACCACGGGCCGAAGACGGACGAAGAGCGATGCGAGCGGCGGTGGCGGCGCCTCGCCGTCCAGCGGGAGGAGCTCGCGGCACACCTGCCAGGCCGAGCGGCAACCCTCGCGCACCGTGTCGCAGATCACGCCGTCGAAATCCAACGCCAGCAGCTTGGGTTGGGTCAAGGGGCCCTCCTTCGATTGGGGGTCACCCTGCGGTCAGCCTCCACCCTGCCGAGGCCTCTTGGCCGCGCGCGGGGCTCCGGTGAGGCCCGCCCTCAGGTCACGCGTCGATGGTGAAGATCGCCGACGGCGTGGGCCGCTCGTTGACCGTGAGCTGGAACACGTCGGGCCGCGCGTAGTGGCCGGTGACGTCGAAGTCAAACCGGCTGCGGGGGATCTCTCCCATGTCCAGGTCCGCGATGACGATATCCTCGCAGTCGTACCGCGGACCCGCCAGCACCGCCCCCAGCGGGGAGACGACGGCGCTGCCGCCGCGGCAGATGACCTCGGGCGCGCGGGTCAGATCCTCGATCCCGACCAGACCCGCGGGGTACATGGATTTGGTGACAAACTGATTGCACCCCAGGACAAAGCAGCGGCCCTCGCAGGCGATGTGGCGCAGCGTGGCCTGCCACGTCTCGCGGGCGTCGGCGGTGGGCGCCAGATAGATGTCGACCCCTTTGCTGTACATGGCCATGCGCGCCAGCGGCATGTAGTTCTCCCAGCAGATCAGACCGCCGACCTTGCCGAACTCCGTCTCCACCACCGTCAGCGTGCTGCCGTCCCCCTCCCCCCAGATGAGCCGCTCGGCGGCGGTGGGCTTGAGCTTTCGGTGCGTCCCCAGCAACCGCCCGCTGGGGCCGAAGTAGAGCAGGGTGCAGTAGAGCGTGCCGCGGCTGAAGTGGCTGTCCCGCTCGATGACGCCGACGGCCAGATAGGCGTTGGCCTCGCGCGCCGCCTCGCCGAGCGCCTGGGTGGCCGGGCCCGGCACGTCGACGGCATTGGCCCAATACGTCTGCCAGGTCCGCCGGCCGTCGTGGCTGCGGTTGCCCACCACGGTGCCGAAGCTGAGGCCGCGGGGATAGGCGGGAATGAAGGCCTCGGGGAACACGATGAGACGAGCGCCCCGGGACGCCGCCTCGGCGGTGAGGCGGCGGGCTTTCTCGACCGTCGCCTCGCGGTCGAAGAGGACCGGTGCCGCCTGGACCACGGCCACCTTTACGACGGGAGCATCGTCAGGCATCGGGCGTCTCCTCTCCGTGAATCGTGGTACGCCGTTTCGGACGTCGAACCCCGGCGCCGGCGATCACGCCCCCGGCAAGCCCAGAACCCCCGCCAGGCGCCCGGCGACCCGCATGCATCCGTCGCGGTCGCGGGGGTGAGCCAGCGGGACGGGAACGACGCGTCCGGAGTCGAGCAGGAACTCGACACGATACAGGGCGCTGCCTTTGCCGCGCCGCTCCTTTTTGACTCTCACGTCCACGATGGCATCCGCCGGGTACCATTCCGCGGCGGTGCGAAACAACCCGCGACGCGTCAGCGTCACCGTCTGACCGGCGCGATCCACGGCCAGCGTCGCGCGCGGCATCCGCCAGCACGCCCAGACGCCGAGCGCCAGCAAGAGGACGCCGACCGCGGCGCCCCCCAACCCGCCGCCCATGGGGTATGCCCCGGCGTTGCCGAAGGGACCCGCCGCCGCGAGCAGGCAGACTGCGCCCACAAGCGCCACGAGGACCGCTGGGATCCACCAAAGACGCGGCGAATTCCGGATCACGAGTCGCCGGGGTTCGTCCTTCAGCCGCACGCCCGCTCCCTCACACGGTGGGGTTCGATTCGCCGTCGTCCCGGGTGCGGAACACAAAGACGCTGCCGGCGTCCGCGGTGGTCGCGTATGGGGCTCGCTGGAAATCGGCGAAGTGTTCGATGAGTTGGAACCCGCGCGCGCGATGGAGCCGCAGGTAGGCGTCCGTCCGCATGGGGTACAGCCACACCTCCCCTTCGAATATCGTGCGGTCGTCTTCGACGAGGCGGGTCAGGAAGCGAACGCGGGACTCCGAGACGTCCCGGTACTCGCGCAGGAAGACGGCGCCGCCGGGTCCCAGTTTTCTGGGCCGAAACGGGTAACCGCCGCGCGCCAGAACGTAATCCCAGTTGACGACCTGGAAAACCCAGACACCGCCGGGGCGCAGGATGCCCGCGACGTCGGCGACGAAGCGCGCGAACTCGTCCTGGGCGAGATGGGGGGCCACGTTGCCGATGCAGAAGACGAAATCGAAGGGTCCGGATAGGGTCCCGACGTCCAGCAGGTTCAGACAGCGGAACATCGGCGCCGGATACCTTTTCCGTGCCACGTCGATCATCTGGGGATCGAGGTCAATCCCCACCACATCGAAACCGTCCGCGGCAAACCGGCCGCAGTAATGACCGGTGCCGCAGCCGGCGTCGAGCAGCCGGCGGCTTCCGGCGGGGACGTAGTCCTTCAGGAACACGGCGACCTCGTCCCGGTAGGGGAACACCGCCTCGTAATACTCGGCAAACTGGGAATAAAAGCTCACGGGGATCCCTCCTGCTCCACACCGAGCGCCGTTCGCCGGGGGCGTCCTCCCGGAACGCGCGCGGCCCCCTCCGGTGCCGGACCGGTCCGCGTTCCGCGCATGCCCCGTCCCCGCAGCACACCCGATGGCGCCCTCTCGATTCGGCCGCATGCACCGCCGGGGCCGCCCGGCTCGGTCGCCGCTCGGATCAAGTCGCCGACGGCGCCGGCGAGTCTCTGGGACGAGAAGGCCGTTCGGGCCGCCGGCTCACGCTCGTCTCATGCCCCTCGGCATGCGGGAATCCCCCCGGGCGCCACGGGCCGGACGTCGCCGGTCGCGCCGCCGGACGACGCGCCGGGCCCAGAGTTCGTCGGGGAGCCCCCGGCCATGCGCAAGGACGGTCCTCGGGCCGCGCCCGAGAAACCCGCACCCTGCGGAGTGGCGTTACTATACCTCATCGGCTCGGGTTGCGCAGTATCCACCTTCGAACGACAAAGGGAGGCGCCGATTCCGGGTGACGTGCGCGCGGCTGTGGCGCGGCCCGTGTCGGGCGGAAACAGCGGAGGCTGCGGGTCGCCGGTCTCGGCTTCGCGGCCGAGCGCCGGCATCTCGAAGGGCGGCCGGTCCGGGAAGCCGTATTGCCGCTTCAGGTCGTCGATCAGGCGGGCGATCCGGTCGGTGTAGGCACGGCAGAGAAACGCGGAGCGGCGGAAGCGCAGGGCATACCGTTCGGCCAGGTGCGGGGCATACCGCGCCAGGAAGGGAAAGAAGACGGACCGGGCAGACGGTTTGAGGAAAAGCACGCTCCAGAAGAGGTGGGTGGCTCCGTGCTCCCGGGCCGCCGCGATGACGGCTTCCAGGTTGGCCGGCGTGTCGGTGATGTCGGGCAGCACGGGGGCGACGGTCACCCCGGCGGCGAGGCCCGCCTTGCGCAGCGTCCGCACCGTCGTCAGCCGCAGGTCCGGCGTGGGGGCGCGGAGCTCCAGCAGGCGGGCCAGACCCCGATCCGGCGTCGTCACCGTCAGATTCACGTGTACGGCATTCCGGAGCGCGATCCGTTGCAGGAGGTCGATGTCGCGGGTGACGAGGTCGCTCTTGGTCGTGACGGACAGGCGCAGCCCGTCGGTCCGGGCCATCACGGCCAGCAGACCCCGCGTCACACGGAAGCGCCGCTCCGCCGGCTGGTAGGGGTCCGTGGCGGTGCCGAGGGCGATGCTGGCCCCGCGGAGGCGCCCGGAGGCCAGCTCCCGTTCCAGCGTCTCGGCGGCGTCCCGTTTGAAGTAAATCTTTTCCTCGAAGTCCACCGGCCGGGTCAATCCCAGGAACTCGTGTGTGTACCGCGCGTAGCAGTACCGGCAACCGAACTCGCAGCCTCGGTAGGGGTTGACCGTCCAGGCGAAGGGCATCCGCTCGCTCGAGCAGCGGTTCAGGATGCTCCGGGCGTCGAGGCGCAGGTAGTCGGCGCGGCGCGTCTCCATCAGGACCGTCGTCTCACCCGCCATGCGCCCGATGTCCTTGAGGGTGGATGTGCGTTCCGCAAATGCGCGTCGCACGGCGTGCCTCCGTGATCGTGCGGTGGGGACGGCGCCCCCGGTGGGGGCCATTGTTGTCGAGGAATTGTCTACGAATACCAAACAGGTGTATGGTTGTCAAGCGCGATCCCCGATCCAGCGGTTCTTGTGCGCGGGCGGCGGGCCATGCTATGTTCCGCCGACGGTTTGCGGCCCTTTCAGCACGGCGGGCGCCTCGGGGTGCGGCGGCCGGACCCCGAGGGCAGTCATCTTGCCGGCGCGGCCGTGCCCGCGCCCGGCCCACACCCACGGAACGCCCATGAACGTCATCGGTCTGATGTCGGGCACGTCCGCCGACGGCGTAGACGCCGCGCTTGTGGATATCCGGCCGGGCCCCCGGCGGCCGGCACTCCGGCTGATCGCCTTCCGGACCTTTCCCTATCCGCCCGGGCTGCGCGAGCACGTGCTCGACGTGGCGTCGGGGGGCAGCACGGAAGAGGTCTGTCATCTCAACGCTTACCTCGGAGAGCTGTTCGCCGAGGCTGCCGCCGGGATCGCGCGCGCGGCCGGCGTGCCCCTCGCCGCCGTGGACCTCATCGGCTCCCATGGGCAGACGATCCACCATCTCCCGTCGTCGAGGCCGGAAGGGCCCCACAACGTCCGCTCCACGCTCCAGGTCGGCGAACCGGCGGTGATCGCCGAGCGCACCGGCGTCACGACGGTGGCCGATTTTCGACCGCGTGACATGGCGGCGGGCGGGGAGGGGGCGCCGCTGACGCCCCTGGTACACCATTTTCTGTTCGCCCATCCAAGTCGCGGCCGCGTGGTTCTCAACCTGGGCGGGATCGCCAACGCCACGGTGCTCCCCGCCGGCGAGGACGCCGGAGCCGTCACCGGGTTCGACACCGGGCCGGCGAACGTCCTGCTCGACGAGTTCGTCCGACGCACCCGGCTTGCCGAGTGCGGGTACGACGCGGGAGGCCGATTGGCCGCGGCCGGGAGGCCCGTGCCGGAGATCCTGGAGGACCTCCTAGAGCACCCGTTTATCCGCCGCCCTCCGCCAAAGTCCACCGGACGGGAGACGTTCAACCCCGCTTTCGTGGACGCGTTCCGGACGCGACTGGCACGCGGCGGGGCCAGCGACATCGACGGACTGGCGACGCTGGCTGCGTTCACGGTCCAGGCGGTGTCGCGAAACCTGCGGGCGTTCGTCTTTCCGACCGCGGCCGTCCAGGAGGTCGTGGTCATGGGCGGGGGCGCCGAGAACACAACCCTCATGCGCGGTCTCGCCGACGCGCTGCCGGAGTGCCGCGTCATGCCGGCGGAATCGCTGGGCGTGCCGGGCCGGGCGGTGGAGGCTATGGCCTTCGCGGGGCTGGCCTATCTGACCGCCGGCGGCCGGCCGGGCAATCTCCCCCGTGTCACGGGCGCCAGGGATTTCCGCATCCTGGGTTGCATCGTCCCCGGGGCGAACTACAAAGGGCTCTTTCATGGCTGATCGCCAAACCCCACGCTATCACGCCGTGGTTCTCGGGCAGCTCGACGCGATTGCCACCTCGCAGGCGGAGCGATTGGAGGAGGCGGCGCAGGTCGTCTTCGCCACGATGCGGGGCGACGGGCTGCTCCATGTCTTCGGGAGCGGCCATTCCCACGCGCTGGCGGAGGAGGCGTTCCACCGGGCCGGCGGCCTCGTCCCCGTGAATATCATTCAGGAAGCCTTCCTCACCCCGCTCACGCGCCCGGATCTCAGCGGCCGGCTGGAGCGGGTATCCGGTCTCGCGGCCCTCATCCTGGACGGGCACGACCTCCGGGCGGGGGAGGTCCTGCTCGTGATCTCGAACTCGGGGATCAACGCCGTGCCCCTGGAGGTGGCGCTGGAGGGCAAGCGGCGCGGCCTCACGGTCATCGCCCTGACCTCGCTGCGGCACTCCCGGGCGGTTCCGCCGCGCCACTCCAGCGGAAAGCGTCTGTTCGAGGTCGCGGATATCGTCCTGGATACGTGCGGCGAGCCGGGGGACGCGGCGGTCGCCTATCCGGGATTGCCGGGCCGCGTGGCGCCCACGTCGCTCCTGGCGGGAAGCTACATCATCAATTCGCTGGTGTGTCGGGTGGTGGAGTTGTTCTTGGCGAGCGGCCTCACGCCGCCCGTTTACGTCAGCGCCAACCTTCCCGAGGGGGACGAGCACAACGGCCCGCTGGAGGCGAAGTACCGCGGTCGCATCCGCGGGTTGTAAAAACGGGCTGTCTTTATCCGCAGATTACGCAGATTGGCCGATTTCATGGAGAAACGATGGAAAAGGATCCGCGGACGTTTGCGATCATCGGTGCAGCCATGGAGGTCCACAGAGTCTTGGGGCCTGGGTTTTTGGAGGCCGTTTATCACGAGGCGCTTGCGAGGGAATTGACGAGCCAGGCGATTCCGTTTCGCTCGGAAGTCGAGCTGCCTGTCTTCTACAAAGGCGAGAGACTCTTGACGCCATACCGTTGCGATTTTGTTTGCTATGATACGGTGATTGTTGAGGTCAAGGCGCTGGCGCAGATGTCTGGACTGGAAGAGGCGCAGGTGATCAACTACCTGAAAGCCAGCGGTCATGCGGTCGGCCTGCTATTGAACTTCGGGTCCCGATCGCTGGAACACCGTCGTCTTGTCTTGTCCCCCGTGAAATCTGCACAATCTGCGTAATCTGTGGATCCATGAGGTCGGGTCCGGTTTCTTGTCGTATCGAATCTGTGGAGTGATCACGATGCGTCCTCGTATCGGTATCACGTCGTGGCATCGGAGCGATCCGGACAAGCTGGAGCGGTGGGAGGCGGTCCGGGACACGTACACCGGCGCAATCCGAGCGGCCGGGGGGCTTCCCATCATCCTGCCCATCGCAGACGGCGACCCCGGGGCGATCGACGGGTACCTCGCGGCCGTGGACGGGCTCCTGTTCACGGGCGGGGAGGACATCGCGCCGGCCTACTACGGCGAAGCCCGCGACGAGCGGTGTCAAGAGCCGGACCCGGAGCGGGACCTCTTCGAGATCCACCTGGCGCGGGCGGCCGTGGAGCGGCGGGTGCCCACGCTGGGAATCTGCCGCGGCCTCCAGGTCATCAACGTGGCGGCAGGGGGGACGCTGTACCAGGACATCGCGTGCCGGCCGGACACCCGCGCATATCATTCCGCGAGCCCGGCCAATCGGGGGCGGCCGATCCACGCGGTCCGGCTCGTGCCGGGGTCGCGCCTCTGCGCGATCATGGGCGTCGCCGAGTCGCAGGTGACCAGCACGCACCATCAGTTCGTCAAGGATCTGGCGCCGGGGTTTCGGGTCGGCGCCGAGAGCGTCGAGGACGGGATCGTCGAGGGGATCGAAGGCCCGGGGCAGTCGTTCCTGGTGGGGGTGCAGTGGCACCCGGAGCGGATGTACAAAGAGCGCGCGGAACATCTTGCCCTGTTCCGCGCGCTGGTGGAAGCTGCCGAGAACGCGCGAGCGAGCTAGAGCCGGGTCCCTGCGCTCAGCGACCCTCCAAGAGCCTGGCGAAGCGTGGGTCGCCTCTCAGCCCACGCAGCACCGGGTCCTCCCGGACAAACGGGATGTCGTCAAGCCCCAACCGCAGCGACTTCTCCAGCCACTCGAACGCCCGATCCTGCATGTCGAACGACGCGTACACGCGGGCCACGTCGTAGGCGGCCCGGGGATCCTTGGGGGCGGCGTCGGCCTGCCTCTGCGCCGCCGCGATGCGGGTCTCGCGCTCCTTCAGGATGTCCCGGTTCTTCTGCAGGCTCGCCAGGTTCTTCTGCAGCAACTCGTTGGCCGGGTCGGCCTTCAAACCCCATTCAAAAGCCTGGGCGGCCTCGTCGTAGGATTCCTTCTTCACGTACAGGACGCCCAGGTTGTTGAAGGCGATGGCGTTTTTCGGGTCCAGCGCCACCGTG
Source organism: bacterium (assembly GCA_029580855.1). Lineage (GTDB taxonomy): Bacteria > Methylomirabilota > Methylomirabilia > Methylomirabilales > 2-02-FULL-66-22 > 2-02-FULL-66-22. Next base: position 74,333 of record JAKPQH010000061.1, on the reverse strand, counting down.
GTCTTGTACGCCTCGATGGCCTCGTCCGTCCGGCCCAGCCGGTCGTACGTGTAGGCCAGGTTGGCATGGGCGGCGGTATAGCGGGCATCCGACCGGATGGCCGACTGAAACTCCGTCAGCGCCTCGTCCAGCCGCCCTTGCTTGACCAGTTCGGCGCCGAAATTGTTCCGCTTGATCGCCTCGTTGGAGGCCGCTAGAGCGGCCGTCCCCGCGACGAGGAGGCAGATCGCGAGGACGGCCGCCGTGCCCTGTGCGTTTCGCATGGCCTAGAACGCCTCCCGCCAGTACAGGATGCGGCGCATGTTGTCCGGCGGCGGCGCCGGGTTGCTCGGGAGCTGCTGGTTGGTCGTGCCCGCGGTGACGGTGGCGGACACTGCCACGCCGGTGTCGTTGATGATGAAGATTGGCTTGGACGGAATTCCCTGCCCGATGGTTTTGGCGCGCGTGCTGCCCGCCGTGGCGCTGGATCCGAGGACGGCGTCGCTGTCCCAGTCGATGGCCGCGAACCCGGTCGCCATCTGGATGGCGTACAGCCTGGCCGTCCCGCCGCCGCTGCCGCACACGGTCGTGGTTGTCGGCGTGAAGGTCGTGAAGTAGACGATCTTGTTGAAAATATCGGGGGCGGCCAGGACCTTCTCGGTGCTCGCCAGCGGCACGTACCAGCCTTTCTTCACGCCGAGGTCTGGCGGGCCGGCGGTGGCGTCCGCCAGGTGGTTCCATTCGGTCCAGGCGGCGCCGTTGGTCATGGTCGTCTGGTCGTCCCGGATCCCGTAGAATCGGTTGGCGCTGACGTTGTTCGGGTGGTTCCGGTCGCCGGTCCCGAAGTAAACCCAGAGCTTCCCGTCCAGCATCGCCGCGTTGGGCGTTCCGTAGATGGCCTGGGTGGGGAAATACTCGCCGCTGCCCGGCGGATTGGCATCGGTGGATGCGCGGAAGAACCGCTTGCCGGTCCAGTTGTTGACCGTGCCGGTGGTCCCTCCGGTCAGCGTGGCCGGCGCCGACAGGTCGAATTTCCAGAGTTGTCCGCCCACATCGCCGATGTACAGGCGGTCGATGTACCCGTCGTTGTTCAGGTCCATTGCCAGCGGGTTGCCCGGGATGCTGTAGTTCATGTACTGCCGGTCGTCGCTCGCGCTTCCGGGGTTGTGGTACTCCCACAGCTTCTGACCGGTCGCGACATCCACGGCGAAGACCGCCTTACCGCGGCTGTTGTTGTTGAGCGTGTCATACCCGCCGCCGAAGAAGGCCACGTACCGCTCGGTGCTTCCGGTGGCGGCGTTCATCCTGACCTTGACGATGATGGGCTCGGACCAGGTTTCGGCGATCTTGGCGTCGGTGAAGCTCCAGAGGAACAGGGGAGCGGTCGTGTCGGTGATGTCGAGGGCGTAATAGTACGCGCCACCGCGCCGCTCGCCGAAGATGAGGATGGTCTTCCAGACACCGCCGATCTTGACATCGGCCGCCACGGGGCTGGAGTCCACGTAGAATTCGTGCGCCCCGGATGTGGCGGTCAGCTTGTGGAGATCGCCGAGGGCGTCCCGCGGGACAAACGCCCACAGCTCCTCGCCGTCGGTTTCCCTGAAAGCGTGCAGCATCCCGTCGTTGGCGCCCGCGATGACCACCGCGGTCCGGCCGGCGTGGGCGGCCCGGAAGGTGGCGTAGGTCGGATCCGGAGACGGCAGGAAGGGAGCGCTCACCAGGACCGGGGTGGAGTGGTAGATGTCCCCCAGCTTCCAAGGGCGGTCTTCCGAGACATCGCCGTTCAGGTTCTCGTCGTTGACGTCCACACCCCGGATGAAATCGATGACCTTGTCGCGCGCCGCGCTGGTGCCGACGCCGAGGAGCGCCGGGGTGATGTTCGTGTTGGCCTTGCTGAACGCCTCGGGGGCGGTGCCGGAGGTGTGCGCGGCCGCTGTCACGGTGTAGATCGTTCGATCCGACGCGGCCTTGAGGGTGAGCTGCTGTCCGGCTTCCCATGCCAGGGCGGAATCCAGGGGCAGCCCGGTGGCGGAGTCCGTCGGCACCAGGCCGTCGCTGCCGCGGTTGTACGCCTTCAGGTATCCGTGCCAGAACGGCGCCGCGGGGTTTGACTGGAACGCGGCCAGATAGGCCCGCGCGATACCGGTAGCGCTGGTCGTCGGGATGACCGGCGTGGCGAAGGCGAACGTCGCGGACATGATCTGCATGATGGCGAGCTCGAGCGCCGTCTCGAGCTGGGCCTCGTTGTCGGTCGAGTAGAACTTGCCGCCGCCGTTGTTGGCCGCCGCCTGCAGGACGTCGTTGGCCGCCTCGGCCTCGTCCGGGGCGACGGCGAAGCCGACGGTATGCACCCAGACACGCTGGATGTCCGGCCAGGCGGTGGAGTGGTCTTGCGTCCGGCGTAACGTCGCCTCGTTCCGTACGTCCTTGCTGCCGTTCTGCAACCCGTCCGACATCAGGATGATAAAGTTGGGCTGACAATCGTACTGGATCGGGGTGGGGTGACCCGACGTGTAGCCCTTGAAGTACTGCCCCATGTCGTACAGCGCCTCGCCCAGCGGCGTCCACCCGCTCGGGCTGATGCCGTTGAGGGCCGTCAGCAGCGTTGCCGTGCTCGACCCCACGTCGGCGATGATCTGGGCGCCGCCCGAGCCCTTGCTGCCGTTGTTCCGGAACTTGGCCAGCCCGAACCGGACACCTTCCGTGTTGTTGATCAGCTTGGCGATGACCCGCTTGGCGATGACGATCTTCTTCTCGAGGGTGCCGGAAGGGCTGTCGTTGTAGTTGAGATAGTTCCCCACGAACAGGGTGAAGTTGGACTTCCCAATCTTGCCGGACCAGTGCCCGGTCGTGCTGAGCGCCGATTGGGCGCTGGTGCTCGCCACCTCGGCGATGGAGTTGGCGTACAAGCCGTATTTGTTCTTGTCCAGCTTGTACACGGCGGCAGCGGTCTTGCACGGCGCGTGGATGCAGGTGTAGGTGACCGCCGGGTTGTACGGGTCCGCCGGGATCGTGTCGTCCATGCTCCCCGAGCTGTCGATGAAGATCAGGATGTTGGGCTCGATATTCGCCCCGAAGATGTCGCTGTCATCCGCCCGCACCGGCGGGACATTCAGCGGTAAAAGCGTCAGACACAGAAGCACGGCGCATAGTCGTTTCATGGCGGACCTCACTGTGCGACGGGGCCGTAGTCGGCCCGGATCTCGACTTCACGCCGGGCGTTGCGCGGCCCTGTTCCCGTTGCGTTGATCTGGTACGTGTGAAATGCATATCCCGAGGGGTTGTACCCGGTCCCCACGGCGACGGAGTACCCCTCCTCGACGCGAGAGCCCACGAACTGCAGCGGCTGGGGGCCCGGGTCGGTCTTGTGACCGCTCCGATAGGTGAACCCGGTCACGAGCGTGGTCGCGCAGTCGTCGCAATCGGGGATTCGCCTCAGCGAGTTCTGCGCGTTGGCCGAGAGCTGGTTGAGCCCCCGGTTGACGCCGCCCTCGGCAGCCGAAAGCGCGCCCTCCGACCAGAGGCCGTTGAAGGCCATGGTGTGCTCGGTGGCGGCCACGGTGAGGAGGGTGACACCCAGCAAGGACAGGAGAATCATGAGCAGCAGGGCGATCACGAGGACCGACCCCCCCTCCCGCTGCGGACAGAGAGTTCGCCGATGTCGCATGGGGCACCCCGTCTCAGGTATTGTTCAAGTTTCGCAAGCGCACCGTCGACGTCAGGTTGTACACTTGCGGCTGCTGGCGCGGCACCGGCTCCGTTATCTGGAGTGTGATGACGATGGTGCGGACGCTGTCGCGCTGCGCCCGCGGGGCCAGGTTCAACGCCGCCCCCAGCGTCTTCCCGTCCAGGTCGCCCGCCAGGTGCGCGCCGTTCTCGTCGAAATAGGTGAAGCGCAGGAGCGAGACGTTGTCGGCCAAAACGTCGGCGTTGTTGCACGTGTATGTGGCGGCGTCGGCGGTGTTCGCGCTCACCTTCTTCACCAGGGTATTGCCGCTCCGGCAGAACAGAAAAACCGTGCTCTGGTTGCCGCCCTCCAAACTGCCGAAGGCGGCGATGGCGTCGGCGGTGGCCACGTGGAGCCGCGCCGTCCCCGCGAGGTCGTTGCCGAGGTTCGCATCGTAGTTCTCCGGCACGTAGCCCGCCATCCGCAGCGCCCGGACCATCTCGTCCATGGCCAGCCTCGCCTGCTGCTGGACCTCTTGCTTCCGCGTCCCGCTCTGGTACGTCGCGTGGCTCGTGTCGAAGAGCTGGTAGATCGCCAGGAGAACGACCAGGAAGATGGTCACGCTCACCAGGAGTTCGATCATGGTGAGCCCTCGGCAGAAGCGGCGGCGGTGTGTCATGGCTATAACCTGCTGATCAGCGTCGTCAACTGCACCGGGATCGACTCTCCCGCCGTGCGCCCGGGAAGCCGCACGGTCACCGTGATGCGTCTGAGCGTCGGGCTGTCTTGGACCACGGCGATCTGGCCAGCGGCGCCCAACGGGACTCCAGAGATCGTCAGGGTGGACCACATGGCTTTTTCGGCGGTGGAATATGCCGGCCAGCCCGTTCCCTCGCCGGCCAGCGCGTATCGCCACTTGCGGGCCAGGTCGCGTTCCGGGTTGGAGGCGGGCAACGATCCCGCATTCGTGGTGTTGAAGTTGTTGAGGTTGACGAGGCTGTCGAACGGAAGGGTTTGGATGTCCTCGATCATCTGGCGGGCCGCCGACGTTCCCATGGTCGTCCTGCCGCCCGCGTGGACGTCGCTGTAGCCGGTCGAGAACATGGCGGCGATGGAGAGCAACGCCACGGCCATGAGGCTCATTCCGATCAGCAGCTCGATGAGCGAAAACCCCGTCTGGCGACTGTGCAGCGCGGGTCTTTGGCGGATGGTGACCTGCCGGGTTTCAGGGGCTGTCCTCATTGGTCCGCTCTCTCCTTGCCAAAACGCGTCAGCCAGTTGACAGCTTTTGACAACGCGCCCGATGAGGGCTTCTCGCTTTGGGGGCCGGGACATTGCAACCCGTGTACCCGGCGGAGTCGCCGGCTGTAACCGATTGAAACCCGGGCCGTTTTCTCGAATGCCCTTCGCGTTCGATCATGCGTTTTCCTGCCATCGTGGCATCGCGCGGATGACAGAACATCAGCTTCTGGGTGCGCCCGGGACCGTGCCGGCGCGTCCACCGTACGCTGGCGTCGAAGAATACGTGCGGCCGTTCCTCTCCCGCAAAGCGCAGCAAAACCCTTGCCAACGGCAGCGGACGGCCCTGGCTTGGGTTTGGCGTGGTGCTGCGCTGCCGGCGCTGGCATATTTGATGCTTCGACGAAGGTCGGGTCGGTGTCGCCGGAGGCCCGGGCTCGCCGAGCGGCGAGGGGGAGGGGTGCCGAGCGCGGGCGGGCGCCGCGGGTTCGGGCGGTGTCACCAACAACCGGAGGCGCCGCCCGGGGTGTGGTTATGCCGGAGGGCTGTCCGGCTGTCTCCGAGACACAGGGAGCGCGGAATGACCACGACGCAACGGAAACCGGGGTTCACGCTTGTGGAGCTGATCATCGTTGTGGCCATCATGGTCATGATGCTCGCCGTCGCGATGCCGCTCTTTTTCCAGATCATCGCGCAGCGCCGGCTGACCGGCGCGGTCGAGCGGTTGGCCGCCGACCTCCGGTATGTCCAGTCGCTGGCGGTGACCCAGGGCATCGTGCACCGCCTGCACTCCGGCGCGGACGGTGCATCCGGCCGGCCGGGAGAGTATCGGCTGGAGCGGGACAACGGCGCAGGCGGGTGGACGCAACTGGTCGGGTGGTATAACCCTTCTGCGGACTACAGCGGCTCGATGCTTCAGAGCATCAAGGACAACGCGGGCAACAACGTCGGGACCTTCGACGTCCGCTTCAACGCCCAGGGTGCCGTCGCCAACGTCGGGATCGCAAGCTATCCGATCGTTCTCACCGTGGTGGCGACGAGCGGGACGACCCGCGCCGTCCAGGTCATGCGGACGGGCGCCGTTCGCGTGCCCTGACGTTCGTCGAGTCGAACGGCGAGACGACGTGCCGCACGATCCCTCCCGGGATTTTCTTCCGACGATTTCCCGCCCGGCATAACCGGTCGTCTTCGGGCCACGCGGCTTTCAGGCGAGCCCGGAGGACTGCGCAGCCAGGACCCGCGCGAGCAGCGCCCGGTGCAGGTCGGCCCCGACGACGGCCCGCGCGGTCTCGACGCCGAGCGACTGCGGCGATATCCGAGCGCGGAACCGGGCGAGCCTCTCGAGAGACGCGTCCAGCCCGCGGCGGGAAAGACGCCCGGTCCGCACGGCGGCTTCGACCGCGGCGACGGCGCTGCGCTGCCGAGCGGGGTCCCGGCAGACCAGGATCAGATCGCCCCCGGCCTCCAAGAACCGGACAGCCGCCTCGCCGATGTCGAACCGATCGACGATGGCCCGCATCTCCAGATCGTCGCTCACGATGACGCCGTCGAAGCCCAGTTCTCCGCGCAGAATCTCGGTGAGGATGATGCGGGAGAGGCTGCTCGGGGCCGCCGGATCGAGCGCGGGGCAGTTGAGGTGCGCGACCAGAATGCCGGGGATGCCCGCGCGGATGGCTTCCCGGAACGGGAGGAATTCCACCGCGCGCCACCTGTCTTGGGGCTGCGTGCTCACCGGGAGGGTGAGGTGCGAGTCGGTCGCCGTGTCGCCATGTCCGGGGAAGTGTTTTCCCGTGGTGAGGATCCCCGCGTCGTCAAAGCCGCGGACGGTGGCCAGCGCGAGGCGGGCCACCCGCCGCGGATCGCTGCTGAACGCACGATCGCCGATGATGGGGTTGTCGGGGTTGGTGTGCACGTCCAGGACGGGCGCGAGATTCCATGTGAACCCCGCGGCGCGCAGTTCGCGGCCGACGGCGCAGGCCAGCGCGCGCGTCAGCGCCGGATCGTCGATGCGGCCCAGGGTCGCCGCCGGCGGGATGGACAGGAAGGGCGGGGGAAGCCGGACGACCCGGCCGCCTTCCTGGTCCGCACCCACCAGGAGAGGGCCCGCCGCGTGACGGTGCAGGTCGGCGGTGAGCGTGCAGATCTGCTCCAGGTTGCGCAGATTCCGCTTGAAGAGGATGACGCCGCCAAGGCCGTCGTTCAGGAATTCGCGGACAGGGTCCGGGGGTTCGGTGCCGTCGAAGCCGAAACAGAAGAGCGGCAGAAGCTCCGGGACGGTCATCGGCCGAATCGCTCCACCACGAAGGCTCGGCGATACGCCTCCAGGTCTTCCGGGCGGATGTCCGACCAGGTCTGCATCTCGCGGTAAAGGCCACGCGGGTCCCGGCCGATCCGCTCGCCCACGGCGTGCGTGGCCGCGGTCAATTTGGCCACGCGCCGGTCGATGACGCCGTGGAGCAGGGGTGCGACGACGCGCAGGACGCCGCGCGCGACGAGATTGTCGAGCCGAACGTAGAGCTGGGGCGTCACCTCCACGGAGGGGAGGCCCTCCTGGGGGAGGTCGCGGTATTCCAAGGCAAGCACCATGTTTCCGGTGAGCGGCAGGATATGCGCGAGGGAGCGAAATTGGCCCTGGCAGAGGTAGATCCGGCGATTCGCTTCGCGGGCCACAAGTCGGAGGCTTCCGCGCAGACTCCCGAGGTCGTTGACGGCATAGCTGCCGTCGTCCCGCCGGGCGATCTGGTACTGCTCCAGCGGAGGATGCAGGTGCCGGGCCAGCGCGGCCGTCAGCTGCGGCCGGTCGAGCAGCCAATCGGTGATCTCGACCGTCCCGAGAAAGCGCACGGGCTGGAGATTCCTGGCGAGGGTGGACCGCTCCACGACGTCACGTGTCGCGGGATCGTCGAGGGCGAGGCCGATCAGCCCCGAAGTCGCCTCGCCGAGGGACACCAGAGAAACGGTCAGGGCGAAGGCAACGGCCAGGCGAGGTATCCGCGCCCCGTTGGCCTTCATCGGAGCGTCCGCCGTCGCGCGGTTGGCTGATTCATTTGACACGCTCCAATCCAGGCTCTATAAGAAACCGGCGACGGGGCAGTCCGGCTTGATCACAGAGCCCGGGGCGTCCGACCGGGCGATTGCGAGGATCCGTGACGACCAGGACAAAGTTGTACTGGGTGGCGGTCCTGTACTTCGCCGAAGGGTTCCCGTTCGGCCTGATCAAAGATGCGCTCCCCGTCTTTTTCCGGGTCCACGGGGTCCGGCTGGCGGACATCGGACTCTTGACGCTCGTGGGACTTCCCTGGTCGCTGAAGTTTCTGTGGGCGCCCGCCGTCGACCTCTGGGGACGGCGCCGGACCTGGATTCTGGGCTGCCAGGCCCTGCTGATCGTCGGGATCCTGGCCCTTCTCGCGGTCGATCCCTCCCACGTGACAACGGTCCTGTGGGGGCTTCTCCTGTCGCTCGCGGTCCTTTCCGCCACCCAGGACATCGCCATTGACGCCTATACGATCGAGCTCCTGGACGAAGAAGAGATGGGGCCCGCCAACGGCCTCCGCGTCTCCACCTACCGCGTCGCGCTCATCTCCTCCGGCGGCGCCCTGGTGGCGCTGGCGGGACTCACGGGCTGGCCGACGGCCTTCACGGCCGCGGCGGCGATCATGGGGTGCACGGTCCTGTTCTCGTGGCGGATGCCCCGGCCGGGGCTGCGCCGCATTTCGGGTGGGTCCCCGCGAGGAGCCGACGGGCTCCAGGGCGGCGTGTGGGATCCTCTCCGGCAGTTTTTCGCGCACCCCGGGTTCGTCGCCGTTCTCTTCTTCATCCTCCTCTACAAGCTCGGCGACATGGCCCTCGGCCCCATGGTGCGTCCTTTCTGGGTCGATCGCGATTTCTCGATGTTTCAGATCGGCGCAGTTCCCGGCACGCTGGGCGTCGTCACCACCGTCCTCGGCGCCCTGGTCGGCGGAAACCTCACCAAGCGCTGGGGCATCATCCGCGCGCTGTGGCGGCTGGGGATCGCGCAGGCGGCTTCCAACCTCGTCTACGCCGCCGCCGCATCCTTCCCGCCGTCGGCGGCGCTGATGTACACCGCGTCGATGGCGGAGTCGTTCTGCGGCGGCCTGGGGACCGCCCCCTTCCTGGCGTTTCTCATGAGCATCTGCGACAAGACCCACGCCGCAACGCAGTACGCGCTGCTCAGCGCCCTCTTCGCCCCCGTCGGGCTTGCGGCCGCCGCGGCGTCGGGTTGGGCCGTGGAACGTCTGGGCTATGCCGCGTATTTCAGCCTGACCTTCTTTCTCGCCTGGCCGGCTCTGCTTCTGCTTCCCTGGGTCCGCCGCTGGACCGTCGTGCGCACCGCGGCGCTTCGCCCCGCGGTGGCCGACGCCCGAGCCGACCGCCGCCCCCTCCCCGCAAACGATTGAGGCCGCCCCGGTTCAGAACAGGTGCTCCCCTTTCTCGACGAACCGCTGGAACCCCGCCCGGTCGCCGGCCGCCGCCGCGAACCGCGTCAGCCCCTCCTTCAGCGAATCGGTGTCCGTGGCGATGGAGATGCGCAGGAAATGCAAGGACTCGGTCCCGAGCCGGCCGAAGGACTTCCGGTCCAGCGTGGCCACCCCGTGCTCGAAGAGCAGGAAGAGCTGGAAGAGCGTGGACGGGCTGGTCTTCGCCTGCACCGCAGGCGGGAGGCCCCGGAACGCGTCCAGGATGCCGAGCCGCTCACAGACGCCGGCGATGTTCGGGAAGACGTAGAAGGCCCCCTTGGGGGTCTGGCAGCGGACGCCGGGGATGGCGTTCAAGCCCTTCACCACCAGGTCCCGCCGCTGCTGAAAGACCGCCGCGCGCTCGGCGACCACCGTGGCGACCTCCGGCGACTCCAGCCCGAGGCGGCAGCCTTCCTGGTTGTAGGCGGGGATGCAGGAGAAATAGTTGATGTTCAGGTTCCGGAAGCACTCGGCCTCCGCCGCCGTGGGGAAAAGGACCCAGCCGATCCGGCCGCCGGTCCAGGCGAAGCTCTTGGAGGCACCGCTCACGAGGATGGTGCGCTCGGCCATCCCCGGGTGGGCCGTGATGCTCCGGTGCTGGCTCCCATCGAAGAGGATGTCCTCGTACACCTCGTCGGCGTAGACCCGGACCTCCGGGCCGCAGCGCTCGCGGATCAGGGCCGCGATCTCCTGGAGCTGGGCCTCCGAGGCCACCCCGCCCGTGGGGTTACTCGGGAAGCAGAGGTAGATCAGCTTGGTCCGCGGGGAGAGCAGGGGCGCGAGATCGCTCCCGGCGAAGCTGAAGCCCCGCTCCTCGTCCAGGTGCAGCGGCTTGGGGACCGCGCCGACGTAGGCGATGAAGGACTCGTAGATGGGGAAGCCGGGGCTCGGGTAGATCACCTCGTCGCCCGGGTTACAGTAGGTCTGCTGGCTGAAGCCGATGGGGGGCTTGGCGCCCGGGAAGACCACCACCCGGTCCGGCGTGGCCGGGATCCCGCGGGTCTCGCGGAAGTGGGCGGCGATCGCCTGCCGGAGCGGCAGGATGCCCTGCGGGTCGCAGTAGTGGGTGTTGTCCCGGTCGAGCTGCCGCTTCACCTCGTCCTTGATGGGTTGGGGGACGGGGAAGTCCGGCTCGCCCAGATTGCACTTGATGATCCGTTTCCCCGCCGCCTCGAGCTGCCGGATGTAGGGGCCGATCTTGAAGGCGTTCTCGGTGTCGAGGAGGCCGACGCGCTCTGCGAAGAGTGCCATGAGTCGTGCTCCTTTCCGTCCAGATCAACCTCGTTTTGTCCGATGGGGTGTCCCGGATCGTTGTGCGGCGTAGTCTTTCCGCGCCCGGCCGCCGGCCCGCATGTCGGCGATTCCCTTCCGGTCATGCAGACGGCGCCGCCTTGCCCTTCCCGATGGCCAGGCGAATCATATTGGCGAGCCGCTCGGTCGACAGGACCTTGAGGGTGACGATGTCCGCCCCCGCCTTGAACGCTTTTTCGTTCAACTTCGGGTTGTTGGTGGCCGTCAGGATGACGATGGGGATGTGCTTGACGGCGTCGTCCTTCCGCAATTTCTCGCAGACCACGAACCCGTCCATCCCCGGCATCTCGATATCCAGCAGGATCGCGTCCGGCAGGTTCTTCTTGGCGGACTCCAGCCCGTCCGGGCCGTTGTTCGCCACCAGCACGCGAAACCCCTGCTGTGCCAGCGAGCCGCGGAGCATGGTGGTGAAGAACGGTTGGTCGTCGATGACGAGCACGGTGGCCGAATGTCCGTCCGTCGGGGTCGACATGCTTGCCTCCTTTGGGAAACCGTCTCGGGTGTCCGCTCCGCCGCCGGGTGCGCGGCATCCCTCCGGGACGCCCACGCGCCCGCGGGCCGGACCCTCCCCGCTCGTCGTATCGCGTGCCTTCTCACGTCCGCATCAACAGATCGTGGAGTACGCCCGCCGCGGTCTCCGCACCGTGGGCGGGCAGGTCCGGCCAGTGCCGGGGCTGCGCCAGCAGTTCCCCCAGACCCTCACGCCAGTTGCCGGCGAGCAGGTCGGCGTTGGCGATGAATCGGCAGACCCCGAAACGCTGCAGGCCCTCCACCAGGCAATCGTATTCCGCGAAACGCCCCCGACCGGTGTACAGGACCGGGACGCGGTTCACCAGACACTGGGAGACGATGCCGTAACCCGGCTTGGTGATGACGGCGTCGGCCTGGCCCACGATGTCCTCGTACCGCAGACCGTCCATGGCCGCCTCGCGCACGTTGCGGACGGGCCGCGGCAACGGCTGCGTGGTCAGGAATTGGTACTCCTCGAGGCGCTCCACACGGGCGAAATCGATGCCCCGGATCTCGAAGCCGCCGAACGAGAGCAGGACCACCGGGCGCGGGTCCGTTAGGCCCAGCCGCCGCCGGACCTCCGCACGCGAGCGGCGGGCCCGGCGCGCCACCAGCGGGAGATCCCGGACGACGGGGAACGCGTCGCACGGGCCGTGGAACGGCAGCCGCAGGAACAGATCGGCCTGTCCGTATGCGTTCCGGATCGCCTCGACGACCCGGCCGCACGACGCATGCTCCGCGGCGTAGTCGGCGTAGATCCAGTCCCAGGAGAAATTGCCGATCCCCACGCCGGGCACACCGGCGCGACGCGCGATGAGAAACGCGGCCGACGGGATGTCCGCGACCACCAGACGGACGCGGTCCCGGCACAGCGCCGCCGCCTCTGCCTCCACGAGCCCGGTCTGGTCTTCGAGCAGCGCCGCATACGCCTTGAGCGTCGCCGCGGCGTCCAGGCGGATGGAGTCCACCTGAACCACGCCCACATCCAGCGCGCGGGCGCGGTACGAAAACGGCGCGGCCAGGTTCATCCGAAACAGCCACTCGGGCGCGGTCGAGACGATCGTCACCTGCAGACCGGGGACGCGGTCAACCAGCGCCCCGAGTATTGCGGCCATCCGCGTGGCGTGCCCGAACCCGTGCCCCGTGACGTACGCGGCGACGTGTGCCATGGCTCCTGTTTAGCCGACCCGCGGTAAGTATAGTGAAGTCATCGGGCATTGCAAGCGATTTGCCCGCCGTGTGCGTGTCCCGGGAGGTGTGTCATCGCCACCGCCGGACGGTGCCGTTGTGCGGGACCGGGTTCCGGCGTTTCCCCGCGACGACGGCGCGCAGCCCGTCGGCGGTCCAACGGGAACCGGGGTCTTTCGACTCAACGCCGCGTTCCCAGCAAGGTCTCGTACGCCTGCTGGATCGCGAGCAGTTTTTTGTGGGCGAGCTCCTGAAACTCCGCGCCGAGGTGCGCCACCTTGTCCGGATGGTAACGGGCCACCGCGCGCTTGTAGGCCGTCTTGATCTCCTCCGCAGACGCGCGCGGGGCGACCCCGAGCAAGGTGTACGGGTCCATCCGGCTGAAGTCGGCGGTAAGGTCCTCCGGGCGCGGGGCGCCCGGCCGGGGTGCCGCGCGGCCCTGCATCCGCTCGCGGAACACGTCCCATGGGGAGCGCCCCTGCGACTGCCGGCTCAGCCACCAGAGCAGGAACCCGATGACGAGGAGATCGTCGAGCCAGCCGACGCCCGGCAGGAAGTCCGGCAGGGCGTCGATGGGGCTGATGACGTAAAGCAGCGACGCGAGAATGGGGAGGATGCGTTTGAGCAGCTGCATGGCCACGGTTCCCCGCGCATTCTTGTAGCACACATGCCGCGGCGACTCACCGGCTCTCGCGTGCCGCGTTGCCGCCGGAGCGGGCGGCGTCCGGCGGTGGGGCGAGCCGGATGTCCCGGCGCACCGCCGGGGCGGGAAGCACCCGGCCCCCCTTCCGGGGTACGAAGGGGGGCCGGGCGTGCGCGCTCGACCTCAGGACCGGGTCATCTCGCAGGCGTTCTCCTCTTTGGTGGAGGCGATCACCTCGAGATCCTCGTTCTTGTCGGGGACCTCTCCGGCGATCTTCCAGATGTCCCACTGGTCTTTGGACTCGTCCTTCTTTTTGCCCAGAGCGACCCACATGGGCTGCATCAGCTGGTGGTCCCACGACCGGAAGTAGAGCTGCCGACCCTTCCCGCCGTCGAACTTGATCTTCTCCATGGCCTCGACGACCTTCTTGCTGTCGGTCGTGCCGGCCTGCTGGATGGCCATGGCGATGGCCTTGGTGCTGTAGTAGTCGCCCCAGGCCTGGTTCTCGGGCGGCTTGCCGTACTTCTTCGTGAAGGCCGCTGCAAACCGCTTCGTCTCGTCATAGGGGAGATCGTACCACCAGAGCAGCGGGAAGGAGCCGGTGATGGAACCCACACCGACGGGCCACATCAGCAGGGTGTCGATGAGTCCGCCCGCCACTTCCATGGTCAGCCCGAACTCGGCGTACTGCTTCATGAAGTTGGTCTGATCGGTGCCCGCCAAATTCTGGAACACCACGTCCGGCTTCAGGTTCCGGACCTTGAGCAGGTACGAGCTGAAGTCCATGGTGCCGGTCGGGATCAGCTCGCTGCCGATCTCGGTCCCGCCCATCTTCTTCAGGAGCATGCGCGACACGCGCAGTAGGTCGTGCCCGAACGCGTAATCGGAGGTCAGAAAATACCAGCGCTTGTACTGCTTCTGCTTGATCAGGTAGCGGCCGATGGTGTTGACGTACTGGGAGTTGGAGCCCTCGACGGAGAAGGTGTAGAAGTTGCAGCGTTTCCCCCGGATCTCGTCGGAGTTGGAGCCGGTGTTGACCAGGAGCATCTTGGAGCGGTCCGCCACCTCCATCACGGCCAGACAGACGGCGCTGCTCACCGTCCCCATCAACGCGTCCACCTTCTCCTGCTGGATGAGCTTGGTGGCCTTCTGGACGGCCACCCCCGGGTTCTGGTCGTCCTCGGGGACGAGCTGCAGCTGGCGTCCCAAAACGCCGCCGGCCGCGTTGATCTCGTCCACCGCCAGCTTGGCGGCATTGATCATGTACTCGCCCATCGGCGACAAGAAGCCGCTCTGGGGGATCAGATGGCCGATCTTGACGGGCTGCCGCTGCGCCCTGAGAATCGCGGGAGCGAACATCCCGCTGGCACCGACCGCCGCAGCCGCCGCGGCCGCCGTCTTCAGGAAGTCTCTGCGCGTCGTGTTGTTCCGCATCGGTTTTCCTCCGGTCCAGCGCACACCTGCACGTGGTCATCCCTCCCCGCCTCGTCCTGATCCCGTCACCTCCTTTCCCGACAGCACCGCCGGTATCATCGCTCAAGGCGACCGGCGGTGTCAATCCACGTGTGACCTTGACACGCCGGCTGCCCTTTGATATTTGTGCCCTCACCGGTCGCGGCGGGAAGCGGCTGCGGCGGCGCGCCAACGGTCGTTCCCGCAACCAGGAGACTGAGGCATGGCTCGGTTGACGACAAACGAATTCGTGAAGTCGCATGCGCTGGGCAACGACTACATCGTGCTGGACGGGTCGCAGCTGTCGTTTCCGCTCACACCCGAGGCGGTCCGGACGATCTGCGACTCCCACTTCGGGATCGGCTCCGACGGGATCTTGCTGCTGGTGCCTGCGGCGAGCGCCGACTTCGGCGTGCGGATCTTCAACCCCGACGGGGGCGAGGCCGAGAAGAGCGGCAACGGCATCCGCATCCTGGCCAAGTTTCTGTGGGATCACGGCTACGCCCCGCGGCCGGACTTCACCATATCCACGCTGGGCGGGCGGGTGCGCGCCAGGCTGGACGTGGAGGAGGGCCGCGTCCGCACCATCACCGCCGATATGGGTCGGGCGACGTTCGTGAGCGAGGAGATCCCCGTGGCCGGCCCGCGGCGCGAGGTGGTGGGCGAGCCCTTGGTCGTGGACGGCGAGCGGCTCACGGTGACGTGCGTCTCGGTGGGGAATCCGCACTGCGTCATCCTGGCCGACACCCTGGACGAGGCGCGTGTTAGGCGCCTGGGGCCGAAGATCGAGCACCACCCGAGCTTTCCAAAGCGGATCAACGTCCAGTTCGCCACGGTGCTGGCCCGGGACCGCGTGGCGATCATGATCTGGGAGCGGGGTGCGGGGTGGACGCTGGCGTCCGGCACCAGTTCGTGCGGGGTGGTCTCCGCCTGCGTGAAGAACGGCCTCACGGACAGACGGGTGACGGTGCAGAGCCCGGGGGGCGAGCTGACCGTGGCCGTGGCGGAAAACTGGGACCTCACCCTGACGGGCCCCGTGTCCGAGATCGGACGCGGGGCCCTCTCCGCGGACCTGGTGGAGGAGTGGACGCGATGACGCCCCGGACGACTCGCCATCTCCGCCGGACGTTCCTGTACGCCCCGGGCAGCGATGCGCGGAAGCTCGCCAAGGCGCCAACGCTGGGCGCCGACGCCGTGATCCTCGACCTGGAGGACTCGGTTGCGCCGGATCGAAAGGCGGAGGCGCGCGAGCGGATTACCGGGCTGCTCCGCGGGCACCCGGACCCCACGACGGAGCGGCTGATCCGGCTGAACGGGGTGACCAGCCCCCACTTCGCGGCCGATGTGGAGTGCGCCGTCGCCGCAACGGCCGACGGACTGGTCATCCCGAAGGTGGATGACGCGGACACCCTGCGGGAGGTGGACGGGCGGCTGGCCGCGGCGGAGCGCGACGCCGGCAGACCCATAGGGGGTCTGAGGCTCTTCGCCATGATCGAGAGCGCCCGGGCCGTCCTCAACGCGTACGCCATCGCCGGCGCGACCTCGCGCCTGCAAGGCCTCCTCCTGGGCCACGTGGACCTGCTGCGCGACCTGGGGCTCACCCCCGGGCCGGCGGGGCGAGGAACGGTGCATCATGCGCGGTGCCAGCTGGTCCTCGCGGCGCGGGCCGCGGGCGTGGACGCCGTGGACGCCATCTACCTCGACATCCGGGATCAGGAGGGCCTGCGAGCCGAGGCTGTCCAGGCGGCAGGCATGGGGTTCATCGGCAAACAGGTCATCCATCCGGGGCAGATCCCCGTCGTGCGCGCGGCGTTCAGCCCATCCGAGGAGCGTGTCGAGCGGGCAGAGCGGGTCCTGGAGGCCTGGCAAAAAGCCCGGGCCGAAGGGAGGGGAGTCGCGGTCCTGGATGGGATGTTGCTGGAGCCCCCGGTGATCGCCATGGAGCAACTGATCCTGGAGCGCGCGCGCCAGGCGCGCCGGCACGCGGGGAGCGGGTGAACCCATGGGTGATCCGCGCGATGTCGCCTTGCCCTCCGTTGCGGCGCGGTACTTCCCGCCGGCCAACGGCAAATACGAGGTGAAGCCCGGGCTGTTGCCCCTGGGCACGGACTTCGGGAACGGCGCGGCCGATACGCTGACATTCCAGATCGACGCGCGGTTCGCGGAATACCGCACGGTGAAACAGGCGGCGCGTGCGGAGCGGCTGTCGAAATACTACCAGACCCGCGATTTCGCGCCCGAGGTGGCCGGGGTCGTGTGCCGCTTCATCGCGCGCCGGCTGGCCGCGGAGCACCCGGCGCTGTTCGCGCTGGACGAGGGAGGCGGCGAGGTGGCGCTGCGCTCTGCGCTGACGGGGGAGACGCTGCGCTTCGACGCGGACATGCGGCGCGTCGCGACGGCGGGCGATCCCCCCTATGCCGACCCGTTCGACGCCCTGGCCGCCCAGGTGCAGGAGGACCTGATCGTTGTCCGGCGCGCCGGCGGGAAGGATTGGACGGCCGCCATCCATCTGTGCTTTCCGTACCGGTGGACGGCGGAGGAGAAGATCGGCCTGGATTTCGTGACCCTGCACCTGCCCGTGCCGGGGATGGAGACGTTCCGGAAGCCGGGCATGGTGACCAACATGATCAAGTTCGGACCGTTCACGCGCTTTGTCTGGGAGCTCAGCATCGACAACCGACTGAATCATCACCGCGACCCGCCGCACGGGACGGACCCGGAGTTGTGGCGGGAGCGGCCGTTCGACCCGCAGAACCCCCGGCTCTTCCTGCGCGTGGAGCGCGAGGTGCTCCACGGCTTCCCCGATCGGGAGGCCGGACTCCTGACGATCCGCGTCTCGTTCCGGAGCGGGGAGGAGATCCGGGCGGATGCGGCGCTGCGCGAGCCGCTCTGCAAGGCGATGGAATCCATGAGCCCGGAGGCGCTGCGTTACAAGGGGCTGGCCGAGAGCCGGGACGCCATCCTGGCCTGGCTGCGCAGCGGGGTGGAACGATAGCCGCGCGGAGCCGGCGACGGGCGTCGCCGGCCCGCCGCGATGCGTCTATACGCCGAGAAGCTTCACGCGCAGCTCGTGGTTGTCGATCAAGGCCCGGGCCGCCCCCTCGTACTCGATCTTTCCGTTGTTGATGACGTAGGCGCGATCGCCCAGCGCCAGGGCGAGATCGGCATTCTGTTCGACGAGCAGCATGGTGATCTCGTTCTTCAAATCGTTGATGACCTTCCAGAGACCCTCGACGATGGCCGGGGCCAGGCCTTCGAACGGCTCGTCCAGCATGAGGAGCTTCCCGTTGCCCATCAGCGCCCGGCCGATGGCCAGCATCTGTAGCTCGCCGCCGCTCATCTGCTCGCCGCGCCGATGGCGGAGCTGGCCGAGCGTGGGGAGAAGCTGGTAGATCCGGTCGGGTGTCCACTCGACGGCATGCCCGTTCCGCCCCGCCTGCATGAGGGCGATCTGCAGGTTCTCCTGGACCGTGAGGTTGGGAAAGATCCGCCGGCCCTGCGGCACCAGCATGATCCCCCGCCGCGAGATGTGCTCGGCCTGGAGTCGGGCGATCTGGGCCCCGGCGAAACGGATCTCCCCGTGCAGCGGCGGGGTGAGACCGATGATGGAGTGCAGCGTGGTGGTCTTGCCTGCGCCGTTCCGCCCGAGGAAGCACACCAGCTCGCCGGGGTAAATCGTCAGGGATACATCGTGGAGGATGTGGCTCTTGCCGTAGAAGGTGTTGATCCGGTCCACTTCCAGCAGCGGGGTCTCCGCCCGTCGCCGCGCCGGGGACGACACCAGGTGCTTCCGGTCAAAGCCGCCGATATACGCCTCCTGGACCAGCGGATTCGCCTTGATCTCGTCCGGACTCCCTTCGGCGATGACTTTGCCCTGATGGAGGACCGTGATCCGGTCGGAGATGTTCAAGATCTGGTCGATGTCGTGATCGATGAGGATCACCGTGTGTTTGCCGGCTAGGGCGCGGATCAGATCCGCGATCTTCACCCGCTCCTTGGCCGCCAGACCCGCTAACGGCTCGTCCAGCATGAGCAGTTCGGGCTGCATGGCCAGCGTGATGCCGATCTCCAGGAGCCGCTGATCCCCGTGGGAGATGTTCACGGCGGTCTGATCACGGAGCGCCATCAAACCCACTTGATGCAGGATCCGTTCCGCCTCCCGGTTGACCGTCATCAGCTCATCCGTGGCCGCCAAGAAGGAAAACCGATACGGGGTCTTGGCCTGCACCGCCACGCGGAGATTCTCGAAGACCGTGAGATCCTTGAAGATGCTGAGGATCTGGAAGGACCGGGCGATGCCGCGGTTGGCGATCTGGTACGGCTCCAGGTCGCTGATGTCCGCACCCTTGAAGTAGACCCTGCCGCCGTCCTTGGCGAGGTTTCCGGTCAGCGTGTTGAAAAGGGTCGTCTTGCCGGCGCCGTTGGGTCCGATGACCGAGCGCAGTTCGCCCTTCCGGACCGAGATGGTCACGCCGTCCACGGCCACGAGGGCCCCGAAGCGCTTGGTGACGCCCTCCGTCCGGAAGATCTCCTCGCCGAGCGGCGCGCGGGCGGCGTTTCGCCCGCCGTTGTCTTCGACCGGGACCGCCGCCACCGCCGCGGCAAGGGCGACGTCCTTGACTGTTCCGCTCCGACGATTGTTCCGCAGACGGTCACGCAGACCCTCCAGGATGCCCAGGATCCCGTTGGGCGAGAACAGGATGAAGGCCATGAACATCAGGCCGAAATAGATCATCCAGTGTTTGGTGTACGAGGACAGCAGGTCCTGGAAGAACACGTACACGGCGCCGCCCACGATGGGTCCAAAGAAGTGCCGCATCCCGCCCACGATGGTCATGGCCACGATGGTGCCCGAGAAGGCGGAGTGGAAGACCTCCGGGTAGGCGAAGTAATTGACGTAGGCGAAGAGCGCGCCGGCGAACCCGACAAAGGTGCCGGAGATGATGACCGCCACATGCCGGTAACGGCGCGGGTTGTAGCCGACGCTGGCGGCCCGCACCTCGTTGTCGCGGATCGCCTGCAGCACCCGCCCGAAAGGAGCGTCCAGCATCCGGCGGATCAGCAGAATACACGCCAGCAGCGCCACCATGCAGACGTAGTAGAAGGTGTAGTCGCTCCGGAGGTCGAGACCCAGGAAGCTGTCCGGCCGCTTGAGACCGGAGAGGCCGTTCTCCCCCCCGGTCACGTCGGTCCAACGATAGCAGATCGTGAAGAAGAGCTGCGTAAAGGCCAGCGTGAGCAACGCGAAGTACACGCCGCGACGACGCATGACGAGAAAACCGACCACCGCCCCGGTGAGCGCGGCCAGCGCCGTGCCCACGAGAACGGGAAGGACCAACTGGCCCTTGAGCAAGTGGATGTGGACCAATGTCGCGCCGTACATCCCCATCCCCAGAAACATCCCGTGGCCGAAGGAGAGGAGCCCCGTGTACCCCAGCAGGATATTGTAGGCCAGGCTGATCACCGCGAAGATCAGGATCTGGCTGGCCATGAGGGCCGTGCTCTTGAGATTCTCCAGAGCATACGGGAGGACCAGAAGCACGACCAGCAGCGCCAGATTGGCCGCACCGCTCTGAAAGAGGAGCCAGCGTCTCATTCGAATCTCTCCCATCGGCGCCCGAGGAGTCCGCGGGGTCTGAGCAAGAGGATCGCGATCATGAGGGCGAACTTCGACGCATCCGCCATGGGGGGCCAGAAGAAGATGCAGAAGCTCTCCACCTCGCCCACCATCAGGCCGGCGATGACCGAGCCCCAGAAACTCCCCAGTCCGCCGATGACCACCACCACGAACGCAAAGGTTCCGGTGTTGGTTCCCATGGCCGGCTCGACGCCCGCGAGCGGGGAGGCCAGCACGCCCGACACGGCGGCCAGCGCCACACCCAGGCCGAACACGGCGGTGAAGACCGGTTTCAGGCTGATCCCGAGCATGCGCACCATGTCGGGATCGCGACTCCCCGCACGGATGATCATTCCGTAGGGCGTCTTCTCCAAGAAGAGCCAGAGTCCGCCGATCACCAGGATGGAGCACGCCCCGATGAAGTACCGGTACTTGGAGTAGATGATGGGGCCGGCCACCAATGCGCCCCGGAGCGCTTCGGGAATCTGGAACGGAATGCCCTGGGTGCCCCAGATCAGACGGACCATCTGCTCCAGGAACATGGCCAGGCCGAAGGTGAACAGGAGACCGAGCGCCGGGTCGTCCTTATACATCCTCCGCAGGAACGCGGCCTCCACCGCCATGCCGATCGCGGCGACCAGGAGCGGCGAGACGATCAGGTTCGGGAAGAACCCGAGGTACGGCGACAGCGTCACCGTGGCGTAGGCGCCCAGCATGTAGAGGATGCCGTGGGTCAGGTTCACGATGCCGATCATCCCGAAGATGATCGACAGCCCGATGGCGAGCAGGACGTAAATGGCCCCGAGCACGATCCCATTGATGAAGAACTGCATGAAGGTTGTCAGATCCATGGGTGGCCTCGCGGGACGGGATCCCGCAAACGCTCCTGCCCCCCTCTGGGTCGAGGGGGGCAGGAGGGGTCAGGACGGTCAGGCGCGCTTCATGTTGCAGGGGTTCTCTTCCTTGGTCGGCGCGATGACCTCCAGGCTCTCGTCCTTGCCCGGAACCTCGGCCACCACGTTGAAGATATCCCACTTGTCCCGGTTGCCGGTCTTCTTGATCGAGACCACGTACATCGGCTGGATGAGCTGGTGGTCGTAGGTGCGGTAATACAACTCGCGGCCCTTGCCGCCGTCGAACTTGATCTTCTCCAGGGCTTCGACCACCTTCTTGCTGTCGGTCGTGCCGGCTATCTTGACGGCCTCGGCCAGCGCCTTGAGGCTGGTGTAGTCGCCCCAGGCCTGGTTTTCGGGGGGCAGCCCGTACTTCTGGCGGTACTTGCTCGAGAAGTTCTTGGTCCAGGCGTTGTCGAGATCGCCCCACCAGATCAAGGTCCACACGCCTTGCGCCGCATCCTTCCCCGCGTTCCACATGAGCACGGTGTCCGTGACACCGCCCGCGATGTCGATGTTCAGGCCAAACTCGCTGTACTGCTTCAGGAACGTGGTCTGGTCGGAGCCGGCGACGTTGACGATGATACACTCGGGTTTCGCGTTCCGGATCTTCAGGATGTAGGAGCTGTAGTCGGCGGTCCCGGTGGGGACCAGGTCGTGGCCGATCTCCTTGCCGCCCAGCTCGTTCAGGAGGCGCCGGGTCACGCGGGTGAGATCATGGCCGAACGCGTAGTCGGAGGTGAGGATGTAGAACGTCTTGTAGTGCTTGTTTTTGAGCAGGTAGCGGCCGATGGTCTTGACGTATTGCGTATTGGAAGCCTCGGTGGAGAAGGTGTAGTAGTTACACTTCGCGCCGCGGATCTCGTCCGAGTTGGAGCCGGTGTTGAAAAAGATCTTCTGGTACCGTTCGGCGACGTCCATGATCGCCAGCGCCACGGCGCTGCTCACGGTGCCGAGAAGGAAGTCCACCTTGTCCTGCTGGATCATCTTGGTGGCCTTCTGCACGCCCACGCCCGGGTTCGTCTCGTCATCGACGATGGTTTCGACCTGCCGTCCGAGCACGCCGCCGGCCGCGTTGATCTCCTCGACCGCCAGCTTGCCGGCCTTCGCCGCATAGTCGCCCATGGGCCCCAGAAAACCGGTCAGCGGAACCAGGTGGCCGATCTTGATGGGCTGCTGTTGCGCCTTGAGAATCGCCGGAGCGAAAATCTGCGCGGTGCCCGCGGCCGCCGCCGCCGCACCTGTCGCTTTGATGAACCGTCGCCTGGTGACCCCTTTCATGCTCATATTCCCCCTCTCGCTCCGTTTGGAGCGGGTCGGCCAATCGCCGAGTCTCGGATGAATGCGTCTTGCGCGAGGATAGGTGGCTCCGTCGCCACGTCGTGAGGCCGCGTCTCACCTCCTTCACTGGAGAGTCCGGACCCGATGATGCTCCTGCGGCATCCCGTTCCGCGGACCGGCGAAGGACCGGCCGGATCCGCCGCGCGATGCTCTCGCGGCGCACACGAGGGATCCGGATCGCGGAGGCCAACGACGACCGCTCCCCGTCTGGGCCGGCCCCCCCGGGGGCTCAATTGCTGCGGGAGCATCCCTCCACTCGGGGCGAATTGTCAAGGCGAAATCGTGGGAATTGTCCGCACCCCAGGCGGTCGCCCTCCACACGCCTGCGGTCCAGGACGGCACCCGCGACATGGCCCAATAAACAGGGGACGTCCATGAAATTATAAAAATCTATACTCGCCATACCCTCAGTGCGGATAGAAGTTGCGCCCGCCTCGAATAGGGCGGAGTCCGTGATCTTCCGGATCTCTTCGCCGAGGCTTGTCGGCACGATTTCAGTCTTCGGACCGATCATCGGAAAAGAGGGATGGCACTTTGCAGCGTATCGACGCCTTGATCAGAAGGTCTCCAGGGTCGGGTTTTTACGGGATTGGAAGGAAATTTATAATTTTATGGACGTCCCCTATTTTTACGCAGTGGTCGCCTAGTACGGGCACCTCGGCAGCTAAAGTGAGCGGCCGGCGGCCTGGGCGAACGGGGCCAGCTCTTGCATGAGCTGCCGGAACACTTCCGGCTTTAGCGACTGGATGCCGTCGCTCACCGCGATCTCGGGGCGCATGTGCACCTCGATCATGAGGCCGTCGGCGCCGCAGGCGATGCCGGCCTTGGCCATGGGCGAGACGTACTCCCAGTGGCCGGTCCCGTGGCTGGGGTCCACGATCACCGGGAGGTGCGTGTGTTTCTTGAGCACCGGCACGGCGTTCAGGTCCAAGGTGAAGCGGGTGGCCGTCTCGAACGTGCGGATGCCCCGCTCGCACAGGACGACGTTGTAGTTCCCCTCCGACAGGATGTATTCGGCCGCCATCAGAAACTCCTGGATGGTGGAAGCCATACCGCGCTTCAGGAGGACGGGCTTGCCGACCTCGCCCACCCGTTTCAACAACGCGAAGTTTTGCATATTGCGCGCGCCGACCTGGAGCATGTCGGCGTACTCGGCGATCGCGTCCACATCCTCGGGTTTCAGGACCTCGGTGACCACCGCGAGGCCGGTGGCGTCCCGCGCCGCCGCCAGAAGACGCAGGCCCTCCATTCCCATGCCTTGAAACGCATAGGGCGACGTCCGCGGCTTGAAGGCGCCGCCGCGGAGGACCGAGGCGCCGGCCTCCTTCGCCAGGAGCGCCAGCTGCATGACCATGTCCTCGCTCTCGACGCTGCACGGCCCGGCGATGATTGCGAGGCGGCCACCCCCAAACTCGGCATTGCCGACCCTGACCACGCTGGAGACAGACTTGAACTCCCGGCTGGCGAGCTTGAAGGGCTGGAGGATTGGGACGACGCTCTCGACGCCGGGCATGACCTCGAGCGAATGGAGGCGAGCCTTGCCGCGCTCGTCGCCCACGGCGCCGATGACCGTGCGCTGCGTGCCCCAGATGACGTGGGACTGGTAGCCGAGCTCTTCGATGGTCCGGATGACGTTGTGCACGTGCTCCTTGGGGATCCCGCCTTTCATGACGATGATCATGAGATGCCTCCTGGTGGCCGCCGAAAAAAGCCATCTTGTATCTTAGCACCGGGTCCCCAGGTGCTAGACTCTGGGGATCTGGGACGGGATAGACCGACCCATCTGAGGTCCTGAGAGACCGTGCCGCAGCGCGGTGGTCCCGTCCATTCCCCTGGAGAGCCCGGACAGTCGCCAGGGCCACCCCGTGAGCCCGCATCGCGCAAGACCGGGCGTGCAGGAGGCAAGAGGGCAGAGTCCCGCGTGTTCGTCGGCATTGATGGGGCCAAGGCCGAGCTCGTGATCGCCGTTCGGCCGACGGGAGCGCGGTGGACCGTCCCCCAGACCGAGGCCGACTGGGCGGGCCTCGTCCCCCAGCTCGCCGCGTTGGCCCCCACGCTCGTGCTCCTGGAGGCCACCGGCGGGCTGGCGCGCCCGGTGGCCAGCACCCTCGCCGCCGCGGGACTGCCCGTGGCGGTGGTCAACCCGCGGCAGGTCCGGGACTTCGCCAAGGCCACCGGCAGCCTGGCGACGACCGATGCCGTGGACGCGGCCGTCCTCGCCCGCTTCGCGGAGGCGGTCCGTCCGGTACCCCACCCGCTGCCCGATGCGGCCACCCGGGCGCTCGAGGCGCTGGGCACCCGGCGGCGGCAGCTCGTAGAGATGCGCACGGCGGAGCAGAATCGGCTCGGGAGTACCCCGGCGCTGCGCCGACCGCGCCTGCAAGCGCATATCCGTTGGCTCCGGCGGGAACTGGGCGCCGTGACCGCGGAGCTCCAGGACGCGGTCCACGCCCACCCCGGCTGGCGCGTCCAGGACAACCTCCTGCGGAGCGCACCCGGCGGGGGCCCGATCTGCGCGGTGACCGGCCTGGCCGGCCGGCCGGAGCGCGGCCGGCTCAGCCGGCGCGCGATCGCCGCCCTCGTCGGCGTCGCGCCCTGGCGTCGAGACCGCGGAACGCGGCGTGGGCCGCGCCGCTGCTGGGGCGGCCGGGCGGCCGTCCGGCCCGTGCTCTACATGGGGACGTTGGCTGCCATTCGGCACAACGACGTGATCCGGGCCTTTTACCAGCGGCTCCGGCGGGCGGGCAAACTCAAGAAGGTCGCGATCGTAGCCTGCATGCGGAAGCTGCTCACGATCCTGAACGCCATGATCAACCATCAGACGCCTTGGGCCGCCGTGCGGCCGGTGTGAGATTCTGGTTGACACGGAACACAGTCGCTGCGGCGTTGACTTGCCTCGCCCCGCGCTGCGACGTACCGCCGCTACGCCTGGACCGCGCGGACCGGGTACCCCGGCGGCGGCGCGCCGCCTTGCGTCTGGACCTTCTTGCTCGACCCGCGCTGAGATGTCTCCATGGGGCTGTTTTTCGTCGCCCCGCGGATAGGTTGCAGGGCACAAAACAAAAAAGGCCACGGGGCATCGTCTGCCCCGTGGCCTTTGGTGTTGGATGGGTTGTCGTCTAGCTCATCCGTCGCCTCGAGCCGGCCGGGCAGACGCCCGCATGGCAAAAGTAAAAGGAAAACGAAAACCCGCTCGATCGGGCGTTCCGCACCTGTGTCTCTCCCCAGCGACCGGGATGATACGTATCACTGCGGGACGCGGGCGTCAAGCGATTTGTCCGTTGCGGCCGTTCGCGGGCGTTCTGCCGGCCGGGCAGACGCGCAGGCAGCGGCCCATGCAGTCGGTGACCGACCGGCTGCGTCGACACGTGTTCCAGTCGGTCCGAGCAGGCGGGTTCAGCCAGATTCCCTGCTCCGCAGCCTCGGGGAGCGTGCTGAGCGCCCCGTGAGGGCACTGCCGCACGCACTCCAGGCAGGCGAGGCCATCGCACGTCTTCTCGGCGAGGAGCGGGGAGGGTGTGAGCGGGGCCGCTGTGATCACCGAATTCCACCGAATCCGGGGGCCGTACCTGGCGGTGACAACCACGTTGTTCAGGCCGAACTCACCCAGGCCTGCCCGCACCGCGGCGTGGCGCTGGGAGAACATGGCCGGTATGCGGGTAAACTCCTCCGGCACTCCGGTGTTGGTGGTCGGAAAGAAGAGGGAGGGGAATCCGGCCTCCTCCAGGTGCGTGGCGACGCGAAGCGCGATGGTATTCAGATGATCGTTGATGACCTCGTACCCCGATTTCTCGTACAGACACACGCGGAGCGCCTCGGCCCGCTTCGGCTCGGGGTAGAACGGCGAGCCTTTGAGTAGCTCCGGCCACTCCATGACCCGGTCCAGGATCCGGATGCCGAAGGTCATCACCGCTTTCGCGCCCGGCAACAGTTCGGTCGGGTGATGCGCGGGCGGTGCGCCGTCGAAACGCTCCACGGGGGCGACGCCCACCAGGCTCGCTCCCAGTTCCCGTGCCGTATTCGCCAGGGTCGTCGTGAGTTCCATGGTGTGCCCTTTCGTGGGAGTCACGGTTTCACCGACGCGGGTATGGGTCCGTCGAACATGGGACCGGGGGCACCGCCGAGGAGCAGGATCGTTCCGAGCGCGGGCGGCACGGCTCCGCCGCCGAGCCCCCGTACCCCCTGCCGCGGCGTCTATGGCCGCGGCGTCACGTCGGCACTGCGGGCCAGGACGACGGCGAATGCCCGCATTTCGTCCATGGCCTTGGCGCAGTCCCCGGGATTGACCTCCACCCCTCGGATGGCGTCCTCGATCACCACGACCTCCAGACGCGCGCGCCGCGCGTCCAGGGCGGTTGCCTTCACGCAATAGTCGGTGGCCAGCCCGCAGACGAAGGCGCGCCGAATGCCATGCGACGCCAGGAGGGCGGCCAGGTCGGTCCCCTGAAAGCCGGAATACGCCTCGGCGTCTCTGGTGACGGCCTTGGAGACGACGTGGCGGATGCGCGATCGGTCCAGGGCGGGATGGAAATCGGCGCCGTCCGTTTCGGCTACGCAGTGGGGCGGCCAGACGCCACCCTGGGCCGTGAAAGAGCAGTGATCGGCGGGATGCCAGTCCCGCGTGGCGACGGTGAGCCAATCGGTCAAGGCGAGGAGCCGGTTGATCACCGGAATCACCTCGTCCCCCCGCGGGACAGCGAGCGCGCCGCCGGGGCAGAAATCGCGCTGAACGTCGACGACGATCAGGGCATCTGTCCTGGAATCCACGCGGATGGACATGAGCCACCCCCTCTCGCGCAAAGAGTACCGTCCGAACGGACCCGGGATGACGGCGCGCCGGTCACCGGATGCGGCTCTGGGGTTCGCCCGGCGGGAGACCGCCCCCGGTGCCGCCCGCGCCGCGCCCGGCCGGGCTGTTCAATGCCTCGCGAAACTCGTTCACCGCCGCCCGCGGGTCCGCGTTGCCGAAAATCGCCGAGCCGGCCACCAGGATGCTGGCGCCGGCCTCCGCGACATCCCGGCAATTATCCAGCTTGATGCCGCCGTCCACTTCCAACTCGGGCCGCGGGTGCACGCGCTCCAACCATTGGCGCATACCCTCGATCTTCTTCCGTACCAAAGGAATGAACGCCTGTCCGCCGAACCCCGGGTTCACCGACAGGAGCAGAACAAGGTCCACCTGATCGAGCACTTGCTCCACGGCGTGGAGCGAGGTGGAGGGGTTGAGGGCCACGCCGGGCTTCACGCCCAGTTCGCGGATCTGCTGCAGCGTCCGGTGGAGATGCGGGCACACTTCCGCGTGCACGGTGAGATAGGCGGCCCCCGCCTTGGCGAACGCGGCAAGGTACCGCTCGGGGTGCTGGATCATCAGGTGGACGTCCAGCGGCAGATGCGTCCGCCGGCGCATCGCCTCGACCACCACCGGGCCGATGGTCAGGTTCGGAACAAAGTGGCCATCCATGACATCCACGTGCAGCAGGTCCGCAACCGGTTCGACCTTGGCGATCTCTTCGCCCAGCACGGCGAAGTCCGCCGATAAGATGGACGGCGCGATCTTGACCATGGGCGCCTCCTTGTCCTAGTCCCCGATGGTGATCTGCACCTGCCCGCCCACCTTGATCTGGGTACCGGGCGCGGGGTCCTGTTCGATGACAAACCCGCCCTGGGCGATGGACTCGTAGAAACTCAGCCGGGCTTCCAGCTGGAGCTCTTTCAGGAGATTCACCGCGACCACCATTTCGCGGCCGCGCAGGTCAGGGACCACGACGATGTCTTCCAGCGGTCCCAGACTTTCCAGTAGCCGGATCGTGGCGCCACGGATCACCGTGGCGCCCCCCGGCGGTTCCTGGGCAATGATGGTGTCCCGCCGATGCGCGTCCGAATGTATCGAGATCACCGGGCCAAAGACAAGCCCCGCTTCGGCCAGCACGCGTCCGGCCTGGGCGGGGGTCAGACCCGACAGGTCGGGGGCCGTCAGCTGATCGGATCCCCGGCTGACGATGAGTCGGACCTCGCCTCCCAGCTTCAGCCGCGTTCCCTGGGCGGGGCGCTGGCGCGCGACGTGCCCTTTGGGGATGACGGTGCTGAATTCCTCGGTGATCACCCTGGGGGCAAGGCCGACCTCCGCGATCAGGGCCTCGGCGGCCACGGAGTCCAGGCCGATGACACGGGGGACTTCCACCTTGTCCGCTTCCAGAAACCACAGCATGGCCGCGTAGCCGGAAACCGCGGCGACCGCCGCCAGACCGGCGCACACGGCGGCGGCCCGGATCAGGCGGTACAGGCAACCGTAACGCGGCGCGGCGTCCCGGCCGCGCGGCCTCATGACGCCCCCCGTCGTAGACGGGCCACGAAAAACCCGTCCGTGTCGTGCCGGTGCGGCCAGGCGCGCAGGATGCCCGGCCGCATCGGATCCGCGAACGCGGCCAGATCGGGTCCGGGCGCCTCCAGGGCGAATGCCGCGTGTCGGGCAAGAAACGCGTCGATCACCTCGTCCGTTTCCTCCGGCTCCAGGCTGCAGACGCTGTACACCAGCAGGCCGCCCGACGACACCGCTTCCGCGACACCTGCCAGCAGTGCCGTCTGGAGCGCGGCCGCGCGCGGCAGATCCTCCGGTCGGCGACGCCACTTGATCTCGGGCCGGCGGCGCAGCGTCCCCAGACCGGTGCACGGCGCGTCGAGCAGGACGCGAGGGAACCGGCCGGCCCAGGCTCCACCCGCCCAGCGTGCATCGTAAAGCGTGGCGTGCACGGTGGCAAGACCTAACCTGGCGGCCGCCTCGACGAGGCGGCGAATTGCGTGCGGGCTCCGATCCAGCGCCAAGACGTCGCCCTTCGGGCCGGCGGCCGCCGCGATCAGCGCCGTCTTTCCGCCCCCGCCGGCGCACGCGTCCAGGACCCGCTGCCCGGGAGCCACATCCAGGGCCAGGACCGGGAGCGCGCCGGCCTCGTCCATGGGGACAAACAACCCGCGAGCGAAACCGGGGAGGTCGCGCGGACCCCCGGCGCCCCGGCACGCGAAGGCCCCGGGCGCATACCGTCCGGGGACGACCTCGGGCGCGGCCCCGCGCAGCAACCGCTCCACCTCGTCGGGCGCCGCCCGGAGACGGTTGGCGACGACGACCAACGCCGGCACGCGGTTGTTGGCCGCCATCAGCGCCGCGGCCTCCTCCCCGCCGAACCGGCGCATCCATCGCGCCACGAGCCAGGCCGGATGCGATCCGGGGCCGTTCCAGTACGCCAGGGGATCCTCGGCCGGGTCCGGCGCCGAAGGCGGGGGGGCGGCGGCGACCCGGCGGAGGACGGCATTCACGTATCCCGACGCCCGCCCCGCGCCCACCTCGCGCGCCAGGGACACCGTTTCGTCCACCGCCGCGAAATCCGGGATGCGGTCGAGGCAGGTCAACTGATACGTCCCCAGACGCAGCAGCCGGCGCACCGCGGGGTCCAGGACGGCGAGCGGGCGATCCAGGACGGGCGCCAGTCGCCAGTCCAACATTCCCCGCCATCGCAGGACGCCGTACACCAGCTCGGTCGCAAGGGCGCGGTCGGGCCGGCGAAGCCCGCTGCGCTGCAGGCAGGCATCCAGAAGGGCATTAGCGAAGGCGTCGGTCGCATCCACCCGGCCGAGAACGTCCAGGGCGATCCGCCGCGCGCTGGGCCGCCCCCGCGCCGCCCCCGCGGCTTTAGACACACCGCACCCCTATCCCCAGCCGCCGCCCCCGCGCAAACTCCGCGGCGGTCATGCGTCGCTTGCCTTCCGGCTGGACCTCCCGCAGGGCCACCGCGCCCGCACCCGTCCCGACCACGACCGAGGTGTCCTCGATGGCCAGGACCACACCGGGTGGACCGGAAGCCTCCCGCGCCTCGGCCTTCAGGAGCCTCAGACGCCGACCGTCTCCCAGGATCGCATAGGCCCCCGGCGCCGGCGCCAGCCCCCGGATGCGATTCACCAAGGAGGCGGCGTCTCCCGCGAACTCCACGCGGCAGTCCGCTTCGCCGAGTTTCGGCGCATGGCTGGCCCGGGATTCGTCCTGCGGGATCCAGCGTCCGTCTCCGGCGGCCAGCACACACAGCGCCTCCGCCAGGATCGCCGCCCCCAGCACGGCCAGTCGGTCGTGGAGGCTTCCGGCGTCGTCTTCGGGTCGGATCGGAGTCGCGCGCTGGAGCAGGATGGGGCCGGCATCCATCCGCTCCTCGACCCGCATGATGGTGACTCCCGTCTCGGTCTCCCCCGCCATGACGGCCCGGTGGATGGGGGCGGCCCCGCGGAATCTCGGGAGGAGCGAGGCGTGGAGGTTGATGCAGCCCAGCGGCGGTAGTTCGCGCACGGCACGCGGAAGAAACTGGCCGAACGCCACCACCACGGCTGCCTCGGCCCGCGCCGCGCGCAGCGATTCGAGGACGGCGGCGTCGCTCACGCGCTCGGGCTGCACCACCGGTAACCCGTGCCGCTCCGCCGCCCGTTTCACCGCCGGCGGCCGCACCCCGCGCCCCCGGCCGGCCGGCCGGTCGGGCTGGGTCACCACCAACGCCACGATGTGATCGTCCGCGACCAGACGATCCAGCGAGGGAACCGCGAAATCCGGGCTGCCCATGAAGACGATGCGCATCGTCCGTCCCATACCCCGATGGGGTCTCAGGTGATCGCAGCGCGGATCATGGCATCCATCCCACGCCGGTGCGTCCCCGCCCAGTACAGCCGGCCGCACGCCGGACAGCCCCAGAAGGCGTCCTGGCGGCTCCACACAAATTCCGGGACGCGCCCGAAGACCTCCGCCTTCGTGCGCGCCTCCACCACCACATTGCAACGCGGGCAGCGGCGCCTCGACGGGTCCGCGGGCGCCAACCGGAAGGCCTGGACCACCTGACGCAGCTGCTCGGAGACGTGGTCGCTCCGCACGAAAAGGTTGGGCGGCGCATTCCGGCGGCGGACGATGCCGGTGTCGCGGGTCAGCAGGATCCGCCCGGACGCGCGTGCCCGTTCGATCAGCGCGGCATCCTCGCCGCGAGAATATTCGACATCGTACCCGAGGATGCGCAACCAGGTCGCCAGCCGCCCGAGCATGGCGTCGGCGACAAACCGCAGGGGTTCGGCGGGCGGGTCGTCCCGCTCCAGGCGCGATTCCATGGGCTCACTCTAACACACTCCCTGGACTCGTCGCTACTCGGGCGGCGGGTTTCCCGGGTGCCGTCGACGTCCCATCGCCGCCGACGGCCGCCGCCCCGCGGCTCGGCCGTGCCGCGCCGGTGGGCCGCGTGACGGTTTGTGCGCCGCTCACGGCAGCCGGACCGGTTTTCCACCTCCCGTCGAACGTCGTTTGGCTCATCCCGGGCGGGGCCGTCATCGGACCGGGGACCCCGCGGTTCGGTTGAAAATCACCCCAACAGGCGTCTTGGTCGGTATTTCGATCTTCGTTTTGTCGGTCGGCGAGTCGGCGTTGTTTACGAGAGATTTGTATTGACATCGAATGGGTTGGAGATAATCATCGCACCACGATGGGTTTGGTGGGGGCACAGATGCCGTCCTCGCCTCTTTCCGCGTTTGGCAGATGGTCTGTGTCAGGCGGGCGGCGTGTCCGGAGCGCCCGCACCGTGGGGCACCGGCGGGTGCCGCGTATCATTCCGAGGTGGAGTCGACGCGTGTGTCCGGAAGAATGCCCATGACTCGCGCAAACGGCCAACAGTCCCCACGGGGCGATCCCGCGGCGAGGAGGGTCCGATCTGCGTGCCGCGCGAGAGCCCGCGTGAAGGTGTCGCGTTTGCTGACCGTCCGGAGGACACAGGGAGGGCGTTGACCATGAAGATCGCTTCGGGTCTACTCGCGGTGGGCGTTCTGGCCGGGATCCTTGTCACCGCCGTGGGCGTGCACGCGCAGGGGATCACGGACATGAAAAAGGGCGAAGGCGGCAGCGCCGTTCAGGGGTCGGCGGGACCGAGCGGCGCGTCGGACGCCGCGTCGGATCTCGAGCGCTGCGACAAGCCCATGGGCACCGTGGCCGTGGTTGAGCCCCAGGCGCACGTGTTGGCGGGACTGGCCCGCTACAAGCTGGGATCCCCCACGGGCCTCATTCGGTTGATGATCCAGCAGTCCAACTGTTTCCTCGTGGTGGAGCGAGGCGTCGGAATGCAGAACTTGATGCAGGAACGGGCGCTGGCGGCGTCCGGGGAGCTGCGTCAGGGATCCAACATGGGCGGCGGGCAGATGGTGACGGCGGATTTTGTGCTGACCCCCGCGGTGGTGTTCTCCGAGAATAACGCGGGCGGTGTGGGCGGAGCCATCGGCGGTCTCTTCCCCGGCGCGCATATCATCGGGGCGCTTGCGGGCGGGCTGCAGTTCAAGGAGGCGCAGACCAGCATGTTGCTCGCCGACGCCCGGTCCAGTCTCCAGGTCGCCGCGGCCGAGGGCAGCGCGAAGAAAGCCGACTTCCGTCTCGGCGGGCTGCTGGCGGGCGGCGGTGCGGCGGGGGCGCTGGGTGGTTACGCCAACACCAACGAGGGCAAGGTGGTGGCGGCCAGCCTCGCCGACAACTACAACGGCATCGTGCGATCCGTCCGCGGCAACCCCAGCCTGCAGCGCGACGTGGCCTCGCTGGCCGAGGAAGCCGGCAAGCGCACCAAGGCCGGCGCGGTGTTCAACGAAGGCGACGTGCTCCGCCCGAAGCTTGCCAACGTGAAGCTGTTGGCGCAGCCGTCCGACCAGAGCGATACGGTCGCCACGCTGGCACGGGGCGAGGAGCTGATCTTCCTGGGCAAGGAGCAGAACGGATTCTTGAACGTCGAATCCGCCAAGGGGGGCGGCTGGGTGAAGAAGGTTCTCGTCGCGCGGTGAACGCGCGGGCTAGCTGCTGTCGCGTGCCCGCATCCACCGCAACAAGATGTCGTCGGTGAGCCTCAGACGCCGCGCCAGCTCTCGGGCGATGTTCATCATCAGCAGAGAGAAGAGCGCGGCGTCCTCTTTTTGTAGCCGGAGAAGCGCGTGCGTCGATAGGACGATCACGTCGCTGTCCTCGCGCGCGAGGGCGGTGGCGGCGTGCTTCTGCATGGACATCAACGAGGCCTCGCCAAAGCAATCCCCCGCCACCAGCGTCTTCTTTTGCAGGGCGAGGCCCTGCTCCACGATGAATAAGTCGATCTTGCCGCGTGTGACGATGTAGATGTGCGAGGGGTCGTCGCCCTTCTGGAAGATGTGCTCGCCTTTTGCGAATGTGCCCTGCTCCAGCCATCGGCAGATCTCGGACAGCTGCCGCTCGGACATCCCCCCGAAGAGCGCGATGTCGGACAGGATGGGGAATACGGACTCGGCGTCGGCGAGCGGGGAAAACGTCTTCATAGTCCACACGATCCCCACACAACCACCGCCGCCCGAAGGCCGGGCGCGAGGCGCACGCGGGGTACGCACGGCGCGGCGGGTCACGGGATCCGAGCGACGGCGCGTTCCCGGTGCGGCACGGGGCATGTCACTGAAGACTATCGAAGCCGACCCCGCGTGTCAATGCGAAATGCCGGACCGGACCCCGCGTGCACCGGCGGCACCGGCGTCCGCTTTCCGCTTGACACCCGTGCGGCGACTGAGGGAAATTGGAGGCGACATGGCGGCGTCGGGCGGCGTCAGGCCGCCGTGCGGCGGTCCCGAGGGGGCGGGGTCGGTGCCGTGGGGCCGGCCAGCCCGGGCTCGTGGGTTCGGCTCGCCGCGCGACGCGGCGGTTCATCGGTCCAGCGAGATCGGGATATGGCAAAGATCATCGGGATGGTTCTGGCGGGGGGCCGGGTCGACGAGCTCTTGGTGCTGACAGCCAAGCGGCCCAAGAGCGCGCTGCCGATGTGGGGCATGTACCGCATCATCGACTTTGTCCTCTCCAATATGATGCGGGCCGGCGTCGATGTCGTCGGCGTCCTTTCCCAATATCGCCCGCACTCGCTCAACACCCACCTGCTCAACGGCGAGCCCTGGGATTACGTGGGCCGTTCGCGGGCGCTCCGCGTTCTGAGCCCGTTCAAGGGCGCCGAGGACTCGGATTGGTACAAGGGAACCGCGGATGCGCTCTACCAGAATCTCGCCTTTATCGAACGGTACGCGCCCGAGAGGGTGGTGGTGGCGTCCGCGGACCATGTGTACGCCATGGACTACCGGCCCATGCTCCAGCAGCACGCCGCCAGCGGGGCGGATCTCACCATCGCCTTCAAGCGGGTGCCGCGCGAGGAGGCTCACCTATACGGGACGGCGGTGCTGGACGCGTCGCGGCGGGTGACGGTGTACCAGGAGAAAGTCAGCCGCCCCGAGGGAGACCTGGCCTCGCTCACGGTGTATGTCTTCAACACGGGGTGCCTTGTGGAGCGCCTGAAACAGAACGCCCGCGACGGCCAAACCTTCCAGATCTACTCCGAGATCATCCCGGGGATGATCGAGGAGAAGGCGCGGGTCTTCGGCTGGGTCTTCGACGGCTACTGGCAATACGCGCGCACACTGGACACGTACTATGCCACCAATATGGACATCCTGAACGACGGGGCCCCCGATCTTTCGGCGTGGGGCGTTCGGACCAACACGCATCCGGAGACGCTGGGCGATCCGACCCCGGCGCTGTTCCGGCCCACGGCCCGGGTGACCTCGTCGCTGGTGTGCTGCGACACGGTGGTGGAAGGCGCGGTGGATCGCAGCATCATCTCTCCGGGGGTCGTCATCGAACGCGGGGCCATCGTCCGTGACTCGGTGGTCATGCACCGCTGCAGGATAGCCGGGGGGGCCGTCGTGGACCGCGCCATTCTGGACAAGGATGTCCGGGTGGGCAGAGAGGCCCGCATCGGCTGCGGCGAGGCCGTCCCCAACCGGCAGCATCCCCACACGCTGTCCAGCGGCGTGACGGTCATCGGCAAGGGGGCCCGGATCCCCGAAGGTCTCCGGATGGGTCGCGGCTGCATCGTCTATCCGGACATGCGCGAAGCGAATTTCGCCCGGACCGAGATCGCTTCGGGAAGCGTGGTGAGCACATGAGACCGGCGCGGGACACCCTGGTGATGCTGCTGGCCGGCGGCGTGGGCAGCCGGCTGAACATTCTCGCGTCGGAGCGCGCCAAGCCCGCGGTGCCCTTCGGCGGCGGTTTCCGGATCATCGACTTCACGCTCTCCAGCGTCATGCACTCCGGGTTGGAGCTTGTCGGGCTGCTCACGCAGTACCGGCCGCTCTCCCTGATGGACCACGTCCGCAACGGGGAACCCTGGGATCTCGTCGGGCGGCAGCGCGGCGTGAGGATCCTTCCGCCCCACACCGGCAAAGCGGATTCGGACTGGTACAAAGGGACCGCGGATGCGATCTACCAGAACCTGGCCTTTATGGCGGATCGCCAGCCCGACAAGGTCCTCATCCTCTCGGGCGACCATATCTACCGGATGGACTACGAGCAGATGATCGCCGCCCACGAATCCCGGCGCGCGGACCTGACGATCGCGGCCATGGCCGTGCCCTGGGAGGAGACGCAGCGGTTCGGCGTGATGGTGGCGAACGAGGACGGCTGGATCACCGAGTTCCAGGAGAAGGTCAAGAACGCCAAGAGCAACCTCGCCTCCATGGGGGTCTACGTCTTCAACTTCGCCGCCCTGCTGGAAGAACTCCAGGCGGTCGTGGGGGCCAAGAAGGGCTACGATTTCGGCAAGGACGTCATCCCGGGGATGCTCGGGCGCCGACAGATGCTGTGCTATCCGTTCCGCGGGTACTGGCGGGATGTGGGGACGATCAAGTCCTACCACGAGGCCAACATGGACTGCCTCGACCCCGGCTCCGGTCTGGACTTGCGCGGCTGGGAGATTCGCACGGCGCCGGACGTGGGGCCCACCGGGGAGCGGTCGCCGACGCGGCTGGGGAACAAGGCATCCGTCGTCAACTCGCTCGTCGGCAGAGGATGCGTCATCGAGGGTGAGGTCGCACAAAGCGTCCTGTTCCCGGGGGTCGTCGTGAAGCGGGGCGCCGTCGTTCGCGATTCCATCGTCATGCAGAACACGGTCGTCGGCGGCGGGTGCCAGGTCACGTACTCGATCATCGACAAGCACTGCCGACTGGGCGACGGCGCGGCCGTCGGCGCGGGGACCGGCACCACCGCCAACCACGATTTCCCCGCGCATCTCGACTGCGGGATCAGCGTCATCGGCAAGGGCGCCGTCATCCCGGCCGGGCTTCGCATCGGAAGGAATTGTATCATCGGTCCGGGCGCGGACCTGAGCCGCCACGGCCTGAAGACGGTGGCCGACGGCGAGACGGTCGGGACCTGAGCGGCGTCATCGGATTCCACCCGGCTCCCGCCGTTGCGGTTTGACCTCCACGAGTGCCCGTGTTCCGCGGCGGGTTCCGCGGGCTCGCCGCGGGCCGGGCACGGTCCGGATACCGCCCGGCCCCCGCCGCACCCCCTCCTTCGATCGCGATGTCCTCCCTTCCGCCGGCGGGTGGCGCGCCGCGATCCCCGCCGCGCTTCTCCCATACACCCGATCGCCTTCGACGGGTATACTATGCAAGAAGGGCGGCGGGTGTTCCGCGGGAGGGAGACCGATGGCCCACGCATCAGCGCAACCCCGGGTTCTCCGGGCACTGCGGCAGAGCTGGCGGCACGAGATGGAAGCGGCGGCGACCTACCGCCTGCTCGCCCAGCAGGAGAAGGATCCACGCCGGCGCGGCGTCTTGCAGAAGCTGATCCGGGCGGAGGAGCAGCACGCGGCACGGTGGGCGGAGCGCATTCGAGAGCTGGGCGGCACCGTCCCCGACGCGGCCGGCATCCGGCCCCGCTTCGGCCTCACGCTGGACCTGGCCAGCCCCGAGGTCGTGTACCGAAAGCTGGAAGCCATGGAGGCGCGCGGTCTGGCCGCGGAAAAGGGCGTCGCGGCCTCCATGGATTCGGCGAGCCGGGCCATCCTGGAGGAGGTCTCCGCCGACGATGGAGATCATGCGCGGATGCTCCGGGTGCTGGCCGGTCCGCAGAGTCCGCGGACGGCTCTGGAGCTGATCCTGAAAAAAGAGCGTCACGTCCACGGCGCGGGGTGGGTGGGCGACGCGATCTACGGGATCAACGACGGCCTGGGCGCCGTCTTCGGCATCGTGTCGGGGATGGCGGGCTATACGGGTGGGAGCGAGATCGTCCTCATCACGGGCCTGGCCGGGACGCTGGCCAGCGCGCTGTCC
The DNA here is from genome assembly GCA_029580855.1 of bacterium. GTDB lineage: Bacteria > Methylomirabilota > Methylomirabilia > Methylomirabilales > 2-02-FULL-66-22 > 2-02-FULL-66-22. The sequence goes on along the minus strand of JAKPQH010000061.1, from coordinate 36,850 downwards.
ATGGGATCCAGCGCCTACCTGGCCGCCAAGTCGCAGCGGGAAGTCTACGAAGGAGAGATCGCCCGGGAGCAGGCCGAGATCGAGCAGAATCCCGAAGAGGAGCGGGAGGAGTTGGAGCTGTTCTACCAGTTGAAGGGGTTCACCGAGGAGGAGTCCCGGACCGTGGTGGCGCGGATCCGCGAGCGACCCGATCACTTCCTGAAGACCTTGGTCCAAGAAGAGCTCGGCTTGTCGGAGAGGACGTTTCCCAATCCCTGGAGGGCCTGTCTGTCCGCCACCGCCTCCACGGCCGTGGGGGGCGTCATCCCCGTCATTCCCTTCTTCTTCATCTGGGGGACACCCGCCGTCGTCTGGGCGGCGGTCCTGAGCATCCTGGCCCATTTCGGCGTGGGGCTTGCCAAGAGCCTGGTGACCACCCGCCCCTGGTGGATCAGCGGTCTGGAGATGACCCTGGTCGCCGTCATCGCCGGGACGCTGACGTATGGTCTGGGGCTCGCCTTCGCCATCCACTAGCGCAGCGATCGGGTGGCGGATGGGCACGTCTCTCCTTGCAAAGTCCTCACTCCCGTTGCACAATCACGGTGCGGCCCAGCGGTACCGCCAACCCTTCATCGTGCGAGGCATCCCATCGGCAGGCTCTTCCGACACGTTCGCCCAATCCTTCACCGGCATCGCCGATTTCTCCTCTACGGCATCCTGGCTCTGCTCGCCACCGATGTCATGCACCTGCTCATTCCGTGGTTCACGCGTCTGGCGATCGACAACCTCTCTCGGGGGGCGAGCCGCCGCTGGGACCTGCTCGTCTTTCCCGGCCTGATCGTCTTGGCCGCCGCCGGCCAGGGGGTGTTCCGCTATTTCTGGCGGACCAACGTCTTTGGCTTTTCGCGCCACATCGAATGGGATCTCCGGAATCAGCTCTTCGCGCACCTGCAGCGGCTGCCGCTGGCCTACTTCCAGCGCATGAAGACCGGCGACCTGATGTCCCGTCTGACCAACGACCTGGCCTCGGTCCGCGAGATGCTCGGCATCGGGGCCGTGGCGGCGCTGGACGGGGCGGTCCTGATCCTGGCAGCCCTGCCCCTGATGATCGACATCGATCCATGGCTGACGCTGTGGTCGCTTCTGGTGTTGCCGGGCATCACCGCGCTGGTGCTGGGGTTCGGCAACCGGATCCATCGGGCCTATCGCGATGTCCAGCAGTTCCTCGGGCGGCTCAGCATCTTCGTGCAGGAGAGCCTGGCGGGAATCCGGGTCATCCAGGTCCACGGCCAAGAGGCGACACGTCAGGCCCGCTTCGAAGAGCTGAGCGCCGAGTACATGCGCAGGAACCTGGTGACCGCACGCCTGAGCGGGGTCCTCTGGCCCCTGATGGCGGTGTTCTCGGGGCTGGCGGCGGCGGTCGTCCTCTGGCTGGGGGGCCGGCGTGTCCTGCTCGGGACGCTGACGATCGGCCAGTTCGTCCAGTTCAACGGCTATCTGGCCATGCTGACGTGGCCGGTCATGGCCATCGGCTACGTCGTGAACCTGTACCAGCGGGGCTCCGCCGCCCTGACCCGGCTGGTGGAGATTCTGGAGTCGCCGCCGGCGCCGGCGTACCTCACACCCGAGGATGGATTGCCGCGGCGCCTCCGCGGCGCCATCGAGTTTCGGAACCTCTCGTTCCGGTACGATCCGGACACGCCCTGGATTCTCCGCGGTATTGATCTGAAGGTTTCTGCGGGAAGCTGTCTGGCCGTCGTTGGCGAGGTGGGGGCGGGGAAGAGCACGCTGGTGCATCTGATCGCGCGCCTCTTCGAGGCGCCCGAGGGGAGCCTTTTCCTGGACGGGCGGGACATCCGGGCCGTCCCGCTGTCGCGGCTGCGCGCCTCCATCGGCTTGGTCTCGCAGGACATCTTCCTCTTTTCCGAGACGATCCGCGAAAACATCCTGTTCGGCAGACCGGACGCCACCGTGCAGGACATGGAGGAGGCGGCCCGCATCGCGGCGCTCCTGCCCAGCGTCCAGGAATTCGCCGACCGCTTCGACACGCTTTTGGGGGAGCGGGGCGTCCGCCTCTCGGGGGGGCAGAAGCAGCGCACGGCGCTGGCCCGGGCGCTGGTGGCAGACCCGCCGATCCTGATCCTGGACGACGCCTTCTCCAGCGTGGACGTGCAGACCGAGGAGAGTATCCTACACGATCTGCGCGCGGCGCGGATCGGACGGACGACGATCGTCATCTCGCACCGGATCTCGACGGTGAAGGACGCGGACCGGATCGTGTATCTCCACGACGGCGCCATCGTCGAGCAGGGGACCCACCAGGAGCTGCTGGCACAGGAGGGCCGCTACCACCGCCTGTACCAGCGCCAGCTGGTGGCGAGCGAATTGGACGCCCTGGCCGCCAAGGAGAACGGCTGAGGATGCACGGGTCGCAGGTCCACATCGACGACGAGATCCTGGGGAAGGCGTACGACGCGCGCCTGGTCCTGCGGCTGCTCGCATATCTCCGCGGACACTGGCCCTGGGTCGGCGTCGCGTGTCTGTGTCTGGCGGGGTACACGGGCGCCCAGCTCCTCGGCCCGTACCTGGTCAAGGTGGCCATCGACAGGCACATCGCCGCCAAGGATCTCGCCGGTCTGAACCGCACGGCCCTGGCCTACGTGGCCACGGTGGTCCTGGGGTTTCTGGGGCACTTCGGCCACTCCTTCACGACCCAGTACGTGGGTCAGCGTGTGATGCACGACGTGCGGCGCCGGCTCTTCGGCCACCTCGCGACCCACGATCCGGCCTTTTTCGACCGGAATCCGGTGGGACGCCTCATGACCCGCGTGATCAACGACGTGGAGAACCTGAACGAGTTGTTCAGCTCCGGGGTGGTCGCCTTCCTGGGCGACACGCTGATGCTCCTCGGGATCGCCGGGGCGATGTTTTTTCTCGACTGGCGGCTGGGCCTGGTCGGGATCGGCCTGTTGCCCGCCATGGTGTGGGCCACCAACCTGTACCGCCGGAAGGCGCGGGAGAACTATCGCGAAAGCCGGAAGATCCTGGCCCGGCTCAACGGCTACCTGAACGAGCACATCTCGGGAATGGCCACCGTCCAGGCCTTCGGGCAGGAACGGCGGACACTCCACCGGTTCATGGAGATCAACAGCCGGAACCGCGACGCCCTGCTCAGGAGCGTCCGCTACAACGCCATCTTCTTTCCGCTGGTGGAGGTGTGCAGCGCCGCCACGGTCGGTCTCATCCTCTGGCAGGGGGGACGGATGATCCTGGACGACACGCTCCTCCCGGGCGTGTTGGTGGCCTTTCTGCAGTACGTTCAACGGATGTTCCAGCCCATCCGGGATCTGGCGGAGAAGTACAACATCTTCCAGGCCGCCATGGCCAGCAGCGAGCGGATCTTCCGTCTGCTGGACGAGCCCGCGAGGGTCCTGGCGCCCGTCCGGCCCGGAACACCCTCGGCACCCGCGGGCACCATCGAGTTCCAGGATGTGTGGCTGTCCTACGTGCCCGGCGAGCCGGTCATCCGCGGCATCTCGTTCCGGGTGGCGCCCGGCGAGAAGATCGCGCTGGTGGGTCCCACCGGGCACGGAAAGACCTCCATCGTCTCGGCGCTGTGCCGCTTCTACGATGTGGAGCGCGGGCGTATCCTGGTGGACGGCCTGGACATCCGCGAGTGGGACAAGACCGCGCTCCGCCGGCACCTCGGCCTGGTGTTGCAGGATGTGTTTCTGTTCTCCGGGACGATCGGCGAGAACGTGAGCCTGGGCTGCCCGCGGATCGCGCCGGAGCAGATCCAGGCCGCCGCGCGCCGCGTCCACGCCAGCCGGTTCATCGACCGCCTCGCGCACCGGTACGACGAGGAGGTGCAGGAGCGCGGCTCCACGCTGTCCCAGGGAGAACGCCAGCTTCTCTCCTTCGCGCGCGCCCTGGCGTTCGATCCGCGTATCCTCATCCTGGACGAGGCTACCAGCTCGGTTGACACCGAGACGGAGATTCTGATCCAGGAGGCCCTCCGCGTCCTGCTGGAGAACCGGACCGCCATCATCGTCGCCCACCGGCTATCCACCATCCAGTTCGCCGACCGGATCCTCGTGATCCACCAGGGTCGGATCCGCGAGGAGGGGACCCACGCGGACCTTCTGGCGCGCCAGGGGCTCTACGCTCGGTTGTATCGGTTACAGTATCAACTGGCCTGAGCCGCACGGTCGGACCGCGTCGGAAATTGACGGGCGCCGCCGGTGTGCTATCCTCCCCGCCGAGCGATGAGCTATCACCGGTACCACATCTCCTGCGAAAAGTGCGCGGACGTGATCCGTCGCCCCAACCGTTTCCGGGTCCGGGTGATCCGCTGGCGGCTCGCCCGGATGCTCCTGCACGAGCTGTTTCACTCCCGTTTCAACCTGCCCGTCGTGACCAGCCGGCCGTGCGTCTACGGAACGTTCTCCGGACCCGTCGGCGGCTTCGCCCCGCGACCTTCCCAGTGCGTCGGATGCCTCCGGTGCACCATCGAGTATCCCGACATGGTCCGGGTTTGCCCGAATCCCGAGCGGCTCGGTCTTGGCGACTCCTACTTCACGCCCGACAAGGTGGACGCGGTCGTGCAAGAGGCCGCGACCGGGCAGATCCCCGTACGGGGCGCCGGCTACCGCGGCGCGTTCGGCGGGGAGGGCTGGGACGGCATGTGGACGGACATGTCGGAGATCGTGCGGCCCACGCGCGACGGCATCCACGGGCGCGAGTTCATCTCGACGGCGGTGGACCTCGGGGAACGCCCCGGCGTTCTGGCCTTCGATCCGGCCGGCATCCCCACGGCCCCGCTGCCGCGACCCTTCAGCCTGCCGATTCCGATGCTCTTCGACGCGCCGCCCGTCCTCGCCGAGGACCCGACCCTGTGTCGCGTCCTGGCGGAAGCGGCCGGCCGACTCCAGACGCTGGCCATCCTCCCGCTTTCGCGGCTGCTGGCGCTGGGGGTTGGTGGTTCCGGCGTGGCGCCCCTCGTCCGGCCCGCGGAAATCGAGGCGACCGCCCGGCTCGCGGAGGCGCCGGCGCTGCTGGAGCTGGACGGCTGGGACGACGGCGCCTACCGGGAGCTGAAGAGGCGTTTCCCCGTTACACCGGTCTACGTCCGGCTTCCGCTGGAGCGCGACCCGCTTCTCGTGGCGCGGTCCGGCGTTCGGCTGTTCCACCTGACCGCGGATTACCACGGGCGGGCCGCCGGCGGGTTCGTCGGCGGGGCGATCCGGCGCGTCCACGCGGCGTTGGTGAAAGAGGGGATCCGGGAGGAGGCGGTGCTGCTGGGCAGCGGAGGGATCGTCGCGGCGGCGGATGTCGCCAAGGCCATCGTGTGCGGGCTGGACGCGGTGGCGCTGGACACTGTGCCCCTCGTGGCCTTGCAGGGCCGGCTGGAGGGGGAGTGCCGCGACCGCAGCACGGCCCGGATCGCGCTGCCGCGAATCGACCAGGCCTGGGGTGTCCAGCGTCTGTGCAACCTGGCCGGGGTCTGGCGGGATCAGCTCCTGGAGATCCTGGGGGCCATGGGCCTCCGCGAGGTGCGGCGTCTTCGCGGAGAGCAGGGCCGCGCCATGTTCCAGGCCGATCTGGAGCGCGAGGCGTTCGCGGATATCGCGGGCTTCGAGGGGTGACATGGAGTTTCCACCAAGGCCGTCCGACCTTCCCATCATCGCCGCGCGGCACACGGAGGCGATCCGGAGAGGCCTTGGCCGCTGGTCGCGGTCCGGTTCTCCGCCGCCCGCCCTCGGCGACCGTCGCTGGTCGGCGGAGCTGATCCTCTCCACCTGGCTCCAAGCCGAGACCGGGACGCCGGCGGCGCCGCCCCGCCCGACCGGCGCGTCCGGCGGCGGCTTCGATCGGTTGGCATTCCGCGCGCTGCCGGCCAGCGCGCAGCTGCCCGAGGACAGGGTCATCGACCTGGCGATCCCGCTCAACCGCCGCGCCTGGGATCCGCCCATCGAGATCCCGGTCCCCTGGTACGGGGCGGGCATGTCGTTCGGGTCGGTGAGCGAGCGGGTGATGCTGGCCCGCGCCATGGCCGCGCGACACACCGGGACGTTCACCTGCACCGGCGAGGGTGGATACCCGGACTCGCTCGCCCCCTACCGCGAGCACGTCATCACCCAGATCGCCACGGGGATGTTCGGTGTCCGCGAGGAGACCGTCCAGCGCGCCCGGATTGTGGAGTTCAAGTATGCACAGGGCGCCAAGCCGGGCCTGGGCGGGCACCTGCTGGGGGACAAGGCGACGCTGGCGGTGGCCAAGATGCGCGAGGCCGTCCCCTGGGTGAGCCTCTTCTCGCCGTTCCCGTTCCACAGCGTCTACTCGGTCGAGGACCACCGGAAGCACGTGGACTGGGTCAAGGCGATCAACCCGGATACGCTGGTGGCGGTGAAGGTGTCCACGCCGACCGATGTGGACATGGTCGCCGTCGGCAGCTATCACGCGGGCGCCCATATCCTGCAGATCGACGGCTCGTACGGCGGCACCGGCGCCGCCCCCGAGGTGGCGAAGAAGGACATCGCCATGCCGGTGGAGTACGCCATCCCCAAGGTGCACCGGTATCTCACCGCGGAAGGGGTGCGGGACGAACTCACCGTCCTGGCCAGCGGCGGCATCCGGACGGCGGACGACGTGGCCAAGGCCGTGGCGCTGGGGGCGGACGGGGTGGCGCTGGGAACGGCGGAGCTGGTCGCCATCGGGTGCACCCGGTGCGCAAACTGCGAGCGCGGACGCGGCTGCACCTACGGGATCACCACCACGGACCCGGAGCTGTCACTGTTCATCGACCCCGAGTGGGCCGCGGCGCGGATCGGCAACCTCTACGCGGCGTTGGCGGGGAGGCTGCGGGACATCCTGCGCCGCCTCGGCCTCGAAAGTGTGCGCGCGCTGCGCGGGCGGACCGACCTCTTGGAGTACCGGCCCGGCCAGGAAGGAGCCGCGGCATGACCCCGCGAGCGCTTGCGGAGCGGATCATCGCGTCGCGCGCAGCGCTGCGGTCGGGCCATCTCCAGCCGGAGGCGGTGCGGAAGGCGGAAGCCGAGGGCGGCTGCGGCGTGATCGGGATGGTGTGCGCCGAGGCGATCCCGGGTCGCCATCTGCTCCGGGCCCTCCGTCAGATGCGGAATCGAGGGAACGGCAAGGGGGGCGGGGTGGCCATGGTCGGCCTTGTCCCGGAAGAGTTCGGCGTGACGCCGGCCGTCTTGCGCGAGGACTATCTCCTGGCGGTGGCGTACCTGGACGCCTCGGTGCGCCCGGAGGTGGAGTCGACGCACATCCACCCCACGTTTCTGGTGGACCACTCCGTGAGCCTTCCGATCGTCGCTCTCCCGGGGCTTCCGATCCGCCCGCCGCAGGCGGTGGCGTACTTCGTCCGCGTGCGGCCCGAGGCTGCGGGGGCGTTCGCGGCGCAGATCGGCGCGGCCGATGTGCCCCGGGAGGTGCTCCACGACGAGTTGGTGTACCAGAACAGCTTCCGGCTCAACCGCGTCTGGTACAGCTCGCTCGGCGAGAAGCGCGCCTTTGTGCTCTCGCACGGGAAGGATCTCCTCGTCCTCAAGATGGTGGGCTACGGGGACGACGCCGTCCGGGCGTACGGATTAGAGAATCTCCGGGCGCACGTTTGGATCGGCCACCACCGCTACCCAACCAAGGGGCGGGTCTGGCATCCGGGGGGCGCCCATCCGTTCGTCGGCCTGCACGAGGCCCTGGTGCACAACGGCGATTTTGCGAACTACGCCTCGGTGTGCGCCTATCTGGCCCAGCGAAACATCGAGCCCCTCTTTCTCACCGATACGGAAGTCTCGGTCCTGATGTTCGACCTCCTCCACCGGACGTACGGGTATCCACTGGAGTATGTCATCGAGGCGCTGGCGCCGACCACCGAGCGGGACTTCACCCGGCTGCCCCCCGAGAAACAGGAGATCTACCGGGCGCTCCAGACGGTGCACATCCACGGCTCCCCGGACGGGCCCTGGTTCTTCCTGATCGCCCAGTCCGGACCCAACGGGGGTGGGCCTCGGACCGCACGGCTCATCGGGATCACGGACACGAGCATGCTCCGCCCCCAGGTGTTCGCGCTCCAGGACCCGGGGAACGGGGGGCCGGCCGTCGGTTTCGCCGCCTCCGAGAAACAGGCGATCGACGCGGCCCTGGAGAGTCTGGCGGCCGAAGATACGCGCTTCTGGGGTCGCGCCGACCTCGTCTGGAACGCGCGGGGCGGGAGCCATACCGACGGCGGGGCGTTCGCGTTCACCGTCGTGCGGGAGAACGACGGGTCCGCGCGGCTCGGGTGCGCCGACAAGTTTGGACGGCCCATTCGGGTCGAGGAGCCTGCGGCCGTGCGGCAGTGCCGCAGCGCGCCCGCGATTGGGGCCGACGAGTCCGCCCTCCCATGGGGAGGCGCGGCCGAGGTCCTTGCACACGTGGTCGATAGGATCCGGACCTGGAGCTATCCGGATGCGCAGCGCTTCTGCCATCGGCTGACGTCCCGGTTCGGGGATGACCACGGGCGCCGGCTGGGTCTGGAGAGTCTCGCCCTCCTGATCGATCGTCGCTATCCGACGGGGTCGCTTCGCCGGAGTCGCGTGGTGTCGCTGTTCGATACCGCCCTCGCGGCGCTCTTCGACGCGGTCCGGCGGCAGCCGTCGCGCGAGTTCGCGTTCCACGAGCACGGCCGGCCGCTGCCCGAGCCGGGCGCGGAGGGCCAGGTTCTCGTGGTGGACGCGCGGGGTTTTTCGCCGGAGGGACCGGAGTCCCTGGCCGGGGAGCTGGTCCGCCTCGCCCGCCGCGGCTTCCGCCGTCTGGTCGTCGCCGAGGCTCGCGGGCACCGCTTTATTGCCAACGGACTGGGGCCCGAGAGCCAGGGCATCCGGATCGATGTCTTCGGCTCGTCGGGAGATTATCTCGCCTCCGGGATCGACGGCGCCGAGGTCGTCGTACACGGGTCGGGGCAGGATCAGCTGGCGCAGATCATGAAGGCGGGGCGGCTGGTGGTCCACGGGGACGTCGGCCAGGCCTTCCTGTACGCCGCGAAGGGCGGCGACGTGTTCGTCCTCGGCAACGCCGCGGGGCGGCCGCTCATCAACGCGGTGGGCCATCCGCGCGTCGTGATCAACGGGACCTGTCTGGACTACCTGGCCGAGAGCTTCATGGCCGGCGATCCGCTGAACGGCGGCGGCTTCGTCGTCCTGAACGGCATCCGGTTCGGCGCCGACGGCCGGCTACATGACCTTGAGACGCCGTACCCCGGGGGGAATCTCTTCTCCCTCGCCTCGGGCGGTGCGGTGTTCATCCGGGATCCGGAGGGAAAGGTGGACGAGGATCAGCTCAACGGTGGGCAGTTCGGCGCGTTCGGCGCCGCTCACTGGGCGCTCATCCGACCGCTGCTGGAGGAAAACGAGCGTCTCTTCGGGATTCCGATAGCACAGTTGCTGGCGGTGGAGGAGCAGCCGCTTCCCCCCGAGCGCATCTACCGGATCGTCGTCCCCACCAAGGTCCGCGCGCTCCAGGCCGAGGAGGCGTGGGTGAGCCACTGACCCGACCGGCGCGGGTGATTGGCCCGCCACGCCCTCGTCCGACGTCTCCATGGCCGTCGGCTCGTGAGGACCGCGGCCTTTGTCTCCCGCGTCGTTTCTCCCCCTCGATGGCGGAAAGTTGTTCCCACGGCTCTACAATTTCAAGCACTTGGACTTCAATCGGTGTCCGGTACCTATTTCGGAGCTTTCGGCAGGTGAAGCCGCCGGAAGAGGCGGCGCACGTTGGCCGCTGAAGAGGAGTCGTGCCGTACAGGTTTAGAGCCGCGAGGACGGCGAGCCGATTCGACTGACGGAACGGCCGGAATCGGGGGGGTCAAGACGGTTTGGGTTCGGGCACGGAGCCGGCGCAGCGGCGGCAGATAGGAGGATCGGCCTGCGCCAGACAGCCGTGGTGGACTATCAGCCGGCACTTCGAACAGACGGGAAACGGCCGGGCCGTCAGGACGGCCCAGACCCCGCGTAGCTCCTTGTGGCACACGCCGCAACGAAAAGGAAGTGTCATTGTCCGGTGTCTGCGTTTTGTGACATCGGCGCAATCTGCGAAATCTGTGGACGCGGCTCGGTCGTCAGTTCACCGCCTCCAGGATCGCGCACTTCAGGTACTGGGTCTCCTTGGCGGCCAGCAGGATCGGGTGATCCGCGGCCTGCGTCCGGAGCTCCAGGAGCCGGAACTCCCGGTGGGCGTCCGCCCCCGCCGACCGGAGCATGTCGAGAAATACCGCAGCGTCCACGTGGTACGAGCAGGAACACGTGACCAGAATCCCTCCACGGTCGAGGAGTCTCATGGCGCGCAAGTTGATCTCGTTGTAGCCGCGGAGCGCCCCGGCGAGCGCCTCGCGGCCTTTCGTGAAGGCGGGAGGGTCGAGAATGATCATGCCGAAACGGCGCCCCTCGCGGTCCAGCGCCCGCAGATAATCGAAGGCATTGGCCGCGACGAACTTGCAGCGCCCGGCCAGGCCATTCTCTGCCGCGGAGCGCTCCGCCCAGGACAAGGCCTCCGGCGAGATATCCACTCCCAGGATCGAGGCGGCGCCGCCCGCGCCAGCGCTGACGGAGAAGCCTCCCGAATAGCAGAAACAATCCAGGACGGTGCGGTCCCGGGCGAGCCGTTTCACCGCCTGCCGGTTCTCGCGCTGATCCAGAAAGAAACCGGTCTTCTGGCCGGCCGCCACCTCGACGAAGAACGCGACGTCGCCTTCCTTGATCCAGACGCCGGTGTCCGCGGTACCCCACGCGAAACCCCGGCGAAGCTCCAGGCCCTCCAGTTTGCGGGCCGAGACATCGCTGCGCTCGTAGATCGCCCGGGGCCCGACAACGCGGCGCAGCGCGCCGACCACCTCGTCCCTGAGTCGCTCCATTCCTGCGGTAAGAATCTGGATCACCACGAGATCACCGTACCGATCGGCGATGAGACCGGGCATCCGGTCGCCCTCGCCGAAGACCAGGCGGCACGCGCCGGGTCCGGTGGCCGAGCGGGCCGCACGGGCGAGCGCCTCGCGGATGCGGCGCTCGATGAAGGCGCCGTCGATGGTCTCCTCGGTGCGAGAAAGCAGGCGAGCGGCGATCTGCGACCGGAGGTTGACCATGGCCTGGCCCAGGAGCTTTCCGCGATGGTCCGATACAACGGCCAGCGCCCCGGGCGGCGGGTCGCCCTCGATCCGCGCGATCTCACTCCGGTAGATCCACGGGTGACCGGCGTTGACTCGCTTTTCCTTGCCCGGGGCGAGCGTCACGGCGATCATGGGTCTCCTGGGATCAGAGGTCAGGGGGCAGGCCCCGGGGGTGCGCCAAGGGGCCCAGTAACCGCGGAAGGACGTCCCCGGCCTTGCCGTGGTGGGATTCGTCCGCGAGATCGCTCAACGCCGTGGGCTCCAGATTCACCTCCACCACGTATGCCCCGTGCGCCTTGGCGATCATCGGCAGCGAGGCGGCGGGCTGGACGAGGGCCGATGTGCCTGCGACGAGCATGACCTCGCAGGACTCGGCGGCATCGAAGGCCTGGCGAATGGCCTCCGTCGGCAAGGCCTCGCCGAACCACACCACGTCCGGGCGGAGGAGCGCGCCGCACGCGCAGCGCGGCGGGAGAGCGGGGAGAGGCACCTCCAGGTTCTCGGTCACCACTTCCTCGGCGAGGCAGCGCACGCGCCACAGGCTGCCGTGGAGCTCCACCATGCGCACGCTGCCCGCACGCCGGTGAAGGCCGTCCACGTTCTGCGTGACCAGCAAGAAGCCGCGGGCGTGGGTCTCCAGGGCCGCGATGGCATCGTGCGCCGCGTTGGGCCGCCGTGCGGCGATCAGCTCGCGCCGCCACGCGTACCATTCCCACACCAGCCGCGGGTCGCGCGCGAACGCCTCGGGCGTCGCCAGGTCTTCGGCGCGGTATCGCCGCCACAGGCCGCCGGCACCGCGGAACGTAGGGACGCCGCTCTCGGCGGAAACGCCCGCGCCCGTCAAGACCACGACGCGGTCTGCCTCCTGCACCCGCTCGCGGAACGTCGGCCTCGTCATCGGCGCGGCTCGGCTACCCAGCTCATTGGGGAAGCGGGCGCGGCGTGGCGAAGCGGAACGTATCGACCCGCCGGATGAGCGTCCCGTCGGTTCCGACGATGGCCACCGCCTGGCCCTCCCGGACATAAAAGCGACCCCGCGAGAGATCGCCGATCGCATCCCCGGCGAGCCGGCCCCGCGCCCGGTCGGCGACGGCGTGCGGGACGATCGACTTCAGAAATGGGACGATGCGGCCGTCGGCCTCGTACCGGAAGATGCCGCCGGCCGCGCCCTCGTATCGCGTGGCCGCCACCCACCCGCCTCCCGTGCGCGGTTCGGGCAAGATCCAGGCCAGGCCCTCAAAGCGGGGCGCCCGCCAGAGAACCGACCCGTCGGCGGCGAAGCGCGTGAGCTGCGTCCCATCGGCATCCACGACCAGCAGGCTGCCGCCATCCACGGCGATCTCGGCGGGGCGATGGAGATCCCGGTATTCCCGTCGCAGGGCGCCCGACAGGTCGTATCGGCTCACCCGATTCCCGTCCGTTTCGACGATCCAGAGCGTGCGCTCCGCGACCAGAAGCGCCGTGGGCCGGGACGCGAACGGGCCCACGCGCGGGCCGCTGAAGCCGTCAAAACCGAATCGCTGGACCACGAAGGGGGGCAGCGGAGACGCCATGGTCGTGCCGATCAACGCCCAGATATCTCCGGTCTCGCCATCGAAACCGAGGATGCGATCGGAATGGATCTGGGGGCTACGCCGGACGATGGCGCCGTACTCGCCGATCTGAGCCAAGCGCACGGGGCCGGCGGTGTACCGCTCCTCGCTCAGCAAGGCGAGCAGCGCACCGTCGCGCGGGCTGTGAACCGTTTCAAAGATGTGGCCAGGGATATCGGTCGACGCCACCTCTTTTCCGGCGCCGTCGAAAAGAAAGAGATCGGAGAGGGTCCCCGGGTCCCGGAACCGGGGGTGTCGATCCGCGCGCTCGGATTTCCCCGCCGCAATGGTGAGCCGGTCGCGTCCGGGGTCATAGGCCAAGCTCATCCGGGGAGGGAACGTCTGGCCGGTGATGTAGAGATCTGTCATAAAGCGGTGACCGAATGCGCCGCGTTGCAGGCTCCCGACGAGGGGGGCGGGAGCCGTCAAGTGGTCGAGCGCGGCCTCCGCCACGGGGATAACCTCCGGCAGGTCCAGCGCCACGGAGACGGGGGGCATCCCCACACGAAGCGTGATCGGCTGCCCGGCGCGCCGGTGCGGACCCCCGGTGGGCGCCACGACGCGCCCGGGAATACTGAAAAGCTCCGAACTGAACAACGGGTCCGCGCGCCAACGGCGGCGCTCGACCTGCGCGATGCGGGGGGGGTGGCCCGGCTGCACGGCGAAGAAGACAAGCACCGCCTCGCCCGGGACCAGACCGGCCGGAGCCGCCACGTGCGTGCCGTCGAGATCCAATGCGGGGTGCCCGCGGACCGCGGCGCCGCGGAACGGGTCTCGGCTCGCGTTGGCCCGAGGGATCTCCAGCGTCACGCCGGGTCCCCAATCCAGGGCGCAGTTCAGCTCGTGGACGGCGACGATGCCGCCCAGCAGGGCAAGCTGGAGCCCGACCAGGACGTAGAGCAGCGTTCGTCGCGAGGGGAGACTCATCGCCGGCGTCATGGAATCCCTCCGGCGAACCGTCGGACGATGCGTCGGCGGACCCGTTCGCCCCAGACCCCGCCGGCCGTCAGCAGCGCGCCGCCGAGGATGAAAAAGAGCGATCTGGGCATGGCGGCCCAGAAGTGCTCGTAGAAGCGCGCGGACACGTTGACGGCGAAGAACACGATGCTCGTGTTGAGCAGGACCGGGCTTTCCCAGGCGATTCCCAGATAGATCCCGCCCGACGTCAGGATCGTGAGGAGGAGGGCGAAGTAGGCCTCCCGGTGGTCCGGGGTCCAGGGGACGATGCTGAAAAGCAGGAGGAGGCCGAGGAGACCGAGGGCCAGCATGACCGGCGGGTCCACCAACGACGTCCGCCGCCCGCCGAAATGCACAACGGCCAGCGTGATGCCCGCAAGAGCGTAGGGGCCGAGCAACATGATCCACACGGAGGCCGGCGCCCGCCACTCCACGGCGCGGAACACGCGCTGAACGTCGACGATCGAGAGGAGCAGGGTGGACAGGTAAACCAGCAGCAGCCCGGTCAGGGCATACGGTGCGGCGAAGCGTCGGTTCCCGCACCAGACATGCAGACCCGACACCGCCATCAGGCATGCGCCGAGTCCAAGGAAGTGGAACGGGCGGCCCAGATAGGTCCAATCCCCGCCCCAGAGGTACCCCACTTCCGCCCCGAACCAGGACGCCAGTCCGATCACCCCGAGGAACAGGACGAGGCGGGACCGCAGCAGGTACGCGGTGGCGAGCCAGACCGCCGCGACGATCAGCAGCGACCAGGCGTGATGGGCCCGGAAGCCGTAGATCGGGGCCAGGAGAAAAATATCCGCGCCGAACATGACACAGCCGAGAAATACCAGGGCCAGGCCGAGGGCCGGGACGCGCCACCGGCCCAGCTCGCCGAACTCGATGCCGAGGACGTAGAGGGCGGCAGTCAAGACCAGAAGGCTGGCAACCTTGGCGGGGCGGCCGAACTCGATCCAGTTGCTGGCAAAGAAAACCGTCAGGCCGGCGGCCAGAACGACGGCGCCGGTTTTGATGAGGATCGTGACGCCACGGCCCAGCCTTCGCTCCTGCGCCACGGCGTCCCCAGCGGTCGGCAGGTGTGAGGCCGTGACCGTCGCATGGGCGAGGAGTCGATCATACTGCTCGGGGCTGATCAGGCCTTGCTCGCGCCAGCGGGTCAAACCTTCCCGTAATATCCGCTCGCGGACTTTCGGAGCGATCTGCGGCGCGAACGCGTCGAAGGGCCGGTCCGTGTCCATCCGCGCCGGACTCGCGGCGTTTGGTTCGTCCTCGGGGATCATCACTCGACCTGGCTCCCGGTCCGGATCTCGCGGCGGCCCCGCCGGCGATCAGGCCGCGACCTTGGTCCACGGAACGTAGCGGAGGCGGTGGGCCAGCGCCACAGGCTGGTTCGTGACGTGTCCGAGCACGACGTTCAGCCCTTTGGCGATCTCGGCGTTCTCGCGCGCCGCGGTGAGCCAGCCGCGGTCGGCGATCTGCGCGGCGTAGGGCGTGGTGACGTTGGTGAGGGCGAACGTGGAGGTGCGCGCGTACGCCCCCGGCATGTTCGTCACGCAGTAGTGGACGACGCCGTCCACCACATAGGTGGGGTTGCTGTGGGTGGTGGGGCGGCTGGTCTCGCAGCAGCCGCCCTGGTCCACGGCGACGTCCACGATCACGGCGCCCGGCTGCATCAGCTTCAGCATGTCGCGGGTCACAAGACGCGGCGCCTTGGCGCCCGGGACGAGAACGGCGCCGATCAGGACGTCGGCCCGCCGCAGGCAGCTCTCCACGCTCATCCGGCTGGACATGAGGGTCGTGACATTCTCCGGCAACACCTCGTCCAGGTAGCGCATCCGCACCGGGTTCGTCTCCAGCAGATAGACCCAGGCCCCCGCCCCGGCCGCGACCCGCGCGGCGTTGTAACCGACGATGCCTCCGCCGAGGATCACAACGGTGGCCGGCGGAACACCGGGGACGCCGTCCAGGAGCACGCCGCGGCCGCCCAACGGCTTCGCCAGATAGGTCGCCGCAACGTGGACGGCCATCCGGCCCGCGACTTCGCTCATCGGCTCCAGCAGCGGTAGGCGGCCGTCCGCCGTCTCGATGGTCTCGTAGGCGACCCCGACGATCTTCCGGGCGAGGAGCGCGTCGGTGAGCCCCCGGTCGGCCGCGAGGTGCAGATAGGCAAACAGGATCTGCCCCGGCCGCAACAGCGGGTATTCCTGGGGCAGCGGCTCCTTGACCTTGAGAATGAGTTCCGCGCTCTTGTAGATCTGCCGCGCCGCGGCCACGATCTTCGCGCCCGCCGACTGGAAGGCCTGGTCTCCGATGCCTGAGCCGCTGCCGGCCCCTTTCTGCACCAGGACCGTGTGGCCCCGAGACGCCAGCGTCTCCACGGTGGCGGGGATCGCGGCGACCCGGTTCTCGTTGTCCTTGATCTCCTTCAGCACGCCGATGATCATGGCTGTTCCCTCTGTCGAATCGTCACCAGGTCGATCGGTCAAATAGTCTCGGATGCCACTCCGAATTGACCATCTGACCTTTTGACCAATTGACCGGTCTACCGTCCCCAGTCGCGGGCGTAGCGGAAGTCCCGATCGATGGTGCGCGATGAGATCTTGGCGATGACCGGCAGGCGCCGCTTGTACTGCGAGGTCTGGATCCTGCGCACGACGGCGCGCAGAAATGTCTCGTCGAAGCGGCCCTCGGCGATCAGGTCGTTGACCTCCCACCGCTGGTCCACGAGCCGGCAGAGCACCTTGTCCACCTCCTCGTATGTAAAGCCGAGCTCCGCTTCATCGGTCTGCCCCTCCCAGAGATCGGCGCTGGGGTGCTTCTCCACGATCTCGGCGGGTATCCCCAGGTGGCGAGACAGCTGCCGGACCTGGGTCTTGTACAGATCGCCCAGCGGGTTGACCGCCGAGGCCATGTCCCCGTGCAGGGTGCCGTAGCCGAGCAGCAGCTCGGTCTTGTTGCTGGTTCCCAGCACCAGCGCGCCGAGCCGCGCCGAATGGTCGAAGAGGATGGTCATCCGCTCGCGGGCCATCTTGTTCCCGCGCCGGATCTGATCGGCGTCGGGGAAGATGGCGAAGTAGGCGTCCACCATGGGCGTGATCTCGATGGTCAGGCTGTGGATGCCGAGCGCCTGGACGACCATGGCGGCGTGCGCGGCGCTCTCGGGGCTCGAGGTGCGGTAGGGCATGCGAATGGCCCACACGCCCTCCGGGCCGAGCGCCTCGGCGGCCAGGTACGCCGAAAGCGCGGAGTCCAGGCCGCCCGAGAGGCCGACCACGACGCGGTGGAATCCCGCTTTGCGGACTTCGTTGTCGATAAAACCGGTCAAGACCTTGCGGACGGTTTCGCAATCGAGCTGGAGATTCGGCATGGGGTTATTCCCCGTCCCTGCTGCGCGCCTGCTGGATGCGCGCGATCTCTCCGGCCGCGAGGTCCAGTCGTTCGTCCCGGAGCAGCGGGTTGGCGACTCGCGCCCGTCGGAGGCTGCCGGGGTCCAGCTCGGCCAGCAGCAGCTCTTCCTGCAGATAGCGAGCCTTGGCGACCGTCTCGCCCGAGGGAGCGACCACCTCGGAGCCGCCCCAGAAACAGGCGCCGTCCTCGTACCCGACCCTGTTGGCGTACACGACATAGGACGTCAACAGATCCGCGCAGGTGCGGATCGTCCGCTCCCAGGTCAACGCGTTCTGGAATGGGCCCGTCTGGCCCACGCCCCGCCCGGGGCTGGCGGATGGACAGATCAGGACCTCGGCGCCGTCCCACGCCGCAATGGCGGGGGCCACGGGATGCCACAGGTCCTCACACACGAGGATCGCCATGCGACCCAGCGCGGTGTCGAAGGCGCGGATACGATCCCCCGCGGCAAGATAGCGCGCCTCGTCGAAGATCCCGTAGGTGGGCAGAAAGACCTTCCGGTGGATGTGGCGGATTTCCCCCCCTTCGAAATAGGCCGACGCGTTGTAGAAGCGATGGGTGGACGCCTCCTCGACGAACCCCACCAGGATGGCGACGCGCTGACTCAGTTCCCGGAAAATCCGGAGCGCGTCCGCGCCGGGCCGCAGCGCGACGGAAGGGACCTGGTCTTTGAGGAAGTACCCGGTCAGGCTGAGCTCGGGGAAGATCAGCAGATTCGCCGACTGCGCCATGGCCTCCCGCGCGATCTTGTCGTGCAGGGCGAGATTCTTCTCCAGATCGCCGAGTGTCGGCGTCATCTGAGCCACGGCCGCGCGGAATCGCCGCATGTCGCTCCTCGGATACCTGAGAGGCTGCAACCGTGCGAATTCGAGGCATGCTACTACACTTCCCGTCTCAACTCAACCACGTCGCCGTCGCCGCCGTCCAGCGACCGCCAACGGATGTTCCCGCACACGCGGGGCATCTGGTCCCTTTCGATACGTAACCATTGGATTTGTGGGGGTGGGTTTGCATTTCTCCATGAACGGCGCCTCCAACGGTATCCGGTACCGCGGGAGACGCACCTGTTGGATTTTGCGGGGCACGCCTTCAATTCTTCTGGGGCCGACCGCTGTCGCCGGTGAGCCATCGGTACGCGGGTCGAGCGGACCGGAAGGTGAGCACGGCGAGGACGGTCATGGCCGCGGTCATGTCGATCAGCAGGATCACCACAACGGCGCGTGGCCCGGCGGCGTCGAAAAATTGGCCGATGAGCCACGGGAGCGTCATGCCTCCGCCACTGGCGCCGACGAAAAACCACCCGGTCACCCTGCCGGTGATCCGCATTCGGCCCTGCGCCAGGGACAGCGCCGCGGGAAAGATGGACGCCATGGAGACACCGGCGCCGCAGGTTCCCACAAAGGTCGCGACGAGCGAGTGCGACCCGAGCAGCAGCACGGCGAGACCGGCCAGACAGCCGACGCAGTCGGCGAGCAGGATGGACCGCGGTGGGAAACGGAGCGCGAGGGGCACGGCCAGCAGACGCCCGATGGTGAGAGCGCCCCAGAACGCCGAGGTCAGATACGCCGCAACCGCAGGGCTGCTCAGGCGAAGTGCGACGGCGTACGAGTAGATCCACCCGCCGAACGCCACCTCGGCCCCCGCGTAGAGGAAAAAGAACAGAACGATCAGGGCCACCAGGCGCCCGTTGACGGGCTGGCTGGAGATCGCGCCGCCTGTCGCACGATCCGACGGGCTGGCGAGGCGCAGCAGCCAGACGGCGGCCGGCAGCTGCAACAGCGCCAATGTCCAGTATGCGCGCACGACGGCCCCGTCCTCCGGCATCGCCCACGCGACGATCAGGGGGGACAGGAACGCGCCGAGGCCGAAGCAGAAATGCAGGCCGTTCATGACCGGACCCACCGCTTCCCGGTGGAGCCAGACGAGCAGGGTATTCCCGCCGACGTCCAGCGCGCCCTCGGCCATCCCGAGGGCGAAGATGACGCCTGCCAGCACCGCCAGGTGTGCGAGGAGGGGCGCCGTGCTCATCGTCGCCGCCATCACCAGCAGGCTCCCGCTCATGACCGGATGGCCGGCCATGCGGTCGTACAGCCTGCCCCCGAGCAGCGAGCCGGCGAGGTACCCCGACGAGCGTGCCGCGAACAAAAGACTGATGTGGGACAGCGGGCTGCCGGTGTTCTTGGCCAGCCCGGGGAGCGTGGGGCCCAGCGAGGCCGACACCAGCCCCAGCGCGATGAAGGCCGCGTAGTATCCCGCGGTCTGAAGCCGGATCCGTGCGCCGCCCGTCGAGTCGTGGCGCAGGCGAGGCGCCGCCGGGGTCGTCATGCGTCTGCGCTCCGCGCGCCAGCGTCGAACCGCGTCCGCGCCGCGGCGAGCGCCTCGTCGACCGTCGGCCAGGCGGCCTCGCCGCGCGCGCGAACCACCGAGACGTTCGAACCGAGCGGCGCCCACATGGCCGGGTCGGTGGGGCCGAACACGGCCACCGTCGGCACGCCCAGCGCCGCCGCAAGATGGCTCACGCCGCTGTCGTTTCCCAAGAGCCCGCGGCTTTCGGCCAGCAATGCCGCGAGACGGAGGAGGGGCACCCCGGCCGCGCGGACGGCGGGGACCGACGCGGGAAGCGCGCCGACCAGCGCGCGGCATGCGTCGGAGTCTGCGGGCCCCTCGACGACGAGGAGAGGGACCTGAAGACCCGCGGCGAGCGCCGCGAACCGTGACGCCGGCCAGCACTTCCAGCGTCCACCGCTTCCGGGGTGCACCGCGACGGGTCGGATCCCCCGGCCGAGCCGTCGATCCAGCCAGCGGCGGGCTTGGATGCCATCCTCCGGCGGGCATCGCAGGACCGGGATCGGCACGACGTCGGATCCGTCGGGCGCCGTCGCCACGGCGTTCGCCAGGTGCCGGGCGGCGTGGGTCCCCGCCGGAGGTGCGACCGGCCACACGCGGACGGGACCCGGACAGGCGCCTCGCGCGCGAGCCACGAGCTCACTCTCCGGCGTCGCCGTGTACACGATGACGGCGCTGGATGCGGCGAACGCGTCGGCCGAGAGGCCCCCGCGACGCGGCGCCGGAAACACGCGATCGATGTGCACCGCGCACACCGCGGGTGGGAGGAGCGGCTGCAGCGCCTCGGCCCACGCAGAGCCGATCAGCGTGAACGTCGCGTCCGGGTGCGCCGCGCGGAGGATCTCCAGGGCGGGAAGGACGAGGATCGTGTCGCCGAGACCGCCGACCCGGACCACGCTGACCCGCGCGTCCGCCGGCAGCCCCGCCAGACGGGAACGCATCGGGACCGGACCGGTCTGGGGGGGGCTTCCCGCCGCGTCGCCCGATCGATGCCGCATCGGTCTGTCAGAACTCCCCGGCGAGCCTGTGGAGCGCCGCACCCGTCAGTCGATGGACGGTCCAATCGTCCATGGTCACGGCGCCGAGCTTTCGATAGAAGCGGATCGCGGGCGCGTTCCAGTCCAGCACGGCCCACTCGACGCGGCCGCACTTCCGGGCGACGGCCAGCCTCGCCAGATAGGCGAGCAGCGCTTTTCCAAAACCACGCCCGCGCATCTGCGGTTTCACAAAGAGATCTTCAAGATAGATCCCCGGCCGTCCGAGAAACGTGGAGAAGTTATGGAAGAAGAGGGCGAAGCCCACGGCCTCGCCGTGGTATTCGCCGACGATGACTTCCGCAACCCTCCGGTGGCCGAAGAGCGTCTCCTGCAGCACCTCCTCGGTGGCCGTGACCTCGTGCGAGAGCTTCTCGTACTCGGCCAGCTCCTTGATGAACCCGAGAATGAGGGCCGCGTCCGCGGGCTCGGCAAAACGAACGCCAAATCCCGGGATCCTGGTCTCGATGGTTTGCGGCACGGTGCCGTCTCCGTCTGGGGGTTGTCAGAAGAGGAGGCAGGCGGCGAAGAGCGCCTCGATACCGGCGCGGTCTCCGGCGAACTGGCAGCGGGCCTCGCGGCAATCCGCGAAATACCTGCCGGTGAGCGTTCCGCCGACGGGCTGGGTGGCAAGCCAGACCGGGGTGCGGGCACCCTCCTCGGGGGTGTGGTGGCCGTGAAAGCCCAGATTTCGGCTGAGCGCCGAGGGGACCTCGCCGGGGTGACAGGCGTTCACGGTGACGCCGAGCGGCGCCAGTCGCTCGGCGAACGCCACGGTGAGCATCCGGTCCGCCTGCTTGGATTGCCGGTAGGCGAGGTTGTTGTCGTAGCGTCTGCGCGTGAACTGCAGGTCATCCGGATCCAGATCCCCCGCCCACCAGCTGGCCACATTGACGACCCGGGCCGGCGCCGACCGGCTCAGGATGTCCGCGAAGGCCTGGATCATCCACAAATATCCCAGCACGTTTGTCGCGAACTGCCGCTCGATGCCGTCCGGGGTCTCCTCGCGTCGTGTGGGGGTCACCGCGGCGTTGTTCACCAGGACGTGCAGCGGGCCCCGCCACCGCGCGGCCAGCGCCTCGACGGCGGTCCGGCGCGACACGTCCACGATCTCGCAGCGCACCCGCCGACCCCCGCCGCCCGCCACGATGCGCTCGGCCGTCCTTGCCGCCTTGTGCCCGTCGCGGCACGCGAGCACAAGCTCGAAGTCCGGGCATGCGGCGATCCCCGCGGCGATGGCGCTTCCGATCGCCCCGGTCGCGCCGGTGACCATCGCCACCCGCGGGGCGGTGTGATGCATGTCAGACCCTCCAGTCGTTCCTCAGCACACGGACGCCGGGTCCACATCCAGATCCAGACGGATGCCGCGACCCGCCGGAGCCGCACGCAGGCGCCGCGCGGCGTCCTGGACGCGCGCGTGGAGCTTCACCGCGTCCGGCCCCCGCACCAGGAGATGCCAGCGATACCGGGAGCGCACACGGTAGCGCGGGGCCGGCGCCGGACCGCTCACGGCGTCGGCCCGCACACCGACCTCGCGCACCAGTCGGGCCAGCTCCGCCGCCGCCGCCTCCGCCGCGCTCTCCTGGGGGCTGCTCAGCACGGCCAGGACGGCGCGGGAATACGGGGGCAGGCCCTGGTCCTTGCGCAGCGGGCTCTCGGCCTCCCAGAGCGTGGTGTAATCCTGTTCCCGCACGGCGCGCAGGATGTAATGGTCCGGGTTGAACGTCTGGATCAACGCCAGGCCGGGCCGGTCCCCGCGGCCGGCGCGCCCGACGACCTGGGTGAAAAGCGCGAAGGCGCGCTCCCCGGCCCGGAAATCCGGCAGGCCGAGCGCCATGTCGGCGGATACCACGCCGACCAGGGTGACGTTGGGGACGTCGTGGCCCTTGCCGATCATCTGCGTGCCCACCAGGATATCGATGGCGCCGTCCGCCAGGCGCCGCAGGATCCGCTCGGCGGCGCGCCAATTCTCGATCGTGTCGCGGTCCATGCGCTCGACGCGCGCCGTCGGAAACCGCTCGCGGACGGCGGCCTCGAGCTGCTGGGTCCCGAAACCCAGGTAGCGCAGCCGCGTGCCGCGGCACTCCGGGCACTGCGTCGGCGGCCGCCGCTGGAAGTCGCAGGTGTGGCAGCGCAGGCGGCCGCGGGCGGCGTGAAAGGTGAGCGACATGCTGCAGCGCGGGCACTCCAGGGTGGCACCGCACTCCTCGCACAAGAGCAGGGTCGAGAAGCCCCGCCTGTTGAGGAAGAGGAGGGACTGTTGGCCCCGGGCGAGCCGCTCGGCGATCGCCTCGGACAGCGGCGGGGAGAGCAGGCGCTCGCCGCCGTCCACGCGGCGCAGGTCCACGATCTGGACCCGCGGAAGCGGGCGGGCCTCGATGCGCTCCGGCAGCCGCAGCAGCGTGTAGCGCCCGGCCTGCGCCCGCTCGTAGCTCTCCAGCGAGGGCGTCGCCGACCCCAGGATCACCGGCGCGTCCAGCAGCTTCGCCCGCATGACGGCCACGTCCCGGCCGTGGTACCGCGGGGCCTCTTCCTGTTTGTAGGACGGGTCGTGCTCCTCGTCCACCACGAGGATGCCCAGACGCGGGAGCGGGGCGAAGACCGCGGAGCGTGCGCCGACCACGATGTCCGCCTGGCCGTGCTTGATCCGCCGCCAGGCATCGAACCGCTCGCCGCCGCGGAGGCCGCTGTGCAGGACCGCGACCCGGCCGCCGAAGCGGGCGACGAAGCGCTGAACCGCCAGCGGCGTGAGGGAGATCTCCGGGACGAGCACGAGCGCCTGCCGCCCCTGCGCCAGCACGCTTGCGATGGCCTGCAGGTACACTTCGGTCTTGCCGGAGCCGGTGACGCCGTGCAGCAGGATGGGGAGGAAACGCGGCTCCGCGATCGCCCGCCGGATGACCTCCAGCGCGCGGGCCTGAGATGCCGCCAGCGTCTTTGGCTCCTCGACCGCCTGCGACACGCGCGCGAAGGGGTCCCGCGTCACCTCGACGTCGCGAACCCGGACCAGCCCTCGGCGCAGCAGGGCGGCGAGCGCGGCGGGGCTGCCCGCCGCCGCCATCGCGCGCGTTAGGCCGTCCGGCGCCGCGGCCAGCGCCCGCAGGATGGCCCGCTGTTTGACGGCGCGCGCGGGCAGGGGCACCGCTTCGGGGTCCACGCCGGCGGCGAGTTGGCAATGGCCGACGGATCGCGGCCGGACGCGCGGGCGCCGGATCTCCGCGACGATGGCGAGCAGACCCCGCCGGGACAGGGCGTGAACGTGGGCCGCGGCGCGCGGCCAGCGGCGCGTCAGGGAGGCCACGGGCGTGGCGCGCCGGTCGCGCAGGTACGCCAGGATCTCCCGTTCCTCGGACCGGAGCGGGCCGTGCTCGTCCAGCACCGCGCGCCCGCACTCCGTCAGGCTGGCGACCCGGCGCGTGAGCGCGTCGATCCCGGGCGGGAGCGCCGCGCGGATCGCGTCGCCCCAGGGGCACAGATAGTACTCCGCGACCCAACGCGACAACTCCAGCAGATGCGCGTCCAGCACCGGCTCGGTGTCCAGGATCTCGGCGAGGTCCTTGACGTCCCCCACCGGGGCGCGCTCGCGCGTGCCCACCAGGTAGCCGGTGACGGTCCGCCGCCCCAGCGGCGCCAGGACGCGCTTGCCCGGCGTGGCGGCGTCGCGCCAGGCATCCGGAACGCGGTACGTGAGCGGCGTCGCCAGCGAGCCGGCGAAGACCACGTCGACGAGGGTGGCGGGGGGGGTGGTCATGGCGGTGGGTGGGCCACGGCCGCGTCAGGCCTGCCGCATGTGGCGCAGGAGGAGCTTCATGTCTTCCCACACCGTCTTTTTCTCGTTGGGGTTTCGCAGCAGAAACGCCGGGTGGAACGTGGGCAAAAGCGGGATGCCGTGAAAGTCGTAGAACCTGCCGCGCAGGCGCGAAATCGGCTCCCGGGTCTGGAGCAGGGTCTGCGCCGCGGGCCCACCCAGCGCGCAGATGAAGCGGGGCCCGATGGCGCGAAGCTGCTCCAGCAGGAACGGCTGGCAGGCCACGATCTCGTCCGCCTCGGGCATCCGGTTGTTCGGCGGGCGACACTTGATGATGTTGCAGATATACACGTCCTCCCGGCGCATCCCCATGGCCTCGATGATCTTGGTCAGCAGCTGGCCCGCGCGGCCGACAAACGGCTCGCCCTGCGCGTCCTCGTCGGCGCCCGGCGCCTCACCCACGAAGACCAGAGCGGCTTTGGGGTTCCCCACCCCGAAGACGATCCGGGTGCGGTGTCGGTGCAGCTTGCAGCGCGTGCACTCGCCCAGATCGGCGCGCACCTGCTCCAGGGTGGGGCGCGCCGCCGCCGCGGCCGGCGACGCGGGCCAGGATAGCTCCCCACGATCGAGACCCAGTTCCCGCTGCCGCTCCAGATAGCCGCGCACCTGGCCGACGATCTCGCGCAACTCCTGCTGGGGTTCCGTCTCCATGGCTTTCCCGTGCCGGTGTCGGCGGAGGTCGGTCAGGCGGCCCTACGGAGCAGAGCCGTCACGCGATCCAGGATCCGATCCGCGACCTCGCGCTTCGACAGGAGGGGTAACTCCTCGGTGCCGCCCGTGGCGTCCAGGATCGTCACCGCGTTGGTGTCCACGTCGAAGCCGGCGCCGACCCGACCCACGTCGTTGGCGACCACGAGGTCCAGGTTTTTCCGTTGGAGCTTCGCGCGGGCGTTGGCCAACACATCGTCGGTCTCGGCGGCGAAGCCGACCAGGATCCGCGGACCCTTCCGCTTTCCCAGCTCGGCCAGGATGTCCGGCGTCGGCTCCAGCGCCACCTCGGAAAGCGCGCCGCCCTTTTTGATCTTGTTGTCCGCCTTGTGCGTGGGGCGATAATCGGCCACCGCGGCGGCCTTGATGACGACACCGGCGGATTCCAGCTCGGCCAGGACGGCGCGGTACATCTCCTCGGCCGTTTCCACGCGAATCACGTCGGCGCCGGGAGGAGGCGCCAGCGCGGTGGGACCGCTCACCAGGATCACCCGCGCGCCGCGCGCCGCCGCCGCCTCCGCGATGGCGTACCCCATCTTGCCGGAGGAGCGGTTGGACAGGAACCGGACGGGGTCCAGCGGCTCGCGCGTGGGGCCGGCAGTGACCAGGACCGTCTGCCCCTCCAGATCCTGCCGCGGGGTCAGGATCAGCCGGATGCGGCCGACGATCTCCGAGAGCGCCGCCAGGCGTCCGCGCCCCACCATGCCGGAGGCGAGCGGTCCAGTGTCCGGCTCGACGATGTGCACGCCCCGGTCACGCAGCCGCGCCAGGTTCTCCCGCACGGCCTGGTGCTCCAGCATGTCGCAATCCATGGCCGGCGCCACGACCACCGGGCAGCGGCTGGCCAGATAGATGCAGCTCAGAAAATCGTCGGCCAGGCCCAGCGCCAGCCGCGCGATGGTGCGCGCCGTGGCCGGCGCCACGACGAAGAGCTGGGCGCGCTGGGACGCCTCGAGGTGGCCGATGCGGTGGCTGTAGGCCAGCGACCACATGTCCAGGAGGACCTCCTGCCGAGAGAGCGTCTCAAAGGTGAGGGGCGCCACGAACCGGGTGGCGGCCTCGGTCATCACGACCTGGACCTCGGCACCGGCCTTGGTGAGCAGGCGGAGCAACTCCACCGCCTTGTACGCCGCGATGCTCCCCGTGACGCCGAGCAGGATACGCTTGCGGCTGAGGGTCATGGCACCATTCTCCCGGTCCTGGGTTCGACCCATGCGGTGTATCGCCACGGGCCGGCTTTGCCTCGCCCGGGTCAGCCTTCAAACACCGTGCGGAACCGTCCGCTTTGGCGACCGTGGGTGCGCCCATGGACCGCGGTGCCGCCACGCTTCGACATTCGATATCCTCTTCCACGGTCTCACGGCGCGTGTGCCTTGGATGAGTGTATCGCTACAAGAAGATCCCCACCGCCTGTTTGGGCTCCACGCCGACCACGTCCGCCACCGGCTGGCACTTGATGGTAAACAGACAGAAGACCTCGGCGGCAAGCTCCGCCCGGTGCTCGGAGAACACGTAATAGTTGGCCTGCCCCTTGGCGATGACCAGCGGCGCAGCGCGCAGCGCAGCGCGGAGCTCGGGGGAGGCCTCGTCCCAGGAGATGCCGAGAGTGTCCGAACCGGCCTGGATCAGCCGGTCCGCGGCGCGGTCCAGACCGACGGCGAGGCCGTCCGCCATGGTGGCGTCGGAGGTGATCGGGCCGCCGCGCAGGGCGGAGGTGACCCGGCAGCCGTGACGCCGGATCTCCCGGATCAGCAGCGCGTCCAGGGCGATCTCGCCGACGTTGTCGTGGATGTACAGGACGGGGGTGCGTGCGGTCACCCGCTCGTACAGACGGTCCACATCGTCCCTGGCCATCCCGCGGTCCACGTACGATTGCAGATGCTGGAGCATCCGGGCCGGCTCGAAGGCGTACCCGATCCCGACGGTGCGCGAATCCAGGCTGTTCCCCGCCAGGGCCCACAAGGTCAGGACACGAAAACGGGGCAGCCCCTCCAACCGTTCCGCCTGCGCCTGGATGGTCGGGGCCAGCTCCATGGCGACCCGGTTCAACTGGTTCCGGCTTTCGGCGAAGGGGGTGGCGACGCCGGTGTCGCGCTTGAGGATCCGGTGCACCTCGGTGATGTAGTCGGACGGCACCCGCTCGTGGCCAAAGGTGTCCGCCAAGAACCTCATGCAGTCCTTTGCCACTCGGAGCTGGACGGCGGGGTCGCGGGTGACCTGCTGGGCTGCGGCATAGACATCCCCCAGGATGCAGGTGAGACAGGCAGGGACCGCCTTCATGGCCGGACCTCCGGGGGGACGAAACCGTCCGGACAGTGGTTCAGGGGGCGGCGCCCCCCGCCGACGG
Source organism: bacterium (assembly GCA_029580855.1). Classification (GTDB taxonomy): domain Bacteria; phylum Methylomirabilota; class Methylomirabilia; order Methylomirabilales; family 2-02-FULL-66-22; genus 2-02-FULL-66-22. Next base: position 9,507 of record JAKPQH010000061.1, on the reverse strand, counting down.
CGGGGGCCGAGCGCATCGCGAGGGCGATGTAGGCTTGAGCCGCCGCGACGGCTTCCGGCACACCCAGGCCTTTGGCCAGACCCGACGCGATGGCCGAGGAGAGGGTGCAGCCGGTGCCGTGGAATTCTCCCGGGATGCGCGGGCTTTCCGTCCGCACGGAGTGGCGTCCGTCGAAGAGCAGATCCACCACGCGCTCGCCCGGGAGATGCCCGCCCTTGATCAGGACGTAGCGCGGACCCATGGCGTGGATCGTCCGGGCCGCCTCCTCCATGTCGTCGATGGTCCGGATCTTGCGCTCGCACAAGAAGGTGGCCTCGTCCAGGTTGGGTGTGACCACCGTGGCCAGCGGAAACAGGTGCTCGCGCATGACCGGTGCGGCCTCATGCTGCATGAGGGTGTCGCCGCTGGCGGCGATCATGACCGGATCCACGACGAGATTGGTCAACCGGAACTCGCGCACCGCGCCGGCCACGGTCCGGATGATCGCCCCCGTGGCCAGCATGCCGGTCTTCACGGCGTCCACGCCGATGTCCTCCAGGACGGCGCGGAGCTGCGCCGCGATGAATTCCGTGGTGGGAAGCTCCACACCGCGGACCCCACGCGTGTTCTGTGCCGTGAGGCCCGCGATCGCCGACAGACCGAACACGCGAAAAGCGGTGAACGTTTTCAGGTCGGCCTGGATCCCGGCGCCCCCGCCGGAATCCGAGCCGGCGACGGTCAGCGCCGTCGGCATCCGGCTCCCGCGCATGTCTCAGCTCCTCCCCGGGTGGTCGTCTTGCCGCCCCGCGCGGGCCCACGCGGGGGACGGCGCTCCCGGCGGCTCGCGCGTCCCGGCCTGCGCCGGCCCGTACAGCGTCTGGTACCGATCGTAGTTGCCCAGCACGCGCTTGACGTAGTTGCGGGTTTCCGTGTAGGGGATGTCCTCGACGAACTCGGCCTCGTCGGCGAACCCGAAGCGCTGCACCCAGCGCTGCACCGCGTGCCGCCCCGCATTGTACCCCGCCAGCGCCAAGCTGAGGTTGCCGCCGAAGTCCCGGATGAGGTCCGCCAGGTGGTTCACGCCGAGCTGGATGTTCCGCTCCGGCGCCTCCAGGTCGGCGGAGGTCACGGGGGGCAGTTTGTGCTCGCGCGCCGTGAGGTCCGCCGTCTGCTGCATGAGCTGCATCAGTCCGCGCGCTCCGGCGCGGGAGACGGCCTGGGGCGCGAACGCGCTCTCCTCGCGGATCACGGCCAGCACCAGGTACGGATCGAGCGCGCGTTCTCCAGCGTTCCGGCGCACCAGGTCGATGTGGCCCAGAGGGTAGCTGCACTGCCAGAAACCGGGGATGGGCGGCAGGCCGCCTTCCTGAACCAGCATCGGCCGCAGCAGTCTGTTCCCCACCCAGACGGCCTTGTCGTACCGACCCAGTTCCAGGAACACGTTGCACGCTTCCGCCAGACCGGCCCGCTCGTCCGGGCGGCCCCACACCTGCTCGATCCACTCCTCGACCGCCTCGTCGGCGAGGCCGAGACCCCGCAAGGCTCGGGCCTTCTCGGCGTGGGGCCCCACGGCGCCGCCCGCCGGCAACGGTTTGGCCGCCCCCGCCGGCGGTTTCGGGGGCGCCTTCTTTGTCAGAACGGCCAGCCGATCGGTCGCTCGGAGGCGGTAGTAGTACTCGTTCGCGCCGCTGTCCACCAGCGTCCGGTAGGTTTTCAGCGCATCGGAGATATGTTTGGCGGCCTCGAGCGCGCGGCCCCGCCAGTAGATCGCCGGGACGCGCCAGCGGGATCCCGATTCCTCGTCCGCGAGGCGCCTCCAGGACGCCGCGGCCGCGGAAAATTCCTTCCGCTTGTAGGCGAGCCAACCCTGGAGCCACAGGGCGACATCCCGCCAGGCGCCCTTGGGGTAGTCCCGCAGCAGGCGAGCCAGGTAGGCGCGGGATTTGGCGATGTCCGCGTTGTCGGCGGCGTCCTGGGCCAGGAGGTAGAGCGCCTCCTCGCTCCGCCGCGTCTTCGGTTTGGCATCGGCGACCCGGGTCAAGGAGGCGGTGAACTTCTCCGCATCCCCGGCGCGACCGGCGCTGCGCCCCAGCCAAAAACGGGCCTCCGACGCATCCGGGCGGGCAGAGTCCGTGAGCGGCTCCAGCCATTGCACCGCCTGGGCGTACTGGCGAGTGTTGAACGCGCTGAGGCCCAGCATCATCCGCGCTCGCGCCTCGCGCGGGGACCCGGCGACCGCGAAGGGGGCCAGCTCCGGGATGGCCGGCCCGTATCGCCCGATCTGGTAGAGCGTCGCGGCCCGCTGGAACTGCTCGTCGGCGGTGAGGGGCCGCGCGGTCGGGATGGCGGCCAGCAACTCCTGGGCGCGTTGACTCTCCGGGCTCCCCGGCAGCTCGATCCACAAGCGGCGGAATACCTCCTCGGCCCGGTCCACCCATCCGCCGCGCAGGAAGATCTCCCCCAGCGTGAGACCCACGTCGCCTCGTCCCGCGCTGGAGGGGCCGGCAGCCAGATATTGCTTTGTGGCCTCCTCGGCTTCGGCGAGCCGGCCGGCCTCCAGAAAATCCCGCGGCATCTCGCGGCCCGCCCGATCGCGGAAGACGCTCTGCGGATGTTGTGCAACGAGCCGCTGAAGCGCCTCCGCCGCCAGTTCGGGGCGGCCGGCCGATCGCCGGGCCCGGGCGAGGTTGTAGAGGGCGTAATCCCCCAGGAGGGCGTCGGCCGCGGCGGCCTCCAGGCGCTCGGCGGCATCCTCGGCCCGGCCCTGGCGCCAGAAGACGACACCCAGGAGGAGATCCGCCCGCCGTCGCTGGGCCTCCGGGATCCGCAGCGGGTCCAGCCTCGACAACGCCTCCGCCGCGGCGGAAAGATCGCCGGATTCCACGCTCTTGGCTGCAACGCGGATGACGGCCTCGAAAACGGATCCGGTGTCGTCGCCGGCGTGGGCGCCCCCCGCCACCGACACGAGAAGCGCCGCCAGGATGAGCCAGCGCCCCGGCCTGAGCGATACCTTGGAATGGGAGGTGTGAGGGCTATCGTGCATGTTGGCGCATGGGCTACGCGTCGCCGGCCAGGCGCGGCAAGCTCTCGTCATACGGGGTACGCGCGACGCCCCGCTCGGTGATGATCCCGTCGATGTAACTGGCGGGCGTGACGTCGAAGGCCGGATTGGCCGCTCGGATTCCACTGGGCGCCAGACGACGGCCGCCGATCTCGGTGACTTCCTCCGGCCCCCGCTCCTCGATGGGAATCTCCGCGCCCCCGTTCACACTCAGATCCAGTGTCGAGGTGGGCGCCGCCACGTAGAACGGGATCCCGTGGGCCCGGGCCAGGACGGCGACGCTGTAGGTGCCGATCTTGTTGGCCGTATCCCCATTCCTGGCGATCCGGTCCGCACCCACGACGACGAAATCCACCTCGCCCCGATGCATAAAATACCCCGCCATGTTGTCCGTGATGAGCGTCGCCGGGATGCCGGCGCGCGACAGCTCCCAGGCCGTCAGGCGGGCGCCCTGCAACAGGGGGCGCGTTTCATCCACCCAGACCCTGACGCGCTTTCCGGCCTCGGCGGCCGCGCGGATGACCCCGACCGCCGTTCCGTATCCCGCGGTGGCGAGACCGCCGGCGTTGCAGTGGGTGAGGATCCGCGCCGGGTCGGGCACCAGCTCCTGCCCGTGCGCGCCGATGGCTCGGTTGATGCGGATGTCCTCCGCCCGCATGGCGGTCGCTTCCGCGATCAGGCGGCCGGGTATCTCGGCCAGCGGCAGGTCCCGCAGGCTCTGCGCCGCGCGCAGCAGCTTCCGCACGGCCCAGGCCAGATTCACGGCGGTGGGGCGGGTGCGCAGGAGGTCCGCGCCGTGTGTCTCCAGGGCGGCGTAGAAGGCCGCGAAGGTCGGCGCCTGGATCGTCCGGGCGGCCATCGCCAGCCCCATGGCGGCGGCGATCCCGATGGCCGGCGCCCCCCGGACCTGCATCGTCCGGATGGCGCGCGCCACCTCGTCCACGGTCGCGCACTCGACGTACACCTCTTCGAGCGGCAGCCGCGTCTGGTCGATGAGCCGGATGGTGCCGGTCCCGGTCCAGTCGATGGTCACGAACGCATCGGTCATTCCGCATCCCCGACGACGGCAACGGTCTGTAAAAAACAGCCTAACATGTTCGTCCGACGATGCAAAACGAAAACTCCGCCCCGGCGAGCCTCGAGCCGCGAACCGGGGTGGCCGCGCGTTGGACGTTGGTGCCCCGGTGGATCTTGTGGTACCGTAGACAGGACGCGCAGCACGCAGCCGTTTGCGGCGGACCCCCTCGCAAAGGAGAGACCGATGTCGTTCCAGACGAAGTATCTCTTCAGCGCCGCCATGGACGTGGAGCCGGACAAGGACGCGCTGTTCAACGAAGTCTACGACCAGGAGCACGTGCCGCTGCTCCTCACCGTCCCCGGCGTGGTGGCGGTCGCGCGCTTCAGGAAGCAGGAGGTGACGCTGGTCGTCGGCGGCGAGCGAAAAACCATCGTTGTCGAGAACGAGCCGACCTACAACGCCCTGTACGAGATCGAGAGTCCCGAGGTCCTGGTGAGCGACGCGTGGGCCAAGGCCGTGGACCAAGGTCGCTGGCCAGGGCAGGTCCGCCCCTTTACCAAGAACCGCCGGCACGTCCTGTACCGGAAGCTGCTCCCGTGACCGCGGGAGCCGTCACTGCGGGGGCCCCGCCGCCGCACGCGGCTGGCCGGCCCGACCCGCGTTCCCGATCCACTGTCGTGAGGTGACTACGATGGCCATACGGACCAAGCGAGTGTACGAACCGCCGGAGCAAAAGGACGGGCGCCGAATTCTGGTGGATCGTCTGTGGCCGCGAGGGCTTTCGAAGGAGAAGGCCGCGGTCGATTACTGGGCCAGGGATGTGGCGCCCTCCAGCGAGCTGCGCCGCTGGTACGGGCACGCGCCGGAGAAGTGGCCGGAGTTCAAGCGTCGCTACTTCGCCGAGCTGGACACGAACGGCGAGGGTGTCGCGCAGCTCCGGAACGCCCTGGGGCGCGGGGGCGCCACCCTGCTCTTCGGCTCGGCGGAGTTGCGGTTGAACAACGCTGCGGCGCTAAAGGAGTACCTGGAGTCCCGTCGGTAAAAGACGCCGACGGGCGGGCTGCGCCACATGCGCCGGCGCCCCGTGGAATGATTGCGGCCCCCACCGCTCTCAGCGGCGCAGGGCGGTGGGGGAGTCGGTGTGCCGAGTCACTTTCCGAACAGCTTGCCCAGAAAGCCTCCTCCGCCGCGCTGGCCGGCCGCTTGCCCCTCCGGGGTCACCGGTTCGGCCTCCCTCCCTTCCTTCACGACGATCTTGCCGGCGATATAGCTTCGCCCGACGTCCACCCGGACCCGATCGGCGATCTCCAGCTTCACGAACTGCTCGCCGCCCTCGATGATGGTGCCGACGATTCCCCCGTTGGTCATCACCTTGTCGCCGACCCGGAGGCTCTTCAGCATGTCCTGATGGCGGCGCTGCTTCTTCTGCTGCGGGCGGATGAGCAAAAAGTAGAAGACGGCGAACATCAAAAGGAGGGGAACCAGCATCGAGAATCCCCCTCCGGGTGCGCCGGCGCCGCCGGCCCCTTGGGCGTAGGCCACGTCAATCATCGGTCCGAGTCTCCTGTGCGTGTTGCGGGGTTGTCGGTTCGACGCGCATGCGTGCCAGGGTTGCGTCTTTCCACGCGGGAAAGCCGCCGGCTTCGATGGCCTGGCGTGCCTGACGCATGAGGTCCAGATAGTAATGCAGATTGTGGATGGTATTCAAGCGAAGACCAAGAATCTCGCCCGAAACGTACAAATGTCGCAGATAGGCCCGCGAGAAGTTGCGGCAGGTGTAGCACGCGCAGTCGGCGTCCGGAGGACGCTCGTCGCGGGCGTGGACGGCGCGCTTGATGTTCAGGCGCCCGGTGGAGGTGAAGAGCGTCCCGTTTCGTCCGTTCCGCGTCGGTAGGACGCAATCGAACATGTCGACGCCGCGGGCGATGCACTCCAGCAGGTCCTGCGGCGTCCCGACACCCATGAGATAGCGAGGCGCGTCCGCGGGCAAGAATGCCGTGGCGCTCTCCACCGTCGCGTACATCGCCGCCGGGCCCTCGCCGATGCCGAGACCCCCCAGGGCGTATCCCGAGAAGCCGATCCGCCGGGTCTCCTCGGCCGAGCGCGCGCGGAGATCCGGCAGCGTGCCGCCCTGAACGATGCCGAACAGCGCGGGCTCGTCGCTCGGGTGCGCGGCGCGGCAGCGGGCCGCCCAGCGGAGCGTCCGCTCCATGGACGCCCGGTGGTACGCGGCATCGGCATCGTGGGGCGGGCACTCGTCCAGCGCCATGAGGATGTCCGCGCCGAGCGCCAGCTGGATCTCCATCACCTTCTCCGGCGTCAAGACGTGACGGGAACCGTCCAGGTGAGACCGGAACGCCACCCCGTCCTCGTCGATGCGGCGCAGCTCCGCCAGGCTGAGCACCTGGTACCCGCCGCTGTCGGTCAGGATCGCCCGGTCCCAGCCCATGAAGCGATGCAGGCCGCCGAGATCCTCGATCAGTGCGTGCCCCGGGCGGAGATAGAGGTGGTAGGTGTTGCACAGCAGAATCGTCGACCCCGCCGCCGCAAGGTCCCGCGGCTCCAGCGTCTTGACGGTGGCCTGGGTGCCCACCGGCATAAAGACCGGGGTCTCCACGGCGCCGTGCGCCGTCTGGAGGCGTCCGCGGCGCGCGCCGGTGGCGGGGTCGGTGGCGAGCAGGGTGTAGCCCATGGGTCCGCGCGGGGGGGCCGCCGATGCGGTCATCGGATCAGCATGGCGTCGCCGTAACTGTAGAAGCGATAACGGCGGGCGATGGCTTCGGCGTACGCGCGGCGTGTCGCGTCCAGACCGGCGAATGCTGCCACGAGGATGAGGGGGGTGGAGCGGGGCAGGTGAAAATTGGTGAGAACGGCGTCCACGATCCCGAAGCGGAACCCGGGCGTGATGAACAGATCCGCATCCCCGGCCGAAGCCGGAAGCAGGCGACCCCCTCGAGCGGCGTGCTCCAGACTCCGCACGCTGGTCGTTCCCACCGCCACCACACGCCGCCCGTCCCGCTTGGCGCTGTTTACCGCGTCGGCCGTCCCCGCGGGGATCGTGTACCGCTCGGACTCCATCCGGTGCTCCGACACATCCTCCACCCGCACCGGGAGGAACGTACCGGGGCCGACGTGCAGGGTCAGGGGGCAGATGTGGACGCCCAGGTCGCGAATGCGGTCGAGCAGCTCGGGCGTGAAATGCAGTCCCGCCGTCGGCGCCGCCACGGCGCCGTCCTCGCGGGCATACACGGTCTGGTAGCGGTCGCGGTCCGAGCCGAGCCGCGAGCGGGTCTGCGCCATCGCCGGAGCGGCGTCGGTTCCCGACGGCCCGCCTGCGGCGGCCGTTCGGCTCGCGGCGTGCCGCCTGATGTACGGTGGGAGGGGCACGACGCCGTAGGAGTCGAGCAGGGCGCGCAGATCCACGTCCGGGGGAAGCCGCAGGATGCGGCGCCCGTGTGTCCCGGGCATGACCACGGTGGCCTCGAGGTGATCGCAGGCGAGGAGCAGCCGGCGGCCGACGCGGGCGGGCCTGGCGGGCTTGACCAGCGCCTCCCAGCAGTGGTCGCCCGCCGGCCGGACCAGGAGGATCTCGACCGCCTTCCCGTCGTCATACGCGCCGAAGAGCCGCGCCGGCATGACGCGCGTGTCATTGACGACCAGCACGTCGCCGGGCTGGAAGTACTCGGGGAGGTCGGCGAAGGTCCGGTGCGCGGTCTGCCCGGAGGCCCGATCGAGGACCAGCAGGCGCGACGCATCCCGCTCCGGGGCAGGTTCTTGGGCGATCAGGTCCGGCGGGAGGCCGTAATCGAATTGGGTCAAGAGCATGGAAACACCGAGCGCCGGGGGTTGCGCGCCGCGAGGCCAAGCCAACAGCGGAACAGGACCCGGGCGCGTTACTCGGGCCAGAGGCCGATGGCGGCCAGGGGGTAATAGAACTTCAGAATCTCGTGATATTGGAACGCCAGGTCGGCCATCTCCTTGGCGCCCCACTGGCTCAACCCCACACCGTGTCCGGATCCGCGCCCGACGAAGGTGAACGCGCCGCCCTCTTCACGGACCTGGAAGTCGGTGCTGCGGATCACGTCGTTGCCCATGGCCTCGCGAAACCGCCTGCCCTCCAAGACAAGCGTTCCCTGGGTGTGCCGGACCTCGATCTGGAAGATCCGCCCGGTCCGGCTTCGGATCAGGTCCTGGATCGCCAGGACGCGCCCGACCCGGTGCCCTGCGCGGGCGAGATTGCCTTCGATCTGCCGGTGGGTCAACCGTTCGACCCACAAGACGTACGGACACGCCAGGCTGTAGTCGTCCTTGACGCCGAGGACGGTGTCGTACTCCAGGCCGAATACATCCATGGCGTCCTCGGTAGCGCCGCCGGAACAGGAGTGGTAGAAGGCCGGGAACGGTTGCCCGCCGAACGTCAGGATCTGCCGCCGGGTTGCCTGGATCGCCCAGTTTGTGCGGGCATCCTCCCCTCGCGCCCCGCCGTAGACCTGGGAGGCCGTGGTGGCGCGCAGGTGAAACAGCGCGTCGGGATTCCGGAGGCCCTGGTAGACCGCATACGTCCGCGCCGCGACCGCCACGGCCTTGGCGGCTTCCGCCGGCCAGCCGGGTGGGATCTCGTCCTTCACGACGCCCTGCAAATACGCTTCCAGTTCGACCAGGTTGACGGCCACCAAGCCGCCGTTGAGAACCTGGACAAACAGCCGACCACGGAAGGGTTGCCCGTCGAGGGTGAGCAGGGCGCCGTCGCCGGGCCAGGCGATGAGGCTGGCGGCCGCTTTCCCCGTTTCGCGTACGGCAACGAGCCCGCGCTGATTCGTCAGCCGAAACCCGCCGCCCATGCGCCGCGCCAGGATTCGTCGACCGGAGACATCCGTCAGGGTGAGCGGCCCGGGACTGCCGACCGTCACGACCGGCCGACCCTCCGCCAGGAGGACGCGCACGGTGTCCTCGGCGGTCGCCGCAGACGCCGCCACGGTGAAGAGGAGAGCGGCCGTCATAAGCGCGACGGGCCGCCGCCGGCGTGGGGGCTGCGGGCGCGCGCCTATCATCGCCGACCGAAGATGCTGAAGATCAGGGTGAGCAGGACGCTGATCAGGATGCCGGTCGTCAGGGGGAAATAGACACTCCAGTGTTCCCGCCGAATCACGATGTCACCCGGCAATCGTCCCAGGAACGGGAGCCTTCCAGTGAGGACCAGGACGCCCCCCACCAGGACCAGCACCACGCCGAACAGGATCAGCAGCTTTCCCAACGAGTCAAACATGGGTCAGGGTTCACGGTTCGAAGTTGGCGGTCCGAGGTCGGGCGTCCCCGGACCGAAGTCGAAACCCAAACGCCCACGCACCGCTCCGCCGTAATCATCGGGCGGACCACAGCTCGCCCTGCGGGCCGGTCGGCGGCGGGATACCGAAGTGGGCATAGGCCAGGCGCGTCACGACACGCCCCC